>CAYSRJ010000009.1:62527-68941 GCA_964433545.1 uncultured Spirochaetota bacterium | reverse complement strand
CCATGACGATGGCCTGCCATGACGATGGCCTGCCATGGTGACAGGTATGCCAGTAACTTATCCTACGCCCCCTGCCTTTTTCACGCGCCTTGTTCACGGTGCATGAAATCAAACCTCCCAATGATTATGAGGAGGCGGATTTTCCTGTTGGAAATGGCGTATAAGGGGGGCCAAACTGGCTTTCCCCGTGAGGCTTCTAAGTAACTTCGAGCAAGTTACTATTTGATACTCAGCCGCGAAGCGGCTTGAGCCGCTTTTGAGTCCTGCCTCATTCGGGGGCCTACTGTTAGTTGCTGGCCTTCATGCGGTAAAACGATTGCGTTTCCATTATGATATGGGAACAGATCGGAACGGGAGAATGAAACGAGGCGCGCATCGGAGTATATTCTTCTGCTTTCAAGGTCTACGACTTCAAGGAGTGTGCCTTGAAAAAAACCGTGCAGGGAAGCACAAAACCTATCAAGGAGGGTAGCTGAATGATTATCAACCACAACATGAGTGCTCTCTACGCCAACCGTATCCTGAAGTTCAAAAACCTCGATGTTGACAAGGATATTGCTAAACTGGCATCAGGAGAACGGATTACGCGGGCCGGTGATGACGCCTCCGGTCTGGCCGTATCTGAAAAGATGCGGTCCCAGATACGTGGATTGAAACAGGCGGCACGTAACATAGAGAATGCCGTTAGTTTCATCCAGACAACCGAAGGCTACCTGCAGGAATCGCAGGATATTCTTCACCGGATCAGAGAGCTGGCGGTTCAATCTGCAAATGGTATCTATTCCGATGCCGACAGAATGCAGATACAGGTTGAAGTATCGCAGCTTGTGGATGAGGTCGACAGAATTGCATCACATGCCCAGTTCAACGGATACAATATGCTGACCGGTGCATTTGCAAATCCTTCCCATGGCGGCATTCCCACTGCCTCGATGTGGTTTCACATCGGTGCCAATATGGATCAGCGGGAGAGAGCCTACATAGGGACAATGACCTCAGATGCACTCGCCCTGAAAGTCGACGGAAGGGCGATAAGTATTTCAACCCCAGGTCAGGCCAATTCTGTTATCGGGACTGTAGATGAAGCGCTCACAAGAGTGTCAAGCCAGCGAGCGGACCTTGGTGCCTATCAGAACCGCTTCGAAATGGCAGTGAAGGGAGTTCTTGTCGGTGCTGAGAATATCCAGGCTGCGGAATCGCTCATCCGTGATACCGATATGGCGACACAGATGGTTGAGTTTGTGAAAGACACGATTCTCGTTCAGTCAGGTACAGCAATGTTGGCTCAGGCCAATTTGCAACCTAAATCAGTTCTTCAGCTTCTCGGGTAAGGAGTCCTGGTGAGGATGGATTCTGATGAGGGCTGGTCCTGATGAGGACTGGTCCTGACGAGGACTGGAATTGCGGTCTGGCAGAAGAGAGGGGGTGGCGAAAAAAAGCCTATTTCAGGTCATACATTGAAACCTGTTCCTGCAGGAGGGAGTAAATCTCCTGTGGACGGGCTCTCGAGTGTATGTTTTACAGCGGTGTCGTGAGAAAGGTGTGCTGTGATCGGTGTGGATACCTCAACACTTCGCCGTGCTGTGAAAGACAGTCTATGGATAGCTGAGCATTAAAATCTCTACGGAGGGAGGAGATTATATGATCATTAACCATAATATATCCGCTGTCTTCGTAAACCGGATGCTGTCGAGAGACGAGAGAAATATTTCGAAGTCCATCGAGAAACTTGCATCCGGGATGCGTATTAACAGAGCTGGTGACGATGCTTCAGGATTGGCTGTATCAGAAACGCTGAGATCTCAGATTCGCGGCACAAAGCAGGCGCGGGAGAATGCTCTTGACAGCATCTCCTTTATCCAGACTGCTGAAGGGTCTTTGCAGGAGGTCCATGCCATTCTTCACCGTTTGAGAGAGCTGTCGGTGCAGTCGGCAAATAGTGTGTATACCGACGAGGACAGAAGCCTCATTCAGGTTGAAGTCTCGCAGCTGGTTGCCGAGGTTGACCGGATAGCTGAAACCACCGAGTTTAATCGGTATAAGATCCTTGACGGTTCAAAAAAAAGTTTTCGCTTTCAAATCGGACCAAATGAGGGTCAATCGATTACGGTTGGCATGAAGACGATGACGTCTGCTGCCATAGGCATATCCGGCATCTCGATGAGCAGTGTTGATGCGGCGAATAAATCAATTGCGAGGGTTGACAGGGCCGTCGATATCGTTTCAAAGCAGCGTGCTGTTTTTGGAGCGGTACAGAACAGGCTCGAGCATGTAATAAACAACCTCGCGGTTGCAGAAGAGAACCTGCAGGCCGCTGAATCGAGGATCCGGGATACTGATATGGCTTCTGAAATCGTGAACTTCATGCGTCTCAAGATTCTCGAGAAATCGGCTACGGCAATGCTGATGCAGGCCAATCTGATGCCGGAATCAGTTTTGAAGCTTTTGGATTAGGCTGTAAACCGATCGCAGACCTGCGGCCTTTATGGCCGCAGGATTTTATAATGAGAGCAATATTGAACAGCTGCTCAATGAAATAGAATGGAGGTGAAAAAGATGGGTATTGACATAATCAACGACAATAAACCACCTGAGTTGAATTCACTTTTAATTGCAAAAAAACGAATGCCGACTTACAGGACCGCAACAGTCGAAAAGGAGGATGCCGCTCCCTTCACACTGAAGGCAGGTGATGTAGCCGAAGGAAAAGTGGTTGTCAACGAGGCCATTGAAAAGCTGAGAAGCGCCGGAGATATCTTCAACAAACGACTTGACTTCAGGGTTGATAAGGAGACGAACAGAGTGGTTGTTAAGGTAATCGACACGAAAACCGATAAGGTAATTAAAGAAATACCTCCGGAGCAATTATTACATCTCGTGGCTAAGATTCAGGAGATGATCGGTTTATTGGTCGACGAGGAAAGATGATTGAGTTTGTCGATGAGATGCGACAGATGAATTACCCGGAGGGAATTTCTATAACGCTCCGGGACGTACAATGTCTGATATCAATCTGCCGGGAATATCTAGTAATATAGATGTTAAAGGTATTATCGAGAAGCTTGTAAAGGTCGAGAGTAAAAAGCTCGACAAGTTCGAAAAGTCCAAAGAGCTATTCGATAAACAGAAGAGCGCCTGGTCCACACTCGGCAACAAAATCAAAGCAGTTCAGGATGCAGCCCGTTCCCTCTACAGTTTTAGATCCCCCTTTGATGATAAAATAGCCCATTCCAGCGCTGAAGATTTCCTCACAGCCACGGCTGCACGTACGGCAGAGCCTGCAAAAGCATCGGTGAAAATCAAACAGGCCGCACAGAGAGAGAGAATTGTTACAGACCCGGTTGACAATACAACTGTCTTTAACGGACAAACACTTAAACTGAAGATCGGTGACGCGGATATAGACGTGGTTTTCAACGGAGGCCGTATAGAAAATCTGTCCGATGCATTGAACGGACAGGCCGGAGACTACCTGACTTCAAAAATAACCCATGACACTGATAAAACGTCGGTACTGGTTGTTGAAACACACAAGACCGGTAAAAATAATACAATAGCTTCAGATGATCCCCAAACACTCCAGTTCCTGAAAAGTATCGGGCTTTTTGAGGAGAAAACCGGTATTGGATACGATACTCGTTTTACGTCAGAAAGGCTAACCCGGGCGGATCAAAAAACGAAATTCGCACTCACGGATAACCGTCTTTCGCTTGAGCCTGAAGGAAAAGTTGAGTTTTCGCTAGGACGGGAAGTTGCGGTCAGGCCCTCCATCATGGTAAAGGTCAGGATGAAAGCAGTTGAATTGCCACGAAAGGAGGAGGCCCAGGCACCGCATGTTTTTCCAAAGCTGAATAATATAGGCAAGGTAACGGTCAAAGACATCGATATCATTGGGGGTAACCCGGTTTCGGGGATCGAAACCGAGAAGCAGGAGAAACCGAAGCCTGCGGAAGTTGTGGATAATACTGTTCTGGCCTTCAAAAACACTGACGGCGTTGTGCATGAAATAGCAGTTGGAGGACTTGGCGCCGACGAAAAAGAATACAGTTACAGACTTTCGGATATCGCCACAGAGGGTGAGAAGATCACCAGCGTGCTGATGGTCAATAAAAATACAGGCAGGCGGATCGAATATGCGGATCTCAAAATAGTCGACGAGTCGGCCCGGCCGGGAATTTCTCCAAAGCACCTCATTCAGAAGGCCCAGGATGCCGTTGTGTATATCGACGGTGTAAAGGTACAGCGTGAAGGAAATCAGATAGACGATGCTATCAAGGGTGTAACGCTCGATATAAAGGGTAAAACAGACAGGGAAATAGATCTTGTTATCGACCGTGATTATGAAAAGATAACAAACCAGATCATTCAGCTCATGAAGGGTTATAACGAGCTGCTCGAGTATATCAATAAGCAGTCAAAAGTTATTCCGGGGGAGAGTCTTAAGGACAAGACCGAAGCGGGAGTGCTAACAGGGGATATTACGGTGATGGGACTCAAGAATAAACTGCAAAATATCATGATGAACCCGTATCCGACTAAAAAGGGTAAAGAGCTCTCCCTGCTTGCCCAAATCGGTATTTCAATGGGAGCCGTCAACTCAGACTGGAATGACATCAAGGGCGGATACCTGCAGGTTGATGAGGACACCTTTGTTGAATCCTTTAACAAATATCCTGAAGCAATTAAAGAGCTCTTCGGTGCAGACACGAATAACGATGCCGTTATTGATAACGGTGTTGCTTTTACCCTGGAAAAAACTCTGAAAGGATACACCAATACGACAAACGGTATAGTTGCTTACCGTGTAAAGGCAACGGATGGAAGGATTAAAGATGAAGAGAAAAAGATAGATGACTGGAATGTACACCTTGAAGATTATAGAAAAAAACTTGAGAAGGATTTTACACTTATGCAGCAATCGCTCAATGAGCTGGACCAGAACCAGAAAAGGATTGAAAACTTCTCGAATCAATTCAAGACAAAGTAGGAGATAAGTGCATGGATATTCTTATAAACAATGAGAAGCTCGAGTTTAGTCTTGAAAATGAAAAAAACCTCAATGAAGTTATTGACAGTGTCGAAAAATGGGTGTTAAAAAACGGCCGGGTTATCAGTTCGATATCCGCTGATGACGTGCGTATTACCCTGGATTCTCCTTCGGAAACACTCCATAAGGGAGTAAACGGGATTTCACTGCTGAAGATTCAGACCTTGTCTCCGATTGAATATGCACTCCATACACTGGAAACAATTGGAGAGTACATAGTCGATTTTAAAAGCCGCTATCTGCAGTCTGCTCGTATTGAAAATCACGATGCCGTCCTTGAGGGACTGATGCTCGTGGAAAACGGCTTGTCCTGCGCGTGTAGTCTTCTTCTTATTAAAGATTTTGCTGTTTTGGATGAAAATGGCGTTTCACTGCAGGAAATGCTCGGTGGCCTTCACACTGCAGTACATAAGTTTGAGAAGCACTATATTGATACGGCTGATTTGCCTGAAATAACCGGTATACTGGACGGATTTCTCCGTGTTCTGCCGAGGATGGCGATATGGACGGTAATCAAGAACGGTATATCCATGTCCAAGCCACAAAATACGGAAGCGTTTTATAAATCCGTTCTTGCAGATCTATGCAGTGTAGCACAGAGATCTGTGGATAAATTTGAAAACATAGGAAAAAATCTTCAAATCGGCAAAGACGCTCCGGCATTGCACGATATTTTATTTATTACTGAGCTTCTCGATGAGCTCGTGTTCATGCTCGGGTTCTTCATGCAGGAACACCAAGACAGGATGGATGGAATCAGGGTGTCGGGAAAGATCATACGGGAGGTTATCGAGAGTATTTCCAAAGGTTTGAAGGAGATTGAAGAGTCATTTAAAAACGGAGATATGGTATCCGTTGGAGATATGATCGAGTATGAATTGAAACCGCTGTATGAAGATGTACTGGAGCTGATTGAAAAAATTAGCGATATTATTTAGAGAAATAAAAATTTTATATTGACACGACGCGTATAATATAATAGCTTGAAAGTACAGTCTGTCGGTAAGGGACGGCGTAAAAGCAGGAAGTCTGTACTGTTGTGTATAAAGTAACGTGTGCCTGACAGGAGAAATGGTGTAAGTCCCCCAGGGCAAGTCTTCTTGGGAAAAGTCCCTGACGGGATATGCCATTTCGCGGCCGAGTAATAAAGATTGTTTATTCTATGTTACATAGAAGTGGAGCTTTTACACGTTTCATAAAAAATACATACCTTAGATCTGCTGTATAAAACCTCATAAAAAGCCACATTGGTTGTCTGCTCTACGGAATTTAAGCAGAGGCGGGGTTGTTTTAATAAAAATCATGTATACTAACCAATTAATCCGATTGCAAGTGGTGCAAGTCCTCTTGGGGCAAGTCCTCTTGGG
>CAYSRJ010000009.1:48930-62427 GCA_964433545.1 uncultured Spirochaetota bacterium | reverse complement strand
GGTGGAGACACCAGTGGTGGAGACGTCAGTGGTGAAACCAACGGTGGGGACGATGCAACTGATGAGGACTATGTTTCTGCTCGAACCGATGAAGCTGCCCAAACGGAGCAGGCAGCTTCGAAGGAAAATGGTAAGATTGCGGTCATCAGGAAAACGAAAAAGAAGGCCGAAGAGAAGAAAAAGATTAATTTTGCCAAACTGAACATCAATGAGCTTGCGAATATGACAATATCGGGTCTTTCTTCGCTTGCGCGCGAATTTAAAATAGAAGGAACGAGCAGAATGAAGAAGCAGGATCTTATCTTCTCCATTCTGCAGGCGCAGACCGAGAAACACGGGCTTATCTTTGCCTCTGGAGTGCTTGAAATTCTTCAGGATGGGTACGGATTTTTACGTTCACCGAGCTATAACTACCTTCCCGGCCCGGATGATATATACGTATCCCCGTCACAGATTCGTTTATTTGGGTTGAAGACTGGAGATACGGTATCCGGGCAGGTGCGGCCTCCCAAGGAAAATGAACGGTTTTTTGCCCTGCTTCGAGTCGAAGCAGTTAATTTCGAAGATCCCGAGGTTGCGCAGAAGAGGATATTATTTGATAATTTAACTCCCCTCTACCCAATTGACAGGATAAACCTGGAAACAACCTCCGACAATATCTCAATGCGGATAGTAAACCTCTTTACGCCGATCGGTATGGGGCAGAGAGGACTTATTGTTGCTCCTCCAAGGACAGGAAAAACTATTCTCATCCAGCATATCGCTAATTCAATTACAACAAACCACCCGGAAATTGTGCTTATTGTCCTCCTCATCGATGAGCGCCCGGAGGAAGTTACAGACATGCAGCGGAATGTTGACGGAGAAGTAGTCAGCTCTACATTCGATGAGCCTGCAACCCGTCACGTGCAGGTTGCTGAAATGGTGATAGAAAAGGCTAAAAGGCTTATTGAGCATAAAAGGGATGTCGTGATCCTGTTAGACAGTATTACGCGGCTTGCACGGGCGTATAATCAGGTTGTGCCCACTTCCGGGAAGATACTTTCAGGTGGTGTCGATTCGAATGCGCTTCATAAACCAAAGAGGTTTTTCGGCGCCGCGAGAAATATCGAGGAGGGCGGCAGTCTCACGATTCTTGCCACTGCGCTTATCGATACGGGCAGCCGAATGGACGAAGTTATATTTGAGGAGTTCAAGGGCACGGGCAACATGGAGCTTCATCTGGACAGGCGGCTTGTGGAGAGGAGAATTTTCCCTGCGATAGACGTCTGGAAATCAGGAACCAGAAAAGAGGAACTTCTCCTCTCGGAGGAAGAACAGCAGAAGCTCTGGGTGCTGAGAAAGGTCCTCCACACAATGGATGAGATTGAGGTTATGGAACTGCTTCTCGAGAAGATGAAGGCAACCAAGAATAACGCCGCGTTTCTCCGTTCCATGAATAACTCGGTGTGAGTCGAAATTCACTATCGCAATTGACAATTTTACAACCTGATGTTACATTATAACGACCTGGCAGAGATCGTCTTATCGTGAAAAAGGTATGGAAATATCGAACTTTTTCGCCTATACCGGTTTTCGGAGTGTCAGTAGAAAAATAGGCAAGTGCACTTTCAATCGTAAAAGGTTCAAACCAATAAATGCCTGATGGCGCACTTGCCTGATGGTTTTACCGAAATTCTTTAATACTTGATGGGTCATGGATAAGAAAAAGCTCATTGTCTGTTAAAAAAATTCCGGTACAAAATATCAAAATTTTAATGGACAAAACCATAGATGTGGAGTTTCAAATGAAAAAAGGCATACATCCGGAGTATAAACACGTTGTCATAACCTGTGCCTGCGGAAACAAGATCGAGACACAGTCTACGGTTGACATAAAGCATGTTGAAATATGCTCCGCATGCCATCCGTTTTTTACCGGGAAGCAGAAGCTTGTGGATACTGCAGGCCGGATAGAAAGATTCAGGAAGAAGTACAACATTAAAAATACCCAGGAATAAAGCAGCTTTTTCCCTTCTATTACACGCCCAAATTTCAGGCAATATCCATTTATAGAAAAGAATTGTATGATTTATCATACAATTGCTGTTCATTTTTTCATACGAAAACAGATGTAAATCATTCCAATATTCCACTTGGTGAAGAGAGAATTAGTTATACTGCAATTATTCTCCATTTTCCCTCTTTTTTCATTTAAGTTATAGAAAAAGTCGGTTTTTTTAGAAAAATTCATAGGCCTTTAGAGCAAAATCGACCAAAATAAGGGTTGTTTTTACCCATCAGGTTGAAATTTACATCTCAGAACACCGTATGTGTCGAATAATGTTATAAAAAATCATACAGGTATCGTCTTCATTAGCAGGGTTTCTTTGGCACACATATAACTCTTAATATTAAAATAATTACAAGCACGTCTTTTCTCCACTAATGGCATGTTAATTGCAACTCCAGTGCGGTGGAGAAAAAAATGATAGTGAAAGAATTAGAGAGAGTTGATGATTCATACAGCAGTTGCCTGAATTCCTATCTCCTGAGTATACGGAACGGGCGCCTTTTAACTGCTGATGAGGAGAAAAATCTTTCACGGAGGATACTGAACGGTGACAGAAAGGCGAGGGAACGCCTTATTAAGTCCAATCTCAGGCTCGTTGTAAAAATTGCAAAGGGGTATCCATCCCAGGAGATGGATATGATAGATCTTATTCAAGAGGGGAATCTTGGTCTTATTAAGGCTGCCGAGAAGTTCGATTTTAAAAAGAACGTTCGTTTCAGCACCTACGCATCATTCTGGATCAAGCAGTGCATCACACGTGCCCTTGCCAATAAGAGCAAGATGATACGGCTGCCGCACCGGAAAGAGGAAAAGCTCAGAAAAATAACAAAGGCATCGCAGCGCCTATCAAAAATAGATGGCATCAAACCCGATACTGCAGATCTGTCGAATGAGACTAAAATGGGCGAGGATGAAGTACGGAGCATACTCAGGCTTCCGGATAAAGTGCTGTCAATCGAATCTACCGGCGAATCGGATGCATGCTCTTTGAAGAATATTATTGAAGACCCGAAATACAACCCCGACTTAATCGTAATGAGGAACTATTTGAAGGAAAAGACAAGGGAAATGCTCACCATTTTAACGGAAAAGGAAAGGGACGTTCTCCTGTATCGATACGCTTTTATAAATGGAAGAAAATACACGCTTAAAAATATCGGAGAAAAATTGAAGATTTCGCCTGAAACGGTGCGCCAGATAGAAATACGGGCGCTCAGGAAAATCAGGGAACACTTCAGCCATTTAAAAGATCTGCTGTGGACGTATTAGAAGCAGCGTGGATCCCACCAGTGAATGTCCCTAGCGGGATGTATCCCTAGCGGGATGTATCCCTAGCGGGATGTATTACTTCGCGGCCGATCCCTAGCGGGACTTTCCTTGGCAGGATACATCCTCCCGGGACTAGGTATCAATCAGTAACTTGCTCGAAGTTACTTAGAAGCAGTATACGTCCTCCCGGGGCCGTATCTCAATAACCTCTGGACATTGCTCTATTTTGATCTTTCTTATATAGTTCGGCGTAATAGTAGCCTCGGTTTTTCAGCTTCTCCTTCATGTCCTGGGGGAACGGTATGTACCGCCAGAAAATCGATCGTACCTCCTTGTTCAACTTCTGCATACCCTGTGATTCGAATTCGATCCAGAGTATATAGTCCTGTATGAACGATTCCTTCAAGTCAGCCTTTAATTTGGTTTTCTGCGCATAGCCGTAGTAGTACCCGGTCAACCCCTCTTCCATCCAATAGTGCAGTGCTTTTTCCTTGGCTATTTGCCATCGTAAATCCCCGAGTGCGTAAAGCACAGCAGTTTTAAGATTTTTCGGATAGAGCGGTATAGCTATACGTCCCTTGCTTGTTGCCTTGTTTACCCTTTCGAATGGTTCCCAACAGATGCCGAAATCTCCATAGGAGGGCACTATGATAAAATGCGGAACGATTCTGTGTTCCTCCTGTTTGTAGGTTCTGATAAAAACGCCGGGATCTGCTTTTTCTATATAGCTGAGCGCCTGTTCAAGATGCGTTTTCGTGCAGATGTCCAGATCACTTTTCGGCATGTAGGTTTTAAAGAGAAATGGAAAGTGGTTGCCCTGACGGCCGACGGTCATTTTAGCCATCTGTCTGAGTGTAGAAAACTCCTCTGCAACAGTTTTAACGTCAATTTCAACTTCCGTCTCTCCACCCTGTGTTTTGAGGCTTTTGATTTCGCCATCGAGAGATTTCAGACTGTTGAATGAACCCTCCAAATTCCTGTCGGACTTTAAAAGCGATTTCAGTATATCCTGCAGCTGCAGAATCGCCTTTTTCTGCTCCTGGGTGTAGGGAGCGATAATACCGCCGAACTCTGGAAGCTTATTATGCGAGGTAATGATGGAAATGCTGCTCTTTAGGCTCTGTTCAATCATTAGGTGCTGTTCCATTTTCTGGTTGAGGCTTGCAATTTCTGCCTCCCGCGCGCCGGTTTTCCTTTCCAGCTTTCCCCGTATTGCAGAGGGGGACTTTTTCCCCGTCTTCTTTGTTTCATCGACCGAGCTTGGATGAATGTCTCCGTTGCCTATTTTCAGAAGCCACTCATCGATAAAATAGCCATTTTCTGATGATACCTTGTCTTTGCAAATTTTATGTAGAACGTTTTTCTGGGTTTCATCGATAAAGGAGGGATTGAGAAGCGCGTATCGAAACAGGGCCTGCTTTTCACCCGTCAGGTTATTAAAAAAATTTCCAACCAGAGAATACAGCATGTTCCAGTATGCTGGTACGATCTTTTCACGGTACATGGATTTTTCGTCCTTGTCCGCTGCTTTAAGAAACTTTGAGATAATATCATGCAGCCTTCTCCCGTATTCCCTGGCACTGCCGATTATTTTCGGGTAGTAATTTTTGTTGCCGAGAATCTTCTCAGTATTTATCTGTTTCAATTCAGTTTTTGGAACTGGTTTGTTCCCCTCAAAGCCGAAATCAATCTCTGCTTCTGATGTATCTTCTTCTGTACTGATACCGAGAAGCTCGGCTATTTCAGGGTCGAGGTTTGAATTATCGCTCACTTTTTATTCTCCATAGAGGGTTGTTATTCGGACGATTTGCATCGTGAAAATGTCGACCGCTGCTTGCATGTTATCGAAAACATACCGCATATTCATCTTAGAATCGTGCAACTCAGTGCATGTCAAAGGAGTGTCGTATACTTTTTATTGTGTTTCACCTATTGTAATAGAAAAAAATACATTTTACAAGGGATAAAAATGGTGTTTATTTGAGCAGTAGGCAGAATTGCGGTCTAAACAGGCGAAAATGATGCCCTTTCAAGTTATGGTTTTAATCATTAAAATACCAGTATTTTGTACCGGTATCCTCCGGTTTTTAAAAACCGGTTTTTATAAAAGACAATGTCTTTTACATGGCATTTTGGCCATTGTGAAATTAAGGGAACAACCATTAGGCAGGTGCACCATCAGGCATTTATTGGTTTGAACCTTTTACGATTGAAAGTTAACTCGCATATTTCGAAGACAGTGTGGATGTGAACTGTTTTGGAGGTGAGGGGATTTGAACCCCTGACCCCTTGAATGCCATTCAAGTGCTCTCCCAGCTGAGCTACACCCCCGAAACGTCGTATGTTCCCAAAACAAACATGCTGTCAGCAATAATAAAACCAAATCACATCCCCGTCAAGTCCATTCGTACCTTGGCTTTTATCTCGTTGAATATCTTCATTCATATAGTACTGGGTATGGGGTAAGGGCGTTTAATTTATGGTTGACTTTTATCTTTTATGATTTACTTTTAAGTTACTTTTACAGACGTTACTTTTTAATATGCGGTCGGCCCTGGTGCATAACCTGGCTTCTAAGTAACTTCGAGCAAGTTACTGTTTGATACTCAGCCACGAAGCGGCTTGCGCCGCTTTTCAAGAGCTTGATATTGTAATATACAGCCGGTTTTTACCGCAGACCAAAAGGAGCATGATCACGATCTACTGTGCAAACTGCGCGCACTGTGTTATGTTCAAGCAGGGGATAGAGGGCACGAAAAACTACGTATTGCGTGTTCGCTGCAGCTGCGGAATGTGGAAGAAGGCATCAGGTGAGGAAAAGGTGTACAAGTATTTTTCGATTATAAGAAGGTCGTACAGTACATGCCCCAAGTACGACCCCATGGGAGAAGAGGAGTCGTTTATAAAAGAGTTAAAAAAAACCTTGCCCGTCAAGGACGAAATTTACTCCTATTAACAGTATAATAGAAAGCGGCGCATTTCCCTGGCGGGATATGCCATTTTCCGTATAAAAACATCTTATTTTAATTTATTGTGTAGAAAACAATTGACTTAGAATAATGGAGCGGGAAAGTATGAAAAAACTGCATATACTATGTACAGCGTTTCTCACGGCGGGTGTATTTTTTTTTCTTCTTTCATGCGCTTCAAAACCACCTGTACTGGACAGGGATGGCCAGCCGCTTACTATTACCGATTATGAAAAAATCGCACAGAAAGAATTTGACGAGCAGCACTACCAATATGCAATATCAGCGTATGAGGCTATCATCGAAAATTATTCGGATAATAAGAATGCCCTTGCATGGGCCAACTATGAAATCGGCTACTGCTACTATACGATGAAGGAGTATGACCGGGCAGAGCAGTATTTCCGCAAGGTTGTCAATGAGTATCAGGAACCGGCCGCAAAGAAACTGGCCCAGGAAATGCTGGATAAAATTCTTGAAAAGTAACACGGGGAACCGAGGTGTTAAAGGAGTTCTTTTCCTTTTGTCGATAGCGGGGATCCCCGTTTTAGTCGCTCTTATAGTTAATTTTCCCACTCTTTTTTTAGCCTGCCGAAGGTTGACATTTCAGATGCTGTGGTCGGTTATCGGTTTTTCAATCTTTTTCCCTTTTTATTTTCTCGCCGGTGCTCCTGTCAAGAGCTACATATTAGAACATGAACTTTCACATGTGCTGTTCGCGGTTTTCAGCGGTGTACGGGTGAGAAGGGTGTCCTTCAAGAAAGAACGCGCGTATGTAAAAACACAGAAAATTAACATATTGATTGCTCTCGCGCCGTATTCTTTTCCTCTTTATACCTTTACTTTTGTGCTCATCTATAGGGTGATCGGTATTTTTTACACACACAGACTGTTGACAGCACTGTTTTACTTTCTTGCAGGAATTTCACTGTCATTTCACATTGTTGCGACGCTGCATTACTTGCAGCTCGATCAGCCTGATATCAAGAGATACGGTTATGTGCCGTCTATTATGATTATTTTTACCTGGTCAATTATCCTGCTTTCCCTCCTTTTCGCTCTTATGTTCAGGGAGGCGGAGCTTGCGCTCTATTATCGGAATGTTCTGCAGGATGTACGTGTACTGTACGGGCATATCCCTCATATGGCTCATCAATTGATCGCGTATATGACGGGCCACAGGCACTTTTTAATTAATATGCGATGAAATATAGGCGGATTTTTTAATGCTACAGCGAAACTTTACCATTTTATTGCAATCTCGTAATAATATAAGGTAATCAACAAGCCCACAAACATGCTTAAAATGCACTTAAAATGTCTTTTGAAGCAAAAGTTACGCGGTAGTATTAAAAAACAAGAAAAACTGCTTGACATTGGCCGGTTCACTCTATATAATCATTTAGAATATTGTGAATTTTTAAACAATTTAACTCCTTTCGCAGTAAATAGTTATCAAAGTATAATTATTTGATATATTTATCGAAGGATGCCGGCACCCGGTATAGCGATTGTTATTCGGGCTCCTTGGATGCTCTTCTTTACTACAGCAGGGCATTCTAGACACCGGTGTAGTAATTGATACAGAGGTAACATCAGTGATTAAACAATGAAGGAGGGTAACAGTGTCGTCAAAAGTCGTGGAAATTCCGGCTGTGTACATAGCTGGATCTGCATGTTCAGGATGCTCCGTATCGCTTCTCAATGCGATAAACCCGAGTATTCAAAATCTCCTTGTTGATCCCATTGTACCGGGTAAACATGTTTCGCTGAAGTTTCATGCAACAATAATGGCCGGACAGGGAGAACCGGTAATCAAGGTATTGAGAGAAACAGCAAAGGCAAAACCCAATGGATACGTGCTTATAATTGATGGGTCGATCCCAACAGGGGAGGACGGACTCTACTGCCGTCTTGGTGAGACCGATGGGGAAGAGGTGACCATGAAGCAGATGGCATCGGAACTTTCCCGTGATGCGTTGGCGGTTCTGGCCGTTGGAACATGCGCGTCATTCGGCGGAATTCCGTCAGGTGACCCAAATCCGACAGGCGCGGTTTCAGTGCAAGATTTTCTCAAATCCGAAGGTATAGACAAGCCGATCATCAATATACCCGGTTGTCCGCCGCATCCGGACTGGATGATCGGTACGATAGCTGACATTCTCATAAACGGGCTGCCCACTGCCGACAAGCTCGACGAGGCAGGAAGACCCAGGGCTTTTTTTGGGACGCTCATCCACGACAACTGCCCGAGGCGGGCATTCTTCGATGCCGGCCAGTTTGCAAAAAATCCCAGTGAGCCGGGCTGTCTGTATCAGATTGGATGTAAAGGACCGGTAACCTACGCAGACTGTCCGATCAGATTATGGAATAATGGAACGAACTGGTGTATTGGTTCCGGTGCTCAGTGCATCGGATGCGTTGAACCGGATTTCCATGACAGACTTGCACCGATGTTCGAAAAGATCGACGAGGATGGTCTCGAGAAATTCAAGATCAAGACACGTTCATAATATACGGAGGTCAGTATGGCAACCACGATCACAATAGACCCGATTACACGTATTGAGGGTCATATGAAGATAGAAGCCACGGTAGAAAACGGGGTGGTGCAGGATGCGCGGTGCTCGGGAACGCTGTTCAGGGGGTTCGAGATTATTCTCCAGGGGAGAGATCCGAGAGATGCCCAGCGTATTACTCAGCGTGTATGCGGGGTCTGTCCGGCTATACACGGTACAGCCTCGACGCTGAATCTGGACAGCGCATTCGGGATAGCGGATAAGGTGCCGGATAACGGCAGAATAATGCGGAACCTCATTCTCGGTGCGAACTACCTGCAGTCGCATATTCTCCACTTCTATCACCTTACCGCGCTCGATTACGTGGATGTAACCGCGGTGGCTGATTACAGCGGCGATGATTACGATATGAATGCGGTGAAGGATTTTATAGCCCGTGGAGAGCTTGCGCCATTTACGCCGCGCTATGAGGGTGATTACCGGTTTGACAGGCAGACCAACCAGGTCCTCGTCAAGCATTACCTCATGGCACTGGAGATGAGAAGGCTTGCTCACGAAATGCTGACGCTTTTCGGCGGGAAGATGCCGCATAACGCGAGCGTCGTTCCCGGCGGTGTAACGGAGCATCCGTCCGTTGACAAGATTACAGGTTTCCTATGGCGTTTGAATAAAATAAGAAACTTCATCGACACGATATATATCCCGGATGTTATCAACGTCGCAAAAACATACCCTGATTACTTTGAAATAGGCGGCGGGCCGGGCAATTTTCTCAGTTACGGGGTATTCGACCTTGACGGGAAGAACCCGGATTATTCAAAGAGAAAGAGGCTTTTTCAGCAGGGTGCAGTTGCAGGCCTCTCAAAGTTGACACCCCTCGATACGGATAAAATTACCGAGAGCGTGAAGCATTCGTGGTATGCGGATGTCGAGCCTCGTCATCCACTGAAAGAAGACACAAAGCCCGAAGCGAGAAAGACAGAAGGATACAGCTGGATACGTTCTCCGCGGTACGGCGGAGAAGTGTATGAAGTCGGGCCGCTTGCACGCTGGGTAGTGGCTTATTTTTCCGGAAATAAGCAGGTTAAGAATACTATCGACACGGTAACCGGTGATTTGAAGATTCAGATCGGGGCGCTCAACTCGGTGCTTGGAAGGCATGCAGCACGTGCGCTCGATGCAAAGGTCGTTGCCGACACAATGGCGGACTGGGTTCTTGAGCTGAAGCCCGGTGAGCCGGTATGCACTGTGTATGAAATTCCGGATGAAGCAGAGGGGATGGGAATCGTCGACGGTCCCCGGGGGGCCCTCGGTCACTGGATCAAAATTAAGGATAAAAAGATAGAGAGGTATCAGCTCGTTGTCCCCACAACATGGAACGGATCTCCGAAAGACGATAAGGAGCAGCCGGGCCCCATGGAACAGGCTCTTCTGGGGACCAGGGTGAAGGATTCTGAAAATCCATATGAGCTCGTGCGTATAGCCCGGTCGTTTGATCCGTGTCTCGCGTGCTCGGTTCACACAATCAGCTTGAAAGGTGAACGTATCGCATCGATACGTGTGGTGTAGGTCAGTGAAAAAGGTTGCAGTTGTCGGTGTTGGCAATATTCTCATGGGAGATGAAGGCGCCGGCATAGAGGTTATCAGGGAGCTCGAGAAGCGGATCCAAAATGTGGAGCTAATCGACGCCGGGACCGCCTTTTTCGCTCTTGTTTCCGATATGAAGAGGTTCGACAAACTGATCATCGTCGACGTTGCACGGGGCGGTAAAGAACCGGGCACTGTGTATCGGTTTCGGCTCCAGGATGTACGGAGCACTCAGCCGGCAATATCCCTGCATGATGTGGGTGTCGTCGAAGCACTGAAGCTCGAAAGCTTGACGGGGAACATCCCTGAAGAGGTTGTTTTTTACGGGATCGAACCGTATATGATAGAGTTTACAATCGGACTTTCAGAGGTGGTGCAGAATAAGATTTCATATACTGCAGAAGCGATTGCCAGGGAACTGGCCGGAGACGGTATTCAGCTCCCAGGTGAATGAAACTGTATCGGTTAAATGGCCTGTAAGCAGCATCTCCTCCACTTCACGAAAGCGAGGGTATGTCTCTTCAACTGATTTTGAAAAACTCTTGGTATGTGCACCCCCGGAGGCAAGATATCCGGATAATATTGTTGTGGCACTGCATCAGTGAATGATCAGATTTTAATGTAAGGAGGAAGTGTAATGGTTGTTAATGTCCCAAAACCTGCCGAAGAGCTGATTGAGCTTCTTTCCGATTACAGCAGCTTGTTTATCGTTGCCTGCGGGGGATGCCCGATCGGATGTGATTCGGGGGGTGAGCCGAGAATCAATGAGCTTACCGAACTGCTCCAGAAGAATAAAAAAGTTATCGGTAATACAATGATAGATTTTCTGTGCAACAAGGTGCTTGTCGGAAGCAAGCTGCGCTATAAAGTCGAACAGCTCGAAACAGCGGATGCCATGCTTGTCGTTTCATGCGGGATCGGCGTACAGGCGACTGCCGCTATGGTCGATCTTCCCGCAGTGCCGGCGAATGACACACTTTCTAGTCAGGGTATGCAGGGTTTGTGGCCCTCAAACGAGCGGTGCGCAGGCTGCGGTACCTGCTATCTCGGGCTTACCGGCGGCATATGTCCGATTACATCCTGTTCGAAAAGCCTTTTGAATGGTATGTGCGGCGGCCAGCACGACGGATTGTGCGAGGTTGAAGAGAAGCGTGACTGCGGCTGGTACCTTATTTACAAGAGGTTAAAAGAGCTCGGAAAACTTGAAAATCTGAAGAAAATACCGAAACTGCGTGATTATAGAAAGCAGGATGTTTCAGATAAGGAGAGGAATACCACAAGGTGGGCGCTCGAGAAGGCAGTCATATACGAGGCGCCGGGGCAGACCGAAGGAGAGAAGGAGGAATAATCGATGAGCAAATTGAAAGAAAGTCTGGAACAGGGGAAATTTACCATAACCGGAGAGATAGGTCCGCCCAAGGGATACGATCTTTCACACTGCTGGGAAAAAGAGGTGTCGTATGTCCGGGACAGAGTCGTTGCGATAAATGTCACTGATAATCAGAGCTCGGTCATGCGCATAAGCTCTTGGGCAGTCTGCACAAAGCTTGCTCAGGACGGGCTTGAACCGATACTTCAAATAACCTGCCGTGACAGAAACAGGCTTGCAATACAGGGAGATATTCTCGGCGCCTATGTTCACGGTATTAGAAATATTCTCGCACTGACGGGAGATCACAATACCGCGGGTGATCATCCGGAGAGTATGCCGGTATTCGATCTCGATTCCGTAAGCCTGCTCATGGCTATCAGCGGGCTTATAAAAGGAAAGGATCTTGCCGGTGAAGAACTCGAGAGCATGCCCGACGAAATATTTCCCGGTGCGATCGTCACCCCGGGCGCAGACCCTATGGAGATGCAGCTTATCAAGATGGAGAGGAAGATCGAGGCGGGCGCCAAATTTTTTCAAACCCAGGCAATATACGACCCCAAAATATTTGAGAACTTTATGAAGGAGGCCGAAAAATTCAAAGTTCCGGTTCTCTGCGGTGTAGTCATTATTAAATCTGCAGGAATGGCCAACTATATGAATAATTTCGTTCCAGGTGTTGTTGTACCTGACGAGATGATTACTCCCCTCAAGGAAGCGTCGAAGGAGGACCGGCCGCACAAGAGTGTCGAGCTCATGGCGAACTTTATAAAAGACGTAAAGCCCATGTGCCAGGGGCTTCATATCATGGCTATGGGCTGGGAGCGTTATGTTCCAGAGCTTCTTGATATGTGTGAGCTATAGTACTATAGCGATACTTTTTGTCTTATAAAGAGTAACTAATATACGTTTATAGTAAATACAACTGTTTTGTGTAAACAAGGTACATTTTAAACAATATAATCGGTAAGTATCGCTGTATTACTAGTAGAGATTGTGAGTGCGGTAATCATGCCGCGACATCAGTGACGGTTTTTTATTTTCGTTTGCTTCCCTTTTTACCCGATATTTTTATTTCCGGATTCTATGCGATAACTTTTAATGGTTGAAACAGGGGCAAATGATAAGGCAGGAATGGCTCTGGATATGCGAAAATAAATTTCGGGCTAGTGAGATTTGAACTCACGACCTCACGGTCCCGAACCGTGCGCGCTACCAAACTGCGCTATAGCCCGCTCAGTGAGCATTTCTTAATTCTTCGGGAGCGACGGGAATTGAACCCGCGATCTCCGGCTTGACAGGCCGGCGCGATAACCAAGCTTCGCCACGCCCCCTCTTAAGTAACTTAAAACAAGTTATTTGTGATACCAGGTCCCGGGAGGATGCATCCCGGGGGGATGTATCCCGGGAGGATGTATTCTTCCATGGGAAATTCCGCTATGGATCGGCCGCGAAGCGGCATATCCAGTCAGGGGCATTTCCCGGGGGATTCACGATACTTTTCAGCAAAAAGTAAAGTACTCGATTCCACAGAAAGTGTCAAGGGTTTTGTGTCCATATGCCATACAGAAAAGTTTCCAGGCTTACTTTTAAATAAATTCTCGCGAAGTTACTTTATGATATTCGGTCCCCGGGGACGTACGCTGCTTTTAAGTAACTTCGATTAAGTTGCTGTTTGATACCCAGTCCCGGGAGTATGTATCCCGGGAGCATGTATCCCCGGAGGATGTA
>CAYSRJ010000009.1:35108-48830 GCA_964433545.1 uncultured Spirochaetota bacterium | reverse complement strand
TGATACCCAGTCCCGGGAGTATGTATCCCGGGAGCATGTATCCCCGGAGGATGTAACCCCGGAGGAAATATCCTGCCAAGGAAAGTCCCGCTAGGGATCGGCTGCAAAGCGACTTTCCCAGGGGGAGTTTCCCAGGGGGACTTTCCCAAGAGGGATTCACGTCGCTTTGCATTTAATAAAAACTTGCCTTGTTCCGATGTAAGGAATAACACCTGTACGTGAAACAAAAGAATTAAAATTACCAGTACATGAGAAACCGATGAGAAACGTCATACGGAAGAAGCCGTTTGCTATTTCAGCAGTCTTTGTCTTGTTTTTCATTACCTCATGCGCTACTACACAGATAGAAAGAAATAGTGTACAAACAGCTGGGAGGGGAGTTTGGCACAGGGTTCAGGAAGGTCAGACACTCTGGCGGATTGCAAAGACATACCGGGTTAGTCTCGAGGAAATAAAAGAGGCGAATGATATTGATGACGTAGTGCATATTGCAAAAGGAACATGGATACGCATTCCCCGTGCAGATAAGGTTTTATTTGTGCAGGGCAGCGTTGATCAACCTGCAGGCGACCCCTCGAAAATTGGGTTCATCTGGCCGGTCAGAGGAGACATTGTACGTACATTCGGAAAATTAAAGAATGACTTTTCATTCGGGCTCGATATACGGGTATCTGAAAACCGGGATGTTGTTGCCAGCCTGGAAGGAGTAGTGGTCGTCGCCGGAATAATCCGTGGATATGGAAATACAATCATCATCGAACACAAGGGGGATTTCTGCAGCCTTTACTCGAGGAACATAAAAATACTCGTACGGGAGGGGCAGGCGGTAAAGAAAAATATGGTTATTGCAAAGATTGATACCGGTCGTGATGCTGCGGATGAGGCAATGCACTATGAGCTGTTTTATAAGGGAAAACCGGTGA
This sequence comes from uncultured Spirochaetota bacterium, assembly GCA_964433545.1. Classification (GTDB taxonomy): domain Bacteria; phylum Spirochaetota; class B62-G9; order B62-G9; family DRHN01; genus CAYSRJ01. The sequence goes on along the minus strand of CAYSRJ010000009.1, from coordinate 47,907 downwards.
ATCCGCTGTATTACCTGCCCTAGTTCCATAATAATGGTAATTTTATTTTAATCTGGGTATTCTCGGCAGTATATTGAATACAGTTACCTGCTCTCCACTGAAAAATTAATGCACATATATAGAATCACACTTATACTATTTGACAGTATGCGTATCGTAATACACCGTTGCCCTCTGATTGGGGCTATTCCCGATACCAGTAGTGCTGAATGATGGAAGATAAAAACGATTTAGAAAAAGATCATGTAAGAGATGAACGTGACGATGGTGATGATCCGCTCGCCTATTATCTGAAACAGATAAATAAAATACATCTTATGACCCAGGAAGATGAAAAGAATTGCTACATTAAAATAAAATACTACAAGGACAAGCTGAAAGAGCTTTCCATACGGCTGAAATCAGGCGACATCAGTCAAAAGGAATACAACGATGAGTGCAGGGAGTTTGAAAAAAAACTCTCCGATGAAAAAAATCATGTAATCACCGCCAATCTGCGTCTCGTAGTGAGCATTGCCAAAAAGTTTCAGCACAGGGGGCTCGGGTTGATTGATCTTATCGATGAGGGTAATGTCGGTTTGATTGAAGCAGTCGACCGGTTCGATTATACGAAAGGATACAAATTCAGCACATACAGCACCTGGTGGATAAGACAATCGATAGTCAAGGCAATTGCCGACAAAGGGAGATTGATACGGGTGCCTATACATATGCTGAATACCATCAGAAAGTGTTACTACATTTCAAAACAGTTGACCCAGCAGCTCGGCAGAGAACCAACGGCTCTTGAAATATCAAAGCATCTCGGCGTGCCTGAAGCAAAGGTACGCGAAGCATTTAATATATCACAGGAACCAGGATCACTTGAGATTTCGGTAAATGAGGATCATTCCACTCAGCTCGGCGATTTCATCGTTGATTCAGCCAGCACAGTTCATGAGGATGCGGTTTTTTTTATGGCGCTTCAGAAACTCATTCGGCAGTTTCTCAGCAAGCTCAGCACCCGTGAGAAGAAGATCATTGAGCTTCGTTTCGGTCTCGATGGGGAAGGCCCGTATACCCTTGAGGAAACGGGCAAGATACTGGGGATTACAAGGGAGCGGGTGCGGCAAATTCAAAACAGCGCGCTACAGAAGATGAAGAATTTCAAACTCTCGGATGACCTCAGAGAGTTTACAACAAGTGATTAGATGTTCGAAGCGGTGGTCCGAAAATAAGTTTATGTAACCCGGGAATACTTAAGATTGATAAGGAGATCGTATGGACCTGAAACAACATATAAGAAACGTACCTGATTTTCCGAAACCAGGGATACAGTTCAAGGACCTTACAACCCTGTGGAAGAATCCCGATGCATTTAAATACTCAACCGATCTGCTCTTTGAACGGTATAAAGGGGAGCATATAGATAAAATCGTCGGCGCAGAGTCGAGAGGTTTCATTGTTGCAGGGCCGCTCTGCTATCTTCTCGGTGCAGGTTTCGTACCGGTTCGGAAGAAGGGGAAACTCCCGTACAGACAGGTCGAGGTTACCTATGAACTCGAGTACGGCACCGATACACTGACAATGCATGAGGATGCAATTGAAAAAGGAGAGAGTGTGCTCATCGTGGATGATCTTCTTGCAACCGGCGGAACGGTGAGGGCGATGGTAGAGCTTATCGAAAAAACAGGCGGGAAAGTTATCGAAGCTGCCTTTATTGTGGAGCTTTCGTTTCTGCAAGGCAGGAAAAAGACGGGCGTCCCTGTATTTTCACTGATCAACTATGACAGCGAGCGGCCTTGATAGGATTTTTAATTGATGCCGCATGAAAATTAAGCCTGCCTGCGTATCGTGTCCAGGCGCGTCAGGGGGCAGATGAATTAACGCTTTTGAAAAAGGGCCGATTTGACGATATATATAGTTAAGATAGAGGGGATATTTTTCAAATATGTGGTAAAATTTGCTTCAGAAAGCCTGTATTCCGGACGATGAGTGGCCAAAATTGAAATATATTGACGTAGGGAGAGTATTGCCCTATAATTTGACAATCTGAACAAGGATATTTCTCAATGAATGCCGATTTTTCGCTTAGTGCGATTGATATTGTTACCCCGGGTGAGGTGAAGGCTGATGCAAGCATACGAATAGCGGAGGGGAAGATTACGGATTTTTCGCGCTCGAATATCAAAGACTTCAATATGGGCGGATCGTACACCCTTTTTCCCGGTATTATCAATTCTCACGATCATCTATTCGGTACGTACTTTCCCAAAATCGGCGAGGGAAACTATGTCTGCTGGCTGCCGTGGGATTACGATCTCAAGGCATCGGAAATTTATCAGGAACGAAATAAGAACACCCCTCTCGACATCTATCTCCTCGGCGCGTACAAGAACCTTGTGTCAGGGGTGACAACTGTTCACGATCACATTCCTCATCAGGTCAATGACCCGCATGCAGACAAGCTGCCTATCAGAGTATTGACGAAATACTCTCTTTCGCACGAATGCTCTTCGTACGATTTAAAATGGGGAGATGGAATAGATGTCGAGTATAAAAGGGCAGTCAATAATAATATACCCTACGTAACTCATATCGAGGAGGGATGGGACACCGAATCACTCCGGGGTATTGATATTCTGCTCGAACATAAGGCGCTCAGCGAGTACACGGTGCTCATTCACGGCATCGGGTTCTCGAAAAAGGATATTAAACAGGTTGCAAAGAATAAAGCCAATTTTATCTGGTGCCCCGGGTCGAATATGTATATGTTCGATAAAACGGCGAAGATAAAGGAAATACTTGAATCGGGTATCAATACGTCAATTGGAACAGATTCTCCGGCAACCGGAGAACTGAACATCCTCGAAGAGATACGGTTCGGCAAGAAAATGTACAGACAGATGTACAATGAGGACCTCTCCGATGAACAGATAGTCAAGATGATAACGGTCAATCCGGCGAAAGCCTTCAGGGTGAACGACAGGATCGGTTCCCTCGAGAAGGGGAAGATTGCTGATCTGCTCATGGTGCACGGCTCCAAAAAACAAGCCCATGCTCTTTTGGTGGATGCAACGCTCAAGGATATTGCTCTCGTCTTTCTCGAGGGGAAACCGATTTACGGAGATGATGATTTCGGTGAAATATTCAAGGAGCTCGGTTCTGAATTCTCCAAAATAAAGATCGAGGGAAAGGATAAGCTGATTACAGGAGACCCGAACGACCTGATGAAGAAGATACGCAAGGCGGTTGGGTTTCAAAAAGAGTTGCCATTTCTACCTATTTAGGATGGAATCGTGCCTGGGATTTTAAGGAACTATAAAGCAGGGAGTATTATTTACTTTCATGGTGATATCGGCGACAATATCTACGTACTGAAGGCCGGGGCTGTCAGCCTCATTTACCATTCTATTGAAACCGGTGAAGAGGTTCGGGAAACAATCAAGAATGGAGAGTTTTTCGGGGTCAAGTCTTCTTTGGCCAAACGTCCCCGTGAGGAAACCGCACTTGTTATTAAACCTTCGCAGGTTCTAGTATTAACCACTGAAGAGTTCGAGCGTCTTGTTACAATAAATATCAGTATCATTACCAATTTCCTGCGTGTATTCAGCAATCAGCTGCGCAAGGTGGGGAAGCTCGTTCACAACTTTCTCGATGACACGGAAATCGGTGATAATCAGCTGGAATTGTTTAAGATCGGGGAGTACTATCTGAAAAATCATAAGTACAAGCAGGCGAAGTATGTGTACGAAACATACCTGAAACACTATACAAACGGGAATTTCGCAAACCAGGCAAAGGAGAGGATCGCAGCAATTAAAGATGCCATGGATGGGAAGGGTACCGGCACCTACGCAGATATTACCGATTCCTTGAAAACCGCAGTTAAGCCCCCTGAAAAGGCCGCAGAACCCGGCGAAGAGTCGGTGGATATTGCAACGAAATACTACGATGCAATCAGTCTTTTCTCACAGGAAAAGTACGAAGACGCGTACGCTCTGTTCAAGAAACTTCATGCATCAGGTGCTCTTGACGAAAGTGCATCGGATTACATTCCAAAAATCGAATTTGAAATGGGGCGCTGTCTTATTGCGTTGAAGAAATTTGGTGACGCAATCAATATACTTACAAACATGATCAAGAAATATCCCAGAGACGACAACCTTAAAGATGCGCTCTTCAATATAGGCATTTCCTATAAGCAGCAGGGTGACAAGGTACGGGCCGCTTCTTTTTTCCAGAAGGTATTGAAGATGCTGCCCGAAAGTCCTATAGACAGAAGGGCCAAAAGGGAACTGGCGAGTCTCAATGTGTCAAAGTAGTGTCTTGAGGGGGCGCGAAAAATATCGGAGCAGATATAACTACTGCTCGAACGCGTTCTATGTGACGCGGGTAGGCTCAATAAAGGCAACAAACGGAAACGGCAATGGCAAAAGACGATATGTACAGTAAATTCGGTGAAACGTACGGGCCGGACGATATACTTTTTTGTGAATATGAACCGGGGAAGGATTTCTATATTCTGCAGGAGGGAAGGGTCAAGGTAACGAAGATTGTTTCTGACATGGAGAAAACGCTCGATATCTTCAATCCGGGGGATATTTTCGGCGAGATGGCCATCCTCGAAGATCAACCGAGAAGTGCCTCGGTCATTGCGATTGATACGGTGAAGGTCCTCAAATTCAACAAGGAAAACTTCGATCTGCTCCTGCAGGGTAACCCGCAGCTCGCATTTAATATTCTCAAGATATTTTCAAACCGAATATACGATGCTAAAAGACGTTTGCTTATCCTGACTCTCCCCGATATCGAATCCAAGATCTGCGATGTATTTCTCATGCTGGCGGAAAACCAGAATATATCGCCCAAAACGACAAATCCGGTAACTTTTAACAGCAAGGTAGATGAAATTGCCCATTGGTGCGGTGAGAAGGTGAACAAGGTCAAGGAAATACTCCAGAACTTCGCTGATACCGGAAAAATACAGATTTATGAAGACAGAATCGTGGTAAAAAACCTATATGAGATGTTCCGGATTGTTAAGAACAAACGGAAGGCCCAGAACAAAGAAGAATAGCCACGGGTCCCAACTATGGGCAGCCGCCTGAAATATTTCCACAAACTTTTACTTTCCCTGCCGGCACGTTTAGCGTCTCATGTTCCATTCCTGGCTGGAGTATTTCTCCTGGGTAAGATCGTGGATAAGGTACTGCTCATAGTCTGAAAAATCTCCTTCCGAAACCGGAAGATGTCGGGAGAAACCCTCCTTCAGCGCCGTTAACAGTTTTTTTTCGGAAATAGTGGCACCCGCTGTCTCTGACAAAGATGAAGCAGTTTTTGTAAATTGTGTCCCTGATCGTAGATATTTTGCAATTTTCGTATACGAACTGGTAATAGGTATGGCACCATGCTGGAGGAGTATCCCGTCACGAATAAGCTGCGCACTGCCGATAAGCTTGCCCGCGTTTGAGGACTCAACTTCATATTGTGCAGGAGAGGCAAAACAGTTAGCCGACTTCAGGTCTCCCCTGGTTTTCTGCGCAATTTTCGAGTTTATCCCGACAATTTCAAGGGCATCGATAAGACACTGGGCTATAAAAACAAATATTTCTTTTTTTCTGAAGGGTTGAAAATCCTCTTCTGAAAAGAGTATGCTGTATGTCAGTTCTTCGTTGTGCAGAACAGCCCTGCCGCCTGTCAGCCTTCTCACAACCCCGATACCATCCTTCTTGCAGAGCGCCATGTCGATATCTTTGGTACTCTGAAAATAGCCAAGAGTTATGGTTGGCGGAATCCATTTGTAGATTCGCAGGATGGGAGTGGACTTCTTCTCTCTGAGCCCGATCAACACAGCTTCATCGATGGCCATATTGGTAAAACTGTCACGGGCTCCCGAATATATAAAACGAAAAGGTCGTACTTCGGTCGGCGGCATTGTCAATTCTCCTCAGCAGAATCAGCGCCCGTCGTTTCGGTAGAGTCCGGACTGTCATTGGGAGAAACCGGCGTTTCTGAGGGACCTGCTGATGGTGTGACAGCAGTGTCTGCCGGAGAATCTCCGGTAGAAGGCGTCTCCGGGGTCGCATATCCATTGGTTGTGGAGCTCGAAGCATTGTCTGGCACACCCGGCTGTTCGGTTTCGGAACGCCTGTTTTCAAGTATGGAACTGCTGTCTCCGGATGCTGGCGCATCGGTGCCCGGAGAAAACACGTTTGGTTCGGCTGTCGTGCCCTGTTCGCTGAAAGGTTCTTTCGAAGATGACTTTTTTCTCCGGAAAATCTCCTTGTTGAATGATTCGTTTTTGGATCCGGGTTTGCATTCGGTGCAGTATTCTGTCGGAATAGTTCCTTCTAGGAAGTATTCAGTGATTGTATTTTTACAGTACTCTGTTGGAAGAAGGCCGGATTCTTTGCAGATCTTTACCGCATATATCCCCTTCGGACGCGAATACCATGTTGCCGGTTTATCCTGCAGAGCGTCCCGCATGAACTGTGCCCAGATCGGCGCAGCTACCACGCCTCCTGCCTGGCCTCTTCCCAGGGAGATGCTGTTTCTGTCGAAACCTACCCAGACCGACGCGACGAGATCAGGTGTAAAACCGGTAAACCAGGCGTCTTTCCAGTTCTGTGTCGTGCCGGTCTTTCCTGCGGCAGGTTTGTCGAAGCCGTATGTCGAAGCCGCCCTGTATCCTGTTCCGCCGGGTCGCAGTACGTCCCGGAGCATATCGACGATGATAAAATTCGTCTGCTTTGAAATAACACGCCGCTGGCTTCCCTGCATCTGTTTTTTCCGCAAGTTAGCTTCGTAATTATCGATAAGATTTCCATCTCTATCGAGCACATACAAAATTGCGATCGGTGTTACTTTGGTGCCGTTGTTTGCAAATGTACAGAACCCCCGCGCCTGTTCGAGTGGAGAAAGCTCTACGATACCGAGAGCAATGGAATATACACGAGGAAACCGCTTCTTGATATCTTCAGGGTCCTGAATATCGAGTATGCGGGATGCGTATTTTATCACTGTATCCACGCCGAGCCTGTCGACGATCTTCGCGGTAACCACATTCACCGATTGCCTCAACGCCTCTCGCAACCTCATTTTTCCCTTGTACGTACCGCTGTAATTATTCGGAATCCACTTCTCGTCACCATTATAAAAAACAACCGGGCTGTCCACAATGATCGAGGCCGGGGTGAATATCTTTGTATCGATGGCAGCCGTGTAAATATAAGGCTTAAAACCCGAGCCAGTTTGCCGCCGTATCTGTACCGCCCTGTTGAGCTGATTGTCTTCAGTAAAGTCGCTGCCGCCCACCATGGCGGTTATATAGCCTGTTTTCGGTTCCATGGCAATAATGGCCCCTTCAACCTTTTGAAATTCGCCTGCGCCTTGTTCGATCGAATATGAGCTTTCGATAATTCTGTTGATGTCATTCGTTCCAAAAAGAAATGAAATCATATCGACCGGTGCTATAAAATTCTTTTTAAGAAGGGTGAGTATACGCTCTTCATTTTTAGATGCGCTGATATTAATATTTTCAAGGTTGAAACAGAGCGAGAGCATATCCAGTGAATCAAGAATTTTTTTATCGAGTGTATTTTTAACGAAACTCGTCGTCCGTGTATAGATCCTGTTCTGGCGCTTGAGTCCCTCTTTCAGATACTTTTCAGCGTATGACTGCTGAGTAAGATCGAGAGAGGTATACACTTTCAAACCATCGGTGTATATTCTGTCGGAACCGTAAATCTGTTCGAGTTTCTGGCGCACGTATTCAACAAAATAGGGGGCTCTGTTTTCTGTAAGCTTGTACACGGACTGTGAGGGTGAGCGCAGCTGGAGTCTGAAATTGATCCAGAAATCCTGAAACGACTCATACGCCTCCTTCATTCCTATCATCTTTGATTCGACCATGGCTTCAAGCACGCGCTCCTGTCTCTTTCTGGCAAGTGTAGGATTTTTTATGGGGGACAGCCGGTTGGGAGACTGCGGCAGTCCTGCGAGTAGCGCGCATTCCGCGAGTGTGAGATCTTCGACACGTTTATTGAAATAGAACTGCGATGCAGCTTCAATACCGTATGCGCCGTGGCCGAAGTAGATCTGGTTGAAGTAGAGGGTGAGTATCTCATTTTTCGAGTACTTCTTTTCAATCTTCAGAGCAAGCCAGCTCTCTTTTATCTTCCGCATCCATGTTTTTTCTCTGCCGGTAAAAAGAGTGCGCGCGAGCTGCATTGTTATTGTGCTTGCCCCCTGACTCCTTTTCCCTGATTTGATATTTGCAACCAGTGCACCGAATACACGTTTCAGGTTGATTCCGTGATGGGAGTAAAACTGGGCATCCTCAATAGCAAGAAGTGCATTTATAAGGTTTTTAGGAAGCTGTTCAAAGGTTACTGGCTCTCTTTTAACGGTAAAAAGCTCACTGATGAGGTTTCCATTTCTATCGTAGATCTTGGAAGGTATTTCGGGTTTGAAATTTTCGAGTTCGACAATGTCGGTCGTATTACTGAAAGCCGCAATGAAAATACCGAGCCCTGTGCCGAGGACGACGGAAAGAAGCAACACAATGATAATGAGCACACGCTCTAATTTATTCAGTTTTCCCATAGATGAGACAGCTTCTCAGTTACTTCAAATAAATTATCTATATACTCGGCAGCGAAGTGTCACCACTTCTCAGTTACTTCAAATAAATTATCCAGATACTCAGCAGCGAAGCGCATGTCCTGTCAAGGACATACGCCACTTCTCAGTAACTTCACATTTTGAGGTCAGTTGGTCCAGAGGAATTTGTCAATCAGACTGTAATAAAGGAGTATCAAAAAGTCAAGCCATAAAAAAAGACTAGCGAAACGCTAGTCTTTATCGGGTACAAAAGAATAGTAACTGGGAGGGGAACTATAATATTTGCACCGACACCCATATTGTCGGAATTAACATAATTTTTCTTTAACGGATAGTTGCTGTTTTGTTTTGCTAAACTTTACCCGATACTAGTATATAATTATAGGTAAGTGAATTTGCCAATCATAAAATATCTAATTTTACTTGCCTAATGGTTTTTACCATAATTTCCCAATGCTTAAAAGGCAATGGAAAAGTAAAAGACGATCGTCCTTTGTGAATTCTGGGACAAAAGGAAAAGATATCGCTTTGCTAGGCGAGACTTTTAATGGATAAAACCATAAGAGGGAATAACTTCTTTTGTGAATCGCAAAAAAGCCGTTCATGAAAAGCCATCGCAGATGAAATACGGATGCACGTAAGAATGAGGACCATTAAAAATATTTTTCTGTATTCTATCGGCAGTCTACTTATACTGTGTGCTTCAGGAGTATCGGTTTTTGCCGTTTCTGCTGAAGAAAAACCCGGCTTTTTCGATCAAGCAATACGGAAATTGATCGATGTCAGAAATCGGTATCTGCTGCAGGATACCCAAAAGCGTTTTGAAAATAACGCAGAAAAAATTGAGGCTGTTTTATCCCAGGCAGCTTCTCTTTTACGGGATCCTCTTCTTACCGATGAAGGATGGCTTCAGCTGTTGAGGGAGGACGGTATTGTTGATGCGGCATACATCCGGATGGACAGCAGCGTGCGGATGATCGGGAGTATTAAAGCTTCATCCAATTTGACAGGCAGTGGTTTTTTTGTTGATGAACGGGGAAAGCTCCGCTTTGTGTACTTCGGTACAGCGTCTGTCACCGAAGCCATTCTGAACGAGCGGTATGTTAAAGATTCCCTTCCGCCGGATGCCGGAAACTTTTTTCTGTACGACACTTCAAGCAGAGAGATATTCACACTCGCTGAAAATGGATATGAAGCCGTTTCCGGGATTGATTTATCGGCATATATTGACAGGGGCCCTGTATTTATAAAAATCAATCGAATACTTATCGCTCGGCCGCTTAGGTTGGCAGGACGTGATGTATATATCGTTTCAATCGGCCCTTTTATAATGGGGTATACATTTTTTCATTCTGCTTCATTGATAGTGTTGCTTATTTCTGCTATAATATTATTAATAAGGACCATGCTGTACAGCTTGAAAACGAAAGCCCGGAAGGGTAAAGGAGTCCATGCAATGGATGAAAAATCGGACATTATCCACGAGATAGACATGGAGATATCGGATATTATTGAGGATGAGACATCCCCGAAAAAAATACCTGAAGCTAAATTAAAAAAAGAGGACGCGGAGGAAACAAAGAGTAGATTGGAATCCGACGGCATCGTAATCAAAAAATGACCGGCGGTTTCAAGGCAGTCCAGATGTATACCAAAGCGTGCGTACTTGTATGACTCTTTATGGTTTTATTCATTAATATTCCGGTTTATTGCAACAAAAATTTAGCTTCAACTGAATTTAGTTGGGTACAATTACTTGCCATTGTACTTTTGTAGGTAAAAACCATACGGAAAGTGTTTGCTTGTACAATGTACGATTGAAATTTCACTTGCCTATATAGTGTGGAGATAAAGTGAAAAGAATAGTTGTTGTTCTGTCGGCTGCAATTATTTTGGTGGGAAGTCTTTTTCTGATATTTGGAGAGAACGGTCTTCATTTAAAGAAAATGCGTGTTCGTGATGTTATCGGCACCAGTATCGAACGCGATTATCTTGAACAGGCTGGTATCCTGTCGAATATTTTTGTTCGAACTATTGCTATCGAGAATAAAAAGATCGATTTTCTTCTGCAAAAGATCGGGAGCGCTTCTCTTACACGGTTTGCAAAAGATGAAGTGAATGCAACAGCAGCACCCCTCATCAATCGTTTTGTTCAGGAAGAACCGGACTGCAGTAAAATACAGCTCATTGGTCCTGCTGGCGTTATTGAATACAGCACCAATGCTGCAGATGTTTCCGGGACTGTGCAGTACGATGCTCTGTTTCAAAAGACGACGTCAGGAAATTTGTCCCCGGTTTATGATCCTCTTGTCAGGAGCTTTATTTTTTACAGGTATCTCTTAGAGCCCGCTGGCTATATAGTGCTGTTCTACTATACAGAAGAAATGCTCAATGAAAAGTTCAGTACTGTAAGTACCGAAGGCATTGAATTTAAGGAATTTTCAATCCCCGAAACTGGTGTTATCCTTGTAAATTTTCCTCCAGTTAGTAGAAGTGAACAGCAGAACCTCAGGAATTTTGCTGAAATGCTTTTAGATGAAACAAAAGGTGCATTACGGGTTCAAATGCTGCAATATGACAAGACGGTGTACTTTGTGCATGCGCCTGCACCCCTGTCAGAATGGGTCGTGGCAATCGCAGTTGATACTGAGAAGATTGGCATCTCTTCTGTCGGGATTCTCGTTCTCGTTATTCAGGCTATTGTAATTCTCGCTATTGTTATTTTCATACTGACATCAATCGGTATGCGGAAACTGCAGCCGGCTGCAGAGGTGGATCGTGAGAAAGTGCGGGAAGAAAAAGGACTTGAGAAAGCCCGGACAGTTAAAAATGCGGAAGAAGAGCCCTCCGGGCTTGTACCGGGGACGGTACCGCAAACGGCATTGGGTGAGGAGATGGAGGCTGAGGAGGTCCCTGAGCTTGATACGGGTGTTATCCCACTTGCAGGTGTTGAGGAAGTGGTAGAGCTCGAAGAAGTCGGCGAAGCGGAGATAGCGGAAGACCTGGAGGAGCTCGAAGAGGTTACGGAAGAGGGACGGGACCATGTTGAAACACTGGTGCCGTCCCCGGTAGCAGAAGAACTGGAGGAGCTCGAGGAGGTCATGGAAGAGGCGCAAAGCAATGTTGAAATACTGGTGCCGCCCCCGGTAGCAGGAGAGTCGGAGGAGTTCGAACAGGCTCAGGGAAAAGGGCAAGAAGAAATTGAAGCTGCACAAGAGTCGGTGGAGGGGTTTGAAGATGAGACTGCTAGGCCAGACGGAAAAAAACGCGATACTGGTAGGATGGGTAAAGAGGGTCGAAAGCTTGAGCATAAAATGGATACTCATGAAAAGCAGGCCGGGCCTGGTCCGAAAAGTAAGAGTGAAGGAGCGGCACCCGTACCAAAAGCGGCACCTGTACCAAAAGCGGCACCTGTATCAAAAGCGGCACCCGTTAAGGAGGATGGGGGTTTAAAAGCAGGTCCCGAAAAGGACAGTCAACAACACCATAATAGTCAGGAGTCGGCGGAAAAAAGCGTTCTGGATACCGATAGTGAAGATAATGCAGAAGTTGACGAATCCGTAACTGACGATGCGCTGGGCATAGAACGGGAAAACCCGGCCCTCGAATCTACGCTTCCCGATCTGGGTACGCTCGTCGGGGATACATACACGGCATTGCAGGAAGGATTGCCCGGGAAAAACTATTCGCGCATACAGGATAAGTCTGGCGGGGGTATGGAGGAAATTGCTCTGGATGAGGCGTATGATGAACAAACCGGTGTGTCCCGTGATGATGAGCTTGCAGACCTTATACAAACGATCGAAAATGGGGAAAAAGCCGGTGTTGATGAACGAGTCGAAGAGGTTGTTTATATTTTCAAAGAATTCCTATCTGATCTCGGGCTGACCAGAGGCGCGCTGCTTGTATCTGACCTGCATAACAACTACAAACCAGTGTTCGTGCGAGGCTTCAATGAGAAAACCGGGGAGATGCTCGTATTCAGAAGCGATGAAACAATTATTTCAGATATTCTCAGGAAAAACAAGATACTGTTCGTCCGTGAAGATGCATTCATGAGCAGACTTTTACGGGCGAAGTTTGATCTGTTCGATTCATCGACAATTAAACGGTTATTTCTGGTGCCTGTGATGAAGTCCAGCGATGTATCATCTGGCGATGTATCATCTGGCGATGTATCTGGCACGGGTGTAAA
>CAYSRJ010000009.1:0-35008 GCA_964433545.1 uncultured Spirochaetota bacterium | reverse complement strand
GCGATGTATCATCTGGCGATGTATCATCTGGCGATGTATCTGGCACGGGTGTAAAATTCCCCGCAGTGATCATGCTCGTATGTCTGACGACTGCCGAAGCAACTGCAGATGAAAAAGTATCGAATACAATACTAAAAGAGCTCAAAAAGATAAAAACAAAATTTTCACGTATATTATAAATGTCTATTTTTCTTGACGATAGAAAAAATGGATGTTACTGTAAAGTGGTAGTAATAAAAACATAAAGGGGACAATGGTGGTGTATGTTATTCTACAATACGCACTACCATCCCTCTTCTTTGGTTTAGTAATTGGTTATTTTCTGCGCCGATATATAGCACGGCTTAAGATAAATTCTGCCGAATTGGCGGCAGAAAAAATTTTACACGACGCGCAGAAAGAAGCGGAAGCCAAAAAACGTGAAGCTATTCTCGAAACAAAAGATCAACTTTTCAGAGAAAAGAGCAATTTTGAGAGAGAAACAAGAGAAAGAAGGGCTGAGCTCCAGAGGTGGGAAAAGCGTCTTCTTCAAAAAGAGGAGAACCTTGACAAACGAGTTGATGTTTTAGAGAGAAAAGATAAGGCACTCACAAACCGGGAGAGGGTGGTAGATTCCAGAGAGACGGAATTGAAGCAGGCTCAGGAAGAAATACGAACTGAGCTCGAAAGAATTTCCGGTCTTTCCGCAGAAGAGGCAAAATCCATGCTCATCAAGGGCATGGAGGATGAGGCGCATCGTGACGCTCAGGGCACGATAAATACGATCGAGAGTGAAGCAAAAGCCACAGCTGAAAAAAAGGCCCGTGAAATACTCGCCTATACTATTCAAAGATTAGCTTCGGAAATCACCTCAGAAATTACCGTGACGTCGGTTTCACTTCCAAGTGATGAGATGAAGGGTAGAATTATCGGTCGGGAAGGACGAAACATTCGAGCCCTTGAAACCATTACAGGTGTTGATGTCATTATCGATGATACACCGGAAGCCGTCGTCATCTCGAGCTTTGACCCCGTTCGTAGAGAAACAGCCCGCATATCTATGGAACGACTTATTGCCGATGGACGGATACATCCTGCGCGCATCGAAGAGGTAACCTCCAAGGTTTCGCAGGAGGTGAATCAGGTTATCCTCGAGGAAGGTGAAAAGGCGGTGTTCGACCTCTCGATACAGGGGGTATCGAAAGAGCTGATTCCCTATATCGGCAGGCTCCACTACAGAACTTCGTATGGCCAGAACATTCTCGCACACAGCAAGGAAGTTGCCAACGTTGCAGGTATGATTGCGTCTGAAATCGGGGCAAATGTTGAGCGCGCGAAACGTGGCGGCTTGCTGCATGACATCGGTAAGGCAGTTATCACCGAAGGTGAGGGGAGCCATGCTCTGGTTGGTGCAGATCTGGCACGGAAGTTCGGCGAGAGCTCCGACATTGTGAATATTATCGAATCTCATCATGCAGACAGAGAACCGCAGACCGTGGAAGCCGTTATTGTGCAGGCTGCAGATGCGATATCGGCATCACGTCCCGGTGCAAGACGAGAGTCAATGGACACCTACATCAAACGCCTTGAATCCCTCGAAGAGATTGCCGATAGTTTCGAGGGTGTGGAAAAATCCTTCGCCATTCAGGCCGGGCGTGAAATTCGGGTGCTCGTGAACCACGACAGAATAGATGATGGTAAGGCAAAGGAAGTTGCCCGGGATATTGCGAAACGGATCGAGAAGGAGCTGAAATACCCGGGAAGAATCAAGGTCACATTGATTCGTGAAACACGCATCGTGGAGTATGCGAAATAGGCGTTTGAAGTGACAATTATGATTCAGAGATATGGATATTCGTTTCCACGACACTTTATAAATCTCCGGAAAGATAACAGGACCGCTTTTGAACAACGGGTTATTACATGTTGCAGTGATAGGTGATATTATCGGTGAACCCGGCCGAAAGGCTCTCTTTCTCTCCCTTTCCGGTCTCATTCAGGAAAAAAATATTGACTTCGTTATTGCCAATGGTGAAAATGCGGCTGGCGGATTCGGCATTACGGGGAATATTGCCGGCAAGCTCTACTCGTACGGCGTCGACTGTATTACGACCGGTAACCATGTTTGGAGAAACAAAGAGGTATTCAAAATTATCGATGGGAATTCCAGGCTGCTCAGGCCTGTGAATTATCCGGACGGCACCCCAGGAAGAGGCTGGTCTGTTATCGAAAAAAACGGTGTCAAACTTGCGGTAATGAGTCTTCTCGGACGTATATACATGGAGGCTGTGGAAAATCCCTTTAAAATAGCGAATAAAGAGATATCCCGGATTCAAAAAATTACGAAAAATATCATTGTCGATTTTCACGGTGAAGCTACAAGTGAAAAGGTGGCGATGGGCTGGCACTTGAACGGAAGGGTGAGCGCAGTTGTCGGTACCCATACACATGTTCAGACTGCTGATGAACGGATTCTTCCTGAAGGGACCGCGTATATTACCGATATTGGGATGACCGGACCTTTTAATTCGGTCATCGGCATGAGAAAAGAAAACGCTCTCAGAAAGTTCACTACGCTTCTTCCCTCAAAATTTACTGTTGCTGAAAATGATATTCGATTGAATGCTGTTCTGATCGCTATTGACGGTGCAACCGGAAAGGCTCAGACCATTGAGAGGATCAACACAAAGGTATTGGAGTAATCAAAACCCTGTGCAATACCGGTATTCCCGCCTCGGTATTTTTATCTTCCTTAATCACATGCGTACTGCCGGTTGTTTCAGGACAGACAGTGTATGAAAGAGCGGCTTGACAGGCTTATTGTTAAAAAAAAGCTTCTCGATACGAGAGATCGGGCAAAGGCGTATATAATGGGAGGAAATATTACCGTTAACGGGGAAAGGATTACAAAGCCTGCGGCGATGATTGACGAGGAGGCGATTATCGATGTGCGTGTCCAAAATCAGGGGTACGTAAGCAGGGGAGGTATCAAACTTTCCCGGGCGCTTGATACATTCGGTATCGATGCTCAAGGCGCCTTCTGTCTGGACATCGGCGCATCAACCGGCGGGTTTACCGACTGCCTGCTGCAACGGGGTGCCTGCGGTGTTGTTGCGGTCGATGTAGGAAGGAATCAGATCGCATATTCGCTGAGAATCGATTCGCGTGTGCGCGTTGTTGAAAAATTCAATGCCCGATATATTGACCAGCTCGATCTCCAGCGAACACCTGACATCGTAACCATCGATGTGTCCTTCATCTCGCTTACTCGAGTTACCGATCCGCTGATGGGAATGCTGGGTGCTCATTGCAGTATAGTCTGTCTGGTCAAGCCTCAGTTCGAATTGGAAAAGCCGTATTCCGGTTTTCACGGTGTTGTCCGCGGTGTCGACAGACATAATCGTATTCTGAAGCGCGTGTGCTCTGTTGTTCAGGATCAGGGATACACCGTCATCAACAGTTGTTTCTCACCGATTACGGGACCCAGGGGGAATATAGAATTTTTTATACATTTAAAAAAAACAGATGGACAAACCGGAACAAAGTGGCGTATTGGTTCTAATTCCTGTGACTGGGTCCCGATGGTTGTGGGAGAGGCGTATTCTTTCTTTAATCCACATGGCTTCTAAGTAACTTCGATCAAGTTACTCTTTGATACCCAGTCCCGGGAGGATGTATCCTGTCAAGGATCGGCCGCGAAGTGACTTACGCCATTTCAAACACAGACACGGAGGAGGTGAGTTATGACTCGCTATGTTTTTGTTACTGGTGGTGTGTGCTCTTCACTTGGTAAAGGTATTGCTGCATCGTCTCTCGGCTGCCTCCTCGAGCACAGGCAGTACAAAATTTCTATTATGAAAATGGACCCCTACCTCAATATCGACCCGGGGACAATGAGCCCCTACCAGCACGGTGAGGTGTATGTCACGGATGATGGGGCTGAAACCGATCTCGATCTCGGCAATTACGAACGATTTACATCGCAGAGCACGTCGAGCCTGAACAGCGTAACCACCGGTCAGATATACAGCACGGTCATTGATAAGGAGCGCCGGGGAGACTACCTCGGACGAACAGTTCAGGTAATTCCGCATATTACAAACGAGATAAAGCGGAGAATTAACATTATCGTAGAAAAGGACAGGCCGGACTTTGTTATTGTAGAAATAGGGGGAACGGTCGGAGATATCGAGGGGATACCATTTCTCGAGGCAATCCGACAGTTCAGGCTGGATGTCGGCAGACAGAACACGCTTTTTATACATGTGACGCTCATTCCGATAGTGGGTGCCTCTAGAGAGCCGAAAACAAAACCCACGCAGCATTCCGTGAGCAAGCTCCGCGAGATCGGTATCGTTCCTGATATAATATTGTGTCGGGCGAAAGATGAATTGAGCACCGAAATGAGGAGCAAGATATCACTCTTCTGTAATGTTGAGGAGGAGGCGGTCATAACGGCGAGGGATATCAAGGAGACGATCTATGAAGTCCCGCTTATCCTTCACAGAGGAGGACTCGATGACAAGGTCCTAGAAAAGTTCGACCTGGACAAGAGGAAGAGCGACCTGTCCGGATGGGAAAAGATGGTCAAACGGCGCACCTCTGCGAAAGAGAATGTGAATATCGCAGTATCGGGCAAGTATACCGAGCTACATGATGCGTACAAGAGCATTTTCGAAGCGCTTATTCACGGCGGTATTGAGAATGACGTGAAGGTCAATATTCGGAAGGTGAAGGTCGACAGTCTTGATGAAAAATCCCTCGAAGATGCCTTCGTAGATATTCACGGTATACTTATTCCGGGAGGATTTGGCGATAGAGGTATAGAGGGTAAGGTGCAGACTGCAAAATATGCCCGAACAAAGAAAATACCGGTGCTGGGAATCTGCCTCGGCATGCAGGTAATGGTTATCGAGTTCGCAAGGAATGTTCTTGGTTTCGAGGATGCCAACTCGACGGAATTCGATATCGATACGCTTCATCCGGTAATCAGCCTCATGGAGGAGCAGAACGATATTAAAAATCTCGGCGGTACGATGCGGCTTGGCAGGCAGCCTGCAGTGCTGAAGGAGGGGACGAAAATTGCTCATGCCTATAAAGGCACCCAAATCAGTGAGCGCCACAGACACCGGTATGAATTTACGAACAAGTATAGAAATATCATGGAGAAAAACGGCATGATCATCTCATCGACCTCGCCGGACGGCCTGCTCGTTGAATCGGTAGAATACCGTGAGCATCCGTGGGGAATCGGTGTCCAATTTCATCCTGAATTCAAATCAAAGCCGGTCAAAGCACAGCCGCTGTTCAGAGAATTCATCCTTGAAAGTGTTCGCTTTAAGAATCGGTAATTGAAGAATTGACGCTGTTCAGTGCAGAATATGTTGTATATTTTCATATTCGAGACCAACATGCGATACGTTGTCGGCAGGATATTCATACTAACTATCAGTTTTATGGCTGTAGTATTATTTGCCGGGTGCAGAACTGAGGAGCAAAAACAGATATCTCAGACACGGCAGACGGAAAAAGAGCTCCCCCATTACAGCCTGACGAATGTAACGCACTACCACTATGAAAAGGATAAACTGCGGGTAAAGGTCATTTTCGAACGTGGTGATTTCTTCTCCCGGGAAAACGAGTTACATGTTGAAAATTGCAGTTTTGTATATTATGATAGAGACGGCAGGAAGCTTTCAAACGGAAGTTCGAAGCGTGCTGTGCTGTATGAGAACAGTTCGCTTCTCATTGCTGAGGACGATGTTGTCGTGTTTTCTGCCGTTAACGATGCACGGCTTGACACCGAGTATCTTGAGTGGATCGGCAGTGAAGACCGCTTTTCAACGGACAGATTCGTGAAAATAACGAGAGAAAACGGTGATATTCTGACGGGGATGGGAATGGATGCCGATGTTGCGCTGCGCTTCATTACAATCAGGAAGAATGTAAAAGGGAGTATCAGATCTGAATAGAATAGCTGTTTTTATCTTTGTGTTTGCGCCCCTTTTTCTTACGGTAAACGTGTGCCCGCTTTTTGCAGATGCCTACCTGGCAGAGGATAAAATCTACTACGGTGCAGATTCGTACAGTATCAATTACGACGATGAAATAATTACTGCACGCGGTCATGCGTTTTTTAGAAGGGGAGATGTAACTGTATATGCGCGGAAAATTGTTATTCATTACGCCGATCGTGAAAAGCACGCATTTTTGTACAGGGAAGTACGGGTAGAAAACTCTGCGCAAAACTTTACGATAACCGGTGATTACGGGGAGGCCCGCTACCTGGAGGAGTACTACTTTGTAGAGGGGAACGGGAAGTTCAGGGACAGTGAACGATCGATAGAGGCAGTGAAGATTGAAAGCGAGGGGTGGAAACAATACACATTTTCAGAATCGGTGGTGTATACCGGCCGTGATATCCGGGTGACTGCACAGACACTGCGTGTAGACGAACGCAATATTGCGCATTTCGACGGAAATGTGCATACCGTCTTTCTCGACTCGGGCGATGAAATCTACTGTGAGAAAATCCGGTATTTTTCTGATACAGGAAGCAGTGAATTCCACGGGGATGTACTTTACATTCAAAAAGAGAACGAGGATAGGAAACACACTCTTGTTGTTCGATCTGATATAATGCGGTACGATAGTGATTCGCAAATGCTGATTTTAATTAAAGATGTGTATATGATGAATGGTGAGTATACGGTGTATGCCCCGCTTGCCAGGTATGACATGGAGAAGGGGCTTTTCCGTACTATGGGAGATACGATTGTTCGTAAAGACAGGGATACCGTATACTGCAAGGGCCTCGTGTCGGAGGTTGGATCCGTTGAGTTAACAGGCTCCATACAGGGAGTGTTCGGACGCAGGGGTGCCCGGTGAATACTATAAAGACGCAAAACCTTGTCAAAAGTTTTAAAAAAAGAAAGGTTGTTAAAGAGGTAAGTCTCGATATACATGAAGGTGAAGTTGTTGGGCTGCTCGGTCCGAACGGTGCAGGGAAGACAACTACTTTTTACATGATTGTCGGTTTTATCAGCGCCGATTCAGGACATATTATGCTCAATGACAGTGATATAACTCAGATGCCCATGTTCAAACGCTCACGGATGGGAATTGGATATCTGCCCCAGGAATCCTCTGTTTTTCAGAAATTGACAGTTGAACAGAACATGCTTGCGGTACTGGAAAATACAAACCTGAGCAGGAAGGAGCGCAATGCGAGGGCCGATAAAATCATCGAGGAACTCGGTATAGAACATGTCAGAAGGCAGAGGGGGTATACGCTTTCCGGCGGTGAGAGACGCCGCACCGAAATCGCGCGCTCTCTTGCGGTTGAACCGAAATTCATGCTTCTCGACGAACCCTTTGCAGGAGTGGACCCGATTGCCGTTTTCGATATACAGGGCATTATCGAACGGCTGAAAAAGCAGGGGCTCGGTATTCTCATAACCGATCACAATGTGAGAGAGACACTCCGCATTACCGATCGGGCATATATTATGAATGAGGGGGAGATACTCGTATCGGGCAGCAGTGAATTTCTGGTAAATAACGAAGAAGCAAAAAGAATATACCTGGGTATCAATTTTACGATATAAGAGGGCTGAAAAAAATATTTACCGTACACACTCAAGGGCTCCTGTGTATGTCACGGATATTAAAAAAATAGAAGAACAGGAAAAGGTTGATGTATACCTTAGTTGTGTTATACAATAGAGATATCAGCATTGATTGGGAAATGAGAGTAGTAATCAAAGTTACGTTGAAATGTAAGGAAGGATATTTTCATTGGAGTTAAAGCCGGAAATACATCTTAAACAAACCCAGAAACTGGTCATGACGCCCCAGCTGCAACAGGCCATCAAGATGCTGCAGCTTTCAAACCTGGAACTCAATGAACAGATAGAACAGGAGCTTATAGAGAATCCTGCTCTTGATATCGAGGAGCAGGAACGCGAATATGAGCTTAGTGAGCAGGACATCAACAAGCGGGTTGAAAAAACCTCGGACGAAAAGACCACCGAGGAGCTTAACGAGGAATACTTTTATCTGGAAAGATCATATCCCAAAAACCAGCGCGATTCAGGTGAGGATAAAAAACGGGAGTTTCTGGAGGGAGCTGTTTCACGGGAAGAGACCTTGAGGGAATACCTCCTGCAGCAGCTGCACATGTTAAAAATCGATCCTGATGAGTTTGAAGCTGCGGAGGTTCTTATTAATTATATCAACCCGGAAGGTTATTTATCCAGAGAGTCGGAGGAAATAGCCTCTGATTTCGGAATGAACTCCGATGTTGTAAAAAAAGCGCTCACCACCGTGCAGACCCTTGACCCGCCCGGTGTGGGGGCACGGGATATACGGGAATGTCTCTTGATACAGTTGCGTAACCGGGGAGATTACCCTGTAGCAGAAAAAATTATCCTTGACTATATGAACGAGTTGAAGTTAAAGAAATATGATGAGGTAGCAAAAAAATGCGGTATATCCAGGACTGTGCTCGACCGGATGCTCGAGATAATCTCGGGCCTTGAACCCTATCCCGGACGACAGTTCTATACAGAGGGTATTCGGTATATTATTCCTGATGTAATAGTGGAAAAGGGAGAAGACGGGTTTCAAGTTATTGCAAACAGCTCCTCGATTCCCCGGTTGAGGGTAAACAACTATTTTGAACGGCTCATGAAATTGAAGAGGAACGACAGGAGGGTACGCGATTTCGTGAATGACAGGGTGCAGCGTGCTAAGTCGTTTATACATGCTGTTCAACAGCGTGAGAGCACACTCGTTAGAGTCACTGAAGCAATATTGAACAAGCAGATGGATTTTTTTGAAAGGGGGTCGATGTATCTGAAGCCTATGACTCTTAAAGATATCGCGCAGGTTGTCGACCTGCATGAATCGACCATCAGCAGGATTACCTCTTCAAAATACATACAAACCCCTCTCGGTGTGTATTCCCTTAAGTATTTCTTCTCGAGCTCGATTCCTGCGAAGGGAAGCGAGGATTTATCCTCAACGAGTATAAAGGAGATTATCAAGGGGATTGTCAACAATGAGGGGTCCAAGATGCAGCTCAGTGATCAGAAAATAACGGACCTTCTCGCAAAGAGAGGAATAAAGATAGCACGAAGGACTGTTGCAAAGTATAGAAAAGAACTGCAAATTTTACCATCTAACTTAAGGAGGTCGTGATGAACATTTCAATCACAGGCAGAAAAGTGAAAATCACACCCGAGATTCGTGCGTACATCGAAAAAAACATGAAAAAACTCGACCATTACATAGACCACATCTATGATTTCAAACTCGTTATTAAAAGAGAGAGGCACATGTTTTTTGCAGAGGTCAACATAACCCTAAAGAAGAAGATTATTCATATCTTTGCAAAAACATCTGAAATAAACAGTGTTCTGGACACACTCTTCGATAAAATTGAGGTGAAACTCAGCAGGTACTGGGATAAGATCACCGATAAGCGGGTTATCCCGCTCAAGGAAGCCGTGGCCGAGTCGCAGAATTCCACGACTTCACTCCAGGGTGAAACTGCTGTGTAACACGTCTGTGTAGCATTGCTGTGTAACACGGCTGTGTGGCAGGACTGACTGAATTTAACAAAGAGGCGGGAATGGGTAAGAAACAGACGGGAATTACCATTGAACGGCTCCTCGAACTTGCGCAGGAGGGAGATATTCTTCATCTGCTCAATATTACGGGAGATACAATGCTCCGGAACAGAATCCAAAACAGCGACATAAACAGGCCGGGCCTTTCACTCACCGGTGATTATGATTACTTTGACTATGAAAAGATTCAGGTGTTCGGGCGAGGCGAATATCATTACCTGCTGAAACTCATAAACAGCAATAACCTGACGAACATTGAAAAATTTTTCAGTTATCCCGTTTCCTGCTGCATCTTTTCACATGGCCATGAACCGCCCCCTCTGTTTGTCGACATGGCGAAAAAAGCAAATGTGCCGGTTCTCGTCTCTTCCCTCCCGACAAATGTAATGACTGCGCGTGTGATCAAAATACTTGAAGACGCGTTCGCTCCGAGAACGAGTGTTCATGGGGTGCTCGTTGAAGTATTCGGTGTTGGAATACTGATCGTGGGAAAAAGCGGTGTGGGAAAAAGCGAATGCGCGCTCGAGCTTATTGAGCGCGGCCACCGGCTTGTTGCGGATGATGTCGTCGACGTACGGTCGATATCAAATTCGCTCCTCATCGGAAGCGGTGCGAAGCTTATCAGGCATCATATGGAAATACGGGGACTCGGAATCATTAATGTAAAACAGCTCTTCGGTGTCGGGGCGATACGCGACACAAAACAGATACAGCTTGTGGTAAACCTCGAAGCCTGGGATGTCAATAAGGAATATGATCGGCTCGGACTCGAGGAGACAACGTACTCGATTTTAGGAGTTGAAGTGCCTCTACACACCATACCCGTGAAGCCCGGAAGAAATATCCCAATTCTCATTGAGACAGCCGCAATGAATTTCCGGTTGACGAAGCTCGGGTACAATACGGCAAAAGAATTCAACCGGGAGCTTGCGACCTATATCGAAGAGGAACGAAAAGCTGAGTAACAGGCGGTGACTCCTTTGTATACGGACATGTGTATACAGCAAGGGTGGGACAGTTGTATGGTGGAAAAAGAGATCGTCATAAAGAACAAGAGCGGGTTGCACGCGCGTCCGGCAGCGGTAATTGTGCAGAAGGCCAATGAGTTTCAGTGTGATATTTTTTTTGAAAAAGATGAAGACAGGGTGAATGCGAAGAGTATAATGGGAGTAATGATGCTCGCAGCCAGCCAGGGAACGAAGATCAAAATAATCGCCGAGGGTAACGATGAAGTTGATGCCGTCACCAGTATATCCGCGCTGCTGGAATCAGACATTGACAGTGAGGTACAGTCATGAAAAAAATAAATGTCATTATTTGTGTCCTGCTTCTCGTTTTTACCTGTCCGCTTTTGCTATCCGGCGCTGAAAATAGACAATTTGTCCGGAAAGACCCTATCCTCGCCGGTGCGCTCTCCTGGTACGTGCCGGGGCTTGGGCAGCTTTATGCTGGGGCATATCTTAAAGGTGCGGCGTTCTGGATAGTCGAGGAAGCTCTTCTTGCGAGCACCATTTTAACCATTGCGGAACTCGAGTTGAATGTAACGGGTGATATCAATCTCGGTGTCGATATAAAATCAAAGGACAATCCCGACAACAGGGAACGGAAAACGGCGATCATCCTCGGAGCTTCATTCGTTGTCATTCATTTTCTTAATATAATAGATGCGGTTAATACGACCCGAAAGTACAATCAGAATCAGGAAAAGGTCTATGCCGATGTAACGTACGGTGATGAAGACGGCTCCTACAATTTCGGTCTTCACCACAGATTTTGAATTAGGGGGACATAATACCTGAAGGACAGGTTCTGAATGAAACTGAAGATTACAGTTTTTTCGGTGGCTGTATTGTTTGCTTTGATGTTTTCGATTGCAGAAGGCATCGAAAATCCTGCTGCAGGTACGGAATATACCACCTATACATTTGAAACAGGCCTTCTGCCGGGTACGGGCGGTTGTATGGCGATTGGATCATCCGGTGAAATGGGCATATTTGGCAGGAATTTGTCGAATGAACAATACGACACGTCTGCACTGTTCACAATTTCCCATCAGGCTGCAGGCCTGTCGCTGCCCGGAGAAAAAGATCCTTTTCTTGCGGGTCTTCTATCCTGGTTCATGCTCGGTATCGGTCAAATCTATGTCGGAGATTACACGAAAGGCTCCCTGTTTATTGCTGCTGGCTTTGTGGATAAGGTTGCTCTTGTGCTGCTTATATCTCGCATCAATACCAAGTACGCGCCGAGTGCAGGCGAGATCGTCAATCTGAACTGGAAATCCTTCGACGGATCGACCAAATTTTTAATTGTGTCGTATCTCGTAAGCTCGTTTGGATTGAGGTTTTACAGTGTCGTCGATGCTGTTCATTCTGCGCATACGTATAACAGGCGGTTATATGGACAGTCAAAACGAGAGAGCCTGTCGCTCGAGCTTATTCCTGATGGATATTCTTTTTCATACAACTTTCAATTCGACGACTGATCAATGAAAAAAGTATTTTTTTTTACTCTTTTACTGTGTGTGCTCAGTTCGGCTGCTGTTTTCCCTGACTCACTCACCGTCAAATTCAATACCAGTGAGCTTATGGACGGGAAACTCCTAACCCCCGTCGCCCTGACCGGAACAATTTCATACGATACCCTTGACGCAATTCGCAACGGAATCACTGCAAAACTCTTTATTACCTTTCAATTGATGCGGGCTCCCGGTTTCATCGGAATGGGGAAGAAGGTGTTCAAACAGAGGCTGGAGACTTTTACAATTTCGTTCGATGTGTGGGATAACAGCTTTATACTGGAAGACAAACGAAGACAAGAGCTGTTCAATACAGGGAGCTCATCCGAAGTCATCGCACATGTTAATAAGATGATCAGCCCGCTTACCTTTGAAGCATCCTCAATAGGGGATACAGAACCACTTCTGCTCAGGGCGCGGATCAAGATACAATCCATAAAACTCTTCCCTCCATTTGGTATCTTTCTCGTATTCCTTGATCCCTGGAATTTTGAGAGCAGATGGATTCAATCGGATGTATTCACCTTGAACAAATTGTAGAATGGACGTGAAAAAAACACGAAAACGGGAAAATATCCTTTTAATTACTCTCATTGCTATTTTCTCTGTATATTTGGGCGCTCTGCTGTTTTTTAGTTTTGCGTTCGACCCGTTTGTGCTTTTTCAGGCAATTGCCCAAAAGGGCATCCTGCTTTTTTCGCTTATCGTACTCCTTGCGGTTATATCCTTTCTCGTAATATATAATATCTCTCAGATAGTTCGGGACAGGTTGCAGGCGCGTGAGGGCTCCAAGTTTCGTTTCCGCCTGACTGTTTTTTTCCTTATTGTAACGCTGATCCCCGTTATTCCACTGTCTCTGATTTCCAATAATCTCATTACAAAGAGTATAAATCTCTGGTTCGTCCGCGGTATCGAGGAATCTCTAGTCGACGGTCTTGAAATGTCAAAAGAGGTGTACAACCGGCTTTCAAACGAGACCCGAGCGGAATGGAAGAAGGTGTGCGGCGGGTGCACTGAAGAACAGATGCGTTCCGCCGACTTTAAAATAATAGACGGTATATTCCGGTATGATCCCAATACTCACGAGATAACCAGTGTATTGACGCATAATACGGAGCTTGCCCGGGAACTCCCGCGGAATGTCGAGACAGGTAACATAAATCCTGATGAGTGGCGGAGAATCACTGCGTCACAACATGAATATCTCATTACTTCAGTTGCTGCTGCAGGAGGTGAGCGGTACCTGATTTCCAGAAGGATACCATCCAAGATTTCCGGGTATGCAGATTCAATATCGGGCGGACTGCAGAACTACAGGACCCTTAAAATCGTAAGAAAACCGTTGATCGACGTTTTAACGCTTGTGCTCATTGTGATTGTCTTGCCCTTTTTTATGCTCTCCATTTATCTGAGCCTGGTTATCTCAAAAGAGGTGACGGTTCCGATTCGTGAGCTTGCGATAGCCACACAAAAGATCGCAGACGACAAGCTCGATTATCGGGTGGAGTATGAAGCGAAGGATGAGCTTAAACTATTGGTCGATTCATTCAATGAAATGACGGAGGAACTTCGCGTCAACAGGCAGCTTGTCAAACATACGGAAAGAATCTCCGCATGGCAGGATATCGCACGAAAGATTGCCCATGAAATCAAAAATCCGCTCACACCAATTAAACTGTCGGCTCAGCGCCTGCTGAAACGGTATTCGGAGGAAGAGACATTTTACGATGTACTTGTCAAGGGAATAAACACCATTATTTCCGAAGTGGATAATATTAACGAAATGCTCAATGAATTCTCGCAATTCACTCGTTTTCCTGAGACAAAGGTAGGCACGTATGATATAGTACCTATTATCGATGATGTGGTCACCCTGCTGAAAGACTCATATAGAAACATGGTTTTTACTTTCATATATCCTAAAAAAAATATATATCTTAGAATCGACGGAATGCAAATCAGGCGGGCCCTGTTGAATATCCTGCACAATAGCATTACTGCATTGAAGGAGCACGGTACTGTAACGGTGGAATGTTGTTCCGGTGCAGAAGATGCATCAAGTGGTATGCACCGTTATATAATTGCTGTTACAGACAACGGACCCGGAATCGATCCCGTTATCAGAGATACGATTTTCGATCCCTACGTGTCCAAAAACGGAACGGGATCGGGGCTCGGGCTTACAATTGTCGAGAAGATCGTATTCGACAACAGGGGTAGAATATGGTTTGACAGCGAACCCGGCAAAACAACCTTTTACATGGAGTTTGAAGAGGCATGAATACGGTCCTCGTTGTTGATGATGAGAAGAACATACGCGAAACACTGAAAGACGTGCTCGAGGATGAGGGCTACGTCGTTCTGCTTGCTGAGAATGGACGGGAAGCGCTCAATGTGATAGACGGGAATGCAGTGGATGCGGTGCTTCTCGACCTCTGGCTCCCGGAGATCGGTGGTATTGAAGTGCTTCAGACGATTAAAAGTGATTTTAGAGACCTGCAGGTAATTATTATTACCGGCCACGGGACGATAGATACTGCTGTGAAGGCCACAAAAATCGGCGCGTTTGATTTTATCGAAAAGCCTCTTTCCATAGACCGGGTTCTCAGCGTCGTTGACCACGCAGTAAAGATCACCGGGTTAAGAAAAGACAACAGGGATCTACGCCAGCAGAGTGAGAAAAATTATTTCATGGTGCCCGGCACGTCAACGGCATTCAGCGAGATAGAAAATCTTATTGAAAGCTGTGCTCGGAGCAACACACGTGTGTTTATATGGGGTGAAAACGGTACCGGGAAGGAAGTCATTGCCAGAAAGATTCATATAAAAAGTTCACGAAAAAATGGGCCCTTCGTTGCGGTAAACTGTGCGGCAATACCGCAAACCCTTATTGAATCGGAACTGTTCGGATACCGTAAAGGTGCGTTTACAGGGGCGCTCCAGGATAGAAAGGGTAAATTTGAAGTGGCTGATGCAGGAACTATTTTTCTCGATGAAATCGCGGATATGAGCCTCGAGGCGCAGGCGAAGGTGCTGCGGGTACTCGAGGAAATGCAGGTTGAACGGGTTGGCGGTGTTGAGCCTGTGAAGATAGATGTACGGGTAATAGCTGCGACAAATAAAAATATTACAGATGAAATCCGGAAGGGCCGGTTCAGGGAAGATCTCTACTACAGGCTCAATGTCGTGCCTATTCATGTTCCATCGCTCAGAGAAAGGCGTGAAGATATTCCGGCCCTCATTGAATACTACCTGCAGTTTTTTGCAGACGAAAACAACAAGAAGAAGAAAGGTATTACCGAGAAGGCGCGAAAATTTCTTATCGAAGACTACCCATGGCCGGGTAATATACGGGAGCTGAAAAATCTTGTGGAAAGACTCACCATTCTTACCATGGAAGATACGATTAAGCAGAGTGATGTCAGGAGGGCGGTAGGTTTCTCGCAGGCTCCGGTCTCAACCCAGGAGTTTGAGGAATTGGGGCACATTGAGATCACCGGTGGCCTTAAAGAGGCCAAGGAACTTTTCGAAAAAAGTTATGTAGACAAAGTGCTGCAGGAAAATGAATTCAATATTTCAAAAGCGGCGAGAATTCTGAAGGTGGAGCGTTCAAATCTGTACAAACTGATGAAAAGGCTCGGTATCGGAAAGAAGAGTTAACTAAGGTGAACGGCAGCGTGAACCATCGGTACTTTCAGCATCTTCGACATTATTCGGTCGCAAAACCACCGGATAATATTTAAAATTTCACTGTGGGAGAATCGCGGGTTCAGCTGATTTCAGGAGATAGAGTTGTTTCGTGTAAATGAGTTGTTCGGAGAGCTCTCTGAAGGGATAATTCATCCCGTGTACGTTTTCCTTGGCGAGGATGGAGGTACAAAGGAAGAGTTCGTCCGCTCAATTATCGACAGGCTTTTCAGCGATAAGAAGCAGGAGGAGCAGACTCTCAGCACTGCTGTGTTTTACGGAGACGATTCAGAAGTTGAATCTGTAGTTGAAAACGCGAACACTTACTCTTTTCTTTCCGACAAACGCGTGATCGTTGTGCACGATTTTGATAAAATGGGTAATTTGAGCGTTCTTGTAGAGTATATTAATGCGCCGAATTCTTCGACGGTCCTTGTGCTTCTTTCGAAAAAGAAATCCGTATTTAAAAAGCTCGAGGAATCGGCATCCCGGCACGGGAGGGTTTCGATTTTCTGGCCTATGTTTCGTGATGAAGGTGAAAGATGGTTTTACCGCAGGCTGAAGGAGCTGCATATAAAAGCTGAAAAGGATGCGGTGGATTATATTTTCGATGTGTCGGGAACCGGCAGAGACGAACTGAACGTCCAGCTACAGTTTTTAGTCAGCTATCTATCGGAAGGTGAGGTTCTGACGCTGGAGAAAGCGCAGGATGCTGTTGCTCGTTTGAATACGTTTACTGTGTTTGATCTCTGTAATGCGCTTTTTGTGAAACGTTCTGAAGAAATTCTATCTATTTACCGCCATCTGCTTGATTATGGAGAAGACCCGGGTAGAATAGTGTATTTTTGTGCGCGGGAAATTCTGAAACTGTATGATTGTTTCGTGATGAAAGAATCCGGCTTTGATTTCGCATCTGTCAAAAAGAAATTGAACCTGCGAAAGATGGAAGCGGACCGCATAGGGCCGATTATCACAAGAATGAACCGTCGTTATTTCGGGATACTCTTTTCAAAGTTGACAGGCCTGGATTTTACACTAAAGACGAATCCCAGAGAAACGGCGCGTGGAGCGCTTGAAATGTTTCTTGCAGGACTCGGAAAAAAAAGCGTATCGTCTGTTACGCCAGAGTAATGCAGACGGTGCACGCATCAGGTGTTGCTCACAAATGCAGTCGAGCGGATATAACTCGCACTTATATGTCGCGAAAAACATACTATTAGTGCCTGTGGTGCCGCTCACCGGTGATTTAGGCTATAGTACTGGGGAGGAGGATCATGCCTGACATTGTTACTATCGGGGAAGCGCTCATAGATTTTATTTCTGTTCAAAAGGGTGTTCTGATTGAAAACAGTTCGGGTTTTACCGCAGCCCCGGGTGGGGCACCTGCCAATGTGGCTGTCGCAGTTGCGAAGCTCGGCGGTAGTTCAGGGTTTATCGGCAAGGTCGGGGCCGATTCCTTCGGAAAAATGATTAGAAATGCCCTTACGGAGGCGGGTGTCGACCTTGACTCATTTAAAATGGATACAGCGGTGAATACGACACTTGCGTTTGTCGCAACCAGAGAAAACGATGAACCTGATTTTACTTTCTATCGGAACCACTGCGGAGCGGATATCGCATTGAGACCTGATGAGCTCGACGAGGGGTACATCAGTGAGGCGAAGATATTTCATTTTGGATCATTGAACTTTACGAGTGAACCATTGAAGAGTGCGACCATGAGAGCGGTTGAAATAGCTACAGGAGCAAAAAGGATTATTTCATTCGATCCGAACCTGCGGCCCTCTCTCTGGGACAACCTTCAAACAGCGAAGGTCGAAATGGAAACCGGACTGGAATACGCGGATATTGTAAAACTTACGGAAGAGGAACTCGAATTTCTCGCCGGCACTGCGCATCTTGTGAAAGGAACCAATCTGCTACTGAAATACGGCCCTCGCCTGGTTATTGTG
The DNA here is from genome assembly GCA_964433545.1 of uncultured Spirochaetota bacterium. Classification (GTDB taxonomy): domain Bacteria; phylum Spirochaetota; class B62-G9; order B62-G9; family DRHN01; genus CAYSRJ01. The sequence goes on along the minus strand of CAYSRJ010000009.1, from coordinate 17,243 downwards.
ACACGGGGCGGCAGGTCCAGTTTTTTCAATAATGGGATGATTACCTGCGACGTGCCTGTATTTGAGGTGGATTTTGTCGAGGCGACCGGTGCGGGCGATGCATTTGTCGGAGGTGTGCTTGTCAGCATACTCGAACGGGTGAATAAGGGCCTGCCGTTGTTTGAATTGGGGGAAAACGAGGCGCGCGATATAATCACCTTTGCCAATGCATGCGGTGCACTGACAGTAACGAAAAAGGGGGTGATCCCGGCGCTACCAACCCTGAAAGACGTTCAATCATTCATCGATAAAAATTAGGCAAGTTAACTTCCAAACTTAAAAGATTCAAACCGATAAATGTCTGATGGTGCACTTACCAAATGGTTTTTACCTGTAGAATGTAATAGTAGATAATTTAACATAATAAGTCAGTTAAGAATAAAAATTCTGGTATTAAAAACCAGAATTCCAATGGAAAAAACCATATATAACTTTGTTGCAGGCTGCCGGGTGTATTATGTAACAGGCATCCTTGCTGTAAAGCATACGGCCGGGCATTCATACCAGTGAGAAATATGCCCGGCCAATGAACAGGCCTATTTCTTCAGCCATACCATCATAGCACGAAGTTTTTTACCTACCTTTTCTATCAGATGCTCCTCCCCCATCTTTTTCAGTTTGTTGTATACGGGGCGGTTCGCCTGGTTCTCCAGAATCCACTCACGTGCAAACTCACCTGTCTGCACTTCATGCAGTATCTTTTTCATTTCGTTTTTGACATGATCGTCGATTATACGAGGCCCCCTCGAATAATCTCCGTACTCAGCTGTATTGCTGACCGAATAACGCATGAGCGACATGCCGCCTTCATTGAGAAGATCGACAATGAGCTTCATCTCATGCATGCATTCAAAATAGGCGATTTCAGGCTGGTACCCTGCATCAACGAGGGTTTCGAATCCCGCCTGTATCAGAGCTGTTACGCCGCCGCACAGAACCGCCTGCTCGCCGAAAAGATCGGTTTCGGTCTCCTCTTTGAAGGTTGTTTCAAGCACACCCGCCCTGGTTGCGCCGATGCCCTTTGCATAGGCGAGGGCGTGTTGTTTTGCCTTTCCGGATGAATCCCGATATACAGCGATGAGGCTTGGCACTCCCTTGCCTTCCTCGTACATTCTCCTGACGAGATGCCCCGGTCCCTTTGGTGCTACCATTATAACGTCCACACCATCGGGCGGTACTATCTGTTCGAAGTGTATGTTGAAACCATGTGAAAAGACGAGTGTGTTCCCGGCCTTCAATCCCTGCCGTATCGATTCCCGGTAGATCCGCGCCTGCAGCTCATCCGGCAGCAATACATGTATAAAATCTGCTTTATTCGATGCTTCCTCTGCCGCGAGCGGACTGAAGCCGTGCTCTTTTGCGAGCTTCCAGTTGTCGGTTCCTTCGAGCTCCGAGATAACGATGTTCAATCCGCTCTCCCTGAGGTTCTGCGCTTGGGCGTGACCCTGGCTGCCATAGCCGATGATTGCAAGTGTCTTTCCCTGTAAAAGTGATAGGTCAGCGTCTTTGTCATAATACATTTCAGCCATTTTAACTTCCTCCGATAGAATTAGTCAGAATAGTACTAAGAAAAAAACGCTTCGTCAATTTCATATTCTACAGGCCGTACATAAATGTTTTGTATTCAAGGTTGTCGTATTATACTTTCATTGCATTGTATAAAGACGGATGATTTTAAACGATGCGTGTTTTTGCGTAAAGACCAACCGGAGAGCGGAAGATGTCCTGTCTGAGGCTGGAACAAATTCAAAAATTGTTCTCAGAAATGTACGGAAATAACAGAGAAGAAATCGATAGACAGATCAGCCGCTACAACAGTCTCATTGAACAGCATCGTAGTATTTTTCCATCCGATAGGCTGGGGCTTTTCAGTACTCCGGGGCGAACTGAACTGGGTGGAAACCATACCGACCATAACGGAGGAATCGTTCTTGCCGGCGCCGTGCAGCTTGATACGATTGCTGCGGTTTCCCGGACGGATAATAACCGTATTACTGTTAATTCGGACAGTTTTACGAAGCCCTTTATAGTAAACCTCGACGACACTGGTTTGCGCGCGAAGGAGCGTGGCACGACATCCGCTCTGATACGCGGCACAGCTCATCGATTGAAAACACTCGGGTATGCTGCAGGAGGCTTCAACGCCTGCATACACAGCACGGTCGGTATCGGTTCGGGGTTGAGCTCGTCGGCTTCCATAGAAATGCTCTTCAACACGATCCAGAATCACCTGTTCAACAACGGTGAAATCCCCGTGCTGGAGATGGCAAAGATCGCCCAGTACGCGGAAAATGAGTACTTCGGGAAACCGTGCGGGCTCATGGACCAGATAGCATGTGGAACAGGCGGCGTTGTCACTATTGATTTTAAAGACTTCTCGAATCCGGCAGTAGCAAAAATCCCCTTCGATTTTTCAAAGTTCGGTTACAGCATCCTGGTAGTTGATACGGGCAGCAACCATGCCGACCTCACTGACGATTATGCGCAGGTTACCCGTGATATGTGTGAAGTTGCGCGCATTTTCGGCAAACGTGTTTTAAGAGAGCTCGATTTTGCCGAGCTTATGCAAAGCGTCGGTGATCTGCGGAAAAAAGTTTCAGACCGCGCACTGCTCAGGTCGTATCATTTTTTCTCTGAGAACGAGCGGGTGAAACAGCAGGTTGAAGCTCTCGAAAAAAATGACATGGGGCAGTTTCTGGAACTTGTAAGGGACTCCGGCAGTTCATCAGCCCGATGGCTTCAAAATACATTCAGCACGCGAATGCCCGACACACAGGGGCTGACACTTGCCCTTGCTGTATCCGAGCATTTCTTCAGAGGAGGGGTAAAGGGGGCCTGCAGGGTTCATGGGGGAGGTTTTGCCGGAACGATTCAGGTTTTTATTCCTGAGAAAACGATAGAGTCATATACCCGTATGGTTGAAGGGGTTATCGGGAAGGGCTCAGTTGCCAGACTTGAAATACGACCTCATGGTTCCATTCATGTACAATCTCTCAGATAACCGGTTACGCACAGAAAGGGAAACCACCGCACGAAATTTAGTATTGAAAATATACGGTGTGATAAAGTTTCTTGACTGGTGTTCAGAACTACTAGTAGGTTCTTATTGCTGCTTGTAGATGTGCGGTGAAGGAGATGGGTTTTTTCGACGACGTGCGTGCATTGAAGCCGCGCATTTACAGTCTTGACCCGGCAGGTTCCATTCAGCCTGCCGAAGGATGGCTGAACAGTGTACTGCAGGGGGCATGGGATATGAGTGATATTATAAACGACATTATCAACACAGAAAAAAAGGGTGAAGAGATTATCCAGAAGGCAAATGCTGAGTCGTTAAAAATAAAGCTCGATACGGAAAAAACCGTCAATCAGGAAATCGCACGGGCGCGGGAGAAGGCTCAGAAAATACTTCAGGAGGCTGCGGAGAACGCGGAGAAAGAAGCAAAAAAAATTCGGGAACAGGGGCTTGAGAAAGCACAGAATGAGGTCGAACGATTTTTTACCGAGAATAAGTCAAAAATTGATAAAACTGCAGATGAGGTCGTGGCGATAGTTTTGCACACTGACTACACAGAGGCACGAGACAGATGAAATCACCCATCCGCACCTATGGCTTTATCAATGCAAAACTTCGTGCGCGAATAAGCAAGCTTCTCGACGACGAGAAACTGCAGCAAATGGTACAGGCGAGATCTCTCACCGAAACGCTTGGGCTGCTTCGCGGAACATCGTATGAAACGATCGACGAAGTGTACAGAAAAACCGGTGACCTGAAACTGGGAGAGCTCGAGTTTTTCAAAATAGAAGTCAGCATATACGAAGAGATTACCAGATACGCGGAAGGTGTTCTTCTGCGGGTGGTACGGGCGCTTCTTCTTCGATATGAGATAGATATACTGAAAAATGCAATACGTCTTTTTTTTGATAAGAATTTACGGCACAGATCGATCGAGGCCGCCCGGTACTATGTGTACCGTAAAAAAATTCTGCATGACATTTCAATAGATGAGATAATCGGGGCAAACAGGGTGGAGGGAATCGCTGAGGCCCTGAAAAAGAGTCCCTACAGGGCTATTGTAGAAGAAAACTGGGAGAATGTGGAAAAAACCGGGTCGCTGTTCGCACTGGAAATTGCCTTCGACCGTTTCTACTACCAAAACCTACTGAATGAGACGGCGCGCCTCTCTCAGACGGACAGGCGCGTTGTCGAGAGGCTTATCGGTGTCGAGATTGATCTGCAGAACATCTACTGGATAACACGGTATATTGGTTACTACAATGTCTCATCAGACAGGCTGCATACACTTATTGTACCGGGCGGTCACAACCTGAGTGCCGGCACCGTTGAAGACGCCCTCCATGCCGAGAATGTGACACATTTCCTCCAGGGCATACTGAAGAGCAATTACCCTGATATTTCGATGCTGCTGTCCTCCGATACCCGTGACAGTACCTCTCGCCTTCTTCTCATAGAACGTCTGCTTGAACAGATAATGATACATGAAGTGAAAAAAACCCTTGCAGGCTTTCCCTTCACTATCGGTATCATCCTCTCATACTATATACTGAAACGAAACGAGATCAGAAAAATGCAGACAATCCTGAATGCAAAGCAGTATGAGCTTTCACCGGATCGTATAAAGGGTGCTCTGTCATGATGTTTACCGAACCCATGGTCAGTCTGATAGCGGCCGTCCGTGACAGGGATATGGACAGGGCGACTCAGGAACTATTGAGACAGGGTGTTCTCCAGTTTATCAAGATGGAGGAGATCAAGAAGGACTGGGCGGAAAAACTGGAGAATGTCGATCCAGCGGTGTCACAGGCACGTATAGCTGAAATGAGAAAACGTATTGAAGGATTTTTACGCCCCCTTGCAATACCTATCCGTATGCCGAATGAACTGGATCTGAAGAAGCGAAAACCGGTGGAACTCGACGAAACGGAAAAAGAGATCAATGCCGTTGCGGATGAGATTCAGGCAGTTCGTGACAAACAACAAAAGATTCAGCAGGAAATCATGAAGCTCGAAAACATAAAAGAGCAGGTAGGATCGTACGGTATCAATGTCTCGGATCTGGTATTCTCCGGAACCTACTCGTTTATCGCCATCCGCATAGGAAAAATCAAGACGGAACGGACGGAAGATTTCATGAGAGGCATGGGAAAACGGCCATCCGTTGTCATTCCTTTGAAAGAGGAGAAGGGGAATACGAACCTGCTTCTCATTTACATGAAGCAGGATGATGAAGGGGTACGGCAGATTCTGAAGGAGGCGGATTGGAGTGATGTGGAAGCTCCAGAGGGTCTTGAAGATTTCAAGGGTGAGATCGGGGGGGATGTAGATAAAAAGATAGAGACCCTGCGGTCTGAGCAGCGGCGTCTTTCCGGCAGGGCGGATGTTCTTGTTCGAAACAGGGCATCTTCTCTCAATGACCTCTGGGTCCGGCTTCGGGTAAACGAGCTGTACTATAAAATACAGGCTAATTTCGAAAAAACGGCCAAGACGATATTGTTTTCAGGATGGCTGCCCGCAAAAAAAGAGGAGGATGTACAGGAAGGCATAGTGAGGGCAACAAAGGGAAGATGCTATCTGGAGTGGCACAGCCCTCGTGATCTGGAAAAAGAGCCTGAAGTTACGGCCAGGGCGCCGGTAAAGCTTAGAAACCCGCGTTTTCTTGCTCCGTTTCAGATGTTAGTCACCACATACGGCATCCCCGAATACGGTACCATCGACCCGACTCCGGCGGTCTTTATCACCTATCTTGTCATGTTCGGGCTCATGTTTCCTGATGTAGGACACGGTTTCGTGATCGCACTGTTTGGAGTTATCGGGAACATCTTCTTTCGGGGTAAGAATGAGAATTTCAGAAAACTTTTGAGCCTGATGATATACTGCGGAGCAACAGCGGTTTTAACTGGAGTGCTCGTCGGGTCTTATTTCGGATTCCCATGGTTCAAGCCGGTCTGGTTCGACTTCCACGGTATACTCTCGGGCCATCCTGAAAAACAATCCCTTATCAACAGTATTTTCGACGTTCTTGCCATATCCATCTATTTCGGCATTGCGGTTATTGAAATAGGGTTTTTGTTCAACTGGATCAACCTTGTAATCAAGAGGAAATGGATCGACCTGCTGTTAGACAAGGCAGGACTGCTCGGTGTATGGATTTACAACGGGGGTATTTATGTGTCCCTGTACATGGTACATCACAATTACCGTAAACTGCCACCGTTTACACAAATCATTCTGCTTCTCGCTGTTCCCGCGGTGCTGCTGATACTGAAAGGACCGCTGCAGAAAACGCTGGAGCGGAAGGAAAGGCTGTTTGAAAATATTACGATCTTTACACCAGTCAGCTTTCTGATGGGATGGGGTGTAGAGCTCATTGAAATATTCAGTGGATACCTTTCGAACACCCTTTCATTTTTCCGGGTTGCAGGATTCGGCATTGCGCATGCAAGTCTGATGATGGCCTTTTTCCAGTTAGCCAAGATGGCCGGCGGCGGCAGGGCGAACACCCCTGTCGGTATCGCTATTCTGCTTTTCGGGAACGTGCTGGTCATTGTACTTGAAGGGCTGTCGGTCGGTGTTCAGTCTCTGCGTCTCAATTACTACGAGTTTTTTACAAAATTTTTCAGGGGGTCCGGAGTCCTGTATAAACCAGTATCTCTGAGCAGAAACGATTAAGCTGCCGTTGTCAAGCGGTATTTTTCTGACGCGAGGTGTCCGAATAAAAGGAAAAATGAAATGTATGTAAGACGTACACATAAACAATACTAAAACAGAAAATGTGGAGGAAGGTGATGAATAACGCGCAGCGTGGTTTAAAAGGAAGAATCCTGCTGAGTCTTGTCGTTGTGTTTATTGTTCTTATTATTATCGGGGTATTTGCGGGAGCCAAAATATTCGCACAGGAAAATCAAGGGGCTTCCACCACCCAGGTGCAGACGTCGGCACCTGAGAAGTCGAGCGGCGCTGCAAGTTTTGCATTCGTCGGTGCTGCGATTGCGTTCGGCCTTGGCGCACTCGGCGCCGGTATCGGTATCGGAAACGTCGGTGCGGCGGCGATGGGGGCAATTGCAGAAAAGCCTGAAATGGCGGGCCAGGCACTTATTTTTGTCGCCCTTGCCGAAGGACTTGTTATATTCGGTTTTATTACTGCATTGATGATACTCGGAAAGGTGTAAGAACGGTTGTATGCTTCATCGGTTTTATTTAATATGAATCATTTGGATGAACATGCAAGAATGCGCTGCGCTTGTTACATGGAGGATTGCTGGTTCAGGGGCGAAGTGTGATATACGTAAAGTAGACAGAGGATTGAACGTATGCAGTACTTTGTGATGGGTGATGAAGACACAGTGCTTGGTTTCGGTATGGTCGGTGTTGACGGGAAGTCTGTGAATAATGCCGAGGAAGCCCGGACCGTTTTCAATGAAGTTCTTCAAAATAAGGAAGTCGGAATAATCGTCATCACGGAGAGGACGGCTGAGTTGATACGGGAGCTGATTCAGGAGTTTATCTTTACGAAGAATTTTCCGCTTATCGTGGAAATTCCCGATAGAAGCGGTCATGCTCCAGGCTGGGTCGGTATACGGGAGATGGTCAATGCAGCTATCGGTATAAAACTGTAGATTATTCGGGATGCGATACAGAGGAGAATGCGTGTTGTACACCGCGCGCAGTGAGTGCAAAATGTGGGAGAACAGGAATTATGGAGAAGTTTGAACAGGGGAAATCGGAGCTGATATCGGGTATAGAGAAGGATGCCAAAAAACGGGCCGAGGAGATAATAAACGAAGCCCGTAAAAGAGCTGAGGAAAAGCTTCGTTTCGCAAAGCAGAAGGTGAAGTCTATTCTCGACGAAGCTGAAGCGCGGACAAAAGAGCAGTCTGAATTTGTCAGGAAGAGGGTTTTAGGCGGCATGAGTCTCGAAGCGAAAAGAAGGTCCATGAAACTGCGGGACAACGCTCTGCAGGCGGTTATTGCCAGGGCACGCAAGAAGCTTGGTGGCCTTGTTCAAAAATCAGGCTATAAAAACGTCCTCAGAGATTGGATTGTTGAAGCAGCGGTGGGACTCGGTGCGGACAGCGCTGTTATACAAACATCGGAAGCGGAGAAAAAATTGATCGATTCAAAACTGATACATGCTGCTGAAAACGAGGTGAAGAAGATCACCGGAAGGCCTGTTTCGCTTTCTCTTAAAGATGGTCCGCCGCTTGCGGGGCAGGGGGTGCAGCTGTCTTCTTCAGACGGGAAAACCGCCTTTAATAATCAGGTCTCAACACGCCTGCTACGAAAACAGAGGGATGTGCAGGTCAAGGTGTACAAGGTGCTTTTTAGTGATAATGATTCATCCGGGAATAAGACGAGCGAGGAATTGTAATGACTGAGAGAATTATAGGACAGGTAGGCAGGGTAAACGGTCCGGTCATTGAGGCCTGGGATGTGAAAGACGCGAAGATGTTCGAGCTCGTCTGGGCCGGGGAAGAGAATTTAATCGGCGAAATTATCAAGCTCGAGGGCGAGAAGGCGGTAATACAGGTGTATGAAGATACAACCGGTATTGCGCCGTATAACCCAATATACGGGTCCGGCATGCCGCTTTCGATCGAGCTCGGCCCCGGTTTGATAGGTACAATCTACGACGGTATTCAGAGACCCCTCGAAGAGATCAGGAAACTGTCTGACATGTATATCCAGAAGGGCGTTCAGGTTCCGGCCCTGAACCGGGAGAAGATGTGGCATTTTTCTCCTCTGCTCGAACCGGGATCCTCAGTAAGCGGCGGTATGGTTATCGGAACGGTTCAGGAAACTGAACGTGTAGAACACAAGGTGCTGATCCCTCCCGATATCGAGGGCACGGTTAAATCGGTTGTCCCCGAGGGCGATTATACCGTGGAAGAGTCGATTGCCATTGTAACAAATGGAAAAGAGGAAAAAATACTCACAATGATGCATAAATGGCCGATCCGAAACTCCCGGCCCGCAAGGGAGAGAATCCCTCTTTCGATACCGCTTATAACCGGCCAACGGGTGATAGATACCCTTTTTCCGGTTGCCAAAGGTGGAACGGTCACGATCCCGGGCGGGTTCGGAACGGGTAAAACAATGACGCAGCAGGCTCTCGCGAAATGGTCCGACGCCGATATCATCGTTTACATAGGGTGCGGTGAACGCGGGAATGAGATGACCGATGTGCTGACGGAATTTCCGAAGCTGGTCGATCCGAAGACCGGAAAGACCCTGATGGACCGGACTATCCTCATTGCAAATACATCAAACATGCCGGTATCCGCCCGGGAGGCGAGCATCTATACCGGTGTTACGATGGCTGAATACTACAGAGACCAGGGCTATCATGTCGCAATCATGGCGGATTCAACCTCCCGGTGGGCCGAGGCCCTGCGTGAGCTTTCCGGAAGAATGGAGGAGATGCCCGCCGAAGAGGGCTTTCCGGCCTACCTCCCCACGCGGATTGCCGAGTTTTATGAACGGGCGGGCTACATGAGCACCAATTCCGGAAGTTCCGGCAGTGTGACCATTATCGGTGCTGTTTCTCCACCCGGCGGTGACTTTTCCGAACCGGTTACTCAGCATACCAAACGGTTTGTCCGCTGTTTCTGGGCTCTCGACAGAGGGCTTGCCAATGCGCGCCACTACCCGGCGATATCCTGGCTCGAAAGCTACAGCGAGTACCTTGCAGAGGTCGGCTCGTGGTGGGAGCAGAACGTCAGCTCCGACTGGCGTAAAGACCGGACGGAGATCATGGACCTGCTTCAGAGGGAGGTTCGCCTCCAGCAGGTGGTGAAGCTGGTCGGCCCCGACGCGCTTCCTGATTCACAGCGTTTTATTCTGGAAGTCTGTACGTTGTTCAAGAATGCGTTTCTCCAGCAGAATGCCTTTGATACAATAGATATGTATTCAACGGTCGAGAAACAATACAAGATGCTTCATATCATACTGACCTACTGGCGGAGGGGATCTCAGGCAATAAAAGCGGGGGCAACCCTCGTCAAGGTGAGAAGGATAAAGGTCTATCAGGATATCATGAAGATGAAGTTCAGTGTACCCAATGACAGGGTATCTCAGCTTGACAAGCTCGAAGCCAGGCTCGAACGTTCATTTGATCAGATGGAGTCCATTTATGCCGAGCAAAAATAAAATCGAAAATAAAATCGATGAAGAGTACAGAGGGCTTTTAAGGGGCAGGGAGTACATAGGACTCAAGAAAATAGACGGCCCGCTTATTTTTGTCGGTAATACACACCCCGTAGGATACCGGGAGCTCGTTGAATGTGTTGATGAATCGGGACATGTCCGGCTCGGTATGGTGCTTGAAACATCACGGGATGCGGTTGTCGCTCAGATATTCGAGAGTACGTCGGGTCTTACCATTCCATATACGAGGGTTCGATTCAGGGGGGAACCGTTGAAGATCGGCGTTTCGCGTGAAATGCTCGGCCGGGTATTCAACGGGCTCGGTCAGCCCATAGACGGCGGTCCGCCAGAGAAAGGGGAGGCTGAGTTCGATGTAAACGGAACGGCTATCAATCCGACCGCGAGGGAGTATCCGAAAGACTTTATCCAGACAGGGGTATCCATCATCGACGGTATGAACACCCTGATACGGGGGCAGAAGCTGCCGATTTTTTCGGGAAACGGCCTTCCGCATAATGAGCTCGCCTCACAAATCGCAAGACAGGCGAAGATAAAAGGGGGAACTTCGGAGTTCGCGGTTGTCTTTGCCGCAATGGGAGTAAAACACGACGTGGCACAGTACTTCATTCGCTCCTTCGAGGAAAGCGGTGTGCTGGAGAACGTCGCGCTTTTTCTATCGCTTGCGGATGATCCCTCAATCGAGCGTCTCGTGACGCCTCGTTCAGCCCTGACCCTGGCGGAGTATTTAGCGTTCCATGAGGATATGCATGTTCTCGTTATCCTCACCGATATGACCAATTACTGTGAATCGCTGAGAGAAATCTCCACGATACGTGGAGAAATCCCCTCTCGTAAGGGGTATCCCGGCTATCTCTATTCGGACCTGGCAGAGGTGTACGAACGCTCCGGGATGATAAAGGGGTGCAAGGGATCGATCACCTCCCTGCCGATACTTACAATGCCGAATGACGACATATCACATCCAATTCCGGATCTAACCGGCTATATTACGGAAGGGCAGATCGTGTTCGAGCGGGAGATGTACGCACGCGGCATCTACCCTCCTATTGCGGGTCTGCCTTCACTGTCACGGCTGATGAAGGACGGAATAGGTGAGGGAATGACGAGGGAAGATCACGCACACCTTGCGAGCCAGGCTTTTGCCGCATACAGCTATGTAAAGGATGTGCGTAATCTCGCTTCGGTTATTGGAGAGGAGGAGCTTACTCCTCTCGATCATACCTACCTGGAATTCGGCACTGCATTCGAGAAGAGATTTGTAACCCAGGACCAAACCGAGGACAGGAGCATCGAACAGACCCTTGATCTCGGGTGGGATGTGTTGAAGATTCTACCGGCGGATGAACTGCACCGTATTACCGAAGAAGAGATCGAGAAGTATTATAATAAATAGGCAAGTTAACTTTCAAACGTAAAATATTAATCCGCCACTTGCCTAATGGTTTTTACCTATTGAATGTAATCGAAGGTAATTGTAACATATGAGTCAGTCGAGAAAAAAAATTGTGGTTTAAAAAGCCATAATTTTATATAGACAAAACCATGATACAGGATGAGCTATGCCGCAGTTCGGAATTGCACCGACAAAGACCAATTTACTAAAAATGAAAAACGAGCTCAAATTTGCGCAGCTCGGGTATGATCTGCTGGATCAGAAGAGAAATATTCTAATCGTGGAGCTCTTGAATCTTGTGGACCAGACCGTGGATCATCAAACCCGCATTGAGGATGCGCTTAAAGACGCTTTTATACAGCTTGAGGAGGCGGTTCTGAAGATGGGAAAGCTCAGGGTTCTGAGGCTTGCCGGTGCGGTCAACATCGAGGCGCGGATAGACATACGCACCAGGCGGGTAATGGGTGTGGTCCTGCCGATCGTAAATACAGATTTCAAAGAGCATGCTCCGTACTTCAGCCCGCTGGACACCAGCTTCTGGATAGACAGCTCACTGAAGGCCTTCAAGGATGCGCTCCAGCTCATGGGCAAGCTTGCTGAGCTGAAGATATCCGTGCTCAGGCTGGCTGATGAAGTGAAAAAGACCATCAGGAAGGTGAATGCGCTTGAGAAGATAGCGATACCCGATTTATTAGAGACGGTAACATTTATAGAGAGCAGGCTGGAGGAAAACGAACGGGAGATGTTCGTGCTTATGAAGATGGTCAAACAGAGACTTGAAAAGAAGATCGAGCAAGACTGAATTCCTGCAGAAACTGCGGGATAGTAAATGAGCCGGTATCCGGACGTTCTGCATCCGGTTGCAAGGCTGTTCTGTAATGAATCGCCATGTCATGAACGTCAATGTCATGAACGCCGTGGAGAAAAAAAGTGAAAAACCCGATTAAAAAGATTATGGTATATATAGACGGGACTGAACAATCGATCACAGCCGCCCAGTATGCCGTGTGTCTTGCAAGGTACCTTGATGCCGGGCTCTCTGCGCTGTATGTGGTGAACACAAAGGCTCTTGAGGATCTTGTGAGGGCACGTATCTTTTTACGTGAGGAAGAAGAAGAATACGAAAAGGATTTGAAAGAAGACGCCAGGCGGTACCTGAATCACGTAAAGGAACTCGGTCAAAAAAAAGGTCTTACAGTCGAAGTGAAGAGCTCGATGGGAAACGTTCGTCAGGAGATCGTAAAGATCATTAAAGAGGATGAAATCGATCTGCTCGTTGTCGGTGAGATTTCAAAAATACGAAGCAGGCGTGACGAGTTTTACGATGAAACGGATCGGGCAATGCGGTCTTCGCCGTGTTCGGTTCTAATTGTAAAAGATGAAGACAGGGTGTGGGAACTGTATGAGTCGCTCGAGTAGCGACGGAGGTGTACGATTTGCTGTATGCCGGTAATTTCTATTCAGCGTAAGTGAGGTGGAGTATGGCATTAGTTGATCTGATATCCGAAGAGGTGGTAAAGGTTCCGCTTTCATCGACCGATAAACCGGGAGTTTTACGGGAGCTTCTCCAGATACTGAAAGATGCAGGTATGGTCGATGATTACGACAGGGTGCTGGAGGCGATATACAAGAGGGAAGAATTAGGGAGCACTGGACTGGAAGAGGGTATTGCCGTTCCTCATGCAAAAACAGATGCGGTGAAATCGCTTACCATTGCAATCGGGATATCCCCTCAGGGAATAGATTTTCATTCACTCGACGGAAAACCGTCGCAGCTCTTCTTTTTGATGCTCGCTCTCCCCAACCAGTCCGGTCCGCATATTGAAGCGCTTGCTGAAATAGCAAAGCTGTCAAAATCGAGGGCGTTCTGCAACGCGCTGATAAATGCGAAGTCGGCAAAGGAAGTCGTTGCGCTGTTCAGGGAGGATTAGAGCGGGATTCGGTAGACCGGCAATTAGCGGCATTGTATCGTTAACACCAAAACGTTCTCATTTATCATCCGTTCGGCCGAATCACCACCTTCATCGCTTCACGACTGTTGATAAGATCGATACCTTTGAAAAAATCATCGATGGCGAGTACATGGGTGATTAATTTATCTGTACTGATACCGCCTTTTGCGAGGAGATGCATGGCCTCATAGTGGTTTTCAGCCGTTGAGTCAGAAGCGCCGAAAACAGAGATCTGCCCGTAATGGATGTGGTTTGCATCAATCTCGACCAGAGGATTGTCCTTTGGAACGCTTGCGAAAAGGCTGACCCGTCCCGATTTTGCAACAAGCCGGAATGCAAGCTGCACCGCTTCTCTGGTCGGCGCCGCGTTAATAACGACATCGGCGCCGAATCCGTCTGTCAGGTCCAGAACATATTTCACAGGGTCGGTTCCCTCACTGCAGACAACGTGATCAATATTGAACTCCCTGGCCATTTCGTAGCGTTTTTTCGATCTCTGGATCAAAACGGTTTTCAGAGCGCCCCGTGCCTTTGCCGATTCTGCCTGCAGCAGCCCAAGCGGTCCACCGCCGATTACCACAACAGTATCCGGGAACCCCACACCGGCGATGTTCTGGCTGTTGATGACGCAGCCCAACGGCTCGCTTATCGATCCAGCAATGTCCGAAAGACTGTCAGGGACCTTCATGAGGTTGCCGTGCTCGATCCCCCGTGCAGGCACTTCGAGATACTCGGCAAACGCGCCGTTTATAAAAGTGCCGACAGGTGATTTGTCCATGCACAGGTTCGGCAGGCCCCTTCTGCACATCAGGCAATGACCGCACGGTAGTGTTGTGGCCATGGTGACCCGGTCTTCCGGTGAGAATCCTTTTACCGATCTGCCGACTTCTTCAATGCTCCCGATAAACTCATGCCCGAGAATGACCGGAGGTTTTATGCTTGCAATACCGATGTTGTAGGCCTTCACGTCGGTGCCGCATATTGCGCACGTGTGCACCCGCACAACGATGCTGTCGTTGTGAACTGACGGTGGATCGACCTGTTTGACAGCCAGTTTTTTAACGCCTTCATAGACAACGGCTTTCATGCGAAACTCCTCCATATGATGCCTATTCAATTTGTGGTGCATCCCCGTTTAATGTATACATTCCTACACTCCAATTCAAGGAATGTTGCTTTTTTAGCCGTAGTTCTGCTATACTTAAGACAGTATAAAAAGGTGTGAAGGGATATGGATTTGATTAACAGTATATTTGAGCTCGCTTTAAAGATTCCCATCAGTATACTCGCAGGAGCAGGGGCAATTTTCGTCTGCGCCCTCGCAGGGTTTTTTATCCTTCTTCATCTGAGCAAACGGATGAATCCCTTCAAGAGGGCTCTGCGTTTTTATGAAAGGGGGTATCTCAATAAAGCACTAATGCTTTCGGCACTCGAGCTTGATAAAAATCCTGATAACAGAAAGGCTCTCGAGCTGAAAGCGGATATCGAAGTAAAGCGAAATCTCGATGAGGCGGCCCTGAATGATTACTACCGTCTGGTTGGATTCAAACGGACCGGTGATGGTGTTAATGTCATGGAGATAAAGAAAAAAATGCTTCTCCCGCTGCACAGGAATGAGCACCTTCTTGAGCTTTACACCGTGTGTTCTGAAATACTGAAAAGTGAGAAAAACGATCCGGACGCCCTTTATTACATGGCGGTTTTATATGCAGGACAGATGTACTACAGGGAGGCAGCTCGCCTGCTGGAGAGGCTGCTCGTGCATAGTCCGGGTATGGCGGCCGCGAGATTTCTCTATTCTGCGATTCTCTGTCAGGAAAAAGATTTTTCAAAGGCGCTTTCTGAAATAAAACAGGCACGATCTCTGGATGACAGGGAACTGTACCGTATCATATATGCAGGTGCATTGTATTTTTCTGGAAAGTTTGGAGACGCGGCCTCTGTTTTGCGGTCAGTTTCACACACCACCGGTGCAGTGAACAGTCAAAAAAAGTCTTATTTTATCAGACGGCTTAATGCATTTTGTCTGTATCGTACCGGTGAGTATGAAAAAGCGGCATCGTCGTTCAAATCTCTCTACAATGAGGCCAGGAGATGGAGGGCACAGGCAGGAAGCAGCGGTAAAAAAGAGGCAGCAGGACCTTCCGGTATCTCTGTTTATGATGAAACAGGCAGAGTAAAAATGCGTGAGCAGGCTTTGCCGAGGGAAGCAGGTGCCGCTGAATCAACGGTACTCGGAGATTACTATCGACTGAAAGAAGTAGCGCTGGAGGAACGGAAACTTGGTATGTTGAAAACGCCGCCTTCGTTGAACAGGCTTCTTGATATCGAGGGACTCAGTTATGAAACACAGGCCGCACTCGATTATGGGTTTGCAGTAATGAAATCCGGAAATTTTTCAGAGGCAATCGATTTTTTTAAAAAAATCCGCAGAGGGCATCCTGAGGTAATCGGTCTCAATCGGCTCGTTGCGCTTGTTGAGAAAGAGGGAAGAAAAGTGGGGGTAGCCGGCACCCCTGCAGGAGGGAATATGGAAAATAGTGCCTCTGCAGAGGGTATTGGGCATCAGTTACAAGTGCGTGCATCCAGAAAAAAGACTTCCTTTTCATTACCACAGTATGTAAATGAATGGGAAAAAAATGCGATCAAACCCTACCAGTTGCTAATTATCAGCGATCTCGTATCGCGAAAACAGCTCAGCCCTGTCATGCTCTTCGGCGGTAAAAAAAAGTAAGGAGCGGGGAGCGCTCATGGCTTCCAATCTATCTCCGTAAATGGTACAGTTGTTTAAAGGGTAAAATAACGTTAGGAACGGAGAGCGTTTGTAAAGCGCTCTCATCAGCAGGCGATGATTCTAACCACCCACCAGCCCCTCTTCCTCCCGTGGCCGGGATTTTTCTTCAAGGCCGCGTATGCCGACTGTATGGTTATGCTTGACAATGTACAGTTTCCCCTCGGCAGGGGATGGATGAACCGAAACCGATTGAAGTGCGATAAGGGTGAGCTGTGGCTGACAGTACCGGTGTCCCGGAAGGGAAGGGGCCTTCAGATGATAAGGGAGGTCGAGATTGATTCAGGCGCCCGGTGGCGTGAAAAGCACCTCCGAGCTGTCCGGCAGAACTACGTCAATGCGCCGTTCATGAAGCAGCATTACCCGGTGATTGAGGCCATTTACAGAAAGCAGAGGCATACTCTCGTTTCCCTGAACCTCGATTTGATTCGTTTTTTCATGAATGCCCTCTCTTTGAAAGCCGATCTGGTTGTACAATCCGAGCTCGGGGTAACCGGGGCCGGAACGGACTTGATTGTTGATGTCTGTAAAGAATGCCGTGCTTCAAAGTACGTGATATTTACAGCAGCCGAAAGCCACCTCGATATAAAAAAATTTGAACAAGCAGGTATTCAGGTTACTTTTTTACGCTTTGTCCCACCTGTATATCCCCAGCTCTGGGGAAATTTCATATACAACCTCTCGACCCTCGATATGCTTTTAAACTGCGGCCCTGTAAGCGAGTCTTTTATTTTGAATGCCGGCGGGCGGATATCGCGCTGAAGTTTGGCTTGACGATAATTGGAGTATGCCGTATATTTTTTTCCTGATTGGGGGATTGTGTAATGGTAGCACGGCAGATTCTGGATCTGCTTGTGAGGGTTCGAATCCTTCTCCCCCAGAATG
>CAYSRJ010000008.1:0-120047 GCA_964433545.1 uncultured Spirochaetota bacterium | reverse complement strand
CTAAATAATTTGATTTGAAAACAGTACTATTTTAGAGTATTCTTCTATACAGGAATAGCATACGACCGAAATTTATCCATATGTGAAGGATTTCTCATGAAAAGAAGAGAAAACACCTATGCTCAGCGTGTTTCGGAATCGAATCCAAAGATCAGTGTCGTTATCCCGACCTATAACAGGGCGTACTGCCTGAAACGTGCCATTTATTCGGTCTTAGCGCAGAACTATGACTGCATTGAGATTATCGTCGTTGATGACGGGTCAAATGATGATACGCCTGAGGTTATACACTCTATACAGAAAGAAACTGCCGATCCTATGAATCTTCGTTACATACACATAGAGCATGCAGGTGTAAGCACAGCACGCAACACAGGGATACAGTCTGCCGGCGGAGAATGGATCGCCTTCCTCGATTCTGATGATTACTGGCTTGAGGATAAGCTCAGAAAACAGGTAGAATACCTTTCGGAAAATAGTATGTACAGGGTATGCCATACGGATGAAATATGGATAAAAAACGGCATACGAATCAATCAGGGAAAAAAACACAGGAAATATGAGGGATGGTTCTTCAGCCCGTCACTGCACCTCTGCCTGATCAGCCCCTCCTCAGTGCTTATTCACAAAGACGTTTTTTCTGAGGTCGGCATTTTTGACGAAGAGTTCCCATATGTCGAAGATTTTGAATTGTGGCTGAGAATCACTGATCGGTTTCCTGTTGGCTTTGTTAATGAGAAACTTGTGGTTAAAACAGGCGGACACCTCGACCAGCTATCAAGAAAGATCGAAGGTATAGAAAAATATAGAATGAATGCGCTGAAAAAACTGATTTTGAACAGCTTTTTTAGTGAAGAGCATATTGCAGAAGCTGCAGCCGTGTATTCCCGTAAAGCCGAAATTTATATCAAAGGGTGTGAACGCCGTGGTAAATGTGAAGAAATTACCAAGGTCCGGCGGGACATGCTGAAAGTCCAGGCCTGTATGGGTTTTACAGAAGAAACTATCGAGGTATAAATCAATGGTCAGGATACTGATAATCGACGACGAAAAAGCGGTCAGGGATGTACTAAAGATTGCATTGACGGAGCAGGGGTATGAAACTATAGAAGCTAACAACGGGAAAAAGGGTATTGAGCTCTTCAAGCAAAACAACCCCGAAATCGTACTGACCGATGTAATGATGCCGGAGATGACCGGGCTGGAGTTCACACGGTTTATCAAGGAAATGAATACCGATACCGATGTTATCGTCATGACCGGTTACGGAACGGAGGAAGTAGTTATTGAAGCCCTCCATGCAGGTGCATCAAACTACATAAAAAAACCGATTTCTTTCGAGGACCTGTTCGCGATCATCGACAGGATACTAACAAAAAGAAAACACAGAAAACGCGTTGAACCGGCAAAGGACGCAGTCGTCTTCGAAAAAAAGGACCTTGTTATCGGCAACGATCATTCAACCGTTTGGGGAGCAGTCAACCAGCTTTTGTTCAACATGCATTCCGGAATAGACAGAAACCTGGTTGAGGGTATGAGAATCGGGTTATATGAGATTATTATCAATGCAATCGAACATGGGAACCTCGCCATATCCTATGAGGAAAAATCACATGCTCTGAAAAACAACAGCTATGTGCAGCTTCTCGAGGAGAGAAAAAATAGGGCTGATCAGCAGGAGAAAAAAATTCTCATCAGTTCGACCTACGATCATGAACAGATCATAATTACAATAAAGGATGACGGTGCGGGATTCAATTACGGGGAACTTCCTGAAACCAAATCCCCCGAAACAATGCTCGCCACCCACGGGAGAGGAATATTTCTTACCTCTCTCTACTTCGATTCGCTGGATTTTTTAGAATCTGGAAATACGGTTCGTCTCATAAAAAAGCTGGGATAATTATTCAGTGTACGCCTAATTTATCTCTCCCCGATATTTGTATCCTATTCGCAGTAAGCACTTCGATCGCCCTGTCGGGATCTTCAAATCTAAAAATGAGAAGCGCTTTATTCTCTGGTTGTTCAAAGAAAGCATACATATATTCGACATTGATTCCTTCATTCGTAAGAATATCGAGCACAGCAGCAAGTCCTCCCGGTTTGTCGGGCACCTCTACAGCAACAACAGCAGTTTCCTTCACGATAATGCCTCTGCCCCGAAGCGCTTTAAGTGCTTTTTCAATATCATCGACAATCATGCGAAGAATACCGAAATCAGACGTATCTGCGAGCGATAACGCCCGAATATTGATATTGTTAGTTCCAAGTATTCGGGTGATTTCCCCGACCCGTCCAACCTTATTTTCAAGAAACACTGAAATTTGTCTAATCTTCATTATTATACACCTTTTTCTGTTTTTTTGACAGCCCCGCATTGATGGGTATGGGACAACCCAGTACTACAGCTCTCTCTTATCGATGACCCGTTTCGCCTTTCCCTCCGACCGTATAATGGACTTCGGTTCAACAAGTTTGACGGCGACCTTTATACCGAGAACACTCTCGATCTCTTTTCTGATCGTGCCTTCTACCCGTTCTAGCTCCTTAATTTCGTCAGAAATCATCTTTTCATTCATTTCCACGAAAACACCCAGTTCATCAAGGGTTCCGGCCCGGTCAACGACGATCTGGTAATGAGGCTCTGTCCCCTCTAGGCTGACCAGCACCTCCTCGATCTGGGAAGGAAATACGTTGACCCCCCGAATAATGAGCATATCATCCGTCCTTCCCATAAGCCTCCGCACCCTCGCTGAGGTACGGCCGCATTCACATGCTCCTGGAATTATGGCAGTTATATCTCGGGTGCGGTATCGAATAAGCGGCGTCGCTTTCTTTGTCAACGTCGTAATAACGAGCTCGCCCACCTCTCCGGGCGGCAATACATCGCCAGATTCAGGGTTGATGATCTCGGGGTAGAAATGATCGTCGCAGATATGTATGCCGTTTTTGTACCTGCACTCGTTGCCAACGCCCGGTCCGATAATTTCCGTAAGCCCGTAAATATCCAGGGCAAGCAGGTCGAGCCTTTTTTCTATTTCAGTCCGCATGTTGTTCGACCACGGCTCTGCGCCGAAATTTCCCGCTTTAAGATGCACGGATTTGAAGTCAACACCCATTTCTTCCGCCACTTCCGCAAGATACAGACAGTAGCTCGGCGTGCAGGTAAGGATTGTACTTTTAAAATCCTGAATGAGCATTATCTGCCGCTTTGTGTTTCCGCCGGACACGGGAATGACCGCGGCCCCAATTTTTCGTGCGCCGTAATGCACACCAAGACCGCCTGTGAACAGTCCATATCCATATGCGTTCTGAACAATATCCTCTGCGGTTGTGCCGCTCATAGAAAGACAGCGGGCCATCACCTCACTCCATATCTCGATATCACCCGTGGTATACCCGCCTATTACCGGTTTTCCGGTTGTCCCCGAAGAGGTGTGGGTTTCCACAATATCGCTCATCGGAACGGCAAACATACCGAAGGGATAGTTCTGCCGCAGGTCGTCCTTTGTGGTAAATGGAAGCTTCGACATATCGTCTACTGATCCGACATCCGAAGGCTTGAGCCCAAGGTTGTCCAGCTTTTCCCGATAAAATGGTATTCTGTCATACGCCCGCCGCACAAGAGATTTCAGGCCCTCGTTTTGAATGTTTCTCTTTTTACTGTCGGTTAATGTCTCACGTTCTTTGTTCCATATCATGGGATCCCTCTGTTAAGCATGCCGAATTTTCACACCGATTATCTACATCGGTACCGGCTATATGCTGTCACGATACTATATAAAATCCGTATATAAATTGCAAGGGAAAAGTCGGAGATACAAAACTAACTCATCCTGGATCGGAGAATCTCGTTTACGAGCCCCGGATTGGCCTTTCCTCCCGTCTTTTTCATTACCTGCCCAATCAAAAAGCCAAACGCATTTTTTTTGCCTGAACGGTAATCGAAAACAGCGGCCTCGTGCATCTTCAATACCTCGTCTATCACCGCTTCGATATCATCCCGGTTGCTCATCTGTTTCAGGTCTTTTTCATCCACCACCTGTTTCGCGCTTTTCCCCGATGAAACCATTTCATCGAATACATCCTTCGCCATTTTTCCGGATATTACACCGCTGTCCATCAGTTCAAGGAGCTCCCTGAGCATCGGTGCGGTCACCCGGAACTCATTGATTTCTATCTTTCGGTCGTTCAGCGCCCTCATTATTTCCCCGAGAATCCAGTTTGCCACTTTCTTCGGATTTTCATACCCATCGACGGCATCCTCAAAGTACCGGGAAACCGAACGAGAAGAGCACAGATTAAAAGCATCGTATTCTGTAAGGCCGTACTCTTTGACAAACCTGTTTCTCCGCGCTTCCGGAAGCTCGGCCAGCCCGTTTCGGATCTCATCGATGAACGCTTCTTCGACAACCACAGGCACCAGGTCCGGATCCGGAAAATATCTGTAATCATGGGCCTCTTCCTTTGTTCGCATCTGCACGGTTGCATTTTTGTTCTGGTCAAAAAGTCTGGTCTGCTGCGTAAGAACCACGCCCGAACGAAGAAGCCTGGTCTGTCTCTTGATTTCATAATCAAGTGCCCGGCGTATGTTTGCAAAGGAGTTCATATTCTTTATCTCCTGTTTTACACCGAACCCGTCTTCACCCTGCGCCCTCATTGAAATATTTACATCGACCCGCAACTCTCCTTTTTCCATATTACATCCCGAAACACCTGTAAACTGCATTATTTCCTTGACTGCAGTAAGAAACCGGTACGCTTCTTCTGATGTTCTGATATCGGGATCGGTAACAATCTCTAAAAGCGGAACGCCGCATCTGTTGAAATCGATATAACTCGGTCCCCGGGGGTCTTCATCATGAACGAGCTTGCCGGCATCCTCTTCAAGGTGGGCCCTCGTGATGCCGATTCGCTTTTCAGCTCCTGTTTCATCTTTGATAACGACCCAACCCCCGGTATTCAAAGGAGATTCGTACTGGGAGATCTGATACGCTTTCGGCAGATCGGGATAAAAATAATTTTTTCGTGCAAATACCGAGCGCCCGGCGATTCTACAGTTGAGCGTGAGACCGGCAGTAATACCCTTCTTTATCACCTCTTCGTTGAGAACAGGCAGTGCGCCGGGCAAACCGAGACAAACCGGACAGGTGTGGGTGTTCGGGGGCTCGCCGAATTCTGTGCTGCAGCTGCAAAAGGTTTTTGTTTTTGTGCTGATCTGCACATGTATCTCGAGACCGATCACCGCTTCATAGTTCATCCGCTCCCCTCCTCAACGACATACGCGGCCCGAAACACATCCTCCTCTTTAAAATGCCGGGCGATGATCTGCGCGCCTACAGGAAGCCCCGCCTTCGTTTTCCCGCACGGCACGGATGCTGCCGGGAGCCCTGCGAGGTTTACCGGAACCGTGTACACATCGGCCAGATACATCTGCAGCGGATCTTCGAGCATTTTTCCTATCTCCCATGCAGGTATGGGGGAAACAGGGGTTATTATGGTATCGACATCATCGAAGGCCGTTTTAAAATCCTCCAGTATGCGGGTTCGGGCCTTCTGCGCCTTCAGGTAGTAGGCATCGTAGTAGCCCGACGACAGGGTGAATGTCCCTAAAAGTATTCTTCTTTTTACCTCCCTTCCGAAACCCCTGCTTCGGTTTTCACGGTACAGTTGCTGGAGATCATTGGTGTCAACAGCCCTCGTTCCATACCGTATCCCATCAAACCGGGCGAGATTGGAAGACGCTTCTGCAGTAGCGATGATATAGTAGGTTGCAATCGCATAGTCCGTGTATCGAAGGTTTATCTTTTTCACCTCAGCCCCGGCTCTGTCGAGCAGATCCACTGCATTCAATACATACATCCGAACCTCGTCGTCCAGGCCTTTACCGAAGTATTCATCCGGCACCCCGATCTTCATTCCACGTACACCTTCTGTCACTGATTTCGAAAAATCGGGAAGCGGCTCTCCGGCGGATGTCGAATCCCTCCCGTCGTGTCCTGAAACAGCCTGAAGAAGCAGTGCGCCGTCCATTACTGTCTTCGTTACCGGACCGATCTGATCGAGGGAGGAGGCATAGGCGACAAGACCGTAACGGGACACCCTGCCGTATGTCGGTTTGATGCCGAACACACCGCACATTGATGCAGGCTGACGTATAGACCCTCCCGTGTCAGTGGCGAGTGCTGCAACCGCAAGATCGGCAGCCACTGCAGACGCTGCACCGCCGCTCGAGCCTCCCGGTATTCTCGTTCTGTCATGGGGGTTTCTAACCGGCCCGAATGCGGACGTCTCATTCGATGACCCCATTGCAAACTCGTCCATGTTGAGCTTTCCCGCAGGCACACCACCGTGCTCCCGTAAAAGGGTCACTGCAGTTGCGTCATAGGGCGAAATATACTCACGAAGAATATTCGAGCCGCATGTCGTTGCTGTTCCCCTCACATTTATCAGGTCCTTGACCGCAATCGGGATACCCTTCAGCAGAGTCCTTCCGTAATAGCCCGCGCTCTTCACTTCTCCTCTGATACGTTCTTGATCGAAATCAATATATGTATTCAGAGGCCGCTCGTTCCTGCTGTCTCCGTCTATCGCCTCACCGAGATCGTGTATGATCTCACTGGTCGTTATTTCATGCGATGAGAGCATGCTCTTCAGCTCTTCGATCGTTAATTCGTTCAATCCCATGCAACACTCCTATACAATTCTTGGAACCACAACATGTCCCTCAGCCCATTCGGGGGCAAGTTCTTCAACCGTTTCAACCGGAAAACTCTCACCAGGCTCATCTTTCCTGATAACATTGGTTATTCCAAGTATATGGGCAGTCGGTTCAACAGCATCAAGATCCAGCTCGTTGAGCACATCCATGTAATCGAGGATCCGTGCAAGCTGTGTTTCCATCTCGGCCTTCTCCTCCTCTGTAAGATCTAACTGCGCAAGACCGGAAACACCTTTGATTGTTTGTCTATCGATTCTCATTTCTATTGTACTCCTTTAAAGAACATACCGGCACAATCCAATCCCCGATGCATACGGGTATACATGCAGTGTATTAAGGTAAAACTCAATATAATAAAATACGTTTTTTCTGTCGACCAATAGTCTAAACTAATGTATGATCAACAGTAAAAATTCTGACCGTGTTGATTAGTGTACAGAAAATAAGAAGGCTTTTTTCGCTGGAAGATACTTGACATACGCCGAAAAAAACTTTATCAAGTATTGATACAGGAATGGATGAGCAACCATTACGAAACAGGTTGCTTAAACCAATCGACTCACCAGTAGTAAAACCGCGGTATTGAAAATTTAAAAGTAGGGATGGGCTCGAATGAACCTGAATAAATTACGAGTATATCTTTTACCTGTAATTATTTGTTTCGGAGTAATTTTTTTTATGCCAGCCTGCTTCCTTTTTCGTAATTCCGCCGATATAGCGGGTGATACACCTTCCGACACGTGGGTCCCTTCACAGGTATCGGCGACAGACGGCACGTATCACGACCACGTACGGATCAGCTGGGAGACACTCAACGGTGCCGCTGAATACATGGTGTACAGATCAGCGTCCCCGGATGGAAATTATGAACAACTGAGCAGCCGTATAACGGATTTGTACTACGATGATCATGAAGTTGAAACAGGGACACACTATTTTTATTCGGTCACTGGTTTCAACATTGATGATATGGAAAGTCATCTCAGTCAATACAACGACGGATTTGCATCTTCTCCAACCGCACCGCCTGCGCCAGCTCATGTCGCGTCTTCAGACGGCAGCTATTACGATAAGGTCAGCGTTGCATGGGATGCTTCAGACGGTGCAACATACTACCGGGTGTACAGAGCCGAGGCACCTCTCGGACCGTTCATCCAACTTGGCGGTAATCTTCCGGTTACTGCGTATGACGATTACAGCGTAGAGCCCGGGAAATTTTTCTATAAAATTGCCGCGTTCAACATTGATGGAGAGGAAAGCGCCCACAGCGACGTCGATCCGGGATACCGAGCATTAACAGATCAGGAATTTCTTTTCGAATACAACAAAACGGTCGTCAGATCCAATGAAAAGCTGCAGTTGATGCACAATGATGGGTCCGATGCGATCGGCGTCGAGACACAGTACGGCGATGTATCCGGCACCTGCACCTATGAAGCGACGGGAAATATCTGGGGGGCGGATGTTTCTATAACATACGACAATTACTGTGATTACTACCTGTTTCTAGACGGCACACAGGAAACGCATATCGGGTTCCCGGCATGGAATGAAAACGGGCACCTGGTCGGCACGGTGTATATTACCGGTGTATATAACGGATATGTACGCTACGACCTCGACATCATCAGCGGGGATGCCGGAGGAGGCTACTATTACGTAAGCCAGAACGGCGGCCAGGAAACGCAGGTTTCATGGGAATTTCTGGAGTAACAAGATTGAAACCATTACTCCTTTTTGATGGGGGTATACTTCAACATAAAAAGCATCTTCTTCCCGTCATCAAACAATATCTCTGCAGCGCCGTTTTTTATACTGAGGATGACGCCGCTTCCGTACTGCTCGTGCACAACCCGGGAGCGCACCTCAAGCATATCTGCATCATTTTTACTCACGCTGGACATATGCCTCTTTTTCCCATGTACCGGCTCCCGATTGTTTTTTCCTCTTTCTACACCACCCTTGAAAACAGGTATACTCTGTTTCTCGATACGCGTCGGGTAACGGTACCCCGTTTCATATATTTCTGATTGCTGTGCTTCCGGCGCTTTAAGATAAGCCAGAAGCTCCGGCGGAATCTCTGCAATAAATCGGGAAATATCCCGCTGAACCGTTTTTCCATAAAGTTTACGCATCCTGGCTGCAGTAAGAAAGAGCTTTTCCATAGCCCGCGTCATACCGACATAGCAGAGCCGCCGTTCCTCCTCCAGGTCAGCAGGCCTCTCGCCGGACAAAAAATGCGGGAATATCCCCTCCTCCATCCCAGCCATGAATACAACTGGAAATTCGAGTCCCTTCGCATTGTGGAGCGTTATGAGAAAAACCCTGTTATTCTCAAACTCTTCGTCCTGCACGTCCTGATTGAGGCTCACCTCCTCGACGAATTCGACAATCGGTAATCCCGGATTCCTACGGGCAAATTCTTCAACAGCATTGTACAGCTCATCGAGGTTTTTTACCTTGTCTTCTCTGTTTTCTATCCGCAGCCAATCGACGTAACCGGTGCTCTCATATATCTCCTTGATAATATCAGGCGGGAAGCCGGTTCGTAGACCCTGGGCGGTCTTCCTGATAGACGTACAGAATTCACGCACCAGAGAAAGCCGTGCCTGCGGCAGCGCAAGCCCGGAAACCTGGTAAAAGGGCAGCCCCTTTGCGATGGTCTCCTGTACCATTGCATCAACGGTTTTTTTACCTATGCCGCGTGGTGGCCTGTTGGCGATTCTCCTCAGTGCAATCTCGTCTATCGGGTTCAGCATAATCCGAAGATAGGAAAGTATGTCCTTTATTTCTTCACGCTCATAAAATCGCAGCCCTCCCAGCACTGTGCAGGGAATGCGGCTCCTCGAAAAAACCGATTCGAATACCCTCGATTGTGCATTCGTACGGTAAAACACCGCAATATCGCTGTAGTCGTATTCGCCGTTATAGACCAGATCTCTTATCTGAGCCGCGATGTAGTACGCCTCCTCATAATCGGAGTTTGTTCTGCAGAACTGAAGCTTCTCACCCTTTCCCCGGTTTGTGAACAGTGTTTTGCCCAACCTTCCGGGATTATTGCTGATGACACGTGAGGAAGCCGTCAGTATACTCTGAAACGACCGGTAATTTTCCTGTAACCGGATTATTTTTACATTCTTAAACTCGCTGCTGAAACCGATGATATTTTCGATCCGCGCTCCTCTGAACCCGTAAATCGACTGATCGTCATCACCGACAACACATATATTACCGTTATCCTGAGCCAACTTTCTGATAAGCATATACTGCGCATGGTTAGTGTCCTGAAACTCATCGACCAGCATGTACCGAAATCTCTTGCGAAGTCTGGATAAAAGCGAACGATTTCTCATAAGTCCCCGGGCGAGTTTGAAAATCAAATCTCCAAAATCAACAAGGTTTTCCAGTGCAAGCTTCTTTTCATACAGCGAATAGATATCATAAAAAAGAGGATCTGTTGAGAACTGTTGTTCGGCGGACTCCTCGACATCGAGCAGCCTATCTTTTGCCCTGTTGATCAGCTGCACATATTTCTGAGGACTGTAGGTTTCCGGCTCCCGGTGCAGGTCCCTGAGGATCCTTTTAACGGTGCTCATCTGGTCCTGATGATCAATAATCGTAAAATGAGGGTCAAGGCCGAACGCATCCGCGTTCATTCGTATCAGCTTTGCGGCAGTTGAATGAAAAGTTTTTATCCACATATCGAACCTGGCGCCGATCAGCAGGTACACCCGTTCTTTCATCTCATTGCTGGCCTTGTTCGTAAAGGTGACTGCCAGAAGCTCTTCAGGCCGGTATCCGCACTCGTTGATGAGGTACGCTATTTTATAGGTGATTACCCGGGTTTTTCCACTTCCCGCGCCTGCAAGAACGAGAAGCGGGCCTCCGGTATAATATACCGCTTCAGCCTGGGCCTGATTCAAAAACTCTTTATACTCTATTGCAGGTTTCATTGAAATGTATGTATGCAGGGCCTTACTGGATTTTATGTAAAAAAGAAAAAACGTACGATTTGAAGCAGTATATTCGTGTATATTGCAGCAAGAAGATCATCCGCCATAATGCCTAGGCCTCCCGGCAGTTTCTGAGCCGCGCTGATAGGTGGCGGTTTGAAGATATCAAATACTCTGAACAGAGTAAAGCCCGCTGCAAGATATACAGCACCGGACGTGCCAAAAGTAAACTGAAAAGATAACAGCGCTGTGAGCATTCCGGCAATCTCATCGATGACAATTTCCGGTGCATCCTCTGAAAAAAAGATAAACCGCTCGGCATATCCGGCGATCGGCACGCCGACAAATATAAAAAAAAGGGGCAGGACCGGATACAGGCGTGATCCGGATACTGCAGCCCAAACAGCGCATGCGAAAAGCGAAGCGACCGTACCGCCTGCTGTGCGGACACGGCCTGTAAAAAAACCCGTTGCAAGCATCCGTATAAAAAACATCGTTCCTCTTCGCATATCATCTCGACCTTGAAAACAACTCACGGTTTTTAATTACATACTGCACCATTGAAACGAAGGCGAGTAGTGCCGACGCCGATACAAGGACAAGAGGCAAAGCCTGAATAATGCCGTTCTTTCCGGCACTGCCGAACAATATCCTCACATTATGTGAGAAACGGACACTCCCGCCTCCGGATAATAAATATCTATCCGCTGCGGCCCTGTGTAAAATCAACAGAGAAAGCACTACGGTTATGGTAAGCATCTGAAAAGCGGTTTTTATCTTTCCGAGGTACTCTGTTTTCATTGGGGAAGCCCGTTTGATTGCAACAATCCGAAGCAGGGTAACGAAAACCTCACGGAGCAGAATTACCGAAACGAGCCAGAAAGGTATATACAGTTCTGGAAGCAGCACAAAAGCGATAAATGCGCTTCCCACGAGAAGTTTATCGGCCAGCGGATCTAAAAATTCTCCGAATGCGGAATGAAGCCCCAGCCTTCTCGCAAATAAACCATCGAGATAATCGCTGAGGCCAGCCAAAACAAAAAGCACAAGAGCTGCAACAGCCGAGAATACGGAATTGCCGAAAATAAGAAGCATAAAAAAAGGAATGAGCACTATACGAAACAGAGTGAGAATATTTGCGATGTGAAACCGGTATCCCGACATATCACCAATGTAACCCCTTTCCCCTCTCGACTGCCAGAAAAATATCAGCAGCCCGGCCGAACAATAAAAACCATTTGACAGCCACCTGACGAATCGTTACAGTTGAACAATATCAGAATGCTGCACATTCAGGGGGTAATGCAATGCAATACAGAACTTTTGGAAGAACCGGCTGGAAGGTAAGCGAAATCGGCTACGGCATGTGGGGGCTCGCGGCATGGACGGGATCGGATGAAAAAGAAATTGAGGCATCACTCGATGCTGCAGTAGTTCTGGGATGCAACTTTTTCGATACAGCCTGGGCATATTCTTCGGGTAAAAGTGAAAAAATACTGGGTAGCCTTGTCCGCAGGCATCCTCAAAATCGTCTTTATACGGCAACAAAAATTCCGCCGAAGAATTTTATATGGCCGTCGAAGAGAGATTTCAGTCTGGACGACTGTTTTCCTCCGGAACATATTATCGAATACACGGAGAAGAGCCTCAAAAACATCGGTGTCGAGACGATCGACCTTCAGCAGTTTCACGTCTGGGAAGACAGCTGGGCTGATGACGAGAGATGGCAGAAGGCTGTCAGCAAACTGAAGGAGGAGGGAAAAATCCGGGCTATTGGTGTAAGCGTGAATCGCTGGGAGCCGGACAATTGCCTCAAGACTCTTAAAACAGGACTTATCGATTCTGTACAGGTGATTTACAATATCTTCGATCAGGCTCCTGCAGACAGTCTCTTCCCACTCTGTGAAGAGCTCAATATAGCTGTTATCGCTCGCGTACCTTTCGATGAGGGGACACTGACAGGCGCGATCACAAAAGACACGAAGTTTCCTGAAGATGACTGGCGGAGCAGCTATTTTGTGCCTGAGAACCTGGAGTCAAGCGTTGAACATGTCCAAAAAATTCGCCCGCTCGTTCCAGCAGGAATGACCATTGCAGAAATGGCACTCAGGTTCATCCTGTGCAATAAAACAATCAGCACGACTATCCCCGGAATGAGAAAGCTCAATCACCTGAAATCGAATATCGGAACAAGCGACGGCAGGGGGCTGACGCCGGATCTGCTCGCCGAATTGAAGAAACACCGGTGGGACAGACAGCCGACCTCGTGGTCTCAATAAAAACCGTACGGTATACGTTACTTGCGGGTGCTGTAATATTTTTACCGGGAAAATCTTACATTCCAACACTGCCGAACCAGTCCGACAGGAGCTCATACACCGTTTCCCCACCCCTGTAGGTGATCGGGTCGTGTTTCATTCCTTGAACAATCTCCATTTTTTTACCGATAACAGTAATCTGCTCATAAAAGGAAAGAGTATCGCGGTGATTGGTCACCTCGTCCGCTTCGCCGTGGATTAAAAGAATATGCAGGTCTTTCTTGAAGTGACGGATATTCTCCCGGATGCTTTTACTTAAGCGAATCATCTCTGTAAAAAGCCTTGGAGTTATCGTTTGATGGACATAGGGATCATCCCTGTAGGCATCCTGCGCGTCGGTATCTTCTGTAAGCTGCTCGGTCTTTATTCTGTTTTGAAAAGGCAGAGATGGTAAGATACTGTTGCACATCCGGGATAAGGAGAGCAGCAGGGGATTGACATTTTGCGCAGGATTGAGCGCAGGGGCTGATATAACCGCATGCGTGTAATCATCAGGATACTTCTGAAGATATGCAAGCGCCAGCAGTCCTCCGAAGGACTGTCCATATATAAGGTTATTCTGCGAAAGATCATTTTTCTGCTGCATGATCGTATGAAGCAGTTTCAGATCACTGATATGATCCGCAATGCATACTACATGCCCTCTTTTACCCTCTGACCTGCCAAAGCCGTGCAGATCCAGACCGTATACCTTGAAATCACGTGACACAAGAAAATGGGCAAGCTCTTCGTAACAGCCGGTGTGGTCACCGAGTCCGTGCACAATATGAGCGGTTTTTGTCGATGCTCGTGCATCACTCTCCCATGATTGGTAGTAGAGTGAAAGGCTGTTTTTATTTACAACTGAATACTCCCTGTGCTGGATACCCACGGTCACCACTCTTATACAGTGAGATTGAGCAAAACTTTCGATTTTTCCAGCTCGTCTTTGAGCTCATCAAGTCCGTTTTTTATATCATTCTTTACAACAGGCAGTCTTACGAACATATCGTTCGTAAAACGGGGTTTATAGCCTTTTCCATCTCCGCTCTGGCCATATTTTCCTATTTTAACTGCAGTATCCGCCAGCCGAACTATATCTATGAACGGGTCTGATGAAAGCGACAGTCCGTTCCTCTGCTCCGGCTTTTGATGGTGATGTTTAACAGCGGCTATTATATGGATAGGCAACTCCCATTTTCTCGCAATCCACTCGCCAATAAGTGAATGATCGATATCAAAAAGCATGTGTTCCGCATCATAAAAGGATTTCGATTTATCCCTTGCAGCAGCAACCACCTCCATGAACTCTTCATGGAGATAGCCGTCCATAAAAACCTTTCCAATATCATGCAGCAGACCTGAGGTAAAAATATCATCGAGGTTTTTAAAGCCGGACATTTGTGCGATCTTCTTGCTCATTGTAGCAACGGCAATGGAATGGAGCCAGAACTTCGTCCTGTCAAATCCTTTTGCAGAGAAGTGCTTTACCATATCAAAAACTGATATCGTCATAACAATATAGGATATGTCCTTATACCCGAGAAACGTAATTGCCTGGGCAATATTCGTTACTCTCTGGGGTAAATTATACAGCGCCGAGTTCACAAGCCTCAGTATCTTCGCTGAAATGCTCTGATCTTTCTCGATCACGGCAGCCAGATCGGCTGCATTCGAATGGGGATTCCCAAGAAGGCTGTTTACTTTGCCGGCTATCATCGGAAGAGTCGGCAGCTCCTTTACGAGATCAATAACCTTCTTTACTCTGTTCAGCTTTATGTCGTTCATTATTATCCGATCCCTTCAAAAATTTCCATAGCGTTAATCTACAGTCAGCGGGTATACGAATCTTTGAATTCCACCGCGACAAGCGCGATGTCATCATAAAACCTGCTTTTCTGCATAAACTGCTGTACTGATTCAACGAGTTTGTGTATCATCGGCTCAACCGGTACACGGGCATTTTGCTTAAAAGATTGTAAAAGTCTCTTCTCGCCGAATTGCTCGTTTTTTCCATCCGAAAAGGCTTCAACAATGCCGTCCGTGTAAATCAGTACACGATCACCGGGATAAAAACCAACAACCGAATCCCTGTACCGGGCATCTTCAAACATTCCAAGAAAAAAACCTTCGGATTTTAGATACTCGATGTCCCGGCCTTTCTTTCGGAACAGCAGAGGCCTCGGATGCCCGGCTCCGCAGTACGTTATTTTAGACTGGTTCGGGTCAAGAACAGCGTAAAATGCAGTAACAAAATCACCCGTTTGAATAACACTGCAGTAATCTCTATTTAACTTTTCCAGAATTTTTGCTGGAGATCGTATCCTGCCGGCATAATTTAAAAACGATATTTTTAGCATCGCGGTGATAAAGGCCGATGACACACCGTGTCCAGAAACATCCGCAACAATTATCCCCTTCTTATTATTTTCAAGATCCACAAAGTCGTAGTAATCCCCGCCTACCTGTTCCATGGGCTTGAAGAAGCAGGAGATATTGAAGTTTTTATTTTCAGGCGTTTTTTCCGGAAGCAGGGATTGCTGCAGAACTGCGGCAAGGCCAAGTTCGTTCTCGAATTTCAAGGTTGCATCTTCAAGCCGTTGTTTTACGACTTCAAGGTCCTTCAGAGCCGCTGCTGCAGAGGGCACAGCATCTTTACCACCGGCAACACGCCTTGCAAAATCCTGCAGCTGCTCCAGCTCAACAAGCTTCTTTTTCAGATCTTCATTTTCATTTCGGAAGCGCTCTACCTCAAGCAAATCGCGGCAGACAACAAGTATCTCGGATAGCTTTCCCGCAACCGTCAGGGGGATGAAGGAAAGAATCAGGGAAATCTCTTTTTTCGCCTTCGGTGAGAAGCTGACGCGTGCAGATTGAATGATATTCGTATTCATTGCAGGTTCGATTAGGATATCGATCCCTTCAAAGATATCATGAAGCCTGCTATTACGTATGGAAGCATCGAATAACGTAAGGGCCTGCTCATTTGCGTCGATAACCTTTTGCTGAGGGTCCAAAATAAGCACCGGATCGCTACAGTACTTCATCAAGCCCTCATATCGAATTCGGTTACGATCTGCATCATGTACCATACTATCCTCTTCCTATGGGCTGTGCTGTTTTATGGTTTTATCCATTTGAATTCTGGTTTTTTGTACCAGAATTTCATATAAAAATGATTGTATATCGTTACAATTGCTTGTCATTGCATTCTATAGGTAAAAACCATTAGGCCAGTGTCGGCTTTAACCTTTTAGTTTGGAAGTTCACTTGCCTATTTTTTGCGGTTCATTCGATAAACACTACCCGATGACAATAATTTACCAGCAGTTTTATCCGTGTCTATAAAACCGCACCCTCCTGTTTCACAATCACGCAGAAGACACCGTCACCCGAAAGAGCTGGTCTTAAACAGTGGTTGTCTGAATTACAAAAAGACTTATTATGATCTCCCGATTTCCAGCGTATAATCAGACCGGGCTCCCGTATAAAAGCTGCGTATGTCCTCTTGGGACCGAGTATCAAATAGTAACTTGCTCGAAGTTACTTAGAAGGCCTGCTCATAGAAACATAATCGGCAATCTTTTTTTTGACAATATTTTCAGCATCCGAATAGGACCGTATGCCCCCCACAAGAATAACCTTCACCTTCTCTTTGAAAAGAGCGGCCTCCATGCGGAAGTAGGCCTCATCCTGCTCAAATCGTATGCCCGGTCTGGATGGAGCTTTTTTCCTGCCTGTAAGAATTCCTCCGTTTACCTTAAAAGCGTCGATCCCGGCTGCAGAAAGCAGGGGACGGGCTTTAATTGCATCGGTGATGGCAAACCCTCCCTGTATAAAATCCTGACAGTTCATTTTGATAATAACAGGAAAATTCGCCCCTGTTAAACTCTTTATCCCCTCAACGATCTTTATGATTATCTTAAGTCTGTTTGAAAGCGTGCCACCGTAGCTGTCATTTCTGCGGTAGCTATCACTCCATCCAGTACAGCCCAATATCTTTTGACAAACAGCAGTAATGGTTTTATACATTAGAATTTTGGTCTAGCAAAGCGATATCTTTTCCTTTTGTACCAGATTTTTTATACTCAACTGACTTTTTATGTTATAATTACACACTATTTCATTCTATAGGTAAAAACCATACGGCAAGTGTTCTTCCGGCTTTCGTCTGTTAGAATGGGCTCTCCATGCAGTTGCAACGGAAAAACACTTATCAGCGAGCCCGATCTGTTTTTACTTTTTAAGATTGCAAGTTTACTTGCCTATCATTTATAATGATACTGTTAGAAGCGGCGTATATGCTTCCATTCCGAATAGGGAAATCTTTCTCACACGAACGCCCGCACCAGATGTTGAATCAATCGATGGCCCAGGAGATGAGGTGTGCTCGATAATATCCCCATAATCCGTGGCGACGGTGTCGTCAACGGCATCGTTATGGATAAGGCTATAGTATACAATCCGGGAAAAATATCAATACCAAAGATCAGACTCGTTCCTGATCGAGTATCCGATGAGATCACAAGATATAAAAAGGCGCTTATTGATGTAAAAACACAGATCGAGCTTGATCAAAAAAGCTTGATTGAATCAATACGGGAGTCTGAAGCCGACATCCTGCAGAGTCACATCATGATAACAAGGGATCCTTTTTTTACGGAAGAGGTGCCACAGCAGATAGCCCAATTGAGGCGAAACGCCGAATGGATAATAATGGACAGGTTGAATGCAGTGCTTGACACCTTTCGAAACATTGACAATATCTATTTGAAGGAACGGGGTAGAGATATAGAAGACGTGTCGCTTCGAGTAATCCGGCGTCTTACCAATCAGGAAGGGTATGCCCTTGTACGGAAGTTAGAAGGTATACTTGTCGCAAAAGAACTCATTCCGTCGATGATAATGTACATCGACACGGATAAAATCAGGGGGATCGTCCTAGAAATGGGCAGTGAGACCTCACATGCAACGATTCTTGCAAAATCTCTCGGTATTCCGGTTGTTATACATGCAAAAGGGGCTGTAGAAAAGATAGAAAGCGGCGAACGCCTGATAGTGGATGGTGATTCAGGATACGTCATCCCCAACCCGACAAAAAAGTTCATTAGTGAATACAAAAAGATTCAAAATGCATATAAAAAACACCAGAAAACTCTCGCACAGGCTTCCCGGCTTCCGGCTGTTACTTTAGACGATGTCAAGATTACACTCAATGCAAATATCGAGATTGTTCCCGGTGCCGGTCTTGCGCTCCATCAGGGCGCGGAAGGTGTGGGCCTCTTTCGCACCGAGCTCCCCTTCATTATTCGCAACAGGCTGATATCCGAGGAAGAGCAGTACTCGATCTATAAATCCCTTCTGAAACAATTTGAAAAACGGCCTGTAACGATCAGAACACTCGACATAGGCGGGGATAAACTCCTGCCTTTTCAGGAATCGACACCTTATCTCGAGGCCAACCCCTTCCTCGGTCTGAGATCGATCAGAATCTCCCTGCTGAAACCGGATATATTCAGAACGCAGATACGCGCATTGCTTCGCGCCAGCGTGCATGGCAGGGTTAAAATACTTCTGCCCATGATTTCAAGTTGCGAGGAAATGGAAAAAATCATCGGAATAATAACAGAGGAAAAATCAGAACTGGAGAACCTTGGGATACCTTTCGATAAAGATGTGCAGATAGGTGCCATGATAGAAATACCGTCAGCTGCGCTTTCAGCTGATGCCATCATTATGCTCTGCGATTTCCTGAGTATCGGAACAAACGACCTGGTTCAGTACACCCTTGCGGTTGACAGGACAAACGAAAACGTAGCAGCCTACTACATCCCGGAAAACCCGGCTGTTCTAAAACTGATACACATAACGGCCTCTGCTGCAGGAAAAATGGGAAAACCCTGCGCGGTCTGCGGTGAATTGGCCGGTAATACCCTGTTTACTCCGTTTTTTGTCGGAGTGGGAATTACGGAATTGAGTATGGAGCCGGGCTTGATCCCCGAAGTGAAAAAGGTGGTCAGAAATATATCTAAAAAGCATGCAGCCAGGCTTGCCATGGAACTGCTTGCAATGAAAAATGTCAATAGGATTAAAAACACTCTGAAAGATTTTTATGCAGAAGTGAGCGGCGATATAAAAGCGAGGCCCGGTTCATCGGAAAACACCAGTTCACACTATTATTCTTCCGGTTCTTCATCACCTTCAAGCTCATAATCGGGAAACTCATAGTAGCATTCCGGACACCGCCACTCCGGATATTCCAGGACAAAACCGCATTTCGGGCATTTTACGGTTTCCTGCTTTTTCGATTTTTTATCTGCTGCGTACATTCGTACCGTAAGGTCCATCCCGTCAAGCGTTTCGACCAGCTTTTTCGCTTCATCTTCAGCAAGTTTTCTCACAACCAGGGTATCGGTCGTTTGGAAAAGCTCTCTCAGTTCTTCATCAGTCTGCCTGACGTATTTCCCAGCTCTCTCAATGACTGTTTCTTCCTGTTCCGGTTCGAAAATATCGGTGATTTCCACGCTATACTGTTTTTCTTTTTTTGCCATAGATATTCCTTTCAGTGCATATTGGCTTCTTGAAGGTATCTGGCGATGTACGTTTTCTATACCTCGTTCATAGCCGGTTCCCCCACACCCAGTTCTTTCTCACGCTTTTTTGCAACGGATTTACAGATTATTATACTGATCTCATAGAGCAATAGTATCGGCACTGCGAGCATAATCTGGCTGACGACATCAGGGGGAGTGAGCACAGCCGCAACAATAAAAATGACAACGATGGCATATTTCCGACCTCTTTTCATCGCCTCCGGTGTGACAATACCGAGTTTCGAAAGAAGCAGCACGACAAGCGGAAGCTCGAACATCATTCCAAATGCAGTTATCATCTTTGACAGAAACCCGACGTATGCGTTCAATGTGATCATCGGGCTTATGTTTTCTTTTGAAAATGAAAGCAGGAACTTGATACCGAGCGGAAGCACCCCCTTGAATGCAAAGCCCGCCCCTGCGAGAAACAGAAAGTAAGAAACCGGCCCGAAAAATATCAAATACTTACGCTCACTCTTTTTCAGCGCAACACCGACATACTTCCAAACCTGATATAGTATAAACGGCATTGCCACAATCACCCCGACAAGAAGCGTTAGCTTTACTATGACGAAAAAAGCCTCGGTCGGATTGATAAACACGAGCTTTTCAATACCGCCTGCTTTAGTAATAAACTGAAGCACCTCGTCTATAAAATGATATGCTCCGCCTGAAGTAATCATGATGGCGATCAGAATGTATATGATCCGCCGCCTGAGCTCGTTCAGATGTTCTACAATCGTAAGCTCTTTGTCTTTCATTACGGCACAATTATAATAAGCGATGATATTTTTTGTCAATGACTAATGCACTGTCGATCCCAACGGTTGCACGAGGCATCCGAATAACGAATACATCAAGGGACGGTTCACAAATGGTATCAACGCCGGTTTTAAGGGTCACAGCTCGGCTCTACAAAAACGAATGTCTCTAAACAGCGGCATTAACCGTACGGATAACATTGTCATACACTTTCATTTTTTGTATTTTAGAAAACACTAAATTTATTGGACATACGTAATGAAAGAACATAATCCAAAAGTAGCGCTTATCCGCTGTACAGGCTACGAAACTGCGATGGTCAGGGAAAAAATCAATGAGGGTATTGAGCTCATTGGAGGCCTTGGGACGCTGGTGCAGCCCGGAGAAAAAATTCTGCTGAAACCAAACCTACTCGCGCCCGACCCTCCTGAAACAGCAACGCTGACGCACCCCGCAGTTTTCAGAGCAGCAGCTGAAATAGTACGCGATCACGGGGTTGCCGTTTACTACGGCGATTCCCCGGGAATACATTCAAAAGAAAAAGTGATGAAAAAATCCGGTTTACAGGATGTTGCGGATGAGCTCGGGCTTCTTTCTGCCGATTTCGAAAACCGTGAGAAAATATTTTTCGAGGACGCACGGCAGAACAAGGTATTCGAGATTGCCCGCGGCGTGCTGCATAGTGACGGAATAATCAGCCTGCCGAAGCTGAAAACGCATGGCCTCACACTGATGACCGGCGCGATTAAGAATCAGTTCGGCTGTATACCCGGGCTCCTAAAACCGGGCTTTCATGCAAAACTCGAAAATCCGGAAGATTTCTCTCAGATGCTTGTTGATCTCACCATGTTCCTCAGGCCGCGGTTGTACATTATGGACGGTATATGGGCGATGGAAGGAAACGGTCCGCGGAGGGGAAACCGTGTTGAACTGGGTGTTCTTATCATTTCAACCGACCCGGTCGCAGCCGATACCGTGGCATCGCAGGTAATCGGCCTGGACCCGCAGCGGGTATTTACTACCCTGTTCGGGCATAAGAGCGGCCTCGGCAGTATGAATGATATAGAAGTGCTCGGCGAGAAAATCGAACAGGTCGCAAAAAAATTCGACCTTCCCCGGTACAGCGGTAATTTCAAATCGATACCTCCCTTCATACGAAACGCCCTCAGAAACATTATCGTTCAAAAACCCGTTATCAACTATAAAAAGTGTACAAAATGTCATGAATGTTATAGAATATGCCCAACCAATCCTAAGTCTATAGTAATCAGAGCGGACAGATACCCGAGGCATGAGTACAGCACATGTATCCGCTGCTACTGCTGCCAGGAGACCTGCCCGGAGGGGGCAATCTCGATTAAAACAAAACTTTTTTAGGAGAGGCCCATGGCGGTCCGAATCATCGAAATAAAGACGAGAAAAGAAAAGAAGGATTATTTTCGATTACCCTATTCGATGCACAGGAACCACACCCTGTGGGTTCCGCCTCTGATGATGCATGAGAAGGGCTTCGTCGATCCAAAAAAAAATACGCATATGGAGTACTCGGATACCGTCTGCTTTCTAGCATACAGGGATGGCAAACCTGCCGGCAGAATCATGGGAATCATCAATAAAAAGCTCAATGATATCTGGAATGACAAACAGGCCCGGTTCTGCAGTTTCGAATCGATCAATGACATGGAAACTGCCCGCAGTTTGTTGTCTTCAGTTGAGAACTGGGCTCGCGTGAGAAGAATGGATCGTGTTGTCGGTCCACTTGGATTTTCCAACCAGGACCCACAGGGTTTTATCGTAGAAGGGTTTGATCAGCGACCCTCCATCGGCACAATATATAATTTTGAATACATCACGAACCTCATAGAACAGAACGGCTATTCAAAAGAGGTGGATTATCTTACCTATAAAATTCCGATACCCGAAACCATCCCGCCCCTGTATGAAAAGATTTCGGAACGGGTACAGAAAAGGAACCCAATCAGAATTCTTGAATTCGAAACGAAAAGGCAGGTCAAACCGTATCTTCGCCGGGTGCTCAGGTTCATGAATGAGACGTATACCGGTATTTACGGGTTTATTCCACTTACAGAGTCACTAATTAAAAAGACTGCACGAAACTATCATGAAATAGTCGACCCTCATCTTATAAAGATAATCCTGAATGATCAGAATGAGATTTTAAGCTTCATACTCGGTATCCAGGACATTACCGAGGGCTTCCAAAAAGCGGGCGGAAGGCTTTTGCCTGTTGGGTACTTTATTATTAAAGCGACTCAAAAAAAATCGAAGCGGCTCGATCTACTGCTTGGTGCAATCAGGGAGGACTACAGGGGAAAGGGTCTTGATACCGTTATGGCGATCTCAATGATAAAAAGCGCGCGTCGCATGTGTCTTGATTTTATGGACAGCCATCACGAACTTGAAACAAACACGCGGGTGCAGGCAGAGATGAGAAGACCTGGAGGATTTGTGTATAAGAGGCACCGAGTGTATCAGAAAGCGCTGTAATCGATATCTATATGGAGATACTGTTTTAAAACTGGCGAATGTCCTCTTGGGACCGATCCTTGGCAGGATACATCCTCCTGGGACTGGGTATCAAACAGTAACTTGCTCGAAGTTACTTTGAAGCCAAACCGCCATTCGTTTGGTGGAGAGAATAAATGAGCAAACGGGATGCTGCAAATACTTCGGTTCGCGATGATATGCTTGCCGAATCAAAACAAATAATCGATGCTGCACGTGGGTCTGGGGTTGTGTTGCGGCTTATTGGCGGACTGGCTGTACGGCATTACTGCACTGCAGTGGAATTCTGTGATCGGGATTATTCCGATATCGATATGGTTGGCCTCAGCAAACAGATAGCCGGTATTCAGGACGTATTCAATACTCTTGGCTATGCCGAGAATATCAAGGTTGCGGTTGCAACGGGCAAACGGCAACTGCAGTTCTACCGGGAATGCACCCACCGGGATGCATCCGCGCACTACTTCATTCATCCCGATGACCATGTCGATATATTCATCAATACATTCAGAATGGATCACGATATCAGCCTAAAAAACAGGCTGACGATTGAAGATTACACGATTTCTATAAGCGACCTCCTCCTCAGCAAGATGCAGATCCATAGGATAAACGAGAAGGATATACGGGATATACTGACTATCCTGAAAGAGATCCCCGACGGCCAGGAAGATACAAAAGGTATAATCAATTCCGCTTATATTGCCGGTTTATGCGCTAATGACTGGGGCCTGTACAGTGATGTCATGCAAAACATCGAAAAATGTACGGATTTTCTCCTGCATTATTCACTCACGGAAAGCGAAAAAAATAAAATCAGGAGCAAGCTGGCAGCCTTTGCCTCCGGCATTCGGAACCACCCGAAAACCGTGAAATGGAGACTCCGGGCAAAACTCGGCAGCACCGTACCCTGGTACAGAAAAATCGAAGACCAGGGTATAGAGGTTTCGGATATCTCATCAGACATCCGAAAACATGAAAAGAATCGGTGATCCGACCAGGCAATGGTATACCGACGTGTATCGGGGGGTATTTTTTCTGGTGACATA
The DNA here is from genome assembly GCA_964433545.1 of uncultured Spirochaetota bacterium. Taxonomy (GTDB): domain Bacteria; phylum Spirochaetota; class B62-G9; order B62-G9; family DRHN01; genus CAYSRJ01. The sequence goes on along the minus strand of CAYSRJ010000008.1, from coordinate 96,146 downwards.
ACAATTGCCCCGCATATATTCGTGAATAGTAAGAACGAATGGCGGGAGAGATGCATGTCTGGGAACATATCCCTTGAAGACAACAGTAAAATTAAGTACATTGTAGCATGCACTACCTGAGATTTCTCGTCTATCCGGCGGTCGGTTCCTTTCTCGGTTTTATCACCAACTTCATTGCCATAAAACTCCTCTTCCGTCCAAAAAAGAAGATTATCGGTATTCAGGGACTTCTCCCGAAGAGAAAAATGGAGATTGCCCGGCGCGCTGGTGATATCGTAAACGACTACCTCGTAAACAGCGAGGAACTGCGAAAGCGAATGGACCGGAAACGGCTCGAACAGGCGGTCGAGAAGTATATTGAAAGACACGGCGGGAAAATGCTCGACCTTCCTCTTGTAGGTGAAACGTTGAAAAAGCTCTCCACTACGCTGCTCATCGATCGGGATGGCTATTTCAACAGAAAGATAATCGAGGCGATAATAGATGAGGATATGGTTTCGGGTATTGTGCGTGAGAAAATCAGTGAATTCGACGTTGGAGCACTCGAAAAACTCGTAAAAAAGGCATCCGGCCCGGAAATCAGGTTCATCCTGCTCACCGGAGCTGTTGTCGGTATCATCATCGGACTGGCTCAGGCATTAATCGGTCTGTAGATTTTAGTATCACTGTAGTACGAGTAGCAATATGCGGACAGAGAGGAAAGAACTCTCAACCTCCTGCAGGGGATGGTCTTGGACATAATTTCAATACTTTAAAACGCGAAAGGAGTATGATCGTGAACTTGATTCTCATGGGCGCACCGGGCGCAGGGAAGGGAACGCACGCGAAAGACATTTCCAGGCAGTTCAACATTCCCCACATTTCAACAGGTGACATTTTACGAGAAGAGGTGTCGAAAGGAACCGAGCTGGGGAAGACGGCCAAGTCCTATATGGATGCAGGAAAACTGCTTCCCGATGATATAATCATTAAAATAATCAAGGGCCGCCTGCAAAAAGATGACTGCAAAAGCGGATACCTCTTCGACGGTTTCCCGCGCACTCTGGTGCAGGCGGAAAAGCTCGATACAATCTCCAGCATCGAATCTGTTATTTATTTAAAATGCAATGACGATATCCTTATTAAACGGCTCACCGGCAGGAGAATCGCTGATGATGGGAAGATATACAACATTTACTTCGATCCGCCTCCCGAAGGTATTAAAACCTATCAACGGGACGATGACAACGAAGAGACTATCAGGGAACGGTTGAAAATATTTTACAGTACCTTCACACCTATCATGGATTTTTATAAAAAATTGAATATTTTCCATGAAATACGGGGAGACGATGAGAGGACTGTTGTATACGAAAAAATTCTGTTAATTCTCAAGGATCTAAAAAAAGCGTAATCCCGAAGAACAGTGTTTTCGACAGATCTGTGAAGCACTTCTTCTGAATATGATCTATACCTCATCAGATGGAACCAGAAGAACCGAGTTTTCGAGAGATCTGTGATGCTGCAGCAATAACCATTTTTCCGTATTCACATATCTGGCCTTCGCTCTTCACCCTGCTTTTTAAAGCGCCGATTGCGCATGAAGCAATGACCCTGTTGTGAATATCGAATATCGGTGCTGCCACAACAACGATATCCGCATCGTACTCTCCCCTGCTCACCCCGTATCTGATTTCGGCTGTTTTACGGAGCACTTCCTTCAAGGTTTGAAGGTCACATACCGTTTTATCTGTATACCGATGCAGCGAATAACCGGCCAGGAGAGACTCCCGCTCTTCTGGCGGGAGAAAGGCAAGTATCGCCTTTCCTGCTCCCGATGTATATGCAGGCACCGCTTTCCCTACCGTTACATTGATAAGAGCATCGAAGTAACTGGGCTCCCAGTCGATTATGATTATATTTCGATCGCGTAAAACCGATAAGAACGACGACTCCCCCGTTCGGTCTCTGAGGTCAAGAAGAAATGGTCGGCACACGTTTAAAAGGCTCATCTTGCGGAGCATCGCGCCCGACAGCTCAAGAATTTTCAGCGATACGCTGTACCTGCCGGAGTGGTCATCCCGCTCGACATACCCCCATTTTAATAATACCTGCATGATCCTGTATACGGTCGACCTGTTCAGCTTCGTCAGTTCGACAAGCTCCTTCAGTAAAAGCTCATCGTGATTGTAGAATTGAGATAGCAGTAAAAACGCCTTGTCTAAAACTTTGACTCCGTGTTCATCCATCCGTTCCTCCGCGCCTATGTCTCGAACATGAATCCATATATGTCTTCATCGATTCCTTCCCGCACCAGTCCAGCATTTGCGTTCAGTTCCATTCCTGTTTTCGGATTTTCAACAAGCAGGCGGCCGCTTGCACACAAGCCGTTTTCAAACTCGACGATTCCGAACAGCAGGTATCGGTCAGTAAAACCGGCAGGAAGGTTGTACACACGCGTCCATGTGAGAAGTTTGCACTTCCCCCCCATCGGGACCTTCTCCCACGAAGAAAACAGGACACCGGAGGGATCGCGCCTTGTACTGCACTTCTTGCAGATCATCGTGGCCGGGTAGTGCAGTGTTCCGCATTCAGGGCATTTATAGGCGAATACCTTCGCTTCTTTTGGTTTATACGCATAGAAATCGATCATTGTCTACTCCTCCTTTGAGCATATTGTTGTGACAACATTGTTGCCGAAGCCGCCGAAATTCACGGCTAGCCCGTGTTTCGGATTTTTTACCTGACGCCCTTTTTCCGCCTCCCCCCTCAGCTGCTTGACAAGCTCGTGCACCTGCGAGACGCCGGTCGCACCCAGGGGATGGCCCTTCGATTTCAGACCGCCGGATGTATTAATCGGCAGTGTCCCGTCAATACGCGTTTTACCCTTTTGAACTGCCTCTTTATATCCGCCCCTCTCGAAGAAACCAAGCTCTTCGCTGATTGCAACCTCGAGAATTACAAAAGCGTCATGAAGCTCGGCGCAGGAAATGTCCTTCGGGGACAGGCCGGCCATCGTAAATGCCCGCTCACCGCTGAGCTTCACCGCTTTCAAGTCCAGCGGGTATTCCCTCTCGTGCACGCAGTGCGTATCAGAAGCGGAACCTACTCCCGTTATGAATACAGGTCCTTTTTTCTTGAAATATTTCATCTTCGGCGAATCAGCCGCACACAGTATAATAGAAGCCGCACCATCGGAAACAGGACACATGCTGTACAGGCGGAGCGGTTCGGCAATGTAATTGTTCACGACATTTGCATCAGGGCCGTCATGAATACCTTCTATAGTGCACGGCACCTGCACGTGCGCAAAGGGATTTTTTGCCCCGTTTTCATGATCCTTCACCGCAATCAGCGCGAGGTCCCGTTCGGTCAGTCCGAAACGTTCCATATATAACCGGGTAAACATGGCACCGAACGCAGGCAGCGTAAGGCCGTAGCTGTACTCCGCTTCCGGATGAAGAAGAGTCGCAACAAAATCCGTCCCCTCCCATCCCGGAACCCCGCGCATAATCTCTCCGCCCGTCACCATTACCACATCGGCAATTTCACTCGCGATGACTGCATAGCCCATTTTCACCGCGCTCCCACCGCTTGCAGGACCGTTTTCCACGAGTTCCGCCATTGCTGGCTCGAGTTTAAGCCTGCTCACGAGTGAAGAAGCGATACCCGTCTGATGGTTGAGCATTCCTCCCCCCATGTTTGCGACAACCACCTGGTCGATGATGCCCCTTTCTTCACGAATACCCGCATCATCGAGCGCATCGGCTGAAGCAAAAGCCATGACATCGACAAGATCGAATTCACTCAGGTTTCCAAAAACCGTATGACCGATTCCTGTGACAGCTACTTTTCTCATTTTTTGCTCCTTTTGTATCCGGGAATCTGTGGATATTCTTCAGGCGGCCTGAGCTCGTCCGCCGTGGCAAGAAGCGCCGTATCAACAGGTCTCTGACCGCTCACCTTTTCGTTTCGTACCGCATCGTACAGTGGCCTGGTCAGCACATAGGTCGGAACACCGCCCAGCTCGTGATGCACATTCGGGTACAGATGCGACCTGTCCTCGAGCACGTACTCTATCATCCAGCGGTTGAACCCTATCGGGCTCTCCGCCACGATCCATACCTCCTTCTGCCCGAGTATCTCTAGGTGATGCTCCATTTTCGAAGCGAACAGCTGGGCGCCGATTCTCAGGCCCCGCTTAACGGTCAGTGTATGGAGGCTCATACCAACCTCTTCATCCACGAGTCTGCTGTTTACAATTCCCGCTATCTCCCCGTCTATTGCGCCAACGAGCACAAACTCGTTCGCAACCCTGTACCGGTACCAGCCTAAAAGCTCCGCATACATCCTTGCGGCAACAATATCGTAGAAATCTTTCGCAACGCCCATGAGCGGGTGCACCGTGTCCAGCAGAACCCCTACTTCCTCACGATTCGCCTCGCGCACTACCATTTTTTCACCGCTTGCAAGCGTGATGACTTTCGAAGGATAGGGTTTTATGTCGAGCTGAGGCGGTCTGAGCTTCTTTTCCAGTTCTCCGACTAGCATACTCTTCTCCTTTGATCGATAGGTTATTTCACAATATGAACTAAATATTCATATTATAAACTATTGTATTGAAACCGGATTCCCTGTCAATCCCTTTATTCACCCTTTACCACTCCAAAAATGGAAATAAGGAGGCTTAGAACAGGAAAAAAGTGATAAATTTTCTTGAAAAAAATGCTTAAAAAAAACAAATACTATGATATAGTTTACATTATGAATATATTTTTCACAATATAAACATTTTGTAAACAGGTAAACCATACTATACTTTTCAGCATCGCAATGGAGTTATATATGACAATAAAAAATAGTATCCTCGCTGATACCTACCTTGATTCAATAATGCTTATGTCGATGAGTGAAAAGCTTATCCATTCGATAGACGGTGTTGAAGAAGCCACTGCAATTATGGGTTCCGCCGCCAACCTCAAACTGCTCAGAGAGAGCGGGCTGTTAACAAAAGAGGGAAAGAGGGCCCGCCCCGGCGACCTCGTAATCGCAGTCCGGGTATCGAATGAACAGGCTGTACAAAGGGTGCTTGAGGAGGTTAAAAACCAGCTCACGGCTAAAACCGAAACTGATGAAAATCAACGATTTTCTGCACCGAAAAACCTTGGCAGCGCTTTAAGACACATGCCTGACGCAACTATTGCATTCATCTCGGTGCCCGGTGAATACGCATCTGCAGAGGCGATGGAGGCCCTTGAAAACGGGAGATCGGTCATGCTTTTCAGCGACAATGTTTCACTTGATGAAGAGATACGCCTGAAAAAGAGGGCATCAGAACTCAACCTTCTTGTTATGGGACCTGACTGCGGCACCGCCATCATCGGCGGTTTAGCCCTTGGATTTGCGAATTCAGTGCGCAGGGGGCCCTTCGGGATCGTTGCCGCATCCGGCACGGGTATTCAGGAGATCAGCACCCTTCTCAATAAAAAGGGCTATGGAATATCGCATGCAATCGGAACCGGCGGGAGGGATCTGTCAAAAGAGGTAGGCGGCGCAACAATGCTCCGAGGAATCGAAGCACTCGAGCGAGACGAAATGACAAAGATAATTATACTTCTTTCAAAACCGCCTGATATAAAAGGTGCAAACAAAATTCTTGATGTTATACAAAAGTGCACAAAAAGGTATGTAATCAGCTTCCTGAACGGCAATCCCCGGGAGGCAGAAAAGAGAAATCTGCCTTTTGCCGGCGGTCTTGAGGAAGCAGTAGAAAAAGCCGTATCTCTGTATGAAAAAAAAGAATATATCCCGATTTTCTTCACCGGAAATGAACAGGTTATACGCAGCAGGGCGAAAACAGAATCTGAAAAAATTGGAAAAGGTACATACCTTCGCGGGCTTTTTTCCGGGGGAACGCTTGCTGAAGAAGCAATCTGGATCATTTCCGATATGGCCGGAGCTGTCTACTCGAACATTCCGTTGCAAAGCGAACTGAAACTGAAAAACAGCCTGCAAAGTTATCGAAACACGATTATCGATCTTGGAGGAGATGAGTTTACCCGCGGTCGCCCGCATCCGATGATAGATTTTTCCCTGCGCACAGAGCGTATTAAAAAGGAGGCAGACGACAGGGGGTGCGGGATCATACTTTTTGACGTCGTACTCGGATACGGGGCCCATCCTGACCCGTGCTCTGAGCTCGTTCCGGCAATTAAAAAGGCCAGAAAAATAGCACATGAAGATGGACGGTATATATCGTTCATCGCATCGGTTACCGGCACCGAAGAGGACCTGCAGGGGGTGGCAGATCAAACGGGCTGTCTCGAGGAATCGGGCGTTGTCGTTATGCCGTCGAATGCGCAGGCGGCGCGTTTTTCCGCGCTTATATTGCAGGGTATTCAATCGAACATCTGATATTTAATGCAACAGACATACTGTTGAATTAACAGGCAGGTAAACCTGCCAAGAGTGAGGGGAATGTCTAATGGATACACTGGACGCCTTGTTTCGATCAAAACCAAAGGTAATAAATATCGGCCTCAAAACCTTCGCCGATTCTATACGCTCTCAGGGGGGCGACGTTCAGCATGTGGACTGGTCACCGCCTGGATCCGGCAATCCGGAAATAATCCATGTGCTCAACAGGCTCAACCAGCCCTCTCTACGGAAAAAGATAGATGCAGCGAACCGGAAGGCAGTCGATCTCATTACAAACGCCCGGCCTCTTCTCATCGATATACTCCCTGCCTCCGAAGTAATACCCGGTATGGAGAAAAACCTGATACTTCACGCCGGGCCGCCGGTTTCCTGGGACAGTATGTGCGGTCCAGTAAAGGGCGCAGTAATGGGCGCCCTCCTGTACGAAGGCCTTGCAGCAAATCTCAAGGAGGCCGAAAAAATTGCATCTTCCGGAGAAATACAATTCGACCCCTGCCACCAACATCAGACGGTCGGTCCCATGGCGGGTGTTGTTTCATCATCCATGTACGTATACGTCATGGAGAACCAGACAAGCGGAAACAGGGCGTACTGTACCCTGAATGAAGGGCTTGGAAAGGTTCTCCGCTTCGGCGCCTACAGCGACGATGTCATCCAAAAATTGAAGTGGATGGAAACCGTTCTCGCGCCGGCGCTCAGGAAGGGAGTGCAGAAATCGGGTGGAATAAACATCAAAGACCTGACCGCCCGCGCGCTGATGATGGGCGATGAGTGCCACAACAGAAACGTGGCGGCGACATCGCTGTTCATCAGAGAAATCACACCGCACCTCCTGAAAACAGACCTGGACAGCGATACCATACGCGCGGTCATCGAATTCCTTTCAGGAAACGATCATTCCTTTCTGAATATCTCAATGGCTGCATGCAAGGCAAATACAGACCCGATCGTCGGCCTTGAAAACAGCTCGATCGTTTCGACAATGGCCCGAAACGGCACAGACCTCGGGATACGGATCGCCGGCCTTGGAGAACGTTGGTTTACGGCCCGGGCAGACATACCGAAGGGCCTGTACTTTCCCGGTTTCAGCGAGAAAGACTCCTGCCGTGACCTGGGCGACAGCACGGTTTCCGAGGTTGCAGGAATAGGCGGGTTTGCAATGGCTGCAGCACCGGCAATAGTAAAGTTTGTTGGAGGAACCGCAGCCGATGCAATCGGATTTACACAGGAGATGTATGAGATCGCGGCCGAAGAACATACAGCCTACAGGATACCTGCACTTGATTTCAGGGGAACGCCGGTCGGTGTTGATATCAGACTTGTGAACAAGCTGAACCTTCTGCCCTTTATCAACACGGGTATTGCACACAAGGATCCGGGCATCGGCCAGATCGGTGCGGGGATTCTCAGGGCGCCCCGGTCCTGCTTCGAAGAGGCGCTCATCGAATTCGGTAAACTGTTTTAAAATATATAGGTAATAGAGGTCAATTATGCAGAGTGACGAGTTTTTAAAACTGATGAAAGACGTAACAGTGTACGATCTGACAGTCCCGTTGAGTGTGCACACACCGCCGTGGCCGAGTTACATGCCGCTACAGATCCAGTACTTCAAGCGGCTTGCAGGCTGTTACGACGGTGGAATGGGCGCAAACGGACAGGTCATCAAAACGAGCAATCATGTGGGCACCCACATGGACGGTGAGATACACTTCTACGGGCACGGCAGGGCTATCGGCGAGGTGCCGATCGACGAGTGGGTAGGTGAGGGTGTTGTGGTCGACATTTCGGATGAGGTTTCCGACTACAGCCTGTACAATCCGGACATGTTGAAGAGTAAAGCAGAAATAAAAAAGGGCGACATCCTTATCATAAATACCGGATATCACCGCTTTGACTGGACCCATTCGGAAGCGGATGAAATACGGTATATGATCTGTCATCCGGGTCCAGACCCGAGCTTTGACAAATGGGTCGCAGAGATGCAGTTCAAATGGATTGGCGTCGACTGCGGATCCGCAGACCACCCGATGAACACAATTATACGGCAGTGGCAGCCCGCCCATTTCGCAAAGGCGGAAGAGAAGCTGAAAGAGGATTACGGAAAAACATGGAATCAGATGTTCCCGCTCGATTACTACTACCAGGTCATGCACATCAAACTCTTCCCGAAGAGAATCGTCCATGCCGAGTGCGTCGGCGGAGATATCGACAGGGTGAACAACAAACGGGTCTGGATCGGCGCATTCCCGTGGCGTGCGATTGAAATGGAATCGAGCATCTGCAGAATCGTCGCGCTTGATTCACAGTGATCCGGACCGGGTGGTGTTTTGCATAACACCGTTAAACGGGGGCATTATTCGAACGCGAAGCAACCGAATAAACAACTGGCCGATGCAATCGGAGAGGTTGAGTTTATACATATAAATATTATTTTAGCTATTGAAGGCCAGGGATAAAAGATCTGGCTTTTATTACCACTATTTATTTGTACCTGGGACTAAACGTATCGATTAAATTTATATAAATAACAACGTATATTGAAACAACAATAATCTTCAAATGCACGTGCTCTTCGATTGAACTGCACGCGATGTGTATGTGACCATGGAGAAGGTGCAAATGGCGATACTCAATGACTTCGAATACTACAGGCCGATCGATAGTGACAGGCTGCTCAACCTGCTTGCAGAATATAAAGACAGGGCATCCCTGCTTGCCGGCGGCACCGACCTGATCGTTCAGATGGAGGACGGAATCACCGCACCAGATGCAGTCATTGACCTCAAGGGCATCCGGCAGCTCAGGACACTCGAGTTCTCGAACAACCGCCTTTTTATCGGCGCACTCGTGACTTTCACCGACCTCATCGAATCCGCAGAAATACGCGAACAATTTCCCGTTTTCTGGGAATCTTCACGAACAGTCGCCTCAGTCGGAATCAGAAACAGGGCTACTATTGTCGGCAATATCTGTTCTGCCGTACCTTCGCTTGACAGCGGCCCTCCCCTTCTCTGCCTGGAGGCCGAGGTGCTGGTCCGGAGCACAAACGGACAGCGCACGGTGCCCGTAGACAGTTGGTTTCTCGGCCCCAGAAAAACCGCTCTCAAAGACAACGAATATGTGGAAGGCATATCCATCGAAATGCCGCTAAAACGGTTCGGCGGGAGTTACGTGAAACTCGGAAGGTACCGGGGTGAAGACCTTGCGCAGGCAGGCGTCGGAGTCTACGCCTTCGATGAAAGGGAGTACCGCATTGCATTCTGCGCACTCGCGCCTGTTCCGGCACGGGCAAAGAAAATAGAATCCCTGCTGAACGGAAAGGAAATTACCGATACTCTGATCTCCGAAGCAATAAAATTGCTGCCGCAGGAAATATCCCCGATCACAGACATCAGGGCGACGAAAGAGTACAGGATGCATGTGACGGGTGTAATGCTCGAACGCGGGTTAAAAGCCGCGCTATCACGACGTGATGGTGAAGGCCCTGAATACAGTGTAAGTCTTATGTGAGGAACTCGAAATCCAAAGAATCGCCGAAACAGATAACCACCGGTGAGCACGGGTGAGGAGAAAAAAATGAAAAAGAGAATCGAGTTTACTCTGAACGGTATGAAAAGAGAGATAGAGGTTGAACCGACCGACATTCTTCTCGATGTACTTCGTGACCGACTTGGTGTCAAGAGTCCGAAATACGGATGCGGTCGCGGAGATTGCGGTTCCTGCACCATTTTTCTGAACGGCAGAAGCGTACGATCCTGCATAATTCTTGCCGTTGAAGCCGACGCCGCGGATATTCAAACCCTCGAAGGTATCCCGGAAGAAAAGCTGCAGCACCTTCAGGAATCCTTCATCGGGCACAGTTCATTCCAGTGCGGGTTCTGCACACCCGGCATGGTAATCTCGGCAGTTGAACTCCTGGAGAAAACCCCTCACCCGTCGGAAGAAGAGGTAAAAGAATCACTCGCCGGAAACCTGTGCAGGTGCACCGGATACACACCCATAATCGACGCCGTTCTTGATGCTTCGAAAAGGGGGTGAAGGAGCAAAAGATGAAAGAGTATGCCTATATCGGGCACCCGATCAGCAGAATAGATGAAAAAGACAAAGTAACCGGTGCTGCCCTGTACGTCGATGATATCGATTTCGGTCCGAATCTCCTCTATGCTGCAGTGCTGGAGAGCCCCCATGCCCACGCACTGATAAGGGGTGTTGACACTGCGAAAGCGGAGAAACTGCCCGGTGTTGTAAAGGTCGTGACCGGAAAGGACTTTCCCTTTAAATTCGGCCTCTATATGAAAGACCGTTTCATATTCGCCCAGGACAGGGTGCGTTTCGTCGGTGAGCAGCTCGCCGCAGTCATCGCACGGGACAGGAAAGCCGCCCAAAAAGCGCTTGGGCTGATCAAAGTCGACTACGAACCGCTCACTCCGGTTTTCGAACCTCTACAGGCAATAGGTGATGATTCACCGATCGTGCACCCGGACCTCGGTTCCTATGAGCATGTCCCCTGGTTTTTTCCGAAAGAGGGCACGAATATTTCTCATCTGAGAAAGATACGAAAGGGTGATATTGAAAAAGGATTCCAGGAAGCAGATTTCATTCTCGAAGACACCTACCGTGTGCCCAGATACGCGCACTGTGCAATCGAGCCGCATATCGCAGTGGGGCTTCTTGACTACGCAGGGCGACTTACGGTATGGGCATCCTCCCAGTCGCCGCATACCCAAAGAAACCTGTTTGCAGAGGCGCTTGCCCCCCTTGGATTCAGCCATAAGGATGTTCGCGTAATCACACCCTACGTGGGAGGAGGATTCGGCGGCAAAGCCGGCCTGACAATGGAGATTCTCGCTGCAGCAATCGCCACAGCAGTCAGGGGGAATCCCGTTAAGGTCCGCTGGACACGGGCCCAGGAATTCTACAACACCTACCAGCGCCAGCAGGTCGTCTCGAAATTGAAGATCGGTCTGAGAAAAGACGGAACCATTACCGCTTTTCAGCTTGCAAACTACTGGGATGCAGGCGCATATGTCGAGTACGGGGCAAACGTGGTTAATGCGTCCGGTCTTTCAGCAACCGGGCCATATCGAATTCCGAATGTGCATATCGATTCGTACTGCATCTACACGAACCTGCCCCCAGGCGGTCCCTACAGGGGTTTCGGCTACTCCGAGATGATGTTCAGTGTTGAGTCTCACATGTCGCGTCTAGCTGCTGCAATAGGCATGAGCCCCCGTGAATTCAGAAAGAAAAACGGCATCCGTAAGGGGGATACCCTTGCGTACGGGGCGGAGATGAACGAAAACGGCCTGATCGAATGCATCGACAAAGTTGCCGATGCGGTTGATTTCGGAAAAAGGGAAGAATCGAAAGATCCGAACAAGGTAATCGGCAAGGGAATGGCCGCAATCTGGAAGGCGCCGGCAATGCCGCCGAACGCATCGTCCGCTGCGTTTCTCAAGTTCAATGAGGATGGGAGCATCAATATTCTCGTATCGGGAATGGAGATCGGACAGGGCTATCTCACCGTGATGGCGCAGATTGCAGCCGAGATTCTCACCGTTCCCGTGTCGAAAATACGGGTAGAAACACCCGATACGGATAGGAACCCGTATGAGTGGCAGACCGTCGCATCACATGCAACCTGGTCATGCGGAAACGCGGTAAAACATGCAGCCCTCGATGCGCGGGAGCAGATTTTCGATACCGTCAACAGGGCTTTTCAATACGAAATCTGTTCTCTCTACCTCCAGGATGAGAAGATCAAATGCACGACGGACCCGGAATTCGAACTCCCCTTGAGAGAGTTTGTCATAGACGGCATCATGGTCGAAGACGGCACCTTCAGGGGCGGACCGGTTCTCGGCAGAGGTATCTTCATGCCGGAGTTCACATCGGCATTCAGTGACCCCGAAACCGGCCAGGGAGGGCATCCGAACGTGCACTACACGGTCGGTGCCTGCGCCTTGACCCTTGAAATAGACAAACAGACGGGAAAAATACGGGTACTTAAAGCAGCCGAGGCGATCGATGCCGGTAAGGCGCTCAACCCGGAGCTCGTGAAACACCAGATAATCGGAGGGTTCCTGCAGGGACTTGCAACCGTTTTGTACGAGGATATCCGTTTCGATGAGAACGGGAAGCTGTTGAACCCGAACTTCTCAGATTATAAAATACCGACCGCACTCGACATCCCCGAAAAAATCATCCCGATAATTGTCGAGGTGCCGCAGCATGACGGTCCGTTCGGCGCGCGTGGAGTTGCCGAGCACACGATGATACCGGTCGCGCCGGCGGTCGCAAATGCAGTAGAGGATGCGCTAGGAATTCGAATAAAATCAATGCCCATAATTGCAGAAAAGATCGCACTCGCCCTTCTCAGAAAAAAGTAAAAAGATGTTTTTAAAGATATCTGTGAAAGCAAGTTAAAAATGTGATTTTCACAATGTCGGGCAACTTGGGGTGAAGATCAGCTTTCCAACCCTTTTCTTTTTTTGATAGGCAGTTTTTAAAGGCTGAATACGTCCTCTGCTTGCTGCAATAATTCACTTTAATGTGAGATTATTACGGTTTTTCTTGATATAGTTTTATAGCGTAATATTATTAAATAGGAAAAGAGCATATATTTGAAGGATTCTTGGGGGGATGAGATTCGCTATTCCCCGTTTTATCTAAAAATCACGTTTTACATGGTATACCCGGCAAACTGAAGATATAATTTTTTTTATCAATATTGTTGAGGAGAATCATCAATGACTTCGGGGAGAAGCACTCAGATCATTGAGAAGGCTAAGGAAATGGGAGCTACAGTGGCAGGTATCGCGAATGTTGAACGCCTTAAGAAATCACCCTCCCATGGAATCTTTAAAAAAATCGGTATGGAAATAGTCAATGTTGGGCCTGGCCTGGAGTTGGCAGATTTCACTGAAATAAAATGGCCTCCAGAAGCAAAATCAGCTCTGGTTATCGCAGTTTCGCATCCGCAGAATAAGCCCGAACTTGATTGGTGGGATGCCAAAGACTCTCCAGGAAACCGTACTTTGATAAGGATCAATAGAGAACTGTCTGTTTGGATTGAAAAGGAATTCGGTATTAAAACACATAAAATGCCTTACACTGTCAAGGAGGGTGGAATATACCTCAAGGATACGGCGGTGTTGGCTGGGCTTGGGTGTATCGGTAGAAATAATCTGCTTGTTACCCCAGAACTCGGGTCTAAAGTTCGTCTTCGCGCAATGCTGCTTGAAGACGAGTTGACGCCTACCGGTCCCATCGCTTTTGATCCATGTGATGGCTGTGAAGAATTCTGTAGAAAGTCGTGCCCCCAGAATGCCTATGGAAAGATCGTATTTTCATCTAATGAAACGAGAATGGCCAGTCTTCCCGGACGAGACGGGAGTTTTAGCAGGGCCAGGTGCCAAATGCAGATGGATATAGATAACGAGGACTCTGAAATAAATTATAGTAAAATGGTGCAGTTTGCATGGGACACGGAGGAGATACCCCAAACAGAAAGAGTTGCCAAATACTGTCGTCAATGTGAACTGTCCTGTCCTATAGGGAATTGAAAGACATGCTGCAATGTACCATTCATATAATTATCCTCTTGTAGTACAATGAACTCCGGTTATCTAAAAAGGATTCGGCGATATCCGCATCGCTCTTCCCCTCTTCGCGAAGTTCTCTGATGAGGGCCTCGTTTATGTCGAGGAGGTGTGTGGTGGGGCTGGGGTCTGCATCCTCCCCGCATAGAGCACCATCGCAATCAACGCCGTCCATACGGCGAGGATAATGGCGGTGAGCGTATTATATGAGGGGACGCGTATCACCCGGGCGGAAGAGAGGCCGCGAGTTACCGACGTTGAATATTGCATAGAAGGTACAGACCAGAAAAAACATGAGCAGGACGGTAAAAAACCAGTGGACCTTCTGCTTCTTCATTTCAACTTGAATCACGCCTGGCGGATTTATTACGCCACACACATACACAGTTCGGGAGCATGAGATCCTATCGGTTCATACCCCTAAACATGTTTCCGCAGATTATTTCGCAAACACCTGTCTTTCTTCACCGACAGCCATCTGCTTCCACTCTTCCTCGGCTTTGGCCCATGCCTCTTCAGTGGCCTCAGCCTCCCATACCGCAAGCCCACGGTCCTCCCGCGTTGCACCGGGCAGGAGGTTGTCAAGCAGAAGCCCGACGATTGCCGACAATACCGAGGTAAAGATCGCCTGGTATATTTCCGAGCACCTGGGCTGCCTCTCCCCCCTGTGACCAGTCGATGGGGTAAATCACCCCACCTCTGGTTCGAGTTTGCTCTGCCCTGTACTACCTCCTTTAGCATATGTGGTTTTACTTATATTTAACTCTGTTTTGCGGGATTATTACAACTTTGTACTCGATGCAGGTAATTCACGTAAACACGTCGACCAGGTTTTCAAAGAGCCCATCGTGCTCCCTGATTCTGCCCTCGCTGCCCAACACACAGAGATAGTTCTGTTTCATTGCGTCGGCAACAAGGTCTGCTGCAGCGCGGATGTACTTCTTTCCGGTTTGCAGTATACCCTCCCGTGCTTCCTGAACATCTTCGTGGGAGATATTCTGGAAATAACGGCCTGCTGCGGTTTCACCCTTCATTGACGGGGTAAGCGGCCGGTCGAACCTGCTGATTGTGCCGATGATATACTTCGTTATTTCCCGTTCCTCGGCGTCGAAAGACCGGATGAAATCCGCGGCCCCGTTATACACGTCGAGCGTCTCGCCCAGGTTCGGATCGCGGTATGAGCAGAAATACATATTCCCGTCCCGTGAGAAGCGGGCAAAACAGCCGTATGCGCCTCCCCTCACCCGGACCCGGTTCCAGAGATAATCGAGGCTCGTAATCGTTCTGAGTACCTGGAGGCTATCGCTATACACGTGGCCCAGTTTGCGAAAATTGAATCCCTTCGCCACGTACTGCACGTTGCCCGGGGTAAGAAGCCCCTCGTTTTTCCGTTCCTCTTCAAATGGGTAGCTGTTGTATGAGGTTTTTGTATGTCCAAAGTAATCGAGCACCCGGGCAAAGTTCTGCTTGAACAGTCCGTAATCCCGTTTATCCGCGGTCACGCTGACCGTGAGATTTTCAGGCGTGAATACCAGGCCGGCAATCATTTTGAGCCTGTGCAGCACCTCGTCCGCCCTTTTATCGAAATTCCGTTCTAGATCGCTGATAAAATGGAAAAAGTCGATCCCGCCGAGCCGTTCCGCGTACATACCTTTATGCGAGAAGTAGGAAAGCAGTCTGCTCGAGGCAAGCAGATGCCCCTGATCGTATATGCTCATCTCGAAGCGTGACTTCGTTTCCTGTACTATCTCGCGAAGCCGCTTTACATCATCATACCTGCTTCTTCCCGTTATCTCACCAACGATGTCGCACAACTCGGGAAGCTTCTTTACAAGGGCCTTCGATTTTACCGTCATCTTGGGAAAGTACTGTGCGTCCTCTTCCTTGTCCCCGTATGTTTCGTTGCTCAGGTACACGCCGCCGGTGTGTATATTGATGTAGTTCGAAAGATCCGAGTAGCTGTACCGATCCGTGCTGATACGTCCGAGCAGGCGTGAAAGAAGTGAGAGATACGGAAGATCCTCATAACCTACCGCCCGTGAGTCGAAGTAGAAGTTCATATATGCGATACCCGATGTATAAATCGAATGAGAAAGCACCTCCACTCCCTGCTCCTCTTTCTTTTCCAGTGGCAGTCGTTCCGCCTTGGGATCGATATCCTTTAGTGAGAGCAGGGGAATTTTGTCGATATATTCTTTGGGATCAGGAGTCATCTGCCTTTTTTTCAGTTGTTCAGTTTCCCCGGCAAGTTTCGTCAGCTCATTTTCAGAAAGACTCTTCTTGAACTCGTCGAGCTTCTTCCGAACCTCACGCTCCTTTTTTTCGGCAAGTCCCTTTTGGGGCAGCACCATAACGAGAGAGCGGTGCGTGTTCTTAAGGAGCATTCGTTCAATAAGACCTTCAAAATAGGGTTCGGTTAATGCCCTCTTGACAATCGAAAGACTCTTCTCATATTCCAGATGAACAAAGGGGTCCCCCTCGTACAACCAACTCCCCATAACCGCCATATCGTATACGAGACCTTTCGGAAGACCCTTGAAATCAGCCTCGCGCAGCCTGAACTCATGGATGTTTACCGCAGCCTCTACAATATCCCGGTCAATTCCCTTTTTAACGAGCCCGCTCAATGTTTCGAACAACACCTCTTCGAACTGTGATTTCTTTTTTTCACTGCTGCCTTTCACCACGACGCTGAACACAGGCTGGAGAATATCTCTCTCAAAATGGCCGAACACATCTTTGCCTATGCTCCTGTCCATGAGCGCCTTCTTCAACGGTGCTGCCGGCGTTTCGAGAAGCAGGTGCTCCAGTATAGTAAATGCTAGGTAGAGTTCAGGATTTGATGCATAGTCGACAGCGAAGTTCATACTGAGAAAGCCCCGGTCATTTTCTTCTTCATTCGGTAGAATGGGATAATACACTACCATTTCATTCTGGGCTTCAAAGGGCTTCTGTGAAGGGATCGCTGAATCAACCGAAATCTTATTGAAATCACTCAGATAATGTTCATCAAGAAACTGCAGAAGCTCACTAACATCCCCGTCACCGTAGAGGTAGATATAGCTGTTCACAGGATGGTAGTACTCGCGGTGAAAGTCGAGAAACTTCTCCAGCGCGAGTCCGGGTATATCTTCGGGATCACCCCCCGATTCGAAGCTGTACGGCGTATCGGGAAAAAGGGATTCGGGTATCTTTCTGAATAAAACGGCCTCCGGTGTGGAAAACACACCCTTCATCTCGTTGTACACCACGCCCCTGTAATTAATTTCTCCTTCCGGGTTCCCCAATTCGTAGTGCCATCCCTCCTGCATGAATATCTGAGGCACTGAATAGATGTTGGGATGGAAAACGGCATCCAGGTACACATCCATGAGATTGAAGAAATCCTTCTTGTTCCTGCTCGCAACCGGATACATAGTTTTGTCCGGAAAGGTTATTGCATTTAAAAAGGTGTTCAGCGATCCCTTGACGAGCTCGACAAACGGTTCTTTTGACGGATACTTCTTCGACCCGCACAATACCGAATGTTCCAGTATATGTGGAATCCCGGTGCTGTCTGCAGGCGGTGTTCTGAAGCTGATCGAGAAGACCTTGTTGTCGTCATCATTCGAGATCGAGAAGAGCCTGGCCCCGCTCTTCTCGTGAACGAATATTCTGCCCGTCGAGTTGATCTCCCCTATCTTTTTCTCCCGTTCCAGCCGAAAACCGTGATATTTCTTGCCGGGTTCAAACATCATCTTCTCTACTCCGCTTGATAAAATCAGTTGTAGTCTATAACATACCTATTCCCATGGAGCCCGCCTATTGATTTTTTAGTACATCAAAGTAAAAACCAGATTAAATGCAGCAACTTCACCCGGTTGACACACCCGTATGCCGTTGACCCCACATCCATACCGGTATATTATTACTATTGTAAAATAGTTGTTTTATAAAATGGTGCTTCAAAAAAACTTCAGTGTTTTTTATGAGCGGAACTGATCATGGCCATACCAAACTACCTGCAAAAAATAAGCGAAACACTCTGGGAGATACCGAAAAGCTTTAAAAAGGGCATGAGAGTACCTGCCAGGATTTACGCCACCGAAACGTTGATCGAGGGTATGGAGGAAGGAGTGTTCGACCAGATCAGTAATGTGGCGACACTCCCGGGCATCATCAATTACGCGCTCTGCATGCCGGACGGACACTGGGGATACGGGTTTCCTATTGGAGGAACTGCGGCATTCGACCCGGTGAAAGGTGTGATTTCACCGGGTGGTATAGGTTTCGATATTAACTGCGGGATGCGCCTGATAAAAACCGACCTCGCGCTCGATGAGGTACAGCCGTACATAGAACGGCTTGTAAACAGCCTTTTCGGCGCTATTCCGACCGGTGTGGGAGGTGAGGGAAACATAAAAATGACCCGCGATGAATTCCGCGCGCTTGCCGAACAGGGCGCACGATGGTGTGTCAAACACGGATACGGCAGGAAAGAGGACCTGGAACGAACGGAGGACGGCGGGTCTGCGTCGGGTGCAGATGTATCAAAGGTCAGTGAAAGGGCTGTGGAGCGTGGCTTCAAGCAAGTCGGGACGCTCGGCTCCGGGAACCACTATCTCGAGATACAGACAGTTTCTTCAGAAGATATATTCGATCCCGAAACCGCTGCAGCATTCGGGATTACGCGTCCGAACCAGGTTGTCGTCATGTTCCACTGCGGAAGCCGGGGATTCGGCCACCAGATTGCGACAGACTACCTGAAGCTTTTCGTCGAAAATGGCGCAGTACCGGGCATCGACCGGGAACTCGCAAGTGCCCCGTTTTCGTCAAAACTCGGAAAGGACTATTATGCAGCTATGAACTGCGCGATCAATATGGCCTTCGCGAACAGGCAGATCATATTTCATCGGATCCGGGAAGTCTTTTCACACATCTTTCATCAAAGCCCCGATGCTCTGGGTATTGAGCAGGTATACGATGTGGCACACAATACCGCGCGGCTCGAGCAGCATGAAATCGACGGACATGTACGTGAGATACTCGTACACAGAAAAGGCGCAACCCGGGCGTTTGCGCCGAATATGCCGGGGCTCCCCTCCTGCTATCGCGACACCGGTCAGCCCGTCATTATCGGCGGCAGCATGCAAAGCGGCTCCTACCTGCTTGCAGGTGTTGAGAGCGGCAGCAAGACCTTTTACACAACTGCACACGGAAGCGGCAGGGTAATGAGCAGGCGCAAGGCGAAGAAGATGTTCGACGGCAGAAAAATCCAGAAGGAGATGGAACAGTGCGGCACCTATGTGCGAACTGCATCATACTCGGGGCTTGCTGAGGAAGCGGGCGCCGCGTACAAAAACATCGACGACGTTGTAGAGGCAACCCGGCGCGCTGGTATAAGCAGGCCGGTCGCGCGGTTTCGACCGATTGGCAATATCAAAGGCTAAAAAATTGTGAGACATGGCACCACAACGGGATAGCCCGCTGAATTGGGTTCTTCCCGCTGTTTCAATAAATGCACTCTGGCCATTAAGATTGACATATCGGCCTTCGATCCGCGAGTCACATACAAGACAGCAGTCGCAAAAAGCGGGGAAAAAGTTGCAGAGGAAAAATGTACTATGTCTTACCGCTATATCGATTCAGTTACGGTTTCGGACGTTGCATTCACGGCACGCGGAAAAACCGTTGAGAAGCTCTTTCTCGCATGCTGGGATGCAACTTTGAATGTAATGGTTGGCAATCCGCAGGCGATCGATAAAAAGATTATCAAAAAATTCGAGATTAAAAACAGGGACCTGGATATGCTCCTCTTTGATTTTTTGCAGGAGCTGATATACTACAAGGATGCTGAAGGAATTTTCCTTCGTATAGAACACATAACCATCCATCGGAGCGATACAGGGTACTCCCTGTCCGCCGATGTGAAGGGCGAACGGATAGACAGGTCGAAACACAAGGTGCTTGTAGACGTGAAAGCGGTTACCATGCACAGGTTCAACGTCGAGCATGTCGGCGGCATATGGCACGCAACTGTTGTTCTCGATGTATGATAAAGGTAGACGGTATGTATTTATGGCTTTATCCATTAGAATACCGGCATTCCATACCGGAGAAAGCCGGTTCATCCGACCTTCGGTCTGCTGAATTGGGTTAAGCGTGTAGCAGACGGCCGAACAACAGACTCGAGCCCAATTTTTTATACCAAGGGCACAGGTACCAGAATTTCATATAAACTGACTCTGCTGTACTGTTATCATTGCATTCTAAAGGTAAAAACCATTAGGCAAGTGTTCTTCCGACCGTCAGAATGGGTTCACCTGTGCAGTTGCAACGAAAAAATACTTATCAACGAGCCCGATCGGTTTGAATCGTTAAAGTTTTGAAGTTCACCTGCCTATAATCTTCGGGTGCACCTGCATGGAACGGTATTGATTTTTATGCGAAAATTTTCCAGACGCTTTTTTGTGTTGAGGCAATCTGTTAATGAAAATACACGGAAATAAAATGGTTGTAACCGACCTGGACGGCACCCTGCTTCACAGAGGCATGCCTATCAGTCAAACCGATAGTGCGGCCCTTACAACACTTGGAAGCAGAAACATCATCCGCGTCATCGCCACCGGAAGATCCCTCTTCTCCGCATACCGCGCAATCGATAAAACCCTGCCGATCGACTACCTGATTTTTTCATCGGGTGCCGGTATCATCGAGTGGAAGACGGGAAAGATCCTTAAAAGCCACAGCATGAAACCACATGAGGTGGATACTGCAGCGAGGTTTCTTCTGCAAAAAGGTCTCGACTTCATGATTCACGATCCGATTCCGGACAACCACGTATTCACCTACTTTCAAATAAACGGCAGCAACCCCGATTTCAACCGGAGAATAGAATACTACAGGGAATTTGCAGTGATGGGTGATACTGCAAACCCTGAGTTAAACAGGGAGGCGTGCCAGATTGTTGCAGTCGAACCCTGCTGTGTACCGCAATCGTCATACAACTTACTATCCCGGGAGCTTGACCGTCTAAAGGTAGTTCGAACGACCTCCCCCATGGACGGCCGGTCGACCTGGCTCGAGCTGTTTCCGGAGCCGGTTTCAAAAGCCGCTGCAGCAGAATATCTGTGCAATCTTCACGGTATTGAGCACACTGAAGTGCTTGCCCTCGGTAACGACTACAATGATATGGAACTTTTGTCCTGGGCAGGCACAGGTTTTGTCGTGAGCTCAGCGCCCGATGAACTGCTGAAGAATTTCCCCTCAGTTGATAACGGGCTGAGTGAAGCTGTGGATAAATGGCTCGGCTAGTATCTCGATGCGATCGGCATGCGCCGCCCCACTCCGAATGCCTTCGAGGTGATCTTAAGGCCCGGTGCAGCCTGATACCTCTTGTACTCGTTTCGCTTCACCGTTTTAACCACCCATTCAACGGTTTCATGATCAAAACCCTGCTCGACAATCTCGTTAATCGAAAGCCGGTCTTCGATATACGCGATGAGAATTCTGTCCAGGGTTTCATAGGGCGGCAGTGTATCCTGGTCTTTCTGGTCCGGCCTGAGCTCCGCTGACGGCGCTTTGATGAGTATCTCTTCCGGAATCACCTCGCCCTTCCTGTTGATGTACCGGGCAAGCTCATACACCATAATTTTCGGAACGTCGGAAATAACGGCAAGCCCGCCACTCATGTCGCCGTACATCGTACAGTATCCGACCGCGAGCTCGCTCTTGTTACCCGTTGCAAGCAGAAGATGTCCATGCTTGTTCGAAAAGGCCATGAGTATGTTGCCCCTGATCCTCGCCTGGATGTTTTCCTCGGTGACGTCACGCTCCCTTCCCGCAAAATGTTCTTCGAGCGTATTGAGATAGCCCTGGTAGATAGTATCGATGGGTACAATTTTGAAATCGATACCGAGATTTTCAGCAAGCTTTTTCGCATCGAGCACACTGGCTTCAGAGGAGTAACGGGAAGGCATTGCGATACCAAATAAATTGTCCGGCCCCAGGGCATCACGCGCAATCGCTGCAGTGACGGCGGAATCGATACCACCTGAAAGACCAACCATTGCCTTTGAAAACCCGGTCTTGCGCATGTAATCTCCGAGACCGAGACCAAGCGCCTTAAATGCGGATTCTATCTTATCCTGGGGTTTATACCGAATGCCTGTACCCGGTTTTTCGGTATCGATGGTCTCTATATGCTCTGTGAAAGATGGAAAAAGAGAAACAGGTGCTCCGTTTTTATCGACGAATATACTCCTCCCGTCGAATATGAGCTCGTCATTGCCGCCGATCTGGTTGACGTATACGAATGCTGCTTTATGCTTTTTTGCATGTCCCGATATCAACCGGAACCTGATCTCTTCTTTACCGATCGTGAAGGGAGAAGCGGAAATGTTTATAAAAAGCCTCGCACCTTTTTTGGCGAGCGTGGCAATGGGATCGAATGAATAACGCATTGTTCCCGTCCACAGCGCAGGGTCGTTCCACGCATCCTCGCAGATCGAAATGCCGATTTTTTCTCCCTTGAATACCACCGGCTCTATATGTTTAGAAACGGTAAAGTAGCGAGTTTCATCAAACACATCGTATGTGGGAAGAAGTGCCTTATGACGCACTGCTTCGATTCTGCCTCGGTAAAACAACACAGCAGCGTTGTACAGTCCGTTTGCCTGCCGACTCGTTTCGATGACAGGAGCTCCGACAATAATCCCGATGTCGGTAAACTTTTTCGATAGTTGTTTGATCCGGTCCAGGGTATCCTGCACTCTTCGCATAAACCAGGAGTGCTCAAGGAGGTCCTTCGGGGGATATCCGGTAATAAACAGTTCCGGAAAAACGACGAGGTCCACTTTATCCTGAATGGCATGGCCCAGCCCCTCCTCCACTCTCCGATAGTTGCCGTCAACATCCCCGACAACCGGATTGAACTGAGCGACTGTGATTTTCATTCCTCGTCATCCTCGACAATATTTTAACTGGAAATTGTCCGAACGCTTTACATCAGGATAATGCCTCAGTTACAGGCTATACACCGCTTACCGACGGGCTTTATTCGGTACAATAAATCCAGTTACCAGACATAACAACCACTTTCGTATCGTGGCGAAAATAAATAGTAACTGCAGTTCCCACCTTCCGCATAAAATATCTACAATGTCTTCGAAAATGTCAATCGGTCTTACCAGGAATTAGCCTTTTCATGCAAGCCTGCAGGTATTTTGCAACACCGCAATGAAACCGCAATCCTATTTTGTTGAGTATCCGACCTAATAATAGTAAGTTATCCGTACGGTACGTATTCGGATAATGCCACCGTACCGGTCAACTTTTCAGGCTTCAGGGAGCTGTACAGTCATGACGGAATCAAAGACGAGCGTCAAGCTCGGAGACAGGGAGATCATCCTCCTCGGGACAGCACACATCTCCAGGGAGAGCGTTACCGAGGTTCAGCAGGCGATACACGAAGAAAGACCGGACAGGGTGTGCATCGAAATCGATGAATCGAGGTACAAGGCCATAGCAGGCGGGGACAGGTGGAAGAATCTCAAAATAACCCGTGTTCTGAAAGAAAAAAAGGCCTTCCTGCTCCTCGCGAACCTGGTACTCGCCTCGTTTCAGAAGCGGCTCGGGCTCGACCTCGGGATAAAACCGGGTGCTGAAATGGTTGCCGCTATCGAGGCTGCAAATGAGCTCGGAATCCCCTTTTCCCTGATTGACAGAGAAATACAGATAACAATGAAACGGGCCTGGGCAAAAACAGGTTTCTGGGGGAAGAACAAGATGCTCGCCGTTATGCTCGGTTCTCTCTTCACCAGGGAAAAACTGAGCGAGGAAGAGATAGAGAAGCTGAAAAACAAGGACGTGCTTCAGGGAATGCTTGAAGAGATTTCCGAGTTTCTGCCCTCCATAAAGGAGGTGCTCATCGATGAACGGGATGAATACCTTGCTGCCAAGATTTTCGAGGCGGATGACAAAAAAATACTTGCCGTTGTCGGCGCCGGGCATATACCGGGCATAGTGAAACGGCTCCAGATGCTTCAGGATGGAAAGGCGTCACCCGATGTAACCGCGCTAAATACTATCCCGCAGAAAAAGCTTATATCCAAGAGTCTCCCCTGGGTTCTTCCTGTTGCCATTATCGGGGCGATTATTGCCGGCTTTATTGTACGGGGATCGGACGTGACCCTCAATTACACCATGAAGTGGATTCTCATAAACGGCTCTCTTTCTGCCATCGGCGCACTCATCGCGCTGGCGCATCCGCTCACCATTGTGTTAGCCTTTGTAGCCGCTCCCTTCACCTCGCTCGTGCCGGTTATCGGTGTTGGGATTCTCACCGGAATTCTGGAAGGGACGCTTCGAAAACCGCGTGTTGTCGATTTTGAAAATCTGCAGGAGGATATCGCGAGCTTCAAGGGGTTTTTCAGAAACCGGTTCACCCACGTGCTCCTCGTTTTCTTTCTATCGAATATCGGGAGCACGATCGGCACGTTTTTAGGCGGCATCCCGCTCATCGCATCGCTGTTCGGGTAAACTTCAGAAGGTCATCAATCCTGAAACATGAATGCATACCATAACAACTTCCATTTTTAACAGTAAATACTACTTCGGCTGTTACTGCTAAAGTTTACCTGCCTATTTTACTGCGTTCAGGAAATGACACGCCGGAGGCCCGATTTTCTCGCATACTGCAGGGCCTCATCGATCTCCTGCAGCGTAACCCTTCGCCCCAGACCCGGGTGCTCGCGCACACGGTACGTCGGCCTGTACTGGTCCATGATATTTACAAAGGTGTCCCTTGAAAGGGTGCACAAAAAGTCAATCACCTCTCTGGTATCTGAAAGGTTATCGGGCAGGACGAGATGGCGCAAGAGAAGCCCCCTGTACGCAAGGCCGCTTTCCTCTATTTTGAGATCCCCCACCTGCCTGTGCATCTCACGAAGCGCATTCCGCGCGTTTTCGGGGTAATTATGAACACCGCTCAACTTTTTCGCGGTGTTGGAGTCCCAGTACTTGAAATCCGGCATGTATATATCGAATACCCCGTCAAGAAGCTTCAGTGTTTCAACAGAATCGTACCCGCCGGTATTGTACACAAGCGGCACGCGCAGGCCTGCGGGAATCGCTACAAGAAGCGCCTTGACGATTGCATACACCATGTGGGTGGGGGTAACGAAGTTGATATTGTGGCAACCGTAATTCTGGAGGGAGGCCATCATCATGGCGAGCTCCTCGTACGTCACCTCTTTACCGCTTCCTGAATGAGAGATGTCGTAGTTCTGGCAGAAGATACAGGCCATATTGCAGTTGGTAAAAAATATCGTGCCCGAGCCCCGGGTGCCGACCAGGGGCGGCTCCTCTCCGAAATGAGCGTTGAACGACGAAACTACGGGAAGCATTCCGCTCCTGCAAAACCCGGTTTTATCCCTTGTCCTGTCCACACCGCAGGCACGGGGGCAGAGTATACATTTTTTCATACGGTTTTCAAGCGTATCGGCGATTTTTTCAAGCACGCCGGCATTAAAAAGCGCAATATACGAGGGTTCATAGTTCATGAGTCACACCTGATATTTTTCAGCACACGCCTTTTTCAGAAAGAGCCCTGAACCTTTCATCTCCGCTGCACATCCGGAAATTACCGGAATATTATACGTATTTATAAATATAGTACGACGCCAGTATAATCTGCAGGTTTTCATTCTCCACCTCACCCCTCTCCGGTATCTCTTATGGTAATGGAAAATCCATCGCTGTCGGACCTGCGTACTACGCATCCCCGATACCGGTTATGATTCAATCTACAAATGGCGATACCTGGACAGATATTTCAGGGTCCCTGCCGTCTGAATTCACATCGCTGGGACATCCGCTCGGCGACATCGCGACGGACGGAAACGGCAGGTGGTCAGCGTTAGGCAACAACGGCGACCATCTCCTGTCGACCGATAATGGGGTAACATGGCAGGCTGTCGCGCTCGATAAGTACGGCGTGTACGCAATCGCCTACCGGCCATAGAAAGCAAGTAAACAAAATTAATCCGGGGGAGGCATCAGCCCTCCCCCGGAGAAATATCATTTCTCGAATATTCAACCGCATGATGAATAAAACTATTCTGAAAGCTGCTTATTCCATGATAGGTAAATGGTTAGAGAATTATTAATTTCGGGAAACTGATTTATTGCAGCGACGAGAATGCTCTGCTTGATTACAAGGAAAGGGCTAACCTTAAATATTTCGACTTCAAACCGTATCACGATGAGTACATGGAGTGTTTCAAACAAAGAATACAACAGGACTCTGAACTTTGAACATCGATTTAGAAAAAATCAATTCACCTATTACCTATTTAATAGAGAATATTCAGCACATCTAATAGCGGATAAAAATCAACGGCTATTTGCCCTTCTGCATCTCATCCACCGATTCAAGTATACTGTCGGCCATATAGTCAAGCTGTTCCTTTGAAAGCCCGTACAGCGGCAGGTGGGTGAACCGGTGATTGAATACTTCCTCGGCACCCGGACAGCTCTCTTCGATTGCGTCTGTATCGTATCCCAGACTTTTTACCACGTCGAACTTATACAACGGTGCAAAGTGTGGGATATTCGTGATCCCCTTTGCTTCGAGCTTCTTTTTCAGGTCCTGAATATCACCACCCGCCTTTTCGGGATTGATCTGCAGAAGGTACAGGTGAAAAGTCGACTGAACATCATCCGTATCAAGAAGCTGCGGGATAATCGCATCGTTTTCCGCGAACCTTTTACCGAGATACTCGGCTGCCTCCTTCCTTTTTTTATTGATGTCTCCAATCCTCTCGAGCTGGCGTAAAAGACCGATCGCTTGTATCTCGGTTGATGAAGAATTATGGCCCGGAAACATATCGTACTTACCCTTCAGCGCTACAACATCGTACAGCCAGTTTTTTATCTTTTTTGAAAGATCGAGCCCTAGAAACCTCGCCTTCAAGAGATCATTGCCGAACGATTCGATATTCGTCGTTACGATACCACCCTCCCCGAAGGAGGTCACGTTTTTCACTTCATGAAAGCTGAAGCTGCCGAAATGCCCTATCGTGCCGATTTTCCTGCCTTTGTATACCGAACCGAATGCATGGGCAGCATCTTCGATAACAAGCAGATCGTGTTTTTCCGCTATCTCCATGATGGGATCCATATCAACAGGCCACCCGCCAATATGAACAGGTACAATGACCTTCGTTTTCTCAGTAATTTTTCTCTCGACATCCACAGGGTCCATATTAATCGTACGAGGATCGAGGTCTGCGAACACGACCCTTGCTCCGACTGTAAGCGGGTACGAAATCGTTGCAATAAAGGTGATTGCCGGGGCGATCACCTCATCCCCTTCATCCAGGTTCGCATACCGGTATCCTATTTCGAAACCTGCAGTCGCATTGGTGATAAAGGCACAGTATTTTGAGCCCAGAAATTCGTTCACTCTCTTCTCCAGTGTACTCACCTTGTCTCCTAGCGAGAGCTTTCCGGGAGGACTTCCGTGCTTTGCGAGCTCCAGTATACCCGACTCGACTTCCTTTAAAACCGAATCGTACTTGTCATCGGCTTTCTGTATCAGAAATTTGACAACATCGATAACATCCTGCGCATTGTAATTCTCTCCGACCGCAGCCCACGGCACCTTCGCCTCACCGGTGCTGTAGCGAAAATCAGATGGTTTTTCCTCTGGCATTTTCTCCTCCTCTTCACTCTTTTATTATTGACGATATATGCAATATTCCGCTGTCCACGAACGCAATTTCACCCGGTAAAGTTTTTTTAAACTTGCAACCCGAACCGATTTGTGTCACATATCTTCTTCGATAAAAACGATTCTCGCAGGTGCACCAGACGTCCCCTTGACGGAAAGCGGCATGCATACAAGGGTGCCGGCATTACCATTCACTTTATCGAGATTTACAAGCGGTGCTGCAAGAAGTATATCCTTTCTGAATAATTCACCGAGCAGGCCTCCCTTTTCCTCCTCCTCTTCTTCAGACCAGGATGCCTCGATGCACGGCACATCAACGGCAAAGATGCTGATATCCTTTGTCAGCACCCACTTGAGTGCCCCTCGAAGAAAGTTCGGACACTGAAGAACATACCCCGGCCTGTTCCACATCTTCCCCCACCCGGTATCGATAATAAGAGCGTCCCCGGCATCAATCTCCAGTGCATTATCAACGAGTGGCGCTTCGTCTATGAGTGCCTTTGCCGGTTGAGCGGGAAGCCGGATAATTTTCGCGGGTCGTATGAAGCGTTCAACAGGGTATTCATCAAGGTTTTTCGCCCCGTTGATAATATGCGAACCAGACTCGACATACGAAGCGGAGATCGACGAAAGAATAAACTTCGAAGCAAAAAAACCGTGTTCTTTTACAGTGGCGATTGTTTCCACCCGGACCGGCGGCACGATCTTTTCAAGACCGGGCAGTTCATGATACCCCCACAGACCGTTTTCTATTTTCCCGCTCAAATCAATTACCGAACCCATATCCGTTCCCTCACAAAAAATTACCGGCCCTATCCTAACCATCATAAACTAGAAGGCCTCCTCCGATAATGCTACTTTTTCTGTAAAATCAAGTAAACCCTTTCTCAGGGAACTAATTTCCATCAAGACTATTTTATAATATCTCTCGTCTGTATTCATTAAATGCATCGACGGATGCAAGGACATTCATATCAGGATAGGATGGTCGAAACCAGCGAACTACTTCACAGATAAACCCTCCATTTGAGTCATGAAATGTTTCAACAAGTTCACATGCATCTTTTTTCACCTCCTCTGGTGTACCCAGTGGCAGTGTTTTCTGCATATCAACTGATGCCTTGATACACATTTTCCCGCCGAGCTTATCTTTTATTGTTTTTATACCGGTTGTATACATGTCACAACTTTGGAATACATCAATTTCCATGTCCAGCAGGTCATCCAGTATCTCAGCACAGTTACCATCAATGAGAATACCGGTGTATAATCCCTGCTCATGTACAAACTTGAAAAACTCCTTAACAATTGGTTTAAAATATTTTTTCCAGACCTGCGGATTTATAAGAAGACTTGATGTTCCTCCTATGTCTTCAAACTCTGTTATCATGTGTGCGCCTGCTTTTTTATATTTAAGTACAAGAGATTTATAATATTCCATTACTTTTTCATACAATTCCAGCACAAAGTGAATGTTATCAAATGTTTTTATCAAAAACTCCTCCTCACCAATAAGCATCATGCTCGTTAAAAATATTCCTGCATCAATAGTACCATTAATAAAACGGTCTGGATACTTATCCTTTATTACCGCACCTAATTTTTCAAAGGAGGGATCTGTATCATCAGGATCGGGAAACTCAAATCCTTCGAGTGAATCCTTGTGAGCAAGTGGATTCTTTAGTATAGTATACGTTGCATTTGTGTCATTGGGGATTTTAAGAAACATACCAAATTGATCCCTTTTTATTGATTCACCTGCAGGGGTTTTTCCTATTATTTCATGGACCCATGAGTAACAGCACACCCAAAACGAATCACTATTTTCTGCCCCTGGAATAAAGGTAACAGTCTCAGGATCCAGAGTATGGTACGCATTATAGATCCCAGGGACATCAATCGTTTCCATAGGCAGGTAGTCCGGTTTCCTGAATTCAATTGCCTTTTTCACCACTTTAAAATGATCATTCATTTCTCTTCATTACCTCCCATATCATTCACATCATTTCATAGCATTATATCTGACGAAAATCTATAGAGAATCTACGAATAATTCTTAACTATCTTACGATTTACTAAAATAGACGAGGATAAATGCAGGAAAAAATCAGTTATGTGAAAGGTTTATTTAATCGCTCCTGTTGTGAGACCGCTCACAAGCTGTTTTTCAATCAACAGAAAAAGTACAACAACCGGTAACGTTGTGAGAAAGGAAACAGCCATAAGGTAATTCCACAGGATTTTGTATTTACCGATAAACCCGTATATACCCAAGGTTAAGGGCCACAGTTTATCGGTAGATACGAATGTAAAAACGATAAGAAACTCATTCCATGCCCAGATAAAAACAAAAATGACCGTTGCGACAATACCGGGTTTGGCAAGTGGAATAAGGATTCTGAGAACTGCAGAAAATCTTGAGCAACCGTCAATCATCGCTGCCTCTTCGATATCCCTGGGAATGGAAGAGAAATAACCTGTCAATAGCCAGATTGAAAATGCCTGATTGAAAGCAGCGTATGTGATAATTATACTTCTATACGTGTTGAGTGAATGATAGAAAGCCATCATCTTATACAACGAAATAATAACCACGATCGGTGAAAACATCTGTGTAACGAGTATGAGGAATAAAAAAGCCATTCTTCCCCGGAAGTTAATGCGTGCAACTGCGTAGGATGCCGGTAGAGCTACAAATATAGTGAGGATAGTCGTTCCGATCGCATAAATGCCACTGTTAGCAAAGTAATGCGCAAGCCTTACATAGCGCCAGATATCAAAATAATTTTTGAAAAGCAGTTTTTTAGGAAGCCAGTATGGTGGAGAAACATAAATTTCACTGTTCGGTTTAAGAGAGGTGAGTACCATCACAAGAAATGGAAAAATAATAATGAGTAAAATTGGAATAACAACAGTATAAATAAGTATAAAGTTGATTTTTCTTTCAAGCCCGAGTTTCATTTTAGTCCTCTGCTCTGTATAAAAGCCATGCATACAGAATACTGAAGATTAACAGCAATAAAAAAGTTATAACCGAAAGAGCAGATGCGATACCAAAATCTTGATAGAGGAACGCTTTTTCATATAAGTAGGTTATGATAATATCCGTCTGATTTGCAGGGTTACCCCTTGTGATCACCCAGATAATCGGGAAAGAGTTGAATATATATATGAAATTTAACGTTGTGACTATAAAAAAAACCGTTTTTAATAGAGGAAGGGTTATTTTAAAAAGGACTTTGATTTTGTTCGCGCCATCAACCCGCGCTGCCTCGTATAATTCATCTGGAATGGATTGAAGCCCTGCTAATAAAGTTATTGTGGTGAACGGAATTGAAACAATAACACCTACAAAAATCATGGCAGGAAATGATGTTTTCGGCGATGCGAGCCAGTGGATATTGTTTTTGATAATATGAAGATCATGTAAAAGCCTGTTTACCATTCCATATTCTCCGTTAAAAAGCCATCTCCATAAAAGAGCACTTATCATAATTGAAGCTGCCCACGGAAGAATAAGAATAGCTCTTGAAAACTTCCTGCCAAAAAATCTATTATTTAATGCAAGAGATAGTATAAGTGAAATGATTATAGTAGGGACAACCATCCCAAGGGTCCAGTAGAGCGTATTGATGAAAACCCTAATAAAAATGTCTTCTCGAAAAAGGCGTTTAAAATTATTAAGTCCGGCAAAATGCTCCATATTGCCATAGAGGTCCATTGCAAAAAAAGAGCTGATAAATGTTTTTATAACGGGGTAAAATATTATACTAGTTACCAGTACTAAACTGGGTAATAGGCATATATATGCAACTCTCTCTGTTTTTGTTATTTTTATAGCTTTCAGCAAAAACTCATTCCTTATATCATCTATCGAAAATAAAATAATGGGCTCCCAGAGATGTGTGGGAGCCCTCAAAGCTATTTAAAATCTATTTACCTAGAATCTCTTTGTTAATTTTCGCTACTGCATCGTCAAGCGCTTCTTTTGGATCTTTCTGCCCTAAAATAGCAACCTGCCATGCTTTAATAACCTCAAGAACCATTGGCTCCCACTTGGGCTCTAATGGATAAAATCTCGTATGTGGCAATAATTTGATAAAAGGACCCAGGTCGGGGTCATTTGCAAGGTCATTTGCTGCATCTTTTGTAGTGGGCAGCATTCCCTCCGCCTTGATAAATCGCTCATGCCATTTTTTTTGGTAGTAGAATTTAATGAAATTAAAAGCGTCTTCTTTATGCTCCGATCTCTTAAAGATCATGAGTGAATCAACAACTCCGAGATTGTACTGTTCTTTATCTCTAGGTATTGGTACCGCTCCAAGTCGCAGGTTCGGATTCTCGGATTTCGCAACTGTTGGAAAAAAATTCGCCGTCATCATCATGCCGATCTTTCCCGAAATCATTACTTTCTGCGTATCATCACGGTTTACTGTGCTCCAGCCGGGATATACCACATTATACTTGTGTACCAGGTCTTTTGCAAAGTTCAATGCCCTTAGTCCTGCTTCGCTATTCACGACGCATCTGCCGTTTTCATCTTCCCATCTGCCTCCTGCAGCCCAGAGGAAGTAGGAGATATATGCCTGACCCTCGAAATTGGTTATAGGCATACCAAAAGCATAGAAATCAGGAGGATTGTTGATTGCCAGGCAGGCCTTGACAAAATCATCGGCAGTTTCCGGCGGCTCAATACCGGCCTTTTTAAATACATCCTTGTTGTAGAATAGAGCTCGAACGGACGCTAAAAGGGGAAGCCCGTAGGTTTTTCCATTATATACACCTGACTCAAGAAGGCTTGGTATAAACTCACTTTTAAAACTCTCATCCATGTATCCATCTAACGGTTCCAAAAGCCCCTGATCTGCATACTGAACCATTATTGTATCTGTGTTTAAAATATCCGGTTCCTGTTTTGCTGATATCAGCGTTGTCGTTTTTTGATACACATTATCCCAGTTCACAACATCGAGCTCGACGTGAACATTGGGGTACTCCTTTTCAAAAGCTGCAATGAGGTCATTCCAGAATGGAGTTGTTGCATCACTGTACAGTGCAGCCATGAACTTAATGGTTGCCTTTTTCCCCTTTCCTCCTCCTCCAGCAAAAACAAGTTGCAAACTGAAAAGAAACATGACAACCAGAACGAGCACAAAAATTCTTTTCCTAGACATTGTACGCCTCCTAATAAAATTTAATTAAATAAGGAACAATTTTTATCGTTCCACTATTTTTTAAAATAAATCTTTAATACTTCTGTAATTGTAGATTCTACCCTTACTCTGCGTATAACAGCTTTTTTTTATAAGAGACTATGAGTACTCTTTAATCACCTTTTCGATTGCATCCGCAATCTGCCCCATATCCTCCTCCGAACAGGTCGGAAAGGCGAAACAGGTAAATGTGTGCGCTTCGTGCCACCGAGCGTTCGGTACTTCTACACCGCTGTAATCTACACTTTCCGGGTCTGTATACTCTTTCGAGGTGAACGGAAATCCCGATCTTCCGAATGCCCTCTTTTCGATGAATGCCTTCTCCGTATGGCACTGCGGCCAGAACACCTTCCAGCACGGCGCACCCTCAGCAGCCGCTGCTTCAACGAACTGCTTTATATCACAGCTCATGCTTTCTATATCAAGTGAAAACGCAAGTACATACCAGCCGTTTCTTCGCTCCGGAGTATCGATCGGCACATACTTTATCTGCGGCAGACCTTTCAGCCGGTCAATGAGAATATACGCATTGCGCCTCCTCATCGGCAGATTCCAGGCATCGATACGTTCGAGCTCGGCAAGCCCAATCGCTGACTGCATCTCCGTCATCCGGTAGTTCCAGCCCACCATGTTGTGAATGTACGGAAGCTTCTGCTCCATCTCGAGCAGATTAAGCCGCTCCTTCACGTCATACCCGTGGTCCCTGAAACTCCGCGCAGTCCAAGCAAGCTCCTCGTCATCAGTCGTTATCATACCACCTTCTCCGCCCGTTGTAAACGTCTTGTTCTGACAGAAGCTGCATGCGGCAATATGCCCGATTGTGCCGGTCTTTCTCCCTTTGTACTCTCCACCAAAAGCCTCCGCATTATCCTCTATAACAAACAGATTGTGCTCCTTCGCAAACGCGAGTATCGGGTCCATGTCGCATACATTCCCGTAGAGGTGCACCGGAATTATCGCCCTCGTCCGTTCGTTCACCAGCTTCTCCGCAGACTCGATGCTGAGGCAGTGGTCCTCTATGTTCACATCCGCAAACCGCGGTATCGCTCCTGCCTGCACAACAGCAAAGCCCGTCGCAATGAAGGTGTATGAAGGCACTATCACCTCATCTCCCGGTCCGATTCCCAGTGAGGTGATCGCCGTGTGCAGGGCTGCTGTTCCCGTCGCAACACTGACAGCACACCTGCTCCCCTGCCACTCGGCAAATCTCTTCTCGAATTCCATGCCCTTCGGCCCTGTCCAGTAGTTGACCTTCCCCGACTTCAGTACCTCAACAACGGAATTAATTGCAGCATCATTAAAATGAGGCCAGCCGGTCAATCGATTCTTGACCGCTTTTGGCCCTCCGTTTATCGCAAGACACTCCTCCATATAATGCCCCTTTCTTTGTTATTATTACTCCAATAGTATTAACTTTTAATCTCCTCCCCTTTATTCCACTCCTAACTCAATGAACAAGAGCAATGGATGTTGAGGTAGAAAATTGGTATATCTCTCCCCTAATACTTTTTCCATTTATATAGATACATTGTTTTATATCGAACGATTATTCGAACGGCTACTGTCGGCATTATATTCAAAGGTAATCGTATGTGTTCCAATTATATGCTGACAGTATTTCCTCTTTGCTGCGATTTATACGCTGCCTGTATTATTTTGAAATTTTTCAGCGCCTCTTCACCGCTGTTCATCGGCTTTCGCTTTTTCTCCACCGAATCGATAAAATCCTCGACTTCTGCTTGATACATATTTTTAAGCTCTGCTTTCACCTCAACCGGTTGTATCCCTCTCCGTTCCTGCTGGGCATCATATCCCCTGTCCTCTTTCTGAAGATACGCCACCATCCTTCCGCCCGCTACCTGGGAAATGGTTCCCTCAGCCATGAGGCTCCCCTTGGTGCCGTATAATTCCAGAACACCCTTTACGGCTTCGTCCGGGATATTGAAAAACGAATCGCACACCCCATATGCGCCGTTTTCAAACCTCAGCAGTACCACACCTGAATCCTCAACTGGATAGTCATGGGTCTGCGTTCCGTTGAAAGAGGAAACTGTCTCCACTTCCCCGAACATGTACCTGAGAATATCCACAGTATGGATCGCCATATCCATGAGCGCTCCGCCGCCTCCCTTTTCAGGATCCTGGCGCCAGACCCCGGGTATAGGTGGATACCAGCAGGTAAGCTGCCCCCTCCCCATCACCGGCCGTCCGAGATCACCGTTTTCTATCATCCCTTTCGCCTTTATATGATACCCGTGATACCGCATCATAAATCCCACCTGCAGGGTGACATTCTTTTTTTCGCAATACTCGATTATTTTTTCCGTTTCTTTGGCCGACAGGGCAAGTGGTTTCTCGCAGAGGATGTGCTTTCCGGCATCCGCTGCTTTCATAATCTGCTCTGTATGCACAAAAACCGGCGTTCCTATATATACCACCTGAATATTAGCGTTTTTCAACAGCTTATCTTCACTGGTTGTGTATTCAGTGATGCCGTACTTTTGCGAAACCTTTTTAGCGAGCTCTTCATTGATATCTTCAACCGCCAGTATCTTCACCTTATCCGATTCGATCATGCCCGGTATTGTTCTCCTGTCCGCTATCCCGCAACATCCTATAATACCGAAATTCATAACTCGCCTCCCCTGTCGTATATTGTTTCACTTCTTCGTCCCTTTGTCACTTCACTATTTCACTAATTTTCTTCACTATTTTATGAAAAGTTGAATTACAACCTGTAATTTTTTTAAAGGCTTCGCGAATCCTCCGTGATATTTGCATTAGCAGAAACTGAAATTTTCTTTCTCTGTCGGCCTTTCAGGGTACGGAATACTTAAACTGCGGGTATAGTAATGTAGAATTTTTCACAAATTTTTAAATACTCAATTATTTTGGTAATCGGCAACCAATATATTCAGTTAATATAAGACAACAGAGGAATTTATTTATAATAACCCCTTTTTACTGTAATACATTTTTGCTTCTTTTAATATCTCGTCTATCTCTTTGTTTTGCTCTTTCGACAATTGCATTGGCTTATGTGTAGCTATTATTTCCTCAACTCTTGCCTTTGCATTATCAACAGCGGTTTTTCTTCCTTCTTTTATCCATTGAGGATATGGCAATCTATCTGCGACTTTCGGAAGCAAGAATTCTTCTTTCCACCATTTTCTCGTGTGTGCCTTATCCAAATACATACCCGGAATGGGACCAACTTCCTCGATAAGGTCTAAAGCTAAAGTCTCATCCGATACATTGACCCCTTCTATGTACCGTCCCACAATACTGGCTATTTCATCATCCAGTACAGCTTGCACAGGATGAAATGTCAATTCACCATGGATTCCTCCATGAAGAATAATGAAATTCGCTCCTGATAGAGCCGCTGTTAATGAAAGGAGCATTCTCTCATATCCATTCTGGAACCCTATTGTTTTTGCATTACTTGCATATGGGTTACAGCTTGCCGTTGGAATATCGTATTTCCTAAAAATCTGGTTGAACATTGCGTCATGCAGAGCAATTTCAACACTCCCAAAACCAGGCTGACCTGTTTCCATGTTCATCGGAAATACAAAATGAGAAGCTATCACCCCTTTCCCGGGACTTATTAGCTGCATGAGTACTATTCCAGCTATTATTTCAGCGTTGTTTGTAATGGTTGATCCAGCAAAGGTGGCGGGTGCAGTCCCACCCATAACAGGCCCACTGGCAATAAATACGGGAAAATCAGTTTTACCAAATCTGAAAGCAGAGTTCACCGTGTTTTCATAGTAGGTTAAAGGTGGCGAAGCCTCCATATCACCAAGCACATCTGTCCCGGTTACCTCCGCCATTTTTATATCCCATATCTCAGAATCCATAACCTGACTCGTCCGTGAGACTTTAGTTGAATACTTCATTCTGCTGGCAGTACTTACAGGATAGGCCAGAACCGGAGGCACATCTACTATCTCGGAGTACGGACAGTAAGAAACCAGTAAATGGACAGTGTCCAGTGCATCCAGAACATGTACAGCCTCATCATTTTCTTTCATAGTTGGTATCCGCTGTTCCCAGGTGTCGATATTTACTGTTCTCATTCCTACCGATGCTGTAAAATAAACCGTGTTTCCACCTATCCTCAAATTATTTTTTGGATCCCTTGATTTGAGGAGAAAGCTTGACGGACACTTGGCAAGGCTATCCTCAACCAACCCACTTGGAATCCTAACCCGCTTGTCTTTAAAATCAACCTTGCAACCATGGTCAGCAAGGAATCTTAATGCCTTATCACTTTCAAAACGAATCCCTGTCCTCTCAAGAAGATCTAATGTTCCTCTATGGATTTCTTCAATTTGCTCATCAGTTAATATCTCAAGTGGCTTGAACTTTCGGGTGAATCCTTTATTAAGCATACATCACCTCCACCACTCCATAAAATAATCTAACAAAGAAAGTTACCATTTGAAGTCTGAAGAAACCTCCTTGTTTCAGATGGTAAATTTTCCAAGAACATTATTAGTAGCCGTATTTTCTGGTGTAATACTACCTATTTTAAAGACTGCCGTATTCTCTTGCAGCAGCTGTAATTGCATTGAGATTCTCGACAGGAGAACCGGGCGCAATATTATGACCGTCCATGAGCACAAATCCAGGAGTTTCTTTAAGTATTTCAAGAGCTCTTATTACATCTTCTCGAACATCTTCGGGTGTTCCGTCATGAAGAATTGTCGTATCCATTCCACCGATAATAGCAACTTTTCCGCCCATTACATCCCGTACCTTCTTCTTATCAGTGAGGTAGCTGAATCCTATATATCTGTTAATTTTAACATCATCGATCCAGTATTTCAGTAAATGATCCGCTTTCCCGCAGTTATGGGCCATGACTTTAAGACCTTGATCATGAATATAGTCTGCAAGCTTTTTTAGGGGTTCCAAAGCGAACTCCTCTATATGCGCTGGCGAGAGTTGGGCAGTCCCATCATCACCAACAAAAACGAATCCCTCATGAAAGTCATTTGCAAAAGCAGTTTTACCTCCGGAAATTTTTCTTGCAGCATCAATCCACTGAATGCTTTTTTCTGCAATGATTGAAAGGAGTTCTCTGATGTAATCAGGTCTATCAAAAAGATTAAATGATAGGGTTTCTACGCTCAGGAGGTCTCCGGCGATCACCATCGGCCCAATTATTCCAGCACCTCCCATATATACCAGTTCTGTGGCTTCAATAGTCATTCCGTCATCAAATCTTAATGTATAATCACCGGCAATCTCCTTCATTTTTTCGTAAAAGGCAAACATTTTGCCGTGAATTCCAGAGTGGACATAGTCAATTTTACGTAATTTTTCAAGGTCATCGTCCTTTTGAAGCAAGTGCGGACTGGCTACCCAGGGAGAATCGTCCTCCGAATATATAAACTCCGCACCGAATGATTCTATATCCTCCGCCCACATAAAATCAGGATAGCACACTATCTTATGGTAATCTGAATCCACATTTTCCAAAATCCATTTCGACCCTTGAAGTTGTGATTCCAACATGATCTTTGGATCACTCAAGTATTTTTTAAAACCGTTTCCCATTCCAATGTGAGGAAGCCAATAACGAGCACCGAGATAATGGAGGACCGGAACTCTATCGGCAAAATCAAACGCCATGGTTTTATTCCATCTTTTATTCCTCTTTTCGATTTCTGAATAATCAATGTGTATATCAATAAACATTTTATTCTCCATAACAGTTATTTTACACTATACATTGTGCTATTATTATTGTTTATATATTTATGGGGTAGTGTCCGTATTTCTCGCACGAGAGGTGCATCGTGATGGCATTCTCCACGGGCACGTCCTCCATAATACCATTACATGTCGTCAGTATAAAGCCACCATCCTTCCCGACATCTCTGATGAGCTCTTTAACGTTCTGATCGACTTCCCA
This sequence comes from uncultured Spirochaetota bacterium, assembly GCA_964433545.1. Taxonomy (GTDB): domain Bacteria; phylum Spirochaetota; class B62-G9; order B62-G9; family DRHN01; genus CAYSRJ01. The sequence continues at coordinate 57,278 of CAYSRJ010000008.1, read as the reverse complement.
TGGAGTGCCGAAGGGGAGAAGTTTGCTTATGTCGACATTTCCGATTAAGGTTAATTTTTTCCCATACCTTTTTTTAATTTTTCGAATATCGTTATGTGCTGAAGGTTGCATAGCGTGAAGGGCATCGATTCCTGTTTCAAGAATCAAATCCAATGTTTCATTCTGATTGCCGCAGGCATGTAAGACACATGGTACACCCAATTTATGGACCTCATCGACTATTTTTTTTTCATATTTAAAATCCAGTTCCCAGAGTAATTCCGGTGAAATAAATGGTCCTGTGTTGAAAGCAAAATCATTCGCAAGCCAGATACAATCTGCTCCGCGTCTCACTGCTTCCCTCGCAATGCATATCTGAAGGTCAGCAAGCCGCTTCATGAGAATTTCCAGTTCTTCTTTATGATCATAGATATAATACATGTAATTCGTAAATCCAACGAGAAGATACACTTTAAAAAAACCAGTATCAAGCTGACACACTGTAAACAGGTCACTTTCATTCACCCATCGCTCTAAATTATCAAAGGAAAAATCATCAACAGCTGGAAATTTATACTCTTCGACATTTGTAATATCGGGAATAGGCAACGAAAGCTCTTCAGTCGACTGTGGCGCAGCAATTATTTTACCACCCCAAACATCTTCAATGATCGGGTACCCTTCATCGGTTTCACCTGCTTTCTTAAAAGGTTCTCTTGGAAAAACATGGGCAAAGTCGAATCCCAGAAAATCTCGAAGCCTGCAATGGCGTTCAAAAAACCGGTCGGAAAAGGATTCCGTCATCCAGTATACAAGAAAATTTCCATGCTCTTCGGGAATTGTCTCCCTAAAAACCCCCTGTGCAATCTTCGGGTCTACGGTAACATCTCCATGAGGCAGTTTATCAGGGACATCCTTGTCGTAAAGGACAGCCAACATACGTTCCTTGTGTGTCATTTAAAAATCCTCCGTTTACAACCGTTATTATCTTTTCACAATAAAAAAAATTTTATTATTACTAGGGCAAAGGAAAATCGTTATCGCTTTTATGAAAATATTTAAAGCGTTTTAAATCAAGAGCAACACTAAATTATACCGGTCTTTTTAAAATTATCGCTTCTGACTCACTGAAAAATTGCCTGTACATGATCTATTTTCTGTGTATTCCGGTAGACTTTCGTATAACAAGCTCCGCTTTAATTTTATGGGTTGTTCCCTGTATCTTATCGCCTCTGATCTTTTTCATTAACAGCTCTACAGTATCACGACAGATTTTGGCTATGTCCTGTTTAACAGTGGTTAAGGGTATTTCGGAAATTGATGAAAAAATGACATCGTCGTACCCGGCAACAGATATATCTTCAGGAATTCTGTACCCCAGCTCTTTAACAGCCTTCTTCGCACCCAGAGCCATAATATCGTTAATTGCCATGATTGCATCCGGTTTCCGGCGACGGACCATTTTAATGGTCGTTTCATACCCGCAATTAAAATCAGGATGGGTACAATTTTTAATCAAGTTTTTATTGACCTCAGAACCAGCCTCTTTAAATGCCCTACGGAACCCATCAATTCTCAATTTAGATACAGCGATATCACTATTACTACTGACTAAAAAGAGTATCTTTCTGTGGCCGAGCTCAATTAGATACTTTGTTAGCTGAAAAGAGCCGTCTTCCAAATCAGTCATCACGCAGCTGCCCTGGATACCCGGATAGTATGTAGTTGCAAATACATATGGTATATCATGTACACGAAGCTGCTCAAAATACGAGAGATCAGATCTTGGAGTCAGAGTTGGTACTATTATAACCCCATCAACCCTCTTTCCAATAAAGTCATATACTATTTTATCTTCAAGTGACAAATCATCGTTAGACACAGATAGAATCAGATTATATCCTTCAGCGAGGGCATTCTCATCAATCAGTCGGGTGATACTTCCAAAAAATGGATTTTCGATATCCGTAATCACCAGACCAATTGTATTTGTTTTTTTCATAGCCAGACCCCTGGCTATATTATTCGGGTAATACCCTAGCTCTTTGGCTGCATGGAGGACCCTTTCCCTCGTTTTTTTATTCACCCCCGTCTTGTTATTCATAACGAGAGATACCGTTGCTTCTGATACATCTACGTAATGTGCTACATCTTTTAACTTTACCATGTTATTCCTTTAGAAAATCTCAATCCCTTGAATTATCAAGGAGATTCAAACGGAATATCTCAATAAAATCAGCTCAGCCACGATTAATCATGAATTTTCAATTTATAAATTTTACTATCCTGCTGATAAAGAAGTAAAAGATGTTCTCCGTCCCAATCAAGGTCACGTATTCCGCCCCCCTTTTTTGGTCCGCGTATAAAACCTTTTTGTTGTCCATCAGGAGTAATTCGCATTACGCGGTTCGCGCCTTTACTTCCAACCCAAAAATACGTGCCATCCCACACAAGGCCCATATCTGGAGGTGGCGAAATTTTCCTTAAGGATATTTGACTAAGTTCTTTTCCCTTTCGATCCAATTTATAGATATTCCTGTTGCTCCAGTGGAACACCCAGAGATAGGTGCCATCCCACGTAATACCGACGGGAATAAGCTGATTAACTGAAGAAATTCCGAATTTTTTAACCACTTTCCCCTTTTTGGTGAAACGATAGATAAGACCTTCATTCCAATGATTTGCCCAAATTGTTTTACCATCCGAAGTAATATTTGTCATACCAAAATTATGAATATTGTCCAGACTGTTAACTGGTACTTTAAACGAAAAAAGGACTCCACCATTACTATCCAATTTTGCTATTCTCCACTCAATAGGGCTGCTTTGGTACGTCACAACCCAGATATTCTCTCCATCCCATGCAATACCGTCCATTTTGATTGATTTATTCTCTATTGTTCCAACCACCTCGGCAGTCTGTGAAAAAACTATTACCGGACAAATAAAAACGAAAACTAGAGATAAAAAAAATACAAATCGCTTTCTTTTTTTCATAATCCAATACTCCTTTCAGCTTCTAAGTAAATTCAAATCAGTTATCCGTTGATACTCGATCCCGCCAGGGACTTTCCCCAGGGGGACTTACGCCGCTTTTAAATTTATAAATCACATTTCCGTTCATCACAAAACAATATTTGTCAGACCTTCATACCGGTCAATGTAACACCTCGTATTAAACGTCTTTGGGCAAAGGCGAATACTATCATTACGGGGATTACAGCGATTGAGGCGCCTGTAACTATCATGTCGTACCTTTTCGCATGTTGAAATGTAAGCGCAGCAATTGCTAGAGGCAGGGTACGCATATCGGATTTTGAAATAATCATAAGCGGCCACCATAATTGGTTCCATGTCCAGAGAAAAGTAAAAACTCCAACACCCCCTATACCGGCAGAAGACAGCGGCACCATTATACGAAAATAAATCCACATATTGGATGCACCGTCGATCCGAGCTGCTTCAACCATTTCTATTGGTATCCCTTCCATAAACTGGCGCACAAGAAATATTCCAAAAGGGCTGACGCATAATGGGAGAATAAGACCGAGATAACTATCCTGCAATCCGATCTTTGAAACAAGCAGATACATTGGCAGAACAAGAACAGCGAAGGGAATCATTAATCCTGTGAGAAAAATTATAAATATCAGTTCTCTTCCTGGGAAGTCAAACTTGGTAAATACAAACCCTGCAAGACTGCTTGTAAACATTGCAATTATTGTGATTGACATAGAAACAATAATACTGTTTAAAAAATAACGCCAGAAATGGAGGCGTTCAAATATAGTTTTATAATTCATGAATGTAAATTTTTCAGGAAAGAACGTTGGTGGCATCCTAATGATTTCAAGAGCAGGCTTGAAGGATGATAAAAACATCCAGATAAAGGGTACTACAAATACCAGGCTGAGAGTAACTAAAATTAAATGGGTCGCTAACTGTTTTTGTAACCCTCTCATTTGTTTCTTTGACAAAGACATACTAATACTCCCATTTCGGCCGCAGTATCTTAAATTGAAGCAGCGTAAGACACATAACGATCAAAAGCATTATGGTTGCAACGGATGTTGCTTTGTCTATCTGCATACGAAGCATTCCTTCGTTATACACCAGTAAACTCAATACATAACTTGAATAGCCAGGTCCTCCTGCGGCACCACCCGTTCCTCCTCCTGTTGATGTCATTATAAAAATAAAATCAAAAAACTGAAATGCATTGATGATTGTGTATACCGTAAGAAAAATAATCGTATGTCCGAGGAGAGGTAGTTTTATTAAGAAAAATATCCGTAAAGGGCCAGCTCCATCAACCCTTGCTGCCTCTATAAACATGGCCGGCATATTCATTATACCTGCAAAAAAAATCAGAGTGGTAAAACCTATATACTGCCAGCTATCTGTTGCAATAACACAGTAGAGTGCCTGCTTCGGGCTGCTTAAGAATGGCTGTGTCTCAAGGCCAACCCGTTTTAGCAAAGTATTAAATAATCCAAAGCGAGGCTGATAAAGATATGTAAAAAGAATTCCCACTGCAGTTGCAGAGCATAATGCTGGAAGAAAAACAGCAAAAATATAAAAACGCTGTCCCCTTTTGATATACTCCAGACATGAAGCGATCAGCAGCCCGACAGGTATAACCACAATAGACTTGGTGAGTACGTATATAAGTGTATTTATCAGTGCTTTCTTAAACCGAGGGTCAATTGTAAACAGGTCTATATAATTTTTTAAACCGATGAAAGTGCTTTTTAAAGGATTTTCAACCACCCAGAGGTGCAAAGAAGACCACAAAGAATACCCCATTGGATAGTACATAAACAGGATATACCAAACGAAAATGGGTCCAAGAACCGCAATCGGGAACAGGTATTTTCTTTTAATAAAAGATTTTGAAGCCATAAGCCTTCATTCCATTTGGAAGAAAAGAATACCCCGGGGATGATAACTTACAACATATTCATAAAATGGATAAATAATATCCCCGGGATATCAATGAGATCTTAGAGCCCCAATCCCGGCGGTAGACTATCATAATAGATGATTGTCTTCGGTGCATCAGGATATTTGGCCCGAGTTCGAGCATTCTGCTCGTTAAGTTCTTTTTCCATCTTTGCAAGGCACTCATCCACAGTCATTTGCTTGTGGAAAAGAGCATCCATATTTGGCCATAGAATGTCATACAGCATCACATCAGCATCGATGAACGGACCCCAAAATCTGTACTGCCCTTCCTCCATTGCTGCGATAACCGGCGCGAGATATTTCCCCTTTCCTGTCTTATAGTACGGATCATTAAATACAAGGCTCTTCAACGGTGAAAGGCCAGGATTTGCGTCAAGGAAAAGGAGCTGACCGTCCTCAGAAATGAGAAATCTGAGAAATTCAAAGATGGCATCTCGTTCAGCACCTGATACATATTTTGGTACAACCACGTTCCAAGTATCTGTATGACTGAATACAGGTGGCTTGTCTCCAGAAACAGGAGGTTTCATAATAAACGCAAAATGAAGATCAGGGTACAGGCTTTCAGCAAAAGGAAGAAACTCCGGCCACATAAACCCCATAGAAGTCAAATTCTGACTTAAAGCACTCAATGTATCAGGAAGCTCGACACTGTCAACCTTATACTTATAAAACAGATCATAGAAAAACTGAAGTACTTCTCGAGCCTCAGGGGTTTGAAGCGTGAACTTCTGTGCATCGTTATTCCAGAACTTTCCTCCATTATCGACTAAATAACTGTAAAAAAAATTCGGGTCGTTTGATTCCTGAAAGGAAAGACCGCCACGCACCAGTTTACCTCCGTCATATTTTGCAAGCTTTGTGGCATAACTAATAAGCTGGTCGATGCTGTCAAACTTTGTCAAAACCGGAAGACCTGCTTCTTTCAGTTGATCAACGTTCACTATAATTCCCGCATCACCCGGAGGGTCAGGGATTCCAATACCCCAAATTTGCTCATCAATATGACACTGGATGTAATTTTCAGGGAGGAAATCCCTCTTAACCTGTTCTGTTGTAACGACTTCAGGCGAAACAGGTTGTAGATTACCCGGTACAACCCACTCCGTTATAGTTGTTCCCGGTGTCGTAAATGCATGTGCACCCTTACCCGCGCTCAAAGCGGAGCGCATCTTTGACACCATTTCTGCTTGACCTGGTTGCGGCTCAAGAACAACCTTAATATTCGGATGAGTCTTTTGGAAAGCCTCGATTACGTTGTTAAACCCATTAACATGCGGATCAAACGCCATACACCAAACGGTAACTTCCACCTGTTTCTCTTTAGCAGATTTAGATGCTGACCCCTCTTTTTTACCTCCAGCGGTAAGGAAGGGTGCTCCTATCAAGAGAAAAACAAACAGCACCGTCAATAAAAAAAACAATTTTTTCTTCATAATTACTACCTCCTTCATTGATTTAAATTATTAAGCCCTGATTTAGAGCTCTGTTAGCATTTTAAAAAATTCGGTGCTTCTCTAATAATTAGCAAAAGAAATATTCACACCATGTAAAATGATTTAAAGCGCTTTAAAGGCCATTCTACCACCAAAAAGAATCCTGTCAACTCTTTTTCTTTTAAATTTGAGATAAAAATCTTTTCTGCATAATTGTAGCTACTGTTGACGAAAACTATGAGAATAAGAGGATACAGCTACTGTACAGAATTCTTCCTGTACTCTGCCGGGGGGATGCCTTCAATTCTCTTAAAGGTGCGGTTGAAGTAGTTGTAGTCGTCGAAGCCAACTTTTAAAACGATCTCTTTTATGGGAATATCTGATTGGGTGAGAAACTTCTTTGCGGCATCGATGCGTTTCTTTACGAGATATTGACTGAATGTGTATCCGGTTATTTTTTTGAATAGCGAGCTGAAATAATTCGGCGAAAGATACACGGCCGCAGCGACATCATCGAGCTTGATGTTCCTGCTATAATTTGATTTTATAAAAAGTTGCGCCTTCGAGATAATATTGTTATTCTGTGAATTCCTCCCGTATAGAGCTTCAAACTCTTCTGTTGCCTTCTTTTCGAATTCCAGCACCGATATGCTCAAGTCTTTGAGCGCTCTCTCAAGTTTTACCTTCTCATTCTCCTTTTTGTAAAGTTCCCTGTTTTTCTCGATGATCTTTTTTTGTAGAAACAGTTCATTTTCCGCAGTGATTATATAGTTACCTATCAGAGCGAGCAGTTTAACAAAGTACTGCAGCTTATCTTTGTCGACGACTTGCGTCCTGAAATAGCTCTCTTTAAGTAATTGATAATCGATTCCAAGAAAAGACAGGTTTTGGTACACTTTTTCAAACTGCTTTTCAGTCGGCTTCCGGGTAAGCACCTGCCCAGTATAGATCGAACCTATATCCTTCCCCCTGTATACAAGCGGAATAGCGACATCGATCAAACCCGCATGACATTCGTACACAAAATATTCATTGCTCTTTTTCGCTTCCTTCAACCCAATAATATCGCTCTGTGTGCATCTCTTCATTCCCTCTTTTTTTGACTGGATAAGGCTGCAGTAATTGCTCTTTTTTGTTTTCGGAAAAAAATCGAGGGTGTATTTTGTACCCGGCGTGTGAAAGGAAATAACCATACCGGTGCTTCGGTAGTATACTTCCCTGATTTTGTCCAATATCTCGAGTCTATTCAGCTCTTTACTATTCACGCCGTTTTATCTCTATAGTTAGTATATCGATACTTTTATTTTATAGTATGTTAGTTTGTCAACGATATTGCATCCTCTTTTTATATAAAAGGATAAAATCGAACTATTCCATCATACCAGAATGATTTAAATTAACAATGTAAAACGGTGGACTGTGAAATCGATGATCGGTTTACGATTTTTAAAACGACGATAATAATATTCATACAGAGATACATATAGTGAAAAAAAACTTGATACTTAAATCAACAGTACTAATAACAGTTATGCTGCTTTTACTTGCCGCATGCAATGCGACGGAGTACACCTATATCGACTTTGCCCTGCCCGATGGGAAAATCCAGCTCGTCTTTTCTTCCGCAGCAGACATGCGGAACTACACGGGAAACAAAATAGATCACTTCAGAAACACGTGTGAACAGCTTGAGTTCGGAGGTCCCGGGCGTTTTATGGTATCTCCGGGTGATATAGACCCGCCGGAAAAAACCCTGGAAACGATACGAAAATATATCGGGAAAAACTATCTCTGGTACCCGGTGACAGGAAATCATGAGGCCGAAACAACTGCATACATGAACTGGCTGAGGGAATTCAACCGGGGCGGAAACAGCCTCCCGAAGGTTGTAAACAGCGGCCCTCCAGGAAGCATTGAAACAACCTACAGCTTCGACTACGGTGATGCACATTTCATTGTGCTGAACGAATATTTCGACGGTTCGAGCGATACCGGAACGGACGGCGATATCTCCGACTCCCTCTATAGCTGGCTCGTTGATGACCTCAATATGAACACGAAACCGGCAATCCTCGTGTTCGGCCATGAACCCGCGTACCCGCAACCGGATAAAGAAAGCGGGCGAGCGCGGCATACGACCGATTCTCTCAACAAGTATGCTGCAAACCGCGACCGTTTCTGGAGCACTCTTGCCTCTTACGGGGTGAAGGCCTACGTATGCGGCCATACCCACAACTACAGCGCATTTCCGATAAACGGGGTCTGGCAGATCGATGTCGGACATGCGAGGGGCACGGGAGACACAGGTTCGCGGAGTACATTCGTCATGTTCTACCTTATGGACAACGGTGATATGTGGTTTTATACCTATCGCCTGAATATAGACGAAAACAGGTGGGAACTAAGTGAATATGACAGGTTGTAGTGGCAATACAGATACAGTATTTTGCACATGGGCTCTGTAAAAGTGTTCCGCATATCGTTTAACGACCATTTATCCCACTATTTAAGTACTATGTCGCCATAATTACCCTTCCGAGAGAACACCGCTTGACAGCGGCCTATCCCGATAAATAAGTATTGTGTCACCACAATTGAGATTTCAGAGCGACTGAACAATCTTTTATGTGGCACAATCAGCCGGGGCCTGTTCCTCAACGAGATCTCTCAGTATTTCTTTCAGAATGTTGTCCTGGGGATATGCATTGCCCCTGTGCTGTATAAAGCCTTCTGCATACTCGAAGGTGCAGTGCCTGCCGTAGCGGCGGGCCGTGTTTTTCATGGTCTCGATATACTTGTCCATGCCGTGCTGCTCCATAAGCCAGTCACGTTGGCTTCTGTGGCACGCGAGTATATCAGCCTTGAACCGAATCTGCCCGGAAACATCGATATGTATCTTCTGTGGCACGAAATCACCGTATATGTCCATACCCTCAAGGGGTGACCAGTAGAACAGGTAGGGTATGTGGGATGTTCTCTTGTACGGCATCACAGAATATGTCTGATAATTCGGAATCGACGCGGCAAAACAGGCAGTCCTCACCAGGCGGCTCGTTACCTCATGGTCGATCATGTAATCCTCGTGGGGATGTGTGAATACGATGAGCGGATCAATCGTTCGCACGAGCTCGGTTACCTTCATCTTTGTTCGGTCATCAAGCTCAATACGAAGGTCATGCTCCCCGAGCGGAAAAAACGAAGCGCCGAGCAGGGCCGCCGCATCCTCCGATTCGCTTCTCCTCGTTTTCGTAATGCTTTCCTGGTCCTCTACCATTGAACCGCAATCTCCGTTCGACAGCACCCCGATGCTGATCTCATACCCTCTATCCCTGAGAAGCCTGAGTGTCCCGGAACACATGAACTCGACATCATCAGGATGCGCCCCAATGGCCAGAACCCTCTTATTGTCTTCCGCCATCCTCAACCTCCAAATCGAAAAAAATTGGCAAAAATATTGAAGTAATACTCCGGTACGTATAAAATAATTACACGTGATCAAATCGCTGTAGATTCAATAGGGCAACAGTGCCAACAGTATATGCAGAAACGGGCATGTACAGGCACTTCAAAAAAATGTTTAACCGTATTATACTGTTCTATATTAGCAGATCGATTAAATTTAACAATGAGAAATAGAGGTAAAAATGCCGGCACAAGACCTGTATCCGCTGAAATTCGAACCGATCTATAAAAATTATATATGGGGTGGGAGGAACCTCGAAAAGATAGGGAAGAATATAGCGCCGGAAAAAATCGTTGCCGAGTCATGGGAAATTTCAGACCACGACGAGGATATAAGTGTGGCCGCAAACGGCCCACTCAGAGGGCAGACTCTCCGTGAGCTTATTGAAACGTACAACACCGATATCTGCCCCGAGACAGAAAACGGCAGGTTTCCGATCCTCATAAAGTACATAGATGCGAACCGGAAGCTTTCAGTACAGGTACATCCGGATGACGAGTATGCCCGCACCCATGAAAGTCCGACCGAGCTCGGCAAGAATGAATGCTGGTACGTAATGAATGCACCTCCCGATGCCGAGCTGATACTCGGCGTCAAAAAAGGAATGACGCGGGAGAAATTCAGAGCACTCATCGAAAGTGGCCGAATAGAGGAAGGTTTGACCAGGCACCCCGTTTCAAAGGGCGATTTCATTTTTATCAGATCCGGCACCGTGCATGCGTTGTTAGAGGGAATAATGGTATGTGAAATACAGGAGAATTCAGATACCACCTACCGGCTGTACGATTGGGGAAGAATGGGGGCTGACGGAAAACCCCGCCCTCTGCATATACAAAAGGCGCTCGATGTTATCAACTACTTTCCCGAATCAGAGTACAATGCGTACATGAAACAACTGGCAATTCCGTACGACCGGTCCGAAAAGAATGCCGTTCACACTTTTGTCCGCAGCGAATTCTTCAACATAGACCTGCTGAAATACACCTGTGATTTTGACACGGAATTCCAAAATGAGCATTTTCATACACTCAATATCGTCGACGGAACCGGCAGTATACTCTGGAAAGATGGTGAGTTTGTTTTCTCCACGGGCGAAACCCTGCTCGTACCCCGCACAGTCCATAAGTACACAATTCACACTGATGAGAGCGAGATACTGCGGACTTTGCTCTGAAAACGGTCATGGAAAAAAAACGGAGAGCAAACCGGTAAAAGACGTATGAAAGCTTCCCAATCACTCACCAGAATAATCCATCAAAATCTCGGTGAATACCTTGATATGATGGAAGAATGGAACGATCGGACCTACGTTGTCGGTATGCGGGGTTACAGGGAACAGACATTCACATACGGTGAAATGAGAAGATGTATACTCGGACTCAGCGCAGAAATGATGCGAAGGGGAATACAGAGGGGCGAGGTTGTCGTCATTCTGGGGCAGCAGTCGCCTGAATGGGTCGCCGCCTATTTTGCAGCAATTTTCCTGGGCGTGGTTGTTGTACCGCTTGACTCCGCCTCTTCACCGGAGTTTGTTGAAAGCGTTATTGCAAAGACCAAACCTGTACTTATTCTGACAGATTTCAATCGAGCAACCGGCGACGGATACTCCAATACATCATATTATAGTAGAGCATCCGGCATCTTCAGCCACGGCAATGGCTTTGACAATGCCCCCGATTCCCTGAAACAAGGAGATACCGGCAGAGCACCGCAACCACCTAAAAAAGCACACAGCATCAGTTCCATCGATACCGTCAGCATTATAAAACTTAATACTATCCACCAGTTTCATACCGAGCAGGCGGTTGAACCCGAGCAGGTCAAAAGGACGGACCTTGCAGCAATCGTGTTTACCTCAGGCACAACTTCGAAGCCCAAGGGGGTTATGCTCACCCATGAAAACATCCTCTCAAACCTCGAACCCATCGAAAACGGTTTGCAGACAAAGAAACAGCTTGTAAAAATTTTTACTCCCCTGCGGCTCCTCTGCACCGTTCCGTTCAGCCACATGTTCGGGCAGGTGACCGGAATATTCCTGCCTCTTATACTGGGTAGCAGAGTATATTTTACTGATGATACATCGCCGGCCGCACTTGTACGAAAAATTAAAAGAGACAGGATACTCGCGCTCATCACCGTACCACGCATTATGAAGATGCTGATGGATTACGTAAAATCCGAGCTTATCTCAAACGGAAAAATCAAGGCATTTGAGCGAAAATGGGATCGCTGGCAGAATCTGTTTTATCCTCTGCGGGTCCCGATTTTTTTCGACATTCACCGGCTGCTCGGGCTTCACTTCTGGGCATTCATCGTAGGCGGTGCTCCTCTCGATCCTGAAACTCACGAGTTCTGGAGAAGGATCGTATATGCATTATTTCAGGGGTACGGCCTCACGGAAACCGCGCCCATCGTATCCATGTTCAATCCCTTCAAGCACAACAGAAAATCGGTCGGCGAGCTCTTTCCCGGCAGAGAGGTTAAAATAGGCCCGGACGGAGAGATACTCGTTCGCGGACAGAATGTAATGACCGGTTACTTCGAAAATCCGGATGAAACGGCATCGGTTCTGAAAGACGGCTGGCTGAAAACTGGTGATTTAGGAGAAATCGACGAAAACGGGCAGCTCTATATCAAGGGAAGAAAAAAGGATGTCATCGTCACATCGAACGGACAAAACGTGTACCCCGAGGACATCGAGCATGTACTAAATGGAATTTCCGGTATTCGGGAAGCGGTTGTCATGGGTAAACCCGGGCCGCAAGGGGAGATCATACACGCCGTTCTTCTCACCGAATCGGGCATCGATCCCGAAGCGGTTATCCGACAGACTAATAGGAAACTTCAACCCTTTCAGCGGATCAGAAGTTTTTCCCTGTGGCAAAAACCGGATTTCCCCCGAACTTCCACGATGAAGGTGCAGAAAAACCTTGTAAAAAGTGCGGTGCTCTCACATGAGCAGACTGTCCCGGCTGGTGAGTCTCAAAAACTACTTGAAGGAATTGTTCCGGGAAGAATAGATAAAAACACGCGGCTCGTTCAGGACCTTGGCCTTGACTCACTCGATCTGATCGAGGTTGTGTGCAGGATTGAGAGAAGGTATGGAGTAAGCTTCGACGAATCTGTTATTGGGCCTGAAACCACCCTTCGGGACCTCGAAACAATTGCCGAAAAGCCTGAATACCGGACACACCTTGCCATGCCCCGATGGACGAGAAAAAAATGGGTCTCTCTGCTTCGCCGGTTTCTACTGAACTGCATAATATTGCCTGCATTCAGGATACCGTGCAGGCTGACGGTACAGGGGCTTGAAAATTTGAACGAAATCAGCGGCCCCTGTATAATCTGTGCAAATCATTCATCGGACCTGGACCCACTCGCACTTCTTGTTGCGCTACCGCGACCTTACCGGCCTCTTGTTTCTCCAGCCATGGGTCTGAACAGGTTTTACGCCTACTTCTCGCATCTGGGAACCGCGCCGAAAAGCGAATCACGGGCAGGTGCCGGAGAAAAAACAGGAGCGAATCGGAAGCCATTCAAACGAATGCTGCATGGCGTTTTATACATGATCGTCACCCTCCTCTTCAATACGTTCCCTTTTCCGCAAAGCACCGCGTACAGGCCGAGTTTCGAGTATTCTGGCGAGCTTATCGATGCCGGCTTCTGGATCCTTCTCTTTCCCGAGGGAATGGTAAGCCAAACCGGAGAAATGGGAAGCTTCAGGGGAGGTGTTTCGCTTTTAGCAGAACGGACCGGTGTTCCTGTACTTCCCGTCTGTATTCAGGGCATGCATTCCGTTCTACCGCCCGGAAGATTTATCCCGAAAAGAGGGAAAGTTTGTATTTCCTTCGGTAAACCGATGCACTACAGTGATGATAGCGAAATTTTTACAAAAAAGCTGGAACAGAGTGTACAGCAGGTGTGCAGGCATCCATGCACTTGAGAGGAGAAGTCTCTTTATGAACAACAAACAAACACCGGATATTGAAATAAGAGGTTTCGAAGCACGCTTTTACGATTTTTTCATAAACATCGGTACAGCTGGACTGTACACCGGTCTCATAAAAAGGGCTATTTCGGACATGCATATCGAAGCGCAGGACAGAATACTCGACCTCGGCGCAGGCACGGGCAGGAATGCACTGCTCATGCGCAAATATCTGAACGGGGGAAACATTACCGCTCTTGAAATAAGCCCTGAGATGAAGAAACAGATTGAAAAAAAATGCAGAGGGCTTAAAAATATCAGGCTCGAAGATATGCGAATAGAATCACCACTTCCCTTTCGCGATGAGTTTGACAAGGTGTTCATATCATTCGTTATCCATGGATTTGAACAGGAGGAAAGGGAAAAAATTCTCGTAAACGCCTATAATGCCCTGCATTCTGGAGGAAAGCTCTTTATCTTTGACTGGAATGAGATTGACCTCAAAAAGCAGGGCCCCGGCATGAAAGCCTTTTTCAAATACATTGAATGCGCACCGGCACGCGATTTTATTACGCGCGATTTCAAAGCGGTGTTTGAAAAAATCGGATTTCACGATGCTGCGGCCGGGTTTTACTTCAGAAACCGTATTCGGCTGCTCAGTGGTTTTAAATAAGTTATTTTAAATACTCAGCCGCGAAGTGGTGTATCCCGCCAGGGATCAATCCCGCCAGGGATGTACACAACTTCTACCCGGGACAAAATGAGAAGTGAATTATCAATAATCTTCAATCTGCACGACATTAACCGTAATTTTAAAAACCTTTATATCCTTTATCTTGTTGATCCACTCTATAAAAGCATCTGCATCCCAGTTCTTGTAGATGCGAAACTCGTTGATCGACTGTTTCAGTTCGGGCAATGAAAGCATGGTTGCAATTATGGCGTTCTTTTTGGGATTTTCGTTCTTTAAAAGAAAGAACTTCATGTTGCTGATCACAAGCTCCGAGATGAGGTTGACTATTTTTTCCAGGTTTCCGATATAGCCCGGCATGGGGTACTCCCTATAGGTGCTGCTACGTACAGATCTGTAAGTAAAAATCACTTTCTGAGTTATGGTTTTATTCATTAAGATTCTGGTTATTTGTACCAGAATTTTTATGCTCAACTGACCCATTATGTTAAAATTTTATATCATTACATTCTATAGGTAAAAACCATTAGGCAAGCGTCCTTCCGACCTTCGGTCGTCAGAATGGGCTCGGCTGTTTATTTATAACGATAGAATACTTATCAACGAGCCCGATCGGTCTGAAACTTTTACGTTTGAAGTTTAACTTGCCTATAATTTGTACCATATTATGATTGACAGGTTTACGTACCTATAGTATCACAAAACCTGACTTAATCAACTATCGAACTAATATTTTTCTTTACAAATCTAAAAAAAATGATACAATAGTAATATTATTTGTTTTGTATTATACATATGTAAATCAGCGTCGACATTCTATCATTAGGCTAACAACTTCTAATGTCAGTGCCTGTAACAGTGAAACACTTTTTCAATCACTAAAATAAGCATAGGAGCGTCTGCAATGCATACTGTATGTCCAGGATCGAAACTGTTGCGTCACCCGAAACCAGAGATGTTCGACTGCCCGAACTGCGGAGCGGAAGTCGAAATATGGACTGACGAATTGAAGGGGGTCTGCCCGCGATGCAAAACCGTTGTTATGCGATATCAGGATCAGAGCTGTCTCGAATGGTGCAAACTCGCGAAAAACTGCGTGGGAGAAAGGGCGTATGACAATTTCATGCAGAACAGGACACAAACTATCAAGGCGAAGCTGCTTCATGATATGGAGATTTTTTTCGGTGATGACAGAAAGCGTATCGATCACGCGAAGAAGGTTATGGGGTATGCAGAAGAGATTCTGAAAGAAGAAGAAGGTGACTGGCACATTCTCATGCCGACGAGTATCCTGCATGATGTCGGCATAAAAGTGGCGGAGGAAAAGTACGGTTCATCGGAGGGCAAACTACAGGAAAAAGAAGGGCCCGGAGTCGCCCGAAAGATGCTCCTGCGCCTCGGGCTGCGGATGGAGGATATTGATGAAATATGTGAAATCATCGCCCACCATCACACACCGGGCGTCATCGATACTAATAATTTTCGAATCCTGTACGATGCCGACTGTCTTGTAAATCTTGAGGAAAAAGCGGAAACTTTGGACAAAGAAAAACTCAGCAGGTATATTGAAAAACTTTTTCTCACCCCAACCGGCAAGTCGCTTGCAAAAAAGAAGTTCCTGTGATTAGAGTCCCGTTCTGCTGTCAAAAAGACCTTCAAAAAGCACGCTGGAAAGATAGCGTTCCCCGGAATCCGGGAGAATGGCCACGATAGTTTTACCGGTAAACTCTTCGATCTTTCCAAGACGCACGGCCACAGCAGCAGCGGCTCCGGATGAAATTCCTGATAGAATTCCCTCTTCCTTCGCAAGCCGGCGTGCATATTCAAGAGCTTCATCATTGCTTACCTGCTCCACCCTGTCCACCACTGTCAGGTCGAGATTCTGCGGAATGAATCCGGCACCGATACCCTGAATCTTATGTGGCCCGGGCTCGAGCTTTTTGTCTGACAGCTTCTGACTTATGACCGGGCTGTGTACCGGTTCTACCGCTACCGACATAATTTTTTTTCCCTCCTTCTTTTTCATAAAACGCGATATGCCGGTAATGGTTCCTCCAGTTCCGACGCCGGAAACAATTACATCGACTCGGCCCTCTGTATCTTCCCATATCTCCGGTCCGGTTGTCGATTCATGAACTGCCGGATTAGCAGGATTTGTAAACTGTTCCATCAAAACATATTTTTCCCTGTTATTGTTATAAAGATCCTGGGCAGCATCGACAGCGCCCTTCATACCCAGAGATCCATCAGTGAGGATAAGATTCGCGCCAAAAACCTTCAAAATCTTCCGCCGCTCGATACTCATGGTATCCGGCATTGTGAGCGTTAACGGATACCCCCGTGCAGCCGCCACATATGCGAGTGCAATACCCGTATTTCCGCTCGTGGCTTCAACAATTTCCTTGCCGGGCCCCAGCACGCCCCGCTCTTCGGCATCCCAGACCATGGAGGCGCCGATACGGCACTTAACGGAATACGCCGGATTTCTCCCTTCGATCTTCGCAAGTATATCGGCACTGCCGCCGTCTGTAATTCTGTTCAATTTGATAATCGGCGTTCTCCCGATCGATAGTGAGTTGTCTGTATATATCCTTTTCATGCCACCTCTCCCGTATTGTTAAAATTGTCCACCGAATTATATCTTTAAAAGCGCCTGATCGATATCATCGATAATATCATCTACATTCTCGATGCCTATGGAAAGACGAACGAGATCGGGGGTCAACCCGCTCTCCGCCTGCTGTTCCTCGCTGAGCTGCGAATGCGATGTGCTCGCAGGGTGCAGGGCAAGGCTTTTGGCATCCCCAACATTCGCCAGGTGTGATACAAGCTCAAGGCTGTTGATGAACTTCTCGCCTGCATTCCGCCCTCCCTGAATGCCGAATACTACCATTCCGCCGAATCCCTTTTTCAAATACTTCGATGCAACAGCATAGGAAGGATCGTCGGGCAACCCCGGGTACCTGACCCAGCTCACCTTTTTATGATCTTTCAGATACCGGGCAACCATTTCGGCATTTTTGCTGTGCCGCTCCATCCGGAGGTGCAGGGTTTCTATGCCCTGAAGAAAAAGCCACACATTGTCCGGAGATATACAGGCACCCAGATTGCGGAGCGGAACAAGCCGCATTCTCATGATAAAGGCCACACTGTTCATATCACCGAGGTCCTTTGCCCATCGCACACCATGGTAACTTTCATCTTCTTCGTTATAAAGCGTGAATCTGCTGTCACTCCAGTCGAACTTTCCCGCATCCACAACAACACCGCCGATTGCCGTACCATGACCACCGAGCCACTTGGTCATTGAATGACATACGATATCGGCTCCGTACTCAATCGGCCTGAGCAGGTATGGTGTGGTAAAGGTGGAATCCACAATAAGCGGAAGATGATGCTTTTTCGCAACCCCTGCTATCTCTTCGATATCCGTAACCTGCAGAACGGGGTTTCCTATTGTTTCGATATAGAGGGCTCTTGTCCGCTCAGAAACAGCATTTTCAAAGTTTGCTGGGGAAGAAGGATCAACAAAACTCGTACGTATTCCGAATTGCGGAAGAATACTTTTAAACATGGTGTAGGTTCCGCCGTAGAGATTGTTGGCGGAAACAATTTCATCACCACTTGAGCATATATTGATGACAGAATAGAAAATTGCCGAAGTGCCGGAGGCCAGCGCAAGAGCGGCCGCGCCGCCCTCAAGCGATGCCATACGTTTTTCAAGAATATCCTGCGTCGGATTCATAATTCGCGTGTAGATGTTGCCCGCTTCTTTGAGCGCGAACAGATCCGCTGCATGTTTTGTGTCTCTGAATACGTAGGAGCTCGTCCGGTACAGCGGCACGCTGCGCGAAAGGGTGTCGGAATCCGGTTTCTGCCCTGCATGGAGCGTCCTCGTTTCGAATGCATATTCCCTTTTATTCATTAATAGTCACCTCCAATGATAATGATAGTTTTATCCATTATAACTCTGTTTCATCCGAACTGCGGCCGGCTGAATGTAGTTCTTCATGCCGCAGGCAGCCCAACAAGGGATGAAACTTAGCGAACAACATATTTTGTACCAAGGGCACAGGTGCCAGAATTTTTTAATAAACAATGATCTTTTTCTTGTCCATGACCTATTAAGTATTGGAAAACTTCGGTAAAAACTATTGGCAAGCATCGGTTTAACCTTTTACGATTGAAAGTTTACTTGCCATATTTTATTCACACATCACTAATACACACAAAAATGTCAGGATTATAGAGCATCGGCTGCAGTTTTTATTTTCCACTTAAAACGTATCAGATCTGATACATATACCCGGTATTTGTAGAACGCAGCTCTCCAGCCCTGTGTATAAGATCGGCAAGCGTAACAGAATCGATGACATCGCCGATCGCATTTACTACCTGATCACGCATTTCTTGTATTGCTATTTCCTCATATTTACCGAAGGGATGCTCCGATATCTTCACTTGAGGAAATATATCAAATGTCCCGTCCACGAGCCTGATGATCTGCCCGACTGTTATTGAATCAGGCGGTCTTTTCAACATGAATCCTCCTCCTATTCCTCTTCTGCTTACAACAAACCCCGCTTTTTTCAGAATGAGCATTATCTGTTCAAGAAATTTGAGAGGCATCCGCCTGCGGCCGGCAATATCCGACAGCGGAACAACCTCGCCACTTGTGTATCTGTGGGAAAGATCGAGCAGTGCATTCAATGCGTACACTCCTTTTGCGGTGATCTTCATTATTTTTTTTCCTCGACTCCACGGTTATTCGGACACTTCGCGTCCGAATATCGCCATCGGGATACCTTACATACCGTACAGGCATTAATACCACACAGGCATTAAATGATGATACCACGATATCGCTTGGTGTCTCATCCTCTTCTAAGCAACTTCGAACAAGCTATTGTTTGATACCTAGTCCTGACAAGGATCGGCCGCGAAGCGACATATACTGTAGAGGACATATCCCGCCAGGGATACATCCTGTATAGGACACACGTCGCTTTAATATAAATAATAATACTAACATAATAATATTAGTTACATTTTATTATAAAAATATCAAAAGTCAAGGAAATTATTATCAAGCCGCTTTGCGTTCAGATAATGTCGAAGATGCTGTAAGTACCGCCGGTGCAATCGCCAGAGTTTGCCATACACCTTTGGAGTCTACAACCACTCTTCCTTGAGAATATCTCCCTTAATACCCACAACCATCCATTTGATAGGCACCTTACGCTCAGCTATCTCACCCGCCCGCATGGCAAGATTAAGAAGCCCGTTGCAGCATGGGACCTCCATCGTCATAACGGTGAGAGTATTTATCTTTGCCTGATCGATGAGTGCCACAAGTTTATCGAGATAAACGCCCTGACCTTCATCTAATTTGGGGCATGCAATCGCAAGTGCCCTCCCCTTCAGGTGGTCTCTGTGAAAATCACCGACCGTATAGGCAACACAGTCAGCGCACAGAAGCACGTCTCTTCCCTGGAAATGAGGCGCCATGACCGGGATAAGATGAAACTGAACAGGCCAGTGAGTCAGCTCGGACGGCCTTTCCGGACCCTCGGCAACATCCCCCTGCTCATCTGATTCAAAGCCCATAGCCTGCGCACCTGGACATCCTGAATGGGCAGGAAGATCCGCTATGGCAACCTCGACACCCTTTCCTTCGAGAGCTTCCATTGCTTCACCAAGGTACCCCATCTCTCCGTGTTCCTTCAGGTGCTCGAGGTGCGCCCGTATCACATTATCCCCCTGGGGAATGATGTTTGCCATAACCTTTTTTTCATCATAGAGCTCGGCTTCCCTTTTCTCCACACTGATTGCTCCTTCGGGACAATGCCCGATGCATTCACCTAGCCCGTCACAGAACAGGTCACTGATGAGCCTGGCCTTTTCATCGATGATCTGAATTGCCCCTTCAGGGCAGTTTGGAATACACAATCCGCATCCATTACATTTTTCCTCATCTATGGTGATGATTTCCCTCTCCATTTTTAATCTCCTTCTCGTTTGACTTGCAACCCTGTACCGAGAGTATGAATAAAATCAGAGCGGGACACCTTGATGCAGATCAATTTTTAGTAAATTTATTGGAAAACTACAGTATGATTCAGGGGGTTGCTGCTTGAGCATCCGTGATTCTCCGCGTATTGGCATACACATTGACTCTTTTTCCACGGGCAAAACCAGCGAGAGTAATACCGAATTTATCGGAAAGCTTGACCGACTCTGAAGTCGGCGCCGAACTTGAAACAACAACAGGGATACGTGCGTTAATTACCTTTACCATTACCGCCGACGAAATCCGCCCGCTCGTCAGGAGTATCTTATCTTCCATGGTAATACCGTGTAGTACGCAGTGGCCGACAAGCTTATCGATCGCGTTGTGCCTGCCGATATCCTCCCGAAAAAGCAGGATTTCACTATTGCTGCATAACGCAGCGCTGTGCACACCACCGGTCATCCTGTATAAAACCGATTTTTTCTGCGCGAGATGAACAAGCTCAAGCAATTGACCGCTCGTTGCGCTGATGTTCGATTCAATCTTCTTCGCCCCGGTGTTCAGGGTGGTGTAATAGAAGCAGCCCGGAGTGATGTACCTCTTAAGCCGCACACCCTCTGCCGGATACTGTCTCTCATTCACCGATATATACACAATATTCCTGCCATTATCGATTCTCGATGTAATAATATCTTCCGCTCTATCAATTATTCTTTCCGAAAAAAGAAAGCCGACTGAAAGTTCGATCAGGTGTTCCGGTGTGCAGACAACGGTAACAAATTCATTTTTATTGAGAAAAATAGTCAACGGGAACTCCGTCACCACGGAATCGTCGATGTTCTCATGAAATTTGCCGCGTAATCTGATAACAGGATATTGTTCATGGGTTTTCATATGAAAATGTCCTTTTCCACTTTGAAAGTTCTACCAGCCCCGGGTTATCACCCCGCCACAAAGCACCGTATCATCAGTATAACATACAACAGCCTGGCCGGGTGTAATCGCCCACTGGGGTTTCTTGAAGGATAAGTGCATGTTTTTTTCACCGAGCGGCGTGATGGTTACTTCTGCTGGTATATGCAGAGAACGTATCTTCGCCGTTACAGTAGTAGAGCCATGCTGCTTGCCGGCGATCCAGTGTACCTCATCTGCCTCCAGTTCCCGATGATACACCTCGTTCCTGCTTCCGACCGTTATCGTGTTTCTCGTACGGTCAATTTTTTTCACATACTGGGGGGAATGTGAAGAGATGCCAAGGCCCCTTCTCTGTCCAACTGTGTAACACATAATTCCCGTATGCGTGCCGAGCACCTGACCTTCTTCAGATTTAATAGGACCCGGCGAAAGCAGTTCGGGGCTGTACCGTTCAAAAAACCGTCGGTAGTTCTTCCCCTCGATGAAGCAGATTTCCTGGGATTCAGGCTTGGCGGATACGCGGAGATTCATATTCCTTGCAAGCTCCCGAACGTCGGTTTTCCTGAACTGTCCGAGCGGCATGAGGGTCCGTTTCAATACCGGCTGTGTCATAACGTAGAGGAAGTACGACTGATCTTTTTCAGGATCTACTCCTTTTTTTAAAAGATACTCCTCCCTGGCTTCGTCGAATTCTATCCGGGCATAATGGCCTGTTGCAATAAAGTCGGCGTTCAGCTCATCAGCCTTCTTCAGCAGCATGCCGAACTTGATGAAATGGTTACAGCGGATACAGGGATTCGGTGTTTTTCCGCTTTGATACTCATCGGTAAAATTATCGATCACAAGCTTTTGAAACTGTTCGCGCATATTGAGCACATAATGCGGTATCCTGAGATATGCCGCCACCTGCTGAGCATCCCGTATACTTCTCACGCCGCAGCAGCTCTCGGTGTTTTCGGTACTGTTGAACACCTTCGGCAAAAGCTGCATGGTGATACCGATTACTCTGTATCCCTGTTCCCTGAGGAGCGCGGCTGCAACCGATGAATCGACACCACCACTCATTGCGACGAGAACCGTTTTATTCATAATCCCGCTCTCTATATCCTGTTTTTTTGAACTGGTCGGCCGATCGACACATGCGGTGCATATCCTCACTGCCCCGGCTGCCCTTCTATCCGTGCCTCCAACGATAAAAGGGTGATGTCTCTCGCATCCTCCGGATAATTCCGGAAAGTATATCAAGCACCTGGTTTATCTCAATTTTAGTCGTGTACCTTCCAAGGGAGAACCTGACGGCACTTTGTACCGCGCCCAGCTCGACGCCGAGGGCTAACAGCACATGGGATGGTTCAAGTGTCGCAAAGCTGCAGGCAGATCCCGTAGAACACGCAATACCAGCCATGTCCAGCCCAACAAGCAGCGACTCCCCGTCGATATATTCGAATGAGACGTTAACGTTGTTGTGCAGCCTCTTTTTCGGATGCCCGTTGAGCACCGCACCCTCAATTTTTTCCAGAATACCCTCTATAAGTGCATCACGGAGCATAGCGATCTTTTCAGCCTCTTTTCCCATGACTTCCTGCGCAATGCGCACCGCCTCAGCGAACCCGACGATGGCCGGTACATTGTGCGTCGAGGGGCGAAGACCCAGCTCCTGGTCACCACCGTGCACAAGCGGCCGGATAGCAGCCTTTCTTCGAACAAACAATATTCCGACACCCTTCGGGCCGTACAGTTTATGCGCCGATGCGCTGAGCAGGTCGATTTTAAGTGCGCCGATATTTATGGGAAGATGCCCGAAACTCTGAACCGCATCTACGTGAAAGAGAACACCTCTCTCACTGGCGATTTCCCCTATCTCTCCAATCGGCTGTATGGTTCCGATTTCATTGTTCGCATGCATTATTGAAACGAGGATGGTATCGTCTTCCATTGCCCTTTTCACATCGTCCGGATCGACCAGACCGTCTTCATCCACACCTACATACGTAACCCTGAATCCCGCGTGCTCGAGAAACCGGCAGCAGTTGAGCACGGAATGATGTTCGATCGCCGAGGTCACGATGTGGGACCCCCGTTTCCCGTGTTTATATGCTGCGCCCTGAATTGCGAGGTTGTTGCTCTCGGTTCCCCCTCCGGTAAAGATGATTTCATCGGGATTCGCGCCGATATGCCATGCAATATCCTCCCGTGCTTGTTCAACCGCAGCACGAGCCTCCTGGCCGAACGAATGGATGGATGCCGGGTTTCCGAAAATCTCATTTTGATACGGTTTCATGGCTTCGACAACTGACTGGTCGACGGGTGTCGTCGCCGCATAATCGAGGTAAATACGGTTATCAGCACGCGCCATCCCTGCCTCCACTGGAGTCATACAGCATATATAATAATGATGTTACCCTTGTGTCAAAGGCAAGGGTAATACTGCCGAATGATTGCACCCAGGGACGGGATAATCTTCGGAATGGTTCCCCATTGAAAATGAAAAATGAAAAAATCGCTTGACACAAAGATGTATTTGTCCTATATTTTATAGACTGACCGTCAGTCGATACATGAACCCTGTATGGAGATATATAATGCGCGTTGTAAAGGAGTATACCGTTAGAAAAAATGAAATCCTCGATACAGCCCGGAAGCTTTTCTACAGCACCGGGTATGACCGGACAACGGTCGATGCCATCATTAATGAGGCGGGAATTGCAAAGGGCACCTTCTATTACTACTTTAAATCCAAGCTTGACCTGCTCGATAGTCTGGTCGACAGGATGGTGTATCAAATGATGACGGCTGTACGACCGATAATTGAAGCCGAAACCGACTCTATAGAAAAACTCAGGGGCCTTTTTAACACAATAGGAACAATTAAACTGAAAAACATGGAGCTAGTGTTTCAGGTTGCAAATGTCCTGTACCGGGATGAGAATCTGATTACTCGTTATAAGATGAATATAAAATTCCTCGAAAAGTTTGGTTCTCTGTTTTCACGCATCGTACGGCAGGGAGTCAGGGAGGGCACTTTCAACACACCCTTCCCCGATGATGCCGGTGAGTTGATTATTCAGCTGGGCACATGCATGGGTGAAAATATTTCCAGGCTTTTGCTGGAGCTTGATAAAAAACCATCAAGCCGGAAAATTCTGGAGGCAAAGATAAAGATGTATGAAAACACCATTGAAAGAATAGTGGGAGCTGAAGAGGGTTCTTTGAAGCTGTTTGACACGAACATGCTGAATACATTTTTTCGAGAGGAACAAAGTGCAGAGGAGAGGGAAAGATGATAAAGGTTGAGAATGTAAAACGAAACTACCAAACAGGAGATACCGTTGTCAAGGCGCTCAGGGGGGTATCTCTTGAGATTGACCAGGGAGAATTCATCTCTATCGCCGGGCCCTCGGGATCTGGAAAAACAACACTTTTAAATCTTATAGGCTGTATTGATCGTGCGGACTCCGGTGAAATATTCATCAACGGCCAGGCGGTTTCAGCCAAAGGAAATAGAGAGCTTGCCTTCTTTCGAAGAGAGAAGCTGGGGTTTGTATTTCAGACCTTTAACCTTATACCGGTGCTGACTGCATATGAAAATGTTTCTTTTGCGCTCTCTCTCTTAGGAATGAATACAAAAGAAATAAGGAAGAGGAGCATGGCACTGCTCTCTGAGGTCGGACTTTCAGACAGAGAGAACAGTGTTCCGGCCAGGCTTTCAGGAGGCCAGCAGCAGAGAGTGGCGATTGCACGGGCCCTGGTCAAAGAGCCTGCTATCGTTCTGGCAGATGAACCGACAGCCAATCTCGATTCCAAAACCGGGGGTTCGATCCTGGAACTCATGGAGGATATGAATGCACGGCGCAACACGACCTTCATTTTCTCAACACATGATTCAATGGTGATGGATTTTGCCCACCGGCTTGTAAATCTCCATGACGGCGAGATCAGCGCGGATGAGAGGAGATAGAAATGAAATTCCTGATTGGCCTCGCCTGGAAGAATCTCTCCAGGCATAAAAGACGAACTATAATCACTTCCTCAGCTATTGCGGTGGGTCTTGCTACCTTTATTTTTATAGACTCCTGGCTCCTGGGGGCTCAAAGAGAATCGGAGCGCAACCTCATCTGGTATGAAACAAGCTCTGCCAGGGTTCTTAATCAACAGTACTGGGAAGAGAAAGACCAGCTTCCCCTGAAATATGTAATCGAGAATCCTGAGACAGTGGCCGCACGGCTGCAGGAGCTGAAGATACCTTCAGCGCCTCGAACCGTATTCGGAGGGGAATTGATAGTACGAGAAAACCCCTTTGAGCAGGATGGATCCATTCCTGTAAAGATATTTGCCATTGACCCTGAAAAGGACAACCGTGTGTTCAAATTCAATGAAACGATAAAGGAGGGACGCTTCTTAAAGTCCGGTGAGGAGGGTATTCTTATGGGAGCCTGGATGGCAGAAGACCTTGGAGCTGAAGTCGGGTATCCCTTGACTATTATAACCACGACGAGGGACGGCTACGTCCAGACCATCGACGTGGATATCGTCGGTATCATCGACTGTCCCAATCCTGTTATCAACAGGAGCTCCATATTCCTGCCCCTGGATACTGCTGATAGGTACCTTGAAATGCATGGTGCTGTTACAGAGGTCGATCTCAAATTCCCCGAGCGTGCGGATGCAGACCTGCTTGCATCGAGTTTAGAAGAAAAACTTGACGATGATTTCCCCGGGCTCGAAATCTTGAGCTGGAAAACGCTTGCCGGTGATTTTGTTGCCCTGGCCGGCATGAAGCAGTCGGCAACCCGTATGATACTCTTTCTGGTATTCGTCATTGCTGCTGTCGGCGTCTCCAATACCATGCTTATGGCCATTTACGAACGGTTCAGGGAACTCGGGATGATGCGCGCCCTGGGCATGAAAGATTCGCAGATCAGGCTTGCCTTTCTTTTTGAGTCCGGGGGGATCGGGCTCATAGGCTCTGTGTTAGGAATTCTCCTGGGGGTTATTCTCTGTTTCTGGATTGTCAACCGGGGGATAGACCTCACCTTCATGTCGAGAAACATGGATATAGGCTACCGAATAGCAGGTATCTCCCGTGGCGCCTGGCATCCTGAGGCTCTGGTATATGCTTTTTTCTTTGGGATCATACTGTCTGTGGCAGTTACCTTCTTCCCCACCAGGCGTGCACTGAAAATGACCATAACCGACTGCCTCAGGTATTGATGTGTGTGAGCAGCATATACCACGGGCACTATAGCCACGGTTATAGAGACCGAAGGTGCTGTCGAGTACCGTAGGTGCTATCCTATATCATAGGCATAAAAAATTATCATGCCGCTCTACGGCTGGACAACAATAAGGGAGGATTGTATGAAACTTGCATCTATTGCCGCCCGTAATATAATGCGAAACAAGAGGCGGAGCATTCTTTCGATCACAGCAATAGCCCTGGCTGCTATGAGCATTGTTTTCCTCTTCTCGTTCCTTGAGGGGATGAAAAATGACCTTACAGGTAACCTGCACACCTATTATACAGGGGAGATACGAGTTCGCCACAGTGACTACGGCAAATACGAATACTTCAATCCACTCCACCTGCGAATAGAAAATTATACGGAAATAATAAAAGAGATCGAGCGAAATGACTCCATCAAAACAGTGTCGCCAAGGATACACTTCCCTGCCGGAATTTATAGAAATGCAGAGATCTACAGGGCTATCGGTATGGGAGTGGACTTTCAGCTGGAGAAAACCTATCAGGATATTGAGAGCCATATTATAAAGGGCCGCCTTCCTGAGGCGGGCAAAAAAGAGACAATTCTCGGCGTTGACCTTGCCCGGGAAATAGGGGTAACCACAGGCGATAAAATTACCATACTTGCCACCACAATGCGGCGCGGGTCAAATGCAGTCACACTGCGCATAACGGGTATTGCGAGCTTTCCGGTAGAGGCGTTTAATAAAAAGTATCTGCTTGTTCCGCTGGACCGAGCCCAGAAGCTCCTCCGCATGGGCGATTCGGTTACTGAAATTATCATGAAACTGAAAAAGGGGGCATCCAGCTTCAAAGTTGCCGGGCAGCTCAACACAGCATTTCATGCCGCTGGAAGAGAGGAACTGGAGATTAAATCATGGAAAGAAATCCCCTCATCCTACTCTTTTATTGAAACGGCTTCTTCTATGTATAATTTTATTGCTCTTTTTTTCTTTATTCTTGCAAGCTCAGTCATAATCAATACGACAATGATGGTTATCCATGAGAGGAAGAGGGAGATCGGCACAATTGGCGCCATGGGCATGACAGGCGGGGAAATTGTCCGGCTATTCTTTATCGAGACAGTATTCTTGAGTACAGCAGGCTCGCTGATTGGAGTAATTCTTGGTATCGGCATAACACTGCCGTTCTCTGTTGCAGGAATACAATTCGGCAAAGCGATGGAAGGGGTCAGCATGGAAATATCTAACAGTATCTATCCTGCACTGAATCTCAAATCGACTGCCCTTGTATTTGTCTACTCGTTATGTATGGCATCCCTGGCCACGCTTCTTCCCTCCATCAAAGCGGCAAGGGTGAAACCTGTAGAAGCACTGAGAAACATATAACAGTATGGAGGCGTTATGATGAAAAGAGTTTTTCTTGCCGTTATAGCAACCTTCGCAATACCGGTCTCTGTTTCAGCCATTTCAGCCGAGGATGTTGTAAAAAAACTGGAGAAGAACACGGTCATCAATACAGCATGGACCGACGGCTACCTGATTATCCATGACCGTTTCGGCACAAAAAAAACTACCTTTATCTCACATTCGAAGGGCGCAGATACCATGCTCATTGAGTTCACCAGTGCGGAGGAGGAAGGGATGAAGATACTTCGCACCAGCAACGAGATCTACCTCTATTACCCTGATGCTGAGGAGCTCATACGGATGCAGGGCGCTGCGCTCAAAGAATCGGTGCTGGGCTCCGATATGTCCTATGAGGATATGACCGGTGATAAGAGCCTGCTTCAATCGTACAGGGTAAACCTCGAAGGAATCAAAGAGGTAGACGGGGCACCCTGTTACAAAGTGAGCCTTGAGGCGAAAAGCAGTGATGTCCCCTATTACAAAGAGATTATGTGGATTGATAAAGAGCTCTTCATGTACCGGCAAGTCCACAAATTCTCGCGTTCCGGAAAATTACTCAAGGAAATATCGATCGATGATATTCGCCAGGTGTCGGGGAAGAACATCCCCTTTCATATGGTACTGAAAGATGCATTGAAAAAAAATTCCAGTACTGAATTTTTTATCAATGATATCAAGATCAATCTTCACCTTGATCCGGACATCTTTTCTCTGGAAGAACTGACATGGTAAAAAAACTGCTGCTCACAGGCATTTTAACAATTTTCACAGCTCTGATGCTCAATGCCGAGATGTCGACCTCGATAAAACTCACCCTGCTGAATACCCTTGCCAGGATGGACGAGGATTACTGGAGCCTCTCCGGCCTGGGTACCGGCAGGCTCACCTTCAAGGCAGTAAAGAATAAAAACGTTAAGGCACAGCTCTCACTTGATGCGCAGGTAGCCGACACTGCTATTTTTGATATATCACGTGCGTTAATTAAGGTTCGCTTCCCCGGATTCAGGGCCACACTGGGAAAGGCCAGGGTCTCATGGGGCGAGGGATTTTTCTATAATGCGGGGGATGTTATCTTCGGAGCGTCCGCTCTATCTCTTGATATGACAGCCGAGGAATTAAGGGATGATGCTGCATGGCTGACCTCTGTCTTTGTTCCCCTTGGAACCTACTCGTTTCTGGAAACCATTCTCCTGGCGCCGGAGCTCAGCCTCTCCGAGCTCACAGACAATACTGATGTACTGCCACCGCATATCAGCGATACGCAGGCAGGCGGAAGGGTTGTAACAAGAATCCATGGGATCAAAACAGAAGGAGGATACCTGTACGGCGGAATTGAAGCTGCGCACAAACCCTACCTCAGTTTTCAGGGGCACCTGCTTGTAGACTGGCATCTCTCAGCATCGGTCTCAATCCCCACTGAGTCCCCGGATGTTTCTGTTCTTCGGGAGAGCCTGCACCTCAGCTGGGGAATATATCATATGCAGGATTTATTGCACGGCACCTCTCTCTTTTTCAGGCTAGAAGGCCTTTTCATCCCCGATGCATCCTGGTCTGAAAAAAACAGCAGCACAGAAGATGTAGAATATGCTCTCATGCTCTATCCTGAAATTTCCTGGTCTGTAAACGATTCCCTCAGCCTAATACTCAGAAACATCGTTTCTCCTGTTGATCTGTCAGCGCTTATCACAGCAGGGATAAACTGGAATATCTATGAAGGGTTAAAGGTGCTCAGCTTTATGACAGTACAGGCAGGCGAGACCACGGATATATACGGATGGAACAAACCGGGCGGTATCGGAGTCACAGCAGGTTTCCAGTTTACATATTGATCCTGTATAGTTCATCGAGCAATTCGGCTTGAGTGTGTTCAGTATGAATTTTAACTTTTATCTCCGGCTAGTCCGGATCAGGCGGTGCCGGTAACGACCTGCACACTGGCGCTCATTCCAAGCCTGGTTGCGCCCGAGTGTATCATGAGCTTTGCGTCCTCAAAGCTCCGAATACCACCGGCAGCTTTCACACCGATGTTGGGGCCGACTATTCTGCGCATCAGTGCGACATCCTGCGCGGTCGCCCCGGCCTTCGAAAAACCGGTGGACGTCTTTACGTAATCGGCTCCCGCCTTCTTCGCTATCTCACAGGCCAGAACCTTCTCTTCATCCGTCAGAAGGCATGTTTCGATAATAACCTTGAGAAGGGTGGTTCCCCGACAGGCTCGGCGGACGGCGCGGATATCCCCTTCAACGGTCTTGAGCTCCCGTGCCTTCAGGGCACCCACGTTTAAAACCATGTCGATTTCAGAAGCACCGTTTTCTATTGCATAACTGGTTTCAAATGCCTTCGCCCTGCTGTCCATCGCTCCCAGGGGAAAACCTATAACGCTTGCTATCTTTACACCCGATCCCCGGAGCAGTTTCGCACACAGAGACACCCATGTTGAATTGATGCATACGGCAAAGAAGTGATACTCGATCGCCTCTCTGCAGATCTTTTCTATCTGTTCTTTTGTCGCATCCTGCTTCAAAAGAGTGTGATCGATATAGGGCGCCAGGTCGGCAGGAACGTTAATGACGATACCCGATTGCGTCGAACTATCATTTGCAGGTGCTGCTGTTCGTGCAGTGTTCCCCTGCGAAAGCCTGTCCATAACCTCTTTCACTATCCGGTTTACAAGCTCTTTCTGATCCATACCGGTTTCCTCTTGATACCAGAGATTTTTAAACAATAAACATCAACGATTATTCACAACAGAATCCCGGGGTTACACTGGGCCGAACCAAGCCTGCCTCTTCCACCGTTGGTCAAATGAAAATTCGATGCTTCATCTTCCCCGTTCGATCTCCATGATCTTGTTTACACGCCGCCAGTGCCTTCCGCCCGCAAACCTCGTTTCGAGCCATACCTTCACCATTTCACAGAGTTCATCAGGCGTATGAAGCGGTCCGCCGAGGGTCAGCACGTTCGCATTATTGTGCTCCCTGCTGTTGATAACCGTTTTTATGTTGTAGCACATCGCCGCTCTGATGCCCTTCACCTTGTTGCACGCCATCGATGAGCCAATACCGGCACCGTCTATCATAATACCCCGCTCGCACTCACCGCTTGCGACCTTTTTCGCGACCAACAGGGCAAAGTCGGGGTAATCGACGCTCTCCTTGCTGTTCGATCCTACATCAGTTACGTGGTATCCAAGATTTCCAAGATAGGTTTTTATGATCTCTTTTGCCTCGAATCCGCCGTGATCCGACCCCAGGGCGACCCGCCTGATGTTATCTTTCGTGTTTGTGCCGTTTTCAGGTTGAACTACAGGAGCAGTCATTGCATGGAGGCTGCTCGTCACGTTTTCTATGATTCTATTATTCATCCATATCCCTGTCTTTTATAGCAGAATTTTATTTCTCACCTGAATGCATTCTATCCCACTGCCACCACCGGCGGCAATCAGTGGAGTATCTCCTCTATTCAGCAACCTGCAGCAGCACATCATCCACAATTCCTGCAACCACACAACGAACCGGCGCCATTTTATCGTTTATGATGACACGGGCCGAATTGCCCTCGTCTATGATAAGGACGGTATCCCCGACACCGGCCTGAACCGTATCGATCGCAAGTACCGTCTTTCCAGAAGGCCTGCCCCGCGGATCGACCGGACGAACGACGACTATTTTATATCCTCTGTAGATATCGAGCTTTATTGTCGAAACGACGTTTCCGATAACCCTGCCCAAGATCATGTTATTCCTCGATGTGCACGTGATCGACGATACCCATTACGGTTGCATCCGACGGATTGAACCAGTTTTCAAGCCCAAGTGCAGCTTCACGCCCACCTTCATAAAAGACAATATCGTCCATACCGGCCTGAACCGTGTCGCAGGCGACGATCGCCTCTCCAGCTTCCTTAAGATGTTCATCAAGCGGCTGTACCAGAAGGAGTTTGATGCCGTCGAGCGAATCAACCTTCTGCGTGCACACGACATTGCCGATGACCCTGCCGAGTTTCATAGGCTCCCTCCACGCTATACAATCCTGAAATAATCGATCAGTGAACAGCGCCGCTCCCTTGTAAACGTCCGTGCCCTCGTCAATCCTTCGCCTGTTGGGCTTGCGATGGTAAACGAGGTAAACCCCGCACCGCCGAACCCCATGCCGCTGTAATTTGGCCCGTTCTTCACGAACAGTGAACAGTCCATTACCTTCGCCATCCTGCTGAGTCTTTCAACGTTCTTTGAGTGAATACTTGCCGTATGCCTGAACCCGTGCTCGCACTGCACGGCAAAATCTATGGCCTCGTCCGCGCTGCTCATCCGCACGAGGGGAATAACCGGCATGAGCTGCTCCGTCCACACGAGCGGATGGTCTTTGTCAACCTCGCACAGCAGAAGCCTCGTATCGGGCGACACCTTGAGACCGACCGCCCCCGCAATGACCGATGCATCCCTGCCCACATACTTTTTGTTGGCAGCCCCCTCATGCCCGGGACCACCTGGATCGTCGATTACGAGCTTCGTGACCTCATCGATCTGGCCCCTGTTGAGCTCGTAGGCGCCGTTTTGCTTCATAGCTTCCTTCAGTTCGTCCGCAATGCTGTTTACCGCGAGTATCTCCTTTTCACACACGCATATGATATTGTTATCGATGCTCGCACCCCGAACTATATCTCTGCCTGCCTTCGCTATGTCGGCTGTTTCATCCACCACACACGGCGGATTGCCGGGCCCTGCGGCGATTACCTTCTTCCCGCTGTCGAGCGCAGCCCTCACCACTGCCGGTCCACCGGTTACCACAAGCAGCCGGATCTTCGGATGTTTCATCATGGACTGCGCCGATTCGATAGTCGGAGCGGCGATGGTACAGAACAAATTCAGGGGTCCCCCGGCTTCGATCACGGCTCTGTTTATCAGGGCTATCACGTAATTTGAGGTCTTTTTTGCCGCAGGATGCGGGTTGAACACAACCGAATTGCCGCCTGCAACCATGCTGATTCCATTATTTATGATGGACTCCGTCGGGTTGGTGCAGGGCGTAATCGACCCGATAACTCCGTACGGCGCTCTCTCGACGAGTGTCAAACCGTGGTCGTCGGTGTATGAGACCGGCTCGAGGTCTTCCACGCCCGGTGTTTTTTCAACAGCAAGCCTGTTTTTTAAAACCTTGTCTTCCCACCGTCCGAAGGTCGCTTCCTCAACCGCCATCTTCGACATCTGTTCGAGGTTTTCAAGAAGCTTTTTTCGAATGCCTGTAATGATCTCCCTTCTCTTCTCGAGTGTCATACGCATGAGATCTTTTTGCGCCTTTTCGGCCGCCCGCACCGCCTCTTCCATGCTTTGAAAAACCCCCGGCTGATCTTCGGATACCCCGGGCAGTACCGTATCACCATCCGGCCTGACGTCGATTGTGCTGACCACCTTTTCGACGATGGATCGTATATCCTGTTCTGTTAAATCCATAGGTCACTCCTCAAATATGCGGCCCTTCCGGCTGCCTTCTGCGTGCAGGGTGGGTAACATACGCACAGCCGGTGCACTTCTAAGTAACTTCGAACAAGTTACTGTTTAATACTCAGTCCTGCCAGTGGTACATCCCGTCAGGGATACATCCCGTCAGGGACTTTGCCACTTTTTACGATTTCACAGAATGATTCCGGTTTCAGGGATGCTCCGCCGACAAGCGCACCGTCGATATCGTCCTCCT
Organism: uncultured Spirochaetota bacterium; assembly: GCA_964433545.1. Taxonomy (GTDB): domain Bacteria; phylum Spirochaetota; class B62-G9; order B62-G9; family DRHN01; genus CAYSRJ01. The sequence goes on along the minus strand of CAYSRJ010000008.1, from coordinate 23,582 downwards.
CTAAAAGCTCCCGGGCGTTTTTCGGGTTGACGCTCCCCCCATACAAAATTCGTACCTGTCCGGCTGTCTCCATGTCCGTAAAACTGTCAAGCGTATTCCGGATATATCCATGCGCCTCCTGCGCCTGGGCCGTTGATGCACTCATACCCGTACCAATGGCCCATACCGGCTCATAGGCAATAATCGCTTTTTTAATAAAAGACCCGTCTATCCCCTCAAGGCCGTATACTATCTGCTCGTTCAAAATATCGAATGTTTTTCCCTGCTGTCTTTGATAAAGGGTCTCCCCAATACAGAGTACCGGCGCGAGACCTGCTTCAATACAGCTCTTCATCTTTTTGTTTATGATTGCGTTTGTTTCACCGAAATAACGCCGCCGTTCGGAGTGCCCAAGTATCACGTATTCGCAGCCGATATCCCTCAACATGAAAGGCGATATTTCTCCCGTATACGCGCCCTGTTCTTCATAAAAAGCATTCTGGGCGCCTATCCGAATACTGCTTTTTCTGCACATCTGAACAGCCATCTCGAGAAAAAGGTATGGGGGAAAAAGCACCACATCGATATCACCAAAATTTCCCGCTTCCCGCAAAATCCCGTCGATGAGCGTCACCGCTTCTTCACGAAGTGTGTTCATCTTCCAGTTTCCCGCAACTACTATCTTTCTCACCTGACATTCTCACTCATATACAGCATTTAGGCCATAAAACTTAATAAAACGGCCTGATATCTGGATGAGGCTTCGGAATAATAACCCGGGTGCATAAAAGCCCCTTCTTCGTGATGTATTCGACACCAGCAGAAACAGCTACCTCGATCTCATGCACTTCACCCATCATCTTCACAAACGATTTTCCACCCATATCGGAGGAGAGTCGTATTTCAGTGATAAGTACATCCGACGTTTTGGCAGCGATATCACCTGCTTCGATACTTGCAATCAGGGAGAAACATTCGATAATACCTGCAGCATCCCACCGCTTACATTCTACCGAGCGATTGATTGCCGGTATTATCTGCCGATGCAGACGCGGGATAAACAGCTCGTCGACCAGATACCCGCCGCCCACCGCCTTGCCGCGCGAAAGCGATGCGTCAACGGAAGCTACATCCCCGGTAAACAGGACGAAAAACTTGCCCGGATTAACGACCTCCGCCTCCATAATCCACACCGGTGCGGCTTTGACAATCTCATCCATCGCCCGTGTTCCTACCGCGATACTGTTGAACTCCAGCGCTCCGATGACTGATACATTCTCTTTAAGCTTCACCGCGCAATCACAATCCTTTCGCTGTCAATGAAAATGACCTTCCCAGAAATACTTGCATGCACATCTGAACCGCGTCCATTCACAGGAGCCCTTGCAATACACTCCTTTTCCGAAACCCTGTCCCCGGCCGAAACGATCGGCTTCGAATACACTCCCGCCTGCTCCAGCGGTATTTCAACCAATACCGGATTGGTTTCAACCCTCATCATCATCCCGGTTTCGATAAAGGTATCAATCTGAAGCCTCGTATTGACACGGCTGTTCGGTACCTTCCTGTATTCTCTCATCTCATGAGCACTGAGCGTTCTCTTCGGGAAAGCAGGTGAATAACCTTTTTCATTCAGCATTTTTTTAAAGGCGGTAAGGATAGCACCGGGAGCACAGGAATACATATCGCAAAGTCTGCATTCCCCGCACAGGAACACTCCGCGAATCACCGATTCATCCACATCGGCCATCCTGTAATTCACCTGATTCAGTATCGATTCCACCCGGATATCATAACCGAGAAGATATCTCGGGCAAAGGTCAGTACATATCGTGCCCTGGCGGCCGATGGATTTGCTCCGCCTGATAATAGATGAAATGGATATTTTTTTTCTTGCAACGAGTGAATGATCCTTTGGAAGAACGATTATACCGGTCATTTTCTTCTCGACAGACGCTTTCATATCGGTTTCCACTCTTCCGGTCAGAGGATTTCCGACTATTACACCAAAATCGTCACACGTTGCACCCCCGCAAAGAGCAAGAACATCCTCCAGCGGTGTGCCGATATGCGTTCTGACGATTGATGGCTTGTGAACATATCCCGTGCATGTCAGCCAATTTTTCGTAACCGGTTTATCGTTGGTGACAGCCTCGCTTATATTGATCACGGATTCGACATCGATAACAATACAGGCCGCGTCAACGGCGGTACCGCCTTCCGGTACCATTCGCCCGGTTGCTTCGTAAACGAGAACGCACTCGTCTCCGGCAGGGTAAAAATCACCAATCGGGAAAACATTGATGCGGTCTGTTTTTTCAGATGATTCCTGCAACCAGGATATCGCATTCGAATAGGTTTCGTTTACCGCTATGAAAGCCCTCTCTGCACTCGAGGCCCCGACCAGATACTCAAGACCACGCAGGATGTTCCCGGTCTCCCTTTCCAACAAGAACCGGTCTGTCTCCAGCAGGGGTTCATACCCGGTACCGTCCACAATAATGGTATCGATACCCCGTTCGAAATACCCCGAATCAAAATTATCCCTGCTGAATACAATGCCGAAATTCCTTAAAACATCCTTCACACTCATATATTGCTCATCCTCTTGAACCACGACCCGATTTGTTAAAGCCAACCGTGCCTCTCTCCTCGATCAAGTCGACAATACCGACGATGAGCGCATCGATCGGCTTCTCCTTCGTCCTGTCCGTCTGCCTGCATGAGCTTCCCTGTGATACGATTACGAGCTCACCCGGTCCTGCGCCGACGGTATCGAGAGCAACGAGATACTCTCCTTTCGTCTCTGCATGCTGGTTGCATACGTTGATCAGAAGATATTTCGCGCCCTGCGTAGAATCACTTTTTACGCTGCTCACCACCGTTCCTCGCACCATACCGAATATCATGAGATCCCCTATCTATCCTTCTGGTAGACGTACTTCCCCTCGATATCGACCGCATCGACGATCGCGGTAATCGTTGCATCACTTGGCCGCCCCTCTGTAACAGCAGTCATTCTGGAACTGCTCCCCGAAACGTAGAAAACTATCTCGCCGGGGCCTGCACCGACACTGTCCATTGCGACGACATAGTCCTTCTTTCCCTCGAAGGTTTCAGGATTGATTTTTTCGAGCAGGAGAAACTTTATCCCCTCGATTTTGGGTTCTTTCCGCGTCGACACTACAGTTCCAACAACTCTTGCAAGTACCATAGGCATATTCCTCATTGGGATCCTTGCTTTGGGATTCTTGCTTTCTGCAATTTTTAAAACGTATTCAGATACCGTCCCTTTGCGGACATTCATCCATCGCTTTTTCACAGGGCATTCAAATTGCACGGCACCCTAAAAGAGTTACAACTCATTTCAATATACACCGCAGAGAGTGCAAACACTCCGAAACATTGAAAATGCCACATGATAATTACGTCAATCTGTTTCCATATCACTCGCCCTGCCCTTTTTCGGGCCTTTTCCAGTCGGAGTTCTCCCGAGAGGGAGTACCTCATCCACGTTCGAATGGGGACGTGGAATGATGTGGATGGAAATCACCTCGCCTACCTTTTCCGCTGCCCTGCCACCGGCATCAAGCGCCGCCCTGACGGCAGCAACATCGCCGCGCACAATTGCCGTAACGTACCCGCCTCCCACTTTCTCGTAGCAGGTAAGCTCAACGCGAGCAGCTTTTACCATTGCATCCGACGCCTCGACCATTGCAGCGAAACCTCTCGTTTCGATCATTCCGAGCGCATCTGTGTACACATTAGCCATCTATCCTCTCCTGTAATAAAAGTCTCTATATGGAGTAGAGGGTCTACTCCATAAATGAACACCACCGAAATCATGTATAACTACTCCTGAAACAAATTATATCAGTTGTTTGTTCCCCGGGATACCCTCATGCAAAATACGTATTCCTGGCGTATTCAGAGAGTCATTCACTCCTTCCAGCAGGTTCCCGTCCGGTGAGGCCTGCAAGACGGCTCTCGACGATATCCTTGGACACGAGCACTTCGGACTCGTCTCCAGCTATATAGATCCTCCCGTATCGCCCGAAACCGACAACCTCGATGATGTTTATATGCGAAGCCTTTTCAGCCTCATTCGCCGCGTAGTACGCGTAGCCCGCCGGTTCGATTTCGAGTATATACAGAGTGTTCCCCTTGAGTACCATATTACCGTGCCGAACCCGATTGATGAGCTGGGCATGGTGGTCGTCGATGTTCTTGATGAGCTGGCTGGTCAGCACCCTGGGCTTCATGCGATCGCTCTCGACCAGGTCTATTGCCTTCAGAATTGCGCTGCCCGCCTGCCGGGCGTCGCCCTGGTTATGTGAATGCACTTCCAGCAGGCCGAAAAGCCTCTCGACAATCTGCAGGCCCGGTTTCACATCGGTAGCCTTCACCGCAATATCGGTAAGCCTGTTAATCTCGATACCCGGTGAAATCTCAACAACACAGCATGCCTGCCCGGATACAGGGAAGTATCCTTTCGATATGCCGGCAATGAAGGATGCCATCTGCAGCTGAAGAGAGTCTAAAAAACTGAACGTTCGCAACTCGATCATGTTGTTTACCCGCCTTTCACCTGTTTTTTCGTTCCCGACTGCATCAAAAAAACATTCAACTGTCCGTACCGTACTGCAATCTATTATCAGATGCCTGTTCGGTTTTTAACATATTTTTGATATTGAAAGATTAATAGTAATTTATTTTATCAAAATATGATGTAATTATAACATTTTTTTATTCTTTGTCAATCTTTTTTTATGGTTTTATCCATTAAATTTCTGGTCTAGCGAAGCGATATCTTTTCTTTTTGTACCAGGTTTTTTAAAAGACAATGATCATTTTCTTATCTATGACTCATTAAGTATTGGAAAATCTCGGTAAAAACCATTAGGCAGGTGTTCTTCCGGCCTTCGGCCGTCAGAATGGGCTCGCCATGCAGTTGCAACGGAAAAACACTTGTCAGCGAGCCCGATCAGTTTGACCTTTTACGATTGAAAGTTCACTTGCCTATAAATTTATAAAAATAGTGGCCGATCCTCCGGAATAATTTTAATGAATTGCCAGTTATACCGATAATTTACCCCTTTTCTTCCATCCGACAAATATATGTACATACTTGATATATGATGCTATACTAACATTATTCAGAATGAGCACAGGGAGATGAAAGAGAGCCGCACTTGAAAAAAAACGAACGAATCAAAACAATCATCAATCTCCTCAGGTTCAAAAACGCGGTGAGCATCAGGGAACTGACGAAACAGCTCAGCGTCTCCGAGATGACGGTCCGAAGAGATCTCGCCCTTCTTGAAAATGACAGTATTGTTGAACTTATCCCCGGCGGTGCAATATTCAGAGACAATACAGATTCCGAACGTGAACAGGAAAAGTATCTCATTGCCAACGAAGAAACGAGGAGAACCAGAGAAAAGATAAGAATCGGTAAAAAAGCTGCCTCCCTCATTGAATCGAGCGATACAATAATACTCGATGTCGGTTCCACAACCGAGTATGTCGCAAAGTTTCTCCGTGAAGACCTTCCCGTTACCGTGCTCTGCAATGCGCTCAACATCCTCGTTGAAATCTACCGGAAAAAACACTGCAGCCCCATTTTTGCGGGTGGATATTTTCACGACAATACACTGATGTTCGAAAGCCCTGAGGGTATCGAGCTGATTAACAGAACCCGGGCGGATAAGGGGTTCATCTCGGCAGCTGGTTTTCACGACACACTCGGCGTTACATGTGCCAACCCATACGAGATAGAAACAAAAAAGGCTGTTCTCCATTCATCGAAAACAAAAATTTTACTGATCGATTCATCAAAATTCGGAAAAACAAAGATAGCCTACTTTGCGGACGCCGGGGATTTCGATATGATTATAACCGATTCTGAAATTCCTGAGGAGTATCAAGAAAGCATAAGCAACCTTGGTATCGAACTTATCATCGTGTAGGTTTTCCTACGTGTAGGTTTCCCTACCCTTTTCTTGCACCACATTCTGTCCTCAATACATGCATTCACGGGCTGCATCGGCGAAAACCTGGAGTTTGTGAACCGGGGTATGAAAGAAATGATCGGTGCAGGAGAGTATATATCCACCTTCGAACCCGACCTCCTCGAAAAGCCTGAATACCATGTTCCTGATATTCCCGTCACTGCTGTCGGTCAGAACGCTGAACTGATCCATACCGCCGATCAGCGCGAGGCGGTTACCGATCTTCTTCTTGAAATCCCAGGGTTCCTGATTCCCGCCAATGCTTTTTGCAGCGAGTGTTTCTGACGCATCGGTACCGTTTTTCGTGATGAGCTCCTCGATACCGTAGTTGCCGCCACAGGTGTGGTAGGTGATCTTGAATCCCAGGTTGTGGATCGCATCGTGCAGTTTCCGGTCGTAGGGGAGACAAAATTCTTCGAACAGCTTGGGGGAGATAACAGTCGAAGATGCAGCCCCTCCCCCCGTTTCAATCAGGTCGAACTTCGCACCCTTCATCGTCTCGATAAATGTAAGCTTCTTTTCGAGAAGAATGTTCAGCAATTCATGCACCCAGTCTGGCTTATCGTACGTGGCCATTATGAGGTCGGTTATATCGTACAGGCATGCTGCATGTTGCCAGCAGCTCGCCTGATCGCCCCATACGAATCCGCGCAGGATGCCGCGATCCCCAATTTGGTCGTAGAGCTCTCGTATCGGTTCGAGCTGAAGCCTGGGAACCGGCATGTATCTTTCGATGAGGCGGATATCCTCATCCTTTTTAATGAGGTACTCGGTAATCCAGGTTGTCTTATCATCACCCGCCGTTTTATATGTGAGTATTCCCTCGGGGGTTTTAATCGTGTGATGGGATATCCTGTTTAAAGGGTCGTCGCTGATTACCTCGACTTCATCCTGCCATTCTGAAGTGGAAAATTTCTCATAATCGGCATCCACGAGCCAGAACTGCCCCATATCCTGAAAATACTGGACAGCGGCATCCATTCCGAACCTATCGAAGGCCTCGATGTCGGAGATTCCTCCCAGGTAGCGATCGAGATGAAACTTCTGCCACTGATGAACCGTAACGGGCAGCCGGTCGGGTTTTCCCCTGTTTATAGCGGCGAGCAATCTCTCCTTTGAGGTCATTATCTCCATCTCCCTGAGTTTGGTAACAGATCAGTTCCTTGCTGCAGAAACATGTTATACAGCGTTTTTTATCCGGTATTCCTTGATAGTGTCGAACATTGTACGCGTATTAAGATGCCCTTTACGAGATATCAGGCAGATCGTACTCGCCGAGCTCGAGCGGATACTCACCGTACTCCCTGACAAGCTTGACCACATAATCGTAATTTTCCCCGGAAATACTGTTCGGAACCGAATGGTCCGACTGGAAGATGTATCCGCCGCCCTTTGCCGCGTTGAGCTTTGTAAGAACGACTCTCTTCAGTTCTTCTTTCGGCGAATCAGCCCAGACCATGACATCCATATTTCCGCAAAAACCAATTCTATGGCCATACTTTCTGCGCAGGTCGACCACATCGAGTCCCGCCTTTGCCTCAAGCGGATTGTACGAGTCCACACCGATTTCAATATAATCCTCGAATATCTTCTTTACATTACCGCACCCGTGGTAGATGACAGGAATCCCCCTGCTGTGGCAGAGGTCTATCATTGCCTTCACACCGGGTTTGAAGTACCTGCGCCAGTATTCGGGGGAGAAAAGCATATCGTTTTTATAAGCTACATCACCCCATATGACCATACCGTCAAGCATCCCACCTGCAGCATCAATCTGCGCCTCAGCGATTCCCAGCATAAAATTGTTTATCCTCTCTACGAACCTGCCGAGCTCATCCGGATAGAGGCCGATCCATAGCAGTACATTGTCAGAGCCGACGATGCGCCAGAGCGATTCGTGCCCCTCGCACACACTGCCGTAAACAGGAAAGTCGGGATAGATAGATTTAACGGTTTCGATCCAGGGCGGGAGGTTTCTGATAAAGGCATCACCCACGCCGGCTATCTGATTGTCGCCGCCTTTGAAGTACCTTCTCTCATCCCTGGGGTCGTCGAACTGAAACTCCTTCATCTTATCTATGGAATTTGTCGCAAATTCAAGAAATGCAGGCATAGGATCTTCGAATTTTTTCCGTATAGTTGCTTCAAAACCGGTTCGAACAACAACCTCCTCTTCGTTCTCCCTGAGAATCTCGAACTCCTTGATATGCGGGTCCATGTTCGGGATGGTAACTATCCAGTCTAAATCGTAGTATTTGTATATATCGGTATCCTCGGGAAGACCAAACTTCTGTTTCCATCTTCTGAGAAAGCTTCCCCAGAAAAAGTCGCTGATAGGAACCCTATCGGGCTCTTCGTGGCGCAGGGTCTTGTTCATCCGCTCCAGCTTTTTCAGACAATTTTCGCTCCGCTCCATATTTCAATTTCCTCTTTTTTATATTGTTCCTGTTTATTGCCACCGGTGAATGGCATTGTCAGGACGCAAAGCGTCCGACTAACATATTGTAAGGACACACCTGTTTTCTTAAACGAATACTGCGGTAAGATGCAATTTACACTGCTCTCCCCGCTGAAACCGTTCAATAGGAAGGACAATGTCAAAAGGGCTCAACCCCGACTCAGTCGGTATGAAAGACCTCTTCCATGTCAGCCCACCACTCGCCCTCTTTCCTTGTCGCTAATGGTTTTTGCATGGGTTTCATGATAGCCCACCACTCCTGAGTCTTCGGATGAGCCGCCATTTTTGCCATATCCGCATTGAAATCGGTGCCGTGATACTCGAAGTAGCTGAAAAGATACCCGTCTTTATGGTAAATCGAATAGTTTCTGATGTTGCACTCTCTTATCATATCGAGCACTTCCGGCCACACACGTGCATGGTACCTCTTGTACTCTTCAAGTCTTTCAGGCACCGCCTGTATCACCATTCCGTAGCGTTTCAACTGGTTTCCCTCCTGCTGAAAGTATATACACTTACCACTCGATCTACCCTTTTATCGCACCAAGTGTAAGACCACGAACAAGCTGCCGCTGGACCGCAATAACAAATATCACTGCCGGTATAAGCATTAAAACGGACATAGCACACATGCCCCTCCAATCCGAAACAAACTCCGCGGTAAAATCAAACAATCCAACAGGAAAAGTTTTTGACGCGGTAGTTCGCGTTATTACACTGGCAATAGCAAACTCATTCCAGGAAGTTAAAAATGCAAAAATACCACTCGCAGCAAGCCCCGGCCCGACAAGCGGGATGACAACCCGCAAAAATGCAGTCCATCTCGAGCAGCCATCTATGAGGGCGGCTTCAGTTAGCTCATCAGGTATCTCTCCGATAAACCCTGACATAAGCCATGCGGTAAAAGGCACATTCATTGCCGTATATGCTATCACAAGCCCATATATTTTATCAGACAACCCTATTCTGGTGAATAGCACGAGCAGAGGGAGGCTTAATGCTATTCCCGGAATAGCACGGGCGATCATCAACGTTAAAAAAATACTATTTTTACCCTTGAATTTAAAGCTTGAAAAAGCAAACGCTGCAAGCGTCCCTATGAAAAGCGCAAGAAACGTGCTGGACGCGGCAGTTATAATTGAGTTACGAAAATAGTCACCAAAAGGAACATTCTCACCAAAAGCAAACCGCTCAGGGTTCACACCAAAACCTAGCAATGCAAGATAAGAATCAAGATTTACACTTTTTGATATCCACACCGGAGGGCGGGTATTAATCTCGATATTCGGCCGCATTGAAGTGAGAACGAGCCACAAAACCGGTACAAAAAACAAGGCCAGCACCACAAAGGTGATTATTTTTGAAGGCAGATGTCTTGTTCTCGATGATCTATGCATCTTCATGCTTATGCTCCCTCTCTCGTCTTGATAAGCTGTTTAAAAAGGTAAAAGGTAAATAAAACCGCAATGATAACAGTTACGTATGACATTGCGCTCCCAAGCGCAAACTTCTGACTGGTAAATGCAAGTCTGTATACGTACGTCCAGATCAACTCCGTTCTGTGTGCCGGACCCCCTCCGGTCATTATGCTTACGAGATCATAGGCCTTCGCAATATCAAGTGAGCGGACTGCCATAGCAATATATATAAAGGGAGTGAGGGAGGGAACCGTGACATGTATGAACTTCTGCCACTCACTCGCCCCGTCCACTTCAGCTGCTTCCATTATTTCTGGTGAAATCGAAAGGATTCCGGCAAGAAAAATAATGATCATAAAGGGGGTGCTCATCCATATTTCAGCGACGAGGATGGTGATAAACCCGAGAGGTTTGTAAATCAGCCACGGAATAATTACAGGGCGTCTGAATATTTCAAAGAGAATATTATTGATAAATCCGACCTGATCGTTGAATATCCATTTGAATTGAAACCCGACGAGAACGGGAGCAAACATCATCGGCATCATCATAATCGTTCTTAAAACTCCCTGCCCTCTTATTACATGAGACATTGCATTTGCAATTAGAAGTCCGAGTACAAACTCCGAATTCACTGCGATAAGCATATAGAGAATCGTCCTGAGAAGAGCCCTGAGAAATACCTGATCCTTAAAAAGGGTTGCATAATTCTGGAGTCCAACAAATTTTGCTGATCCGGAGCTTAGCAGGGTAAAATTGGTAAAACTTAAATAGAGGGAATAGAGCATTGGAAACCCAATTACAAATAACATCAGAACAATGGCAGGCAGTAAGAGAAGAATGGGCAGGCGCTTGTGTGAGACATAAAACCATCCTCTCCTGCTTTCTTCTATATTCTTCATTTTATTATTTCCCTTTAACGATATCTCTGTTGGAGTAATTCTTGATTTCAACACATATTATATGCTCTCTTCGGACCAAATGCCACCTGTACAGTGGTGGTGTATACGAGGGTCAGATTATAATTCTCCCTTCAGATAGAACTCGACACTAGACCTGCTATAGAAAGAGCCCCGGATAGGCACTGTACCCATCCGGAGCCTTCTTCAGTATCAGTAATACCCTGCTTCACTCATCATCTTCTCAACTTTTGACGCTGCTCCATCGAGTCCGGCCTTCGGCTCTTTATCTCCCAGTATTATCGCCTGTAAAATCGGGTACAGGATGTCGGATGAAGGCAGCCATTCGGCAACAAGCGGTGGTGTCTTGAAGTCTTTCGATGCCTGCATCTGAGCAAGTTCAAGCCTCTTTGTATCAAGCTCGACGCCGGTCGCCTTCGCCTCTTTTATAACCCTGTCCCAGACAGATTGCCGTGTCACGAGAAACCCGAGCTTGGCTTCCGTGTACTGCTGGTCCGGGTTCGTAAGGAACTTTATAAGCTGCGCTGCGGCTTCTTTATGTTTACTCGCCGCAGTAATGGAGAATGCATGCTGACCGGCCCATCCTGAGTGTATTCCACCGTCACCTTTCGGCTGACGAGCGATATCAAACTTTCCCGCAACCTTGCTTGCTGTAGGGTCCTGAAAGTATGAATACCACCCATACCACTCTGTATACATCGCAATATTTCCGGCAACCCAGTTTTTGGCCACATCCTCCCACACGAAACTTGTCATACCGGGAGGCATTGCTCCGGCTGCATACAGATCCCTGAACATCGTCACAGCCTTAACACCGGCAGGGCCGTTGAATGCAGGTTTCCAGTTCTTATCAAAATACTGTCCGCCTTCTGCAATAAGAACCTCATAAAATCGTCCTGTTAACGCCTCTTCCTTGCCTGCAAACTCCGTAGCATACTCTCCAGGCGGCAGAATCTTCTGCAGTCCGATTGCTGTCTGTTTGAACTCATCCCAGGTCTCAGGCACTGCGAGCTCCATTCCTGTCGCAGCTTTGAATTTGCTCTTCGTTTCCGGATCATTGAATATATCCGTGCGGTAGTGAAGACAGCTGATGTCAAAATGGCGCGGAATGATCCATAAATGGCCGTCCTTCTTTCCTGAATTGAGTATCATTGGAATAAAATCAGACAGCTCATCCTGAGTAAAGTAATCGTCCAGAGGGATTATCCCTTTGGCCTTTATATACTGGGTGAAGAAACTCGAATGATCCCAGCATACATCATAATCAACCGTACCTGCAGCAAAATCGGTTTTTAGCTTTTTGTCGATCTGAAATCCATCTCCCTTGAAAACTATTTCGACTTTTGCTCCGGTTTCCTCCTCAAACTTCGGTATTGCCTTGTACAGCTCCTCGTAATTCGCACCTCCGATAAAAGCACATTTAAGCGTAATTCCCGAGAGAGGTTTTTCAGATATTACGGGAGCAGCCGTCTCTTCAGCTTCTTTCTTTTTCCCTCCATTAAACAGGATTACAAAGGAAAGTAAAAACAGAGGGATGAGAAACAAAATCAATCCTTTACGCATTTTTAAACCCTCCTATAAAGATGTTGATTCTGGAAATAACATCAAATTCTTAAAGCATACTTTTACCAGTTATCACCCCCTTTATGTAGATTTTCTCGACGATGGGGTCAAAAAACGACTCCTCCATCAGGCCGACAGAATAATTCAACCCTGAACCGAAAGAAGTTTCTTCGATCGTTACGTATAATTCTCAAGACACATTCCTGCCGTACAACGGGCCGAAATTCGCGCATGCCCTGTAATCAGCACCCTGGGAGTCGTAGTCACCGAACGATGCCCACGCCTTCGGCCTCAGTATGCGTTCGGAGGGCACGTTGTGCATACACATCGGTATTCTGAGCATAGATGCGAGGGCAATCAGTTCGCCGCCTATGTGTCCGTAGCTTATCGCTCCGTGATTCGCCCCCCAGTTGTTCATTACCGAGTACACATCCCGGAATGGACCACTGCCCGTCAAATTCGGCACAAACCAAGTAGTCGGCCATGTTGGGTTCGTTCTGTCCATGAGAATCTCCCCCGGCCTCTCGGGAAGGTCGACCGTATACCCCTCCGCTATCTGGAAAACAGGGCCGAGCCCAGCGACAATGTTAACCCTGAACATAGTAACCGGCATCTTGCCGACCGTAAGAAAGTTCGTGGAAAACCCGCCGCCCCTGAAGTATTCGAGGTCTGCAACGCAGAACCGTGTTTCATCGAGGCATTTCTTCACCTCATCAGAAGTTATCTCCCAGAACGGCTTCATGACCGGCCTGCCGTCTCTGGTCTGCTGGCCTGTTCCGTCCATGGTCGTTGAGCCCGAGTTTATTAAATGTATCACACCGTTTTCAATGATACCCTCCGGAGTGTATCCGGTTACCCTTTTTATTGCTTCGGGACTCCAGAATGTGCGTACATCTGAAAATATCTGGGCCGTGCCGGTGAGCAGGTGGCCGAAGAGCATGGATATGCCGTTCAGATAGTCGTTCTCTGTGGCAATGATAAATGGCTCGCGGATACCGTTCCAGTCGAAGGAGGAGTTCAGCATCGTTTCGAGAAAATCACCGTTTGGGAAATGGTCGGTCCACTGGCGCTGTCCCTGGAATCCGCCGGCAATTGCATTGTGCCCAAGAGCCTCCTCCCCCCATCCGAGCTTGTCAAGATTGGTATTTCCAATCATAAGATCCCGCGCAATCAACGTCATCTTGACAACCGTTTCCCAGTCACGGTCGAGCCGCTCACGCGGCAGTCTGTTACCGGGTTTGTTCAAATCGGGTCCTTCCTTGCAGTTTGCCCGCACCCAGTTTATCGCTCTTTCGAATTCGTCTTTGTCGTAAATATCCTCATCAAGACGCCTGATGAATTCTGTCATGTCAACCATTTCATACCGCATACCGAGATAGTTTTCGAGAAACCCCGGATCGACGATCGAACCGGCGATCCCCATTGACACGCCGCCCATTGCAAGGTAGGACTTTCCGCGCATCTGGGCCACCGCGAGACCGGCCTTTGCAAAGCTCAAAATCATATCCTGCACGTCGGTGGGAATGCTCGTATCATTCGAGTCCTGAACATCCCTCCCGTATATACCGAATGCGGGTATGCCTTTCTGCGCGTATGCAGCAAGCACTGCAGCGAGGTACACCGCACCGGGTCGTTCCGTCCCGTTGAAACCCCACACCGCCTGCGGAATAAAGGGATTCATATCCATAGTTTCGGCACCATAACACCAGCACGGGGTCACGGTAATCGACAGGCCGACCTCTTCTCGTTCGAACTTATCCTGCGCCATGGCAGCTTCAGCCACCCCGCCGATGCACGTATCTGATATAACACATTCAACGGGAAGCTCGTTCGCGTGTTTTAGATTGGCCGTTAAAAACTTTGCAAGCAACTTCGCCATACCCATTGTCTGTTTCTCAAGTGACTCTCGCACCCCTTTTCGCCGTCCGTCGATAGCAGGACGTATCCCTATTTTAGGCATACCGCCCCGCAGCCTGTTTACCGGTTCACTGACTTTCATTATTTTCTCCTGTATGTTCAGTTCCACGAATATTGTAATCGATTACTATTTTAATTTTAACAAAAACGTGTAACATATATCCGAATTTTTTAAATACCTTCATGATTAAATTATTTCTTGATACTCAGCTGCCACAGCGGCTTACTCCGCCCTTTTAAATTGTAATGGTTTACATTAAATCAAAAATCGTTAAATTGTCAAGCAAAATTGTAATGGTTTACAAACAACCCTTAGGTGATAAGCACCCTGCCAAGCATTGCCTTCACGTCATTTTATGCAGCGCATCCCAGATAACTCCCGCAGCCAGGGAAGCGCCTGTACCAACGACGACAGCGCATTTCTCATGACCGTTCAGGCGCTGAAACTCCTTCCCTTCCTCCTCTTTCCAGAAATCGAATTCTCTCCCGAACATTTTATTCTGACAGTCCCGGCAACGAATACCCTCGAATTCATTGTCAAACAAGTCAACGAGCTGTTTTACCAGCGGCGTGGCTGTCTTATTCTCGATTGTAAGGTCAAACTCCTGCCTCGTCCTGCCGAAAAGATAACTGATCGAAACAATTCCCCCTGCAAGCGCACCGCATATGCCGAAACCACTGTCCCCTCCCCCGCCGTGAAAGCCGAAAACCGATTTGAAGAGCGTATCATCCTTCATATGAAAAACATCCATCAGAGCTGCAAGCGAAGCCTGCGGGCAGTAGTGGGCCTTGAGCTCATACTGATACCCAAGCTCATAGGCCGCTTTTACCGCCTTTTCCCTCGTATAACCAATTAGCGATGTTTTAATATCCATAAAAACTCCCCTTTCATATTTTATAATTCTGTCGATGAGCGCCATGTTCAGAGCGTATCTGGCTCATAGAGCCGCTCGAACTCATCCTTTCCGATAAACGATTTCTGTGTCCCCGTTTTAAGAGTGGAAACCGCTGCGTACCGATTGGCAAATTCCATAGATTGAACAAGATCACCTGTGAGCACGTAAAAAAATGCCAAACAGCCGATATACGCATCTCCCGCGCCGGTTGTATCCTTCGCCTGCACCGTATACGGTGAAACCATGCGCACGGCATCCCCTGTAGCGAGCATTGAACCTCTCTCTCCCACTGTCACAATGACCGCCTCAATCCCCCGTTCAACGAGATGACTTGCCGCCTTTTTGATCTCTGAAATGGTCTGCACCGGCATACCGGAGAGTATTTCAAGCTCTGTTTCATTGGGTATGAGCACCCGCACATTCTTAATACGTTCAAAATCAAGTTCCCGTGCAGGTGCGGGGTTTAAAATGACCGGAATCTCGTGTTTACAACCCAGCTCGATTGCGCGGTACACCGACTCAACGGGAATTTCAAGCTGCAGGAGGATAAGGTCACACGAAGATATCTCCCCTTCAGCCCGATCGATATCTTCACCTTTCAGATGGTTGTTCGCGCCTTTCACGATGAGTATATAGTTGCTGCCTGATTCGTCCACGAATATGGGAGCGACACCGTTTGAAACCCCCTGTACAGCCTCCACGAAGGTTGTATCGATTCCAAAACGCTCAAAGTTGTTTGTTACCTCCCGTCCGAAAATATCGCCACCGACCTTCGTCACCATCAAAACCTCAGCGCCGAGTTTAGAAGCAGCAACCGCCTGGTTTGCACCTTTACCTCCGAAACCGAAATCGAAAGAGGGAGCCTCGACCGTCTCTCCCCTCTTCGGCATTCTGTTCACATTGGTAATGAGATCTATCATATTGCTGCCTATAACGGCAATTCTCGGACTGTCACCTCGTTCTCTATCAGCCATAAACTCCCCGCATTACAGTACCCGTACGCACCATTTTACCATATTCGCATACAGAACAGATGTATATTGCCACTGCAGAAAAGAGGGCGCGGCACCGTGATGGGCGCAGTCAACTGCCGACGCGAGCGACCTGCCCTTTCCGTACTCCCACCCGACAAGGAAGGGGTCGCTATCATACTCCCCTATTACGGCAAGCACCGCCGCACCTTTATTTTGAACATCCACCCGGAGGTTCCTGCAGTGGAAGATCCAAGAATCCGGCCTTTATTCCCTATAAAAATCCTTGCAGAAAAAGCTACAAGGCCGTTTCTTTCATGCAGACTCGCGCTCGACAAGATGTGCAGCAAGAATCACTCTGAAAGGCTCCTTATCGATGTAATGGCCGTCTTCCAGAATTCTTTTAAACAGCAGGTCCGCAGCTGTCGACCCGAGTGTGTATACAGGCTGCCGCACAGCAGTTACTTTTGGGCTTACAAGCGTCGACCAGTTCGGGTCATCGAACATTGCAAACCCGATATCTGCCGGAATTTTTATGTTTCGCTCTTTCAACACCTGAAACGCACCTGTCGCCATATCACTATTAGCCACGTACAGCGCATCGATATCACCGGTTTCAAGCAGCTGGAGGGTGCACTCCCTTCCTGATTCCAGTGAAAAATCGCCTTTTCTTACCAGGCGATCGTTGACAGGCATGTCCATTTCGATGAAGGCCATTTTGTATCCTTCAAGCCTCTCGCTTCCCGTCATTCTATCCTCAGGGCCGGAAATGAATCCTATCTTACGGTATCCCTGTTTGAGGAGGAACAGAACTGCGGCTTTTGATGCATCACGGTTGTTTACGATGACAGTATCGCATTCTATTCCTTCAACAATGCGGTCGAGGAACACAACGGGTATTCCCGATGCAATCAAAAAGTTCAAATATTCCCTGTTTTTACCTGTCGGCGAAAGTATTATACCATCGACCCTGTTCTCATGGAGCACCTGCAGGTAATTCAGCTCTTTGTCAGGATTATCACCGCAGTTGCACAGAATCGTGCTGTATTTGTTTTTTAATGCGACATCCTCACAAGCCTTCGCAATTACAGAGTAAAAAGGGCTCAGGACATTGCTGATAATGACACCGATTGAGTGTGTTTTTTTTCGACGGAGGTTTCTCGCAACGGCATTGACCATATAGTTGGTCTCGGTGATAACCGAAAGAACCCTGTTTCGTGTTCTCTCTTTTACATAGGGGTAATCGTTGATTACGCGGGAAACCGTGGCGGTTGAAACACCCGCAAGTCGAGCGACTTCGTCGATGTTGATTTTATTCGGCATTTGTTGTTGATACTGTTTAAAAAACTGGAATTTATTGTAAACGATTTCAATTTTAGTAATAAAAAATAGTCCTGTCAATAAAAATTTCCACTCTGATTCGAAAAAAATCAACATGGGGTGCAAATAGGAGGGAGGTCCCATTCATTGTCTCTGTCTTCGCTGTACGATCTCTTTGCTTGAATGTTTATTCTGTGAAAATGCTCACTGCTCATCTATCCGAACAGATGGACAAACCTCTTATACGCATCCTCCCACAAACGTGGGTTTTCAGGCGCATATCTTTTGATTGTGAAGTTTTCCCTGATAAGCGGGAAGGATTCTTCAAGTGATTGAAGGATTCCAAGCCCAACCGCCTGCACCATTATATTACCGATAGCCGTCGCTTCATCAGGGCCGGCAATGACAGGGAGGCCAACCGCATCAGCAGTAAACCTGTTGAGGAGCTCATTTTTACACCCGCCGCCGACAATATTAACCACAGTGCTTCTGGTTCCGCTTACATCGCATATCTGCTCGTTTACCAATCTGTACTTTAATGCGAGGCTTTCATACACAACACGCAGAAATGTCTTTCTATCCCCCGGCACCTTCTGACCCGTCTTTTTACAAAAAGAAGCGATAGCGTCCTCCATATTCGGCGGATTATAGAAGCCGGGATCATCCGGATCGATGAATGCACTAAAGGCCTCAGCACGGCGTACCAGTGTGACTATTTCGTCCCAGCTCATTTCCACGCCGTCTTCATCACGCCAGTTTCTTCGCAGCTCCTGTATGGGCCATGTCCCCATACAGTTTTTCAGAAACCTGATGCTGTTGATACCGCCCTCGTTACTGATATTCGCTGCCATCGCATCGAGTGACGTTATCGGTTCATCGATGATTTTACCGACAAGGGACCAGGTTCCCGAGCTGATTATGAGCGCATCCTCACCCGTTTCCACCGGTGCAGCCGCATAGGCGCTTGCCGTATCGTGTGAGGGTACAGCGGTCAGTTTCGCCCTGTTTATCCTGAGAGATTCTGAAACCGGGCCCAAAAGCGTCCCCACTACCGTGCCAGGCGGAACAATCTCCGGCATAACCTCCTCAGGCAAACCCAGTGCAGCCAGAAGTTCGGTGCTCCACTCCCTCTTCCGTGTATCCATGAGCTGGGTTACACTCGCCCAGGTTGAATCCACCATCTTTATATTGCCGAGCGAAAAATAGAATATGGAAGGCATAGGAAGAAAGGTGTATCCCCTGTCGAGCCGGTTCTTTCTATGCCTCATAAACCAGAGAAGCTGATTGGAGATGTTGAAGGGCTGAAACTGAATCCCCGTAATACTGTATACCTTCTCGGGATCGATATGTTTTTTCAAAGTTTCAACCATCTGGTCGAGCCTGTGGTCGCGGTAGCAGTATACCCGCCCGAGCAGGTCGCCTTCACCGGTTACGAACTGTCCGTCCGAACCCCATGTATCGATTCCGATTGAGTCGAGTGTATCGGATATTTCCCGCCTGTAGTTGTTGAGACCCTGTAGAATATTTCTGTACAGGTATACTTCGTCCCAGTAGGTCCTCTCCGTAATCTCCCCTTTACTGTCACCGATGAAATAGGAGACCGGTTCATGGCTGAAACGGTGCAACTCTTCCAGCTGAAAGGCTTCATTTTCAAATATCCCGACAAAACATTTTCCTCCTGACGCACCGAGGTCTGCGGCAAAAACCTTTCCCTCCTTCATAACCTCCCCCTCTCGCGGTAATTCACACTGATAGACCCCATTGCATGATAGCGGATACTGTTATCAACAGACGTCTCATTTCATCCGAGTATTTATAAAATCAGTTGTTCCAGCAGATTATAAGACCCTCTCTCAATCGGCAATCAGTGCAGACAGCCGCCTGTATGCCGCATTGACAGTTTTTTCCTGGTGCTCATTTAAAATCTGTATATCCTCATCGGTAAGCGCTTCAAGGCTTGACACCGCCTCTTCCAGGGCCTGAATAAAATCCCTGTAACTCGCATACCAGTAGGAACCGCTGCCGTCGGTAAGAAGGGTGAGAAAGCCAAGTTTCTTTTTTGATTTCATCGTTCTGCTCGGCTTGAGAAGATCCGGAATATACCGGACTATCTCGAAGGAATCATGCACATAGTCAAAGTGCACACCGCGCGGCCATTTTGTAACCACATGCCCGTTCAGGATCAACTTCGGTGCTATTTCTATAATCCGCTTCAGCGCAATGCCGGACAGTATCTCAAACCCGTTGAATAAAACCCTGCCTCGCAGGCCTTTATAATCCGGCAGTTTCGATACATCGAGGCTCCTGACTGCTCGTTCCAGCTTATCATAGGGAAGCTGAACGACCTTCTTTTTTCCCTTTACAAACTGTATCTCAAATGTTTCACGGCCTATCCTGATATAATTCGTGAAATCATGAGCTGCTGCCGGTTTCTTCTTCGGTCTTATCTCCTTCCCGACAAATAACTCGTAGATATCCGGAGAAATCTTCTTCAGCCACCCCGGATACAACGGAGACACCGACATTGCGTACATCTGCGAAGTCCGCATAATTTCTCCCGCAACGATGTATTCCGGTCTCTCGCGATACATCACTGATCCGGGATGGATCTTAATGCCGTATGCCGTTGCACTGGAATAATTAGATTTCCCCTTCCTTCTGCATACAAACTGGATGAGCCCTTTTGACACGGCGCAGAGATAATGGGAAAAGTCTCCACCACTCAGTACAGGGATACCTATTTCGGTCACGATTTCGCTGAGCTGCTGTTTTACATTGTAAATTTCCTGCATGCCCTTGTAATCCAGGTAGTACCGGTCGCAGAACTCCTCTCTATCATCAGCCTTTTCGAAACCCCTGAATATTTTCAGGTAGGAAACGAAATCACCGAACTTGTGACGAAAAGAATGGTGAGCCTTGCGCGCCTCCATCTCAAAACCCTGCGGCAGAAGAAAAGGAGCCCGGTCGTTGAGAAAGGCCGCTGCAATGAGAACCTCTTCAAGAACTTCGGGATATTCCATGACTGACGCCGCAATCATTCTGGCAAGACGGGGGATTATCGGGAATTTCACCATGAGGCTGCCGATCGAAGTAAGGTTGCGCCGCTCGTCCAGCGCCTCAAACAGCTCAAGCACCTCGACTGCGCCGCGGATGTTTCCCGCACCCGGGTTAGAGATAAAATCAAACTCCTCAAACTCTTTAATTCCCAGTTCCGCCATCCGGAGAACGACCTCGGAAAGATCGCGTCGATATATCTCCTCCTTCGTAAACAGCTCCCTGTCCTCATAATCATCACTCGTATAAAGCCGGTAGCACATCCCGGGCCGTGTACGGCCGGCCCGTCCCTTTCTCTGATTGATGGATGCCTTTGATATGGGAACCTCGACAAGGGAGGACGTAAAATTTCGTGCGTTGTAGTAATTGAGCTTTGCAAAACCTGGATCGATAACAAACCTGACACCGTCAATGGTCACGCTCGTTTCCGCTATGTTCGTCGCGACTATCACTTTTCTCTGAGAAGGAAAATCGAGAAACACCCGCTCCTGTTCCTCCTGAGAAAGGCGGCCGTAAAGCGGGAGAAGCGCCATTGTCTTTTGTTTGTTCAAACGCGAAAGCTCCGAGATACAACCTTTGATCTGGGCCTCACCGGAAAGAAATATCAAAATATCCCCCGGCACTCCGCTCTGCTCGATTTTTTTTACGACTTCCGTAATCTTATCTAGAACTGCAACGGAATCATGGAGATACTCAGGCGGATCGTAGACGATGTCCACGGGGTACATCGGCGCATCGATTGTCACGATCGGGCATCCGTCAAAGTATTCGGAAAATACCGACGCATTGATCGTCGCCGAGGAAACCACAGCTTTCAGATCATCCCTCTGACGGAGAATCCCCTTCAGCAGGCCGAGTATAAAATCTATATTGAGGCTTCTCTCATGAGCTTCATCCACCATTATGACGCTGTATTCTGAAAGCAGAGGGTCCGTTTTCAACTCCTGTAAAAGTATGCCGTCCGTCATGATAACAATTCGCGTTCGGGAAACGGTTTCGTCGACGAAGCGCATCTTGTATCCGGCGATTCCGGGGATTTTGTCGCCGTACTGTCGAGCGATGAAATGGGACACAGAAACCGCAGCTATTCTTCTGGGCTGCGTCACACCGATCCTACTGTTTTTCGCAAATCCTGCATCGAAGAGAATTTTCGGAATCTGCGTTGTCTTGCCGGACCCGGTCGGACTCTCAACGACAACGACCCGGTTTTTCTTAAGGGCCCTGATAATGGCATTCCTGTGTCGGTATACCGGTAGTTTTTTGATGTCGATCATGCCTCTCTCCGAACTTTATACCGGCTCATCAATATGCCTGATGAATCCCTTTTCCATGAGCATTTTAGTCTTTTCTCTCGTTTCACGGATGATCGATTCAGACAGATTGAAAAGCTCGTTTCTTTTCATTTTTACCCGCGCCACTCCCTGTTCGATTGCCTTCATACCGACTGCCGCCGCAACCCGGGGAAATACCTCCCACTCGTCCATGGTAGGTATTATGTAGTTTTCGTGAATGCCCCTGGCTTCGGCTGTCTTTGCTATTTCCTTTCCGGCCTCGATACACATCTCATCCGTAATAGTCCGCGCACGAACATCGAGCGTGCCGCGGAAAATACCGGGAAAACCAAGCGAATTGTTTACCTGATTGGGAAAATCGCTTCTGCCGGTTGCAACAATATGTGCACCTGCCTCTTTTGCTTCCCATGGCCATATCTCCGGTACCGGATTTGCGCACGCAAAAACCACTGCGTTTTTACCCATGCCTGAAATCCATTTCTTACGGATCGTACCGGGGCCGGGACGCGACAGGGCAATGAGAACGTCGGCTCCTTTCAGCGCTTCCCCTATCGAATCATCCGAGTTCAATGCATTTGTCAATCCGCACATCCGCCACTTCTCATACAGATCGGGGTTATCTCTGATATCAGCCCGCTCGCTGGAAAGCGCGCCTTTCGAATCGAACATCACACAGTTTGCGGCTGTGGCGCCTGCCTTGAAAATTATATCGGCGATCCTTATATTGGCAGCTCCGGACCCCATGAATACGATTTTTACAGTGTTCAGCTCCTTCCCGGCGACCTTCAGCGCATTTAAAAGCCCGGCGAGCGTTACCGCGGCTGTGCCCTGCTGATCGTCATGCCAGACAGGAATCGGACACTCGTTTCGCAGCCTCTCGAGAATACGAAAGCACTTCGGCTGCGCTATATCCTCGAGATTGATTCCGCCAAAGGAGGGATGGAGCAGCTTGACAGTCTGCACAAAGGTGTCAGGGTCTTTTGTATCGAGGCAGATCGCAAATGCGTCCACTCCGCCGAGATACTTGAACAGAAGCGCCTTGCCCTCCATAACCGGGAGCGCGGCAGTCGGCCCGATATCGCCGAGCCCGAGCACGCGGGTCCCGTCTGAAACCACAGCCACGGTATTCCACTTGCTCGTATACTCGTATGCCAGATCCTCATCTGCCTGTATCTCTTTACAGGGTGCAGCAACTCCCGGTGTATACCAGACGTCGAAATCGTGCATGTCACGCACCCGGCAGCGCGGCGCTGTCTCGACCTTTCCCCTGTACAGCCTGTGGAGTTTTGATGAAACCTCAAGCGGTTTTCTGGCCTTCGCGAGAAGGCGCTCAACATCATGATCCATTTTCATTTATCTCTATAGTTATTGAAATGTGTGCTAATAAGGCCGCTGTTCGTCTCCTGCAATCAATCACTAAAATCCTGCTGAAACGTTTACAACCCGGGGGTATCCTCATACATACGTCCGGACAGACTGATCGTCCCTGGAAATTTCGGAATTGCGACTTCCTAAATGTAACAGAAAGTCCAGTTTTTAACAATACACTTCATCAACACTACTCAATTTTATCCTTGACAGAACCTTACATTGGAAACATGGGTAGTAAATTAATTATTTACCCTAAAACTGTTACGTCTTGACAAGAATTACGGTACAAAGTAATGTAATTCTATTACTAAGAAACGACACAAGTCCCCTGTAGGGAAAGTCCATGGCGGGATATGTCCCTGGCGGGATATGCCCCTGGCGGGATATGCCCCTGGCGGGATATGCCAATTCG
>CAYSRJ010000007.1:93765-121785 GCA_964433545.1 uncultured Spirochaetota bacterium | reverse complement strand
CCCGGGATACATCCCCCCGGGATACATCCCCCCGGGACAGAGTATCAAAGATAACTGATTTGAAGGTACTAGAAGCGGCTCCCGAACACGTAGAGTGTATTGCAACTGGCTAAGATCAATGGATAAAGTAGTATCACCATCGAATAAATATAAAACATATACTGTACAAAAAGAAAAAATTAGGCTATATTCCGGTATCAGTGTTTATGATAATAAGGAGGCCTGAGTGAATATTTATGTAGGCAATTTGTCAAGCGAAGTCACGGAAGAAGATCTGCAGAAGGCTTTTGAGGCCTTTGGAACGGTCACTTCCGCCAAAATCATTACGGATAAGTTCAGTGGCATTTCAAGGGGATTCGGTTTTGTAGAGATGCAGACTAAAGCTGAAGCCCAAGCTGCGATCAACGATCTGAACGGCAAGGAATTGAAGGGCCAAACGCTTAAAGTCAATGAGGCTCGCCCTCGTCCCGATAACCGTGGAGGCGGAGGAAGACGAGGCGGAGGACGGCGCTACTAGTAAGCCGAACCGGGGTATTATCAAGTTATCGTAGAACGCCTGTCCGCGTATAACGCCCGTCAGCGTATAACGGTGGAGAGGTATAAAAAACCCGTTACTGTTTATCGCAGTACAACAATCAACCGGGTTTATGAGAAAACACAGCGGGCAAAGCTTTTTTTAAAATATTACAGAATCTTTCGCTCTGCTATCTCAGATGAAACAAACACCTTGAAGAGGCTCTTGTCCGTTCTGAGCTGTTCGAGGGCCTGCTGAAGATCTTCAAGCGGAACGACCATGGAAAAAAGCGACTCCGGCCTGATGCGCCCGTACCGGAGCAGAGCTATTGCGTCGTTCCAGTCTTTTCCAACTCCTGCACAGGAACCGGCAACGTTTTTTTCGCCCAGCACGAGGTCGAAGGATTTCACCCTGACAATGTCGTCGACACCGGTAATGCCGAAGGCAGCAACCGTTCCGCCGGGGCGCACCATCTCGAAGGCCTGCTCGTAGGTCTGCGGGGTGCCGACCGCTTCGACAACGTAATCGGCTCCCCTTCCCTCCGTGAGCTCTCGCACCGTCTCCACAGGGTCTTCCTTCTTTATATTGATTGTAAAATCTGCGCCCATCTCTTTTGCGATTTTCAATTTTATGTCGTTTCTGCCGATCACAATCACCGGTGCTGCGCCGCGGTGCCGTGCAACTGCTGCATGGAGCACGCCCAATCCGCTCCCGATTATTGCGATGCTACTCCCAATCTCAACCTTCATTGCCTTGGCCGAGTGAATGACACACGATACCGGTTCGATAAACGCGCCGGTCATCATATCGAGACTCTCGGGCAATACGTGCACCTGCTCCCACGGCGCCTTCACGTACTCTGCATATGACCCGTCTTTGTGAATACCAAGCTGGGTGAACTCCCTGCACATCAGCTTCTGTCCCCGCCTGCAGTAGAAGCAGTGGCCGCAGCTCATGTTGATGTCGGCAGTAACCGGGTCTCCCTCGCTGATGCCTTCGGCGTTCTTTCCGACTTTTGCCACATTACCGGAGAATTCGTGGCCGGGAATAAGGGGCAGGCGGTCTGCAGAGTATTTTCCTGTGAATATGCTCCAGTCGGTCCCGCATATCCCCGTATACTTCATCTTTATCAAAACCTCATTGTCATTTATCTCGGGCACCGGCACCTGCTTGATAACGAGCCGTTCCGGTTTCTCGATCACCGCAGCTTTCATCGTTTGTGCCATGATTCATCCTCCATTCTGGTACTATTATGGTATATTTATGATGTCCTCGTAATTGCAGCTATCGCTTCACAGCACAAGGCTGTGAAGCATTTTCCCGATTTCAGCCTGGCATTTTCGTTCATACTTAAAAGCGGACTTCAGCTTCTTGTACCCGTTTACATTTTCTGGAATCGGCTCGACAATCTCCTGTATCGTATGCACCTCATCGATCCTGCTGAAATTATCCCACAAACCGCACCCCACAGCGCCGACAGCGGCAGCGCCGAGCGAGCCCGCCTCCTGGCCGATATTGGTGCGAACAATCTTCATATCAAACACATCCGCAAATATCTGCCGCCAAAGACTGCTCTTGCTGCCTCCGCCGACGAGCATCATTTCATCACGCAGTTCTGTATAACTCCGCAGTATGTCAAGCACAAGCCCGAGATTAATCGCAATACCTTCCATACAGGAGCGTGCCACATCGGCAGGAGTATGGCCAAGATCAATGCCGGAATAGGCTCCCCGTATATTCAGGCCCGGGTCCTGCGAAGTGCCGCCTGCAAGGCTCGGATTGAAGAGCAGTTTATTGGCGCCTACTGGAGACGATCCGGCAAGCTCGCTGAACAGTTCATACACATCTTTCCCGGTTTCATCCGCCTCCTGTTCCAGATATGTAAACAGATTATCGATCACCCATTTCAGCGAACTACCTGCAGAAAAGATACTCACCGCTGAGGTGAACATCCCGGGGATTACGTGAGTAAATACGAACGGCCTCGTTTCAGGGTCCAGCACCGGCTTTTTGGAGGATACCGCTATCCATGCAGAAGACCCGAGCGAGGTGTATACCCTCCCCTCTCCGATGTTGCGGGCGCCGAGTGCCATACAGGAGTTGTCAACTCCGCCGCATACGACCTTCACCCCCTCCGGCAGACCGAGCTCACGCACCGCATCCATTGTCAGGGTGCCAATAACCTGAGTTGACCCTACGATATCCGAAAACAAATCGGCGGGCAGGCCCGATGCATCGATGAGCTTTGACGAATAGTCCCATTTCCGGAGATCGTAGACCCCGCTTCCGGATGCGTATGAGTAATCGGTTTGAATGGTGCCGGTCAGCCTGTAGTTGATGTAATCCTTTGTTCCCAGCACTTTAAATATCTTAGAAAACATATCGGGTTCGTTGTCCCGATACCACATCACTTTGAAGACGGTATAGCAGGGTGGCGGAAACCCGTTTCCGGTGGTCATGTACCAGTCACGCTCATCAATTTTTTTGAAAAAATCCACTGCCTGTTTTTCTGCCCGCGTATCAGACCATATGGGAGTGAGCTCACGCAAGACATTCCCGTTATTATCTATTGGGACCGCGCCCAGGCTGTGGCCTGAAAAGGATATGCATTCGACGTCGCCGGCATCCTCTGCATCCTGCAGAAGCTGTGCGGTGCTTTTTACAACAGCATCCCACCAGTCGGACGGCCGCTGTTCATGCCGGCCTGCTGATGGATAAAAGGTTTTGTATGGCACGAAAGTTCGCGCAAGGCAGGACCCGTCCTCTGCATACAGCGATGCTTTATTTCCGCCTGTTCCCAGGTCATAGGCTATTATGTTTCTCTGTTTCGACAGCACTCTCCACACCCCTCGTATACATATTCAAATTACACAATCTATTTATCCGGGTGGCATCCGCACGCTCCATATTTAAACACCGCCCTTGCAAAAAGCTCTATGCAGTATTACAGATCGAACGTATCCCCGTATCGTTTACTGAACTCCCGGATAAGCTGCTCCCCCTTGCTGACACCGAGCTGGTCGGCCCCGGCTTTGATAAGCGAGAGCGCGTAATCCAGGTCATATATACCGCCAGATGCCTTGATCCGTGTCTCCGGTTTCAGTACCTGACGCATGAGAATGATGTCGTCAAGCTCTGCACCCCGCACATTCCTCCCGATAATCTCCAGGTACTGAGTACGAACACCCGTCGTGGTTTTTACCAGGCCGGCCCCTGCCTTTTCTGCGATGCGGCATGCGCGCTCGATCTCCCCGGTATTCAAGACCCAGGTTTCGATTATCGCCTTGACGAGCCTGCCTTCGGCTGCCTGCACTACTGCCCGTATATCATTGAAAACAACCTCGTCCCGCTTCGAGCGAAGCGCGCCGACCTAGATCACCATGTCTATCTGCGTGGCCCCGTCCATCACACACATGGATGTCTCGAGAGCCTTCACCCCGGCAGGGTGTGAGCCAAAGGGAAAGCCAACGTTTCCGCTTATTTCGATACCCTGTCCCATAAGCAGCCTCGAGGCCAGTTTGATATTTACCGGATTCACGCAGGCAACCCCGACACCCGCTACACGGGCTTTGTCGCAGAACTCCCGCACATCATCGTCACCAGTAAACTGCTGACAGAGGCTGTACTCGATCTTTTTTCTGAATTCATCTAAACTCAGACGCATTTTCTTCTCCATGCTTGCACCGGCGATTTTATGTGTGTTTTTCTCCGAGCTTGCCCATCTTTTTCCGTATCTTCTGAAGCTCCTTTGCATACGCCCTGTTGTATGTCGCGCACCCCACATTTTTCTGCCGTATGAGAAACTCAAGGCAGTTGTCGCAGGCAGTACACCAGTCCACATCGCCCGATCTGCCCTCTTCGAGTTTTTTCGGGAGAAGCGGGTCGGCCAACGACTGGCGCCCGATTGCAATCATGTCGACGTACCTGTCGTGAATATTCTTGTTTCCCCAGTACTCGAGCGAGCTCTGATCTCGTTTTACACCAAGGAACTTGTTCTTGCCGTTTCGGAATACAGAGTATGCAGACCCGATGACCACGGTTTCGGGCCTCGTTACCTTTTTTATCTCCCGCTGGAAGGTCATGTGAAGGTACGCATAATCGGGGATATCCCTGTCAGGCTGTGTCAGTGCCAGGGTGATCGACGGGCTGCCCGCAGACTGCAGAATGAACTTCGCGCCCCGTTCCTCAATTCCCTTCACCAGGTCGAGCGGCTCGCTAAGATCAATAACCGGTGTATCGGCCCCTGCAGTTCCGCATCCGCCGGGAAAGCCCTCCCACACCGAAATCTTCGAGCCGACAATGAAGTCAGGGTCTGATATCTCCTTCTTTATCCTCTCATACACCTCGTAGGCAAATCTCGTTCTGTTCTCCCACGGCCCGCCGTACTTCCAGTTTCTGTCATTATACGGCCGTAAAAACTGGGAACCAATGTACCCGTGGCAGAGTTTGAAATCGATGCCGTCAGCACCGGCGTCGTGTGCAACCTTTGCCGAGGTGACGAACTTTTCGATGATATCCTCAACCTCCTCCTCGCTCAGCAGGTCGCCGCCGTACCCGGGAAGTGGCTTCACACACACCCTGCGGGAGAACTGCGGCTCACTCAGCTCCCCGGAGTGGGTGAGCTGAATAAAAATCAGGGGACTGTCGTTGATTTTCTTCATCTCTGTAATGAATTTTTTCAGGGCATCGAGGTTCTTCTGTGTGCCTATCAGCTGGTTCAACCTGCCCCTGCTCTCGTCGATTACGCTTATAGCCTCGACGAAAATCACACCGGCGTTCCCCTCCATGCACTTCCTGTAACGCCTGTAGGTCCGCTCGCTCGGATTGCCCTCCAGGTCCGCATCACAGCACTCCATCGCGTTGAGCGCGATACGGTTGTAAGCAGTCCGGCTGCCGATCTTGATATTTGTAAAAAGAGGTCTTCCATCGTTCATATCGCTTCTCCCTGGTATACATTCTGTACCGCCTGCCGAAATTTACTGCTAAATGGTTCTCCGTCGTCGTGTGCCGGTTGACGTGTTTACGAGATATGCCAGAACCCCTTTCCCCTATTCAAAGAGTTTATCGCCTCGCCCGGTGTACTTTCCCCTGATGATGAGAGGCTTCAAAAACGCGATAGTCTTTTCAAGGCCGTCTTCACGACTCATCACGACATCCTCGTGCTCGTAACTCAGTACATAATCATATCCGACGAGCATGAACTCGGTGAGCACCCTCTTCCAGGGTACCGACCCCCAGCCCGGTATCCTGAACCGAAAACCTCTGTCAATCCTGTCCCATTTGCCTGTCGACTGAAGGCCGGAGCGTCGTACATTGTGCTCCACAATTTCCCCGTCCTTGGCGTGACAGTGGTATATCCTGTCGCCAAGTTCCTGTATGAATATCACGGGGTCTATTCCCTGGAGGATGATGTTCGCGGGATCGAAATTGAATCCCCACTCCTTTCTTTCACCCATAAGTGCAACACTCTGCACGGCGGTTTCGATATTGTACACGAACTCGTTGGGATGCGGCTCATGGGCGAAACACACTCCTTCCTCCTCAAACACATCGAGTATCTCTCCCCAGCGGGTAACAAAATCCTCTTCCATCTCATCCCATCCCTGGGGATAGGGCCACGGGAACCAGCGGGAAAACTTTTCGCACCCAATAAACCCGCACACGACGGGCACTTCGAGCGCAGCAGCCGCGCGTGCCGTGAGCTTCATCCTGTCCATGCCGAATTTGATTTTCTCCTCAGGGGTCCCTTTAAACAGGGAATCCGTATCCTTTGTATGGGGGCCGAGCACGAGCTGGCCTTCGGGGTGATTGCTCAAAGCCGAAATAGTGATACCGTACTCCTTTGCCCGGTTCCTGATCTTCTTCGCGTTCTTTCCCTTGAGAACCTCCTCAATATCGAGATGGCTGTTTCCGTAGAATGCGGGAAGCTCTGCCGCCTCATACCCCTTTTCAGCCATCATCCTGAATACCGATTCGAGGTCTCTGTCCAGAAAGTTTGCCGTGAACATTCCGATTTTCATGTGATTCCCTCCGGTTCAACAATGTTTTACCAGTATTCATCAAAAATCTCGAAACCAAAGCAACGAAACCGACTGCCTGCTCATACCATTTTCAAGCGGTTTGCCTGCAACATAAAACTACATAAATCGAACCTGCCGCATCAAGCCCATTGAAAAAAGGCACATGGATATCTATTCCGATATTCTGA
Source organism: uncultured Spirochaetota bacterium (assembly GCA_964433545.1). Taxonomy (GTDB): domain Bacteria; phylum Spirochaetota; class B62-G9; order B62-G9; family DRHN01; genus CAYSRJ01. The sequence goes on along the minus strand of CAYSRJ010000007.1, from coordinate 115,063 downwards.
AACTCCACGAGATAAAAGCAAACGTTATTATTGTAGATTGAGGGGCGATAAACTCCTGAACGTAATCGACGCATAAAATGCAGCCGAACTCACCCTCCAGAAACCGGGGGAAAAATAAGTATGATGTCCCCATTTTTCAGGGGGGTAGCAAGTCTTTCGGGATACTGATTCCAGCCTCTACCGTTCAGCACAAACATGACAAGCGGGTCCGGCACTTTTATGCCGTATCTCCCGTGAACAAGTTCCGCCACTTCTCCAAGTACACTTTTTTCAGGAAAAGAAACCTCTTCCTGCCGGATGCCTGTTTTGTCCCGCAAAACAGATAGATATTTGACAGTTACAGTAATAGCTGATGTGTTCTTTTGCGCTGTTTTCATCCTGCTCGGATACACCCCCGGTATATGCTCGACCAGAGTACCGAAAAAATATTCTCAATCATTCCGATGCCCATGCTGGCCTATGTGAGTATCTCATTCAGCCTGACCTGGTTAACTGTCTCATCGAGCACAACGCCGTTACTGTCCCAGCCCCGTTCACCGTAATACTCGTCGAGCATCTCGTTATACATATCCTCGGTGAGCACCTGGCCCTTGATCGGGCCTGACGGCACCGCCTCTTTCAGTATACGTTCAGGCAGTATATCGTTTTCCCGCAGAATCCCTTCCCGGTTCAGTATCAGACGTTCCAGTGTATAAACCCGGGAACCGATTTCAAGAAGCTTCGGTGTAAAATCGTATCCTGTCACCGCTTCGAGTACATCACCCTGCGGATTGTCTGAAAAACTCATGGAGCCGCGAACAACCGTGCAGATGCCGAGGCTGTCCACATACGCTCTGTTGTCCTGAATCGTTTTTACAAGCAGGCCCTTGCCTTTGAGCGCAAACCGGTCGTACTCGCCGCTCTGAAGTTCGGCGCGTATCGTCCAGCCGCCTACATTGTGACACGCTCCCCTGCTTGACGTCCCGTAGGTGAGCGCATTACCATAAAAGCCCCTCGGATCGTACGCAGCAAAGGGCATGCCCTTCACCGCAAGAATGAATGGGCTCCATTCGGGTTTTTTTTCAAGCACACCTTTCATACCTTCCGCAATGAGGTCTCCGATGCCCCTGCGCTCACCGATGAGACCGAGGAGCTCGACCATGGCAGTACCACTTCCGAATTTCGCTTCTATTCCATCAGTATCCTCTTTAGTTATGAGTCCCCGTTCGTAGAGCTCCATTATAAGGGCGACGGCATTACCGCCTGATATAGTATCGATTCCCAGGCTGTCACAGAGTTCGTTTCCGGCAACGACGGCACCGAAATCGTCCACGCCGCAGTCGGGTCCGAGCATTCCGATGGTCTCGTACTCTGTCCTGGCTCGTGCTCCCTTGAAGGGACCGTCCTTTACTTCACAGACCATTCCACAACCGACCGGACAGTTGAAACAGTGATAGTTCTTTATATAGTACTTTTCCTTCATAGTATGCGCATCAACCAGATGCGCATTTTCGAAATAGGTTGTCTGAAAGTTATTCGTGGGCAGGCACCCGAATTCGTTGATCGCTTCAATATACTGGGCGGTACCGTATTTTGTATGATTCGCCCGCGACGTGCGAAGGTCCTTTACCGCTTCTTTCCAGATTCCGAGCACTCTGTCCTCATCTGCCACAGGTATGACATTCGTGCCTTTCACTGCAATGCCCTTGAGCTTTTTCGACCCGAGTACAGCTCCCGGCCCGCCCCTGCCGAACGCACGGGTATCGACATTGATATAGGAGATTCTCACCAGACGTTCTGCAGCCGGCCCTATCGACATCACCCCCGCCCGCTTCTCACCGATTGCAACGCGGAGCTTCTGCAGGGCGGCGTTCGAATCGAGGCCTTTCCACGATGATGCATCACCGAAAACAACCTCACCGTCCTTGATCGTAAGGTATGTCCAATCGGACGCTGCTCCCTCGATGATCAAACCGTCGAAACCACTTCTCTTCAACTGAGGCCCGAACTCGCCGCCGCAGTTCGAGCACAGGTACATACCTGTTTCAGGAGATTTCGTGCTCAGCTGAAACTTCGTTGTGGACGGCAGCCTGACGCCGGTCAGCGGGCCGGTCATGAAGAAAACCTTGTTTCCAGGGCCGAGCGGATCGACACCCGGGCTGATTTCATCGTAGTATTTTTTTGCTGCAAGACCACGTCCGCCCAGAAGAAGCTTGACTTCTTCTTCATTTAAATTTTCAACACTGTGTTTTTTGGACGAGAGGTCCACCCGCAAAACTTTTCCCATATAGGCGCCTTTAAACGCTTTCATCGATTCCTCCTTCGCAAAATTATCCGAACGCTTTGTATCCGGACACTGCCGCCGTTTATTTTTCCCGAGAGACATGCCTGCTATCGACGGCACTAGGTCTGCATATTTCCATATCGAGGATTCTCGATTACAACAGGCTTCCCGTCTCTTTCAACAACAACGTGCTTAAACCCGCTCGTTTCGATACTCCCGTAATTATGTCCTGCATCTCCGGGATACACGGCCAATGATATAAGGGGCTCATTCCCGGTGTTGATCGACCGGTGCGCAAAATACCCGGGAACATACACGGTCCTGCCAGGATACATCTCGCCGAGCTCATACTCACCGTCCTCTTTTTCCATCAGCATGAAACCCCTGCCTCTGATACAGTAATAAATCTCCGCCGTATCACGGCGCGCATGGAAATGTCCCTTTGTCATGAAGTATTCCCCACCGATCTCACCCGGATGGGTAATACTCGAGCAAAACTGTATCTCTCCGTCACGCTGCGGAATTTCTTTTTCATATACCTCGTATATAAGCGTATCCCCATGCTCTTTGAGATATCTTTCGGCAGCTTCTTTATTATAAAACATACCGGTGAGCCTGCTGAGGTACCGCTCTATATGGTTGTCCGGATCATCCATAATCGCATCCTTCGGATCCCAGCCAACAGCAAAAGGTTTAACAATCACATCGTCTTTCACCTGCGGTCTCATACAGTCCTCCTTTATCCCCTTAGTTTCTTCACAACTGCAACAGCATCAGCGGCATTCTTTGTTATTTCATCCCACCTCTGCGCGGAAATCGCATCTTTCTTCGCAATCCATGTGCCGCCGACAACGAGCACCTGATCCAGTGCAATGTATTTCTCCAGGTTCTCCATATTGATTCCTCCGGTAGGAATGAATTTTACCCCGAGATGCGCGTATGGTGCTGAAACCGCCTTGAGCATTTTAATTCCGCCGCTTGCCTCAGAGGGAAAATATTTCAGAACCTTTGTTCCGTATGAAAGCCCTCCTTCAACCTCAGAGGGTGTCATTACCCCGGGGAAGAAAGGGAAACCGAGCTCCTGCGCTTTCTTTGCGACCGCAGGGTTCAGTCCGGGTGAAACACCGAAAAGAGCCCCACAGTCCACTGCCCTGACAAGGTTTTCCACTGAAAGTATCGTACCGGCGCCGAGCAACAGCTCGGGTCTCTCCTTCTTCAGAGTGCGTATTACGTCTGCCGCGGCATCCGTTCTGAATGTTATCTCAGCTATTGGAAGTCCCCCCTGTATGAGTGCATCCGCCATGGGAACAGCTTCCCTGGGCGACTCAATTGCGATTACGGGAACAACCCCCATTTTCCACATCTTTTCTTTCAACTCATTTCTATTCATGAAAATCCTCCGGTTGTATGTACAGAATAAATTTTTTATTCTATTAATTAAATCAACAGCTTATATATAAGACCTCAATCCGTGCCCACGGTACATCCCGGGCATTTCCCGACTGCAATTCGAGAACGGCCTCAACTGCCGAGCGTCGTGATAATATTTTCAACCGCCTCCTTGGTTGCCCGGTCGACACTCTCTTCGGTAAATCCACCTAAATGCGGCGTCGCAATGACCCTGTCGTGTTTCACGAGGCTGAAATCATCAGGCGGTTCCGTTTCATATACATCGGTTGCAAAACCGGCGATCTGCCCGCTGTCAAGGCCCTCGAGTATCGCTTTCTCGTCAACCAGGCTCGCCCGCGCGGTATTGAGGAGAAAAACACCTTTATTCATCTTCTCGATAACTGCCTGATCGATCACCGGCTCCCCGGACGGGTTTGCAGGCCGATGAAGGCTGATAATGTCGGAATTTTGAATGAGCTCGTCGAAAGAGACCCATTTAAACCTGTCAGACGGCGCAAATGAATGATCGGGATGACGCCGGTAGGCGATAACATTCATGCCGAGCCCCAGGGCACGCAGAGCGGTTTCTTTTCCTATTTGACCGCAGCCGACAAGGCCGAGTGTCCTTCCCTCGAGCTCGATCCCTTTTCTCCGCTCCCATGTCTCGCTCTTCATCCTCCCGTCATGAAAGGGGATAAAGCGCACGAGCGCAAACATGAGTCCGATCGCAAGCTCCGCAACTCCCCTGGCATTGGCGCCTTCTGTTCTGCATATGGTGATCCCAAGCCTCTTTGCTGCATCGAGGTCGATATTGTCGATTCCGCTTCCGTTTCTCGATATCACCTTCAGGCCTTTTGCCGCTTCGAGGGCCCTTTCCGATATTTTTTCAACACCGGCGAGGTACCCGATACACCCGGGCAGCTTTTGGATCAGCTCATCCTCGGAAGGCTGTTTACCCGGCGTTGCATACACGATCTCATACCCTGCCTCCCCGAGCAAATCAAGCGACGGATGCCCGCCACGTGTCAGTGACCGTGGTGTGATCAGTACTTTATTCATGTCAGTTCCCCTTATTTCTTCTATACCAAGTATTTATTCAATCGACAGGCGTGTTATTCAGTGGGTACATATAGCGACACCTGTTGCACAGTAATTGATTACCAATGATTATTACGCGCGACTGATCTCCACAGGAACGCCCTTCCTGATGGATTCATTCGCGGCGACAACCGCCTCCACCGCTGCGAGTCCGTCTTCTCCCGTTACCAGTGTCGTTTTGTCTTCAAGCACGCTCGTTATAAAGCTCTTCATCTCCTCGAGGTACGCATCCCTGAACCGGTTACGCCAGCTCTTGAAGGCGCTCTCCTTTATGACACCGTCCGTATTACAGGTAAAAAAGGCCTCTCCCCGTGTTTCACCGATCGATATGAGTCCCTTTGTCATGAGTATTTCAGTCCTCCCGTCATACCCGTAATCGGCAGGGCACGTGCCGTCTATCGTTCCGATCACCCCGTTTTCAAACCGAAGGGTGCATACCGCATTATCATAGAAGTCGGGATAGTCCTTTTTTAGTTTCTGCACCTTTCTATTTATTGCCTCAACATATATCCTTTTATACTCACTGCCGGCAAACCATCGGGTAGAATCGAAATCGTGGCTGTTCACCTCGCCGAGCATACCGTTGCTATCCGCTACACTGTACGTCCAGGGCGGCGGCAGCCCGGGGCCTCTCCCAACTGATTTGATGATCATGACCTCTCCCATTTCTCCGTTTTCAATTATCCGTTTCGCATGGATAAAGGATTGATCGAACCGCCGCATGAAGCCGATCTGAAGCTTTACACCTCTTGCCTCTGCTGTATCGATCATTTCACGCGCATCATCCACATGAACCGCCATCGGCTTTTCACAAAAAACATGTTTCTTCGCGCGGGCGCACTGCACGGCAATATCTTTGTGGGCAAAGGTAGGAGTAACAATTATCACCGCATCAAACAGATCCCTGGAAAGAGCCTCTTTCAGGTCTGTAAAAATATGTTCAACTCCAAGCTCTCTCCTCCTATCTTCAAGAACCTCCCTATTACTGTCAACTATTGCGGTCAGCTGGGCGTTTTTGATATTTCGCGAAACGTTGACCGCATGAACCATTCCTGCACGACCGGCACCGACAAGACAAAACCTGAGCGTATCCATTTTCTGTTCTCCGTAACTTTTGGAGTAAAATTAATTTTTTTATTATACAGCATTATAAAATTTATTTTTTTAGATGTCAAGCTGTATTTTTAGAGGACAAACTCGATAATAATGTATCGTTCAATCATGTCATTCAAACTTAAGGTTTTATCCATTTCGATCCAGGGGCTTTGATCACACCTCATCACCGAAGATCAGAACCGAATCTCCACCCGTTTCCCCTGTTTTGAAGATTCTTGAACAGCCTCCATAATGACCTGAATTCTGTACCCGTCCTCGAAGGTCGCTGCAAGGGGCTCGACCTTCTTATCGTTCACCACACAGTCCAGAAAATGATGGAGTGCATGTATATGCCCGTACTCCCACCCCGCAATATGGCCAGGCGGTAGAATTGCCGACTGCAGTGGATGGGAAAAATCGGTTACCGAAACATCGGTGAAGCCCTGAATACCGCTTTCGGCACCCCTATCGAGGTAAACATGCAGATGATTCAAATCTTCCAGGTCGAACGAAATGCTCCCCTTTGAGCCGTTTATCTCCCAGGTGCACTGGTTTTTTCTTCCCGTGCTGATACCGGATGATTCAAGAGTGCCCACTGCACCGTTATCAAATTCGACGAGTGCGTAGTTCACCTCGTCCGCTGTAACCATCTCGACCGCACCGGACGAAAGCTTTCTCTCTGTATTGAACGTTTTCATCAGACCGCTCACCGCAGTAATCTCTCCCACCAGAAAGCGGGAAAGATCGATAACATGACACCCTATCCCCAGAAGCACGCCAGATTTCGTGCCCGCTGTATACCAGACGTTCTCAGTAAAAGCCGTCGGGTCATGCCCCACCTCCTGAAGGTACCTGCCCCTGAACTGGTAAATCGTTCCCAGGCGTCCTTCCTCGATGAGCATCTTTGCAAACCGCACCGCCGGCATGAAACGGTAGTTATGACAGAGCATATGCTTAACCCCGGCCTTCTTTACGGCATCGAGCATATCCCGTGCATCCTCTACGGTCATGGCAAGCGGCTTTTCACAGATTACGTGCTTCCCTGCTTTGGCTGCGGCAATGGTGGGTGCCGTATGCATATCATCGGGGGTACAGTTGTCAAAAACCTGCACATCCGGGTCGTTCACGAGTTTTTTCCAGTCTGTGTAAAACCCTCTGTATCCGAATCTGACAGCGACGTCAGATACCTTCTCGGCGTTTCTCCCACACAGGGCAACGAGCTCCGGAAATGCAGCCGGGCTTTGATAGGTATATGGAATTTTCACATAGGCATTGGAATGGATCTTTCCCATAAAGCCATAGCCGAGTACACCAATCCCGGAAGACGGGACATCCAGTCGTCTATTGCCCAATTCAATAAAGCCGTCTTTTCCCATCCTCCCCCCTTCTGAAAGGGTATAATTACATATCACGATAAAACCGAGGACACCGGCCGAATCTCCTGATAATTATAAAAAGCCAATCCGCCGTTGTTCACTTCTGCCGCAAGAGCAGGCTGTCCGCATCTTTCAAATCCGGAATCTGCGAAAGGTCCTTATCCTTCGGTATTTCGTCCCAGAGGATATCAACGGTCCAGGACGCTGTAAGACCGATGATGGTAGGGCAGACAGTTGAATGTCCACCCGCGTCCTCATACCGTTTGAACTGTTCCTCGTCCCTGAAGTCGGTTTCAAACCCCAGCAATTTTTTGAGGATATCTCTGCATATTGCAGTCGCGAATTTATCTATAAATCTCTCATAGAGTTTCTGGCCAATATCCGATGCTCTCATATCTATCTCTTTCTTCTCGAATTGATCATAGGTTCTCCCGAAAAAATAACCGATGACAATAAGAGCACCGGAAAATGCTCCGCAGGAATTCGTTGCCATTATTGCGCCTCCGCCCTCCAGCGGATTGACACATTTAAAAATAAGTTCATTCTTGATACCGAACACCTCGGCAACAGCGTTGTAGGAGTTCTGAGAACAGGACAGCCTGTTCGATTCGCCTTCAAACGCAATCTTGAACGCCTTCTGCATCGCTTCTTCTCTCGTATATCCGTTTATGGTGTTCAAAGTTCTCAACCTCCGTATTTATATTTGAAAAAATTACCCTCTTGACCCTTTACTCTATTCTCTCTTTGCTTTTCTTGTATATACCATCAGCAATATCATCAGCACCATCCCCGTGACAACCTGTTTTCCTCCTTCACCCATATTGAGAGTGGTCAAAATACTGGCGAGCGTTGTTAAAAATATTGATCCGGCAACAGCACCGAGGTAACTTCCGGAACCACCTCCAAAATTAATTCCACCTATTATTACGGCAACAACCGAAGGTAAAACATACCGTTCGCCAAGCGCAATATTAGGATTGGCCACAAATCCAAGCATCAACATGCCCGATAGTGCTGAAAGCATGCCGCTCATTCCATAAGCGATTACTCGAACATTTTTCGTTCTGATACCTAATAGTTCTGCGGCACGTGAATTTGCACCAACCCCATATAAAACATAACCGATTGATGTTCTTCTCAATATGAAACGAATCCCTAAAATAATTACTACCCATAGAAGAATAACCCAGGGGATCTTCACAAGATATGTTCCTATTATAAATGTCATCGAACCATGGCCAATCATCTCCAATATTGGAGAAGCTTTACCTGGATAACTTCCTTTTGAAATAAATAATAATAAACCATCGATAACAATCCCCCATGCAAGCGTCATAATTAGCGGTGACAGGCCAAGATAGGAAACGCCAAACCCATTCACAAGCCCGAGAATAAATCCTGCAGAGACAACTGCAATAATTGCCAGCGGCAGGTTTGAATCCTTTCCCAATAGTATAACTGCGCCAAGCAGTACTCCAACAGTGAGTGTAGAACCAACCGAAAGGTCAAGCCCCTCTTTGCCGGATATGACAACAATTGTCTGTCCCAGACTGACCAGGCCGAGAAAAAACGAGGCCTGTAGTACTGTCATGATATGTGAAAAATAACTAAATCCAGGAACAATAATTTCTCCTGCAATAAAAAGAAGAACAACAAGGAAAAAAGCGAGTAGTACTTTATCGTAAAATATTCTTCTCGCTATATCCCTGAGCTTTGATTTCACCGCTAAACCAGTCATCGTATTACAGATCCTCCGGTTAGAATTTATACTTTTCTTCAAATAATCTGGGAATGGCAGCAAGGCTCAAGGAAAGTACGATGATCATTCCTTTCGCAAATATTTGATAGTAAGAAGATATCTGTGAAAAGAAAATGATATTACTTAATAAACCGAGGATTAATGCTCCAAATACCGCGCCCCACAGGTTTCCCTTCCCACCTGTTAGTGAAATTCCACCAATTACAACAGCAGCTACAGAATTAAGGGTATACCCCAAGCCGGAACGCCATTCGCCTGTGGCGGTAATCATCAGCACACAAATACCTGCAAGTGCAATATATATACTTGCAATTACATGGGCCAGAAGCCGTACCGCTGAGACATTAATTCCAGAAGCATATGCCCCTTCTTCATTGGAACCAATTGCATAAATATATCGAAACAGGGCTGTCCTGCTGATAATTCCCCATATGATGAATCCAATTATCAGAATAAATGCAGTAAATGGAATAAAGCCAAAAACAGTACCGCGATATATCTTATAAAAAAATTTCGGAACATACCCACCGGCAACCGGTAGAATAATCATGGCCACGCCAAGAAAAATCGCCGATGTTGCATAGGTAGTAATCAAAGGTGAAAGGCCGAGCTTGCCTATGGCATATCCGTTTAACAATCCACTTGCTGAAAATATCATCACAATTCCAATAAGCAGTATCAGAGTAACATTGGTATCTGTCATATAGTAGGCTGTTAAGACTGAAAAAAGTGATACGGATGTCCCTAACGACAGGTCGAGACTTCCTGAAATGATAATTATCCCCTGTGCAATACTCAAGAGTATTAAAGGGGTAAATGACTGCAGGTTCGATTTGATAATCCTGTAACCGAAGAAATGAGGCTGTAATACAGCATTAATAACTATTAAAAGAACCATGATAAGAAAACTGGGAAATGAAGGATCCTTTACGATCCTGTTTAGAATTTTTTTATAGATACCCGCACTGCTGTTTTTTTTAACTTTCAATGCGACCCCCCCACTCTCAGAGATGACTTGATAAGTTTTTCATCACAGATATCATCATGGGTAATCTCTTCGACAATCTGTCCTTCAAACATTATCAGTACTCTGTCACAGTGAGTAATAAGTTCTTCATTACTGCTCGCATAGAGAATCACTGTTGTTCCAGCATCTGCAAGCTCATGCATTATTTTATACAGTGATTCTTTTGCCTGTATGTCTATACCCTTTGCAGGGTCATTTAAAAGCAAAATACTTGGTGAAAACTGGAGCCATCTGCCGAAAACTACTTTCTGCTGGTTACCCCCGCTTAAATTCTTTACTACCATTTTCCTGTCCGAAGGGACAAGTGCGGCTCTTTCTATCATTTTATCCGTAATAGCTGATAATCTCGTAAAGTTAAGAACAACACCGTCCTTTTTAAGACAAAAACGGGGGAAAACAGCATTCTTGAATATACTATGAATGATGAAGAGTCCGTCCCGCTGCCTGTCGCCAGGCACAAGATATACACCATTTTTAATCGCATCCTTTGGATGTTTTATTTGTAATTTAGTATTACGAATAAATATTTCACCTTCTGTAGCATGGAGGGCCCCTGCAAGGAGCATAATGAGCTCCTCCTGGCCCTGGCCGTGAAGTCCACCAACCCCCAGCACCTCTCCCTTTTTCACCTTGAAATTGATGTTTTTCAGTTTTTCCCTATAAGAGATATTCTTTAATTCTAATAGTACTTCATCTGTTGAAAAATCCACTTTCTTCTTTTTACTGAAACTTATCGTTTTACCTGTTTCACCGGTCACAAGTGGGATAATCAATTTTTCATTTCTCGGCTGTTCCTGAAAATCTACTTGCCCAACAGTTTCACCATTTCTGAATACAAATACGATATCACAAATCCTTGTGATCTCCCACAACCTGTGAGATATAAAAATAATGGATATCTTTTCCTTCTTTAATTCCTCTATCTTTTTAAAGAGCTGTTCGACATGGAAATACTCAAGGGCAGCAGTGGGTTCATCAAGGATAAGCAGTTTTGGGTCCTGCGAAAGCGCTTTCGCAATCTCGACCATCTGACTATGGGCAGGTGTTAAGTTCACCACTGCTTCGTCTGTTGCAATTTCACCAGGAATAAGATCATTCAAGATTTCATTTGACATTTCTTTTGCATCCTTATTGTCAAGAAAAATAGCCCTCTGTCTTTTTTCATGTCCGAGATTAATATTCTCCCACACCGTTAAATCAGGAATCAGGCTCAGATTCTGATGCGCAAGGACTATTCCATAGTTCCTGGCATCATGAGGAGAATCAATAGCTGCCTCCTCACCGTCAATAAACAGTTCGCCCCCGTCCCTCTGTATGATACCCGAGCATATTCTGGCGAATGTAGTTTTTCCGGAACCGTTCGCACCGACCAGTCCGCATATCTTGGAGCCTTCAAACTTGAAATTTGCATCCTTTAATGCAGTAACGCCCTCAAACCTTTTCTTAAAATTCACCGCCTTAAATGATTCCATATCAGTCACTCTCACCCTGATTTATTTAATAATGGCGCACCAGAACAGTGCGCCATTATCGAACTATTTATACCAACCTCAGTTCATAAAAACTGATTCTATGCTGCTCCATTACTTAAACAGTGCATCTATACGATCCTGCGTCCATATCTCATCAATGTACTCCTCAACGCCTCGCAGTCGTATATGTTCTGCAAGCTCTTCCTTCACATTGTCATCGGTTATAATATTTTTGTGGTTAAGATGCAGCACCTTGCCGTCGAGAAGTTCAGGTTTTAATTTCTTACCCTCAAGAAGTCTTACCGCCACTCCGAGAGAACAGGTGATTGCAAAACCAGGACCATTTGCTATAGCATAACTCGTAAATCCCTTATCAAGGTTATCCACCCAATATTTAAAGAAAGGAACGAATCCTGAACCGTTCAGTACAGGCAAAGGTCTGTTTGCTGCCTGAAATGCCCTTATCACTGAAATACATTGACCGTCCTGGGAAACAACACCATCAATTTTTGGGTACGCAGCAAGAACGTCCGCCATCGTCTGCTGTGCACGTGACGGGTCCCACCAGCCGAATGCCTGGGTCAGCAGATTGATATCAGGATAATCCTTTAGGGCTCTTTGAAATCCCTTGTCTCTCATATCACTTGCAGGTGCGCCGTCAATACCGCTCAAATAGACAACATCTCCTTTGCCGCCCATCCTGTCAAAGACATAGCGAGCAAGTTTTTCCATCCATACATCATGCGTAGGCATAACCTGATACACTTCGGTTGAAGTTACAGGTTCATCAGTAACGATAACCAGTATGCCCGCATCAGCAGCTTCTTCAAGAATCGGATTCAATGCAGTACTGGAAAGTGGATCACAGATCAAAGCATCAGCGCCTATGTTGATAAAATTTCTTATCTGGCTGATCTGTAAATCAAGATCTGGACCAGAATGCTGAATTAAAAGATCCTTTATAAGCCCCTGACCTTTGTAATACTCTGCAGCCTTCTGAAGGTCATTGATCATTTGTGTTCTCCAGCTGTGAGTAATAAAGCTGTTTGAGAATGCAATGACAAAACCACCCTCAGGAGCACCAGCCTTCTTTTCGCCTCCACCCCCTGCAAAAGCGATTGAAACGGCAAAACAAAAAACCAATAGCAACAACAAAAACTTTTTCATCTCTTTCTCCTTCCTGTTTAATAAGTTTTTTACAATATCAATGCCATATCGGCTAACATTGATCACCTTAAATGTTTTTTACTGATTGTCAAGAAAATAATAAACTCAGTCAATAGCGATTTTTCTACCTTCTTCTGCCGATTTCAGACCGGCGTCTAAAACCTGCATCGCCTTCATTCCGTCGTAAAAATTAGGCTCGATTTTCCCGTTTGTTTCAATCGCGGTGAGAAAATCGACGACAGCGTGGATGAATTCGTGCTCATACCCGATGATATGCCCGGGCGGCCACCAGTTCGCAATATAGTCGTGAACCGGTTCGGTGGCCAGAATCGTACTGAACCCCTGCGCGTACTCCGGGTCGTCAAGAGAGAAGTACTCAAGCTCGTTCATCCTCTCGAAATCAAAGAGGATGCTCCCCTTACCCCCGTATATCTCAAAATAGTTATAGTTTTTCCTGCCCGGGGCGAACCTGGTGGCTTCGAAAGAACCGAGTGCACCGTTTTCGAACTCCACGAGCATAAACGCCGCATCTTCCACGGTCACCTTTCCCTTCCCCGTTCCACTGGTCGCCGCTTTAAAAGTTCCGGCAGCGACCTCATCCGGAAGCGGCCTCTCCTCTATAAATTGCTTCGTCATGCAGCTCACCGTCTTTATTTCACCGACAAGATATCGTGCGAGGTCGACGCTGTGAGAGTTGAGGTCTCCCTGTGGCCCGGAACCTGCTGTTTCCTTCTTTAGATGCCATGTAAGGGGAAATGAAGGGTCGACTATCCACGACTGGAGGTAGGCTCCCCGCCAATGGAATATTCTTCCAATCTTTCCTTCATCGATGAGCCGTTTTGCGAGCCTGACTGCCGGGCATCGCCTGTAATTGTGATTGACATAATGAACCACCCCCGCCTTCTCGGCGGCCTCGTACATCTCCTTTGCCTGCTTGTAGCTTACGGCAAGCGGTTTTTCGCAGAATACGTGTTTGCCTGCCCTTACTGCTTCGATCGCCACATCATGATGCAGGCTCTGCGGAAGCGCGACATCAATAATATCGATATCATCTCTGTGCACCATCTTTTTCCAGTCGGTCTCTATCTCCTGCCAGCCCCAACGATCGGCAAATTCACGAAGCGGCTCTTCATGCCTTCCGCAGGCAGCCTTCATAACCGGCTTTACATCGAGATCGAAAAACAGCGGCGCTCTTGTCCATGCATTGCTATGCGCCTTTCCCATGAACTTGTACCCGACTATACCAACGTTCAGCTCCTTCATCCTCATTACCTCCCCGGAAATAATAAACGAGGTTTTTTTTCCATTATGTCCTTAGACCATAACCGCCTTCTCTTTAGATGTCATTGATATACAGCGCTAGGTCTTCTCCACAGCCCGCGCAATTCTTTTCAGCTCTGCAATACTGTCTGCAACCGCTTTATCCTCATCGTTGTTGTAATCCGGATGCAGAAAGTCGATCTCAACGGCGAGAAAACCTTCGTAGCCGTTGTCCTGGAGTATCTGCGCGAGTTTCTGGTTGTCAACGATTCCGCCGTCTCCTATGGGCGTGCATGAGAAGAAGTACCATGCATTCACCGGCACTCCCCCCTGGATTTTCAGATCCTTGATATGGGTGGCATATACATATTTATATAATTTTTCCATCGCCTGAACCGGGTCGTCTAAAACGCGGACGAAATTCCCGGTATCGAAGTTTATACCGAGATACGGAGAGTTGACATTATTAAAAATCGTGAGCATCTCGTCAGAATTGAAATCGAGGTGGTTTTCAACCGCCATCTTGATGTTGTTTTTCTCCGCTACCTTCACGGCCTCGCCGAACATCCTGGAAAGCCGTTCGATCTGCGGCCCGTGTGGTTCAAACCTGAACTCAAGGCTGCTGCCCACCACTCTCATGACCTGAGCGCCGATCTGCCGCGCGTACTCGATGCTCTGCATCATCTCGTCGAACATCTTTTCATTCTTCCCGCCCTCGAGACCGTCCGGATGTCCCCAGGCGAAAACACGGTCCATACCGAAGTCATCGAGCATGCCTCTGACTTCACTGAGGTATACATCATCGAACCGGGGAATAAAGCATGACTCCAACGACACCCCGTCTACCTCGAGCTCCTTCGCCCGTTTTAAAAAATCCTCCAGTGTCATCTCCTTCGGCGGACTCACCTGCTCCGGATATACCTCCCCGAAAAACCGATGATAGCAGTAACTGTCGATCCCTACCTTCATTGATGGGCACCTCCTCGATATATACTATTCTATTTTAATTTTAAATAAGGCTCCTATTTTCACGCACCTGTTTTTATGACAATTGAACTGGGCATTTTATTGTAACTTTCACCAGCCGTTTTGTCATTAAATTTTACAATCAAGGCTTCAGGGTTTGCAGTTTTCAAGATTTTTTTTATACCTGCCTATAACGGCTTCATATTTTTTATGATGTTCGGGATTCGGTGTATATTCCTTTTTAATACCGATAATCTTATTTACTGTATCTCTCACATCATCAATATATCCTGCAGCCGACGCTGCAATGAGCGCCTGCCCCAGAATGGAGATATCCTCTCTATTAATAGTACAATAGCGGCAGTTCAGTACATCTGCCTTGATCTGATTCCATACATCGCTTTTCGAACCGCCTGCAACCGTACGCACACTAAACATCATTTCGGACAGTGATTTAATTTTATGCTTATACAGAGCATACTCGTACGCTGTCCCCTCGAGAATCGATCTGTAAAAATGAGACAGCGTGTGACTCCTGGTAAACCCCTGCCACAAGCCTCGCATCCCTGGATCATTCGGGTACCCCCTCCCCTCAAGATGGGGAATAAAGATCAGGCCGTCTGAGCCAGGCGCAAGCTTTTGAGCAGCACGGTCAAGCTCGTCAAAGTCGTTATCACGGGCAAAAGTGTCTTTAAACCATTCAAGGTTCAACCCGCCGCCGTTGATATAGGACATAGTATACCAGACATCCTCCAGCACAGAACGGCAGCAATATACCATACCGTCATAATCGGTCGTAAACCGTTCGGTCGCTGCTGCAAATACAGATGCCGTCCCCGCCACGTCAATTGCAATTCCGCTCTGAACGGCACCCGTTCCGAGAAAGCACGACATCGTATCGCCGCATCCTGCCGCAACAGGTGTGCCGGTGGGAATACAGAACAGGTCGGACTCCTCTTTGTCTGTGTATCCGATAACCGTGTATGGTGAAACTATGGCAGGAAGCTTCTCCTCGGGAATCTCGAAGAGCCGTGTAAGCGTTTTGTCCCACTTCAGCTTCCTGTTATCTGCAAATCCGGAAAAGTGAAGGTAGGTCCAGTCGATGAATGCGTCAGTTGCCCTGAGGCCGCAGAGTTTGCCTGCAACATAGGCACTCGGCTGAATAAACTTTTTTATTTTTCGAAATATGCTCTTTTCATTCTGCTTCCACCAGAGAATCTTCGGACCATGGTTAAAGCTCGGAATATTACCGGTTTTTTCAATGACCTGTTTGTACGCCTTTTGTCTGATTTTTTCGACCTGGGGTGAGCACCGCGTATCGAGCCAGGAATCATAGGGAGTACACGGCTTCCAGTCATCATCAATACCCATGATGCCAGCCATCTGACCGTCGAATGACAGCGCAGCAACGCTCCCTGTATCGATACCTGCATTCTGAACAGCCCGATACACAGCGGAGGACGATTCGGCATATATCTCATCGGGGTCCTGAATGATCTCGTTACGCGAATCTCTCCTGATTAAAGACTGGCCGGTCCCGGAACCTAGAAGCGTAAAATCTTCATTATACACACCGGCACGTATCCCGGTGGTTCCGATATCCACCCCGATGAAAACCTTCATTCAGCAAACACCATTTTTTAGTAAATACAGGATGCCTACACCTGTTAGCATCAGATATATTATAAAAACTTTTTTTATTTTGTCAACAAATCTTAAAAATTTATTTTTTTTTATTGATTTTAGGCTATTATTGAAATAAGCTACAGTGCTACTTGAAAAAAAATGCTTTTTTTAAACGAAAGGGAGGATGATAATGCCTGATAACGACATACTTCTTCTGAAAATACGGGGACTGCTCCCATCGCTGAATCCCGCACTGAGGAAGATTGCACAGTACGTTCTGGAACATCCTTATGAGATAAAGCTCCTGAGAATCAAGGATTTAGCCGCACGGTGCAGCGTCGCTGAGGCAACCGTTACCCGGTTTGTCAAAGCCATAGGATTGGGCTCATTTCAGAAAATGAAAATAAGCATTGCCGAAATTACTACGGGGCGGCCGCATGAAGCTGAGCTCGTATACGACGATGTGGCGAAAAACGACAGTATTATAAAAATCACCGAGAAAATCATCTCGATAAACACGAAAACACTGATGGACACAAAAAAAGTGCTGGATTTACATCAGGTGGAAGTTGCGATCAACGCCATAGAAGGAGCAAACCAGATAGATATCTATTGTGCAGGCGGTTCGTACATTGCAGGAGAAAGCGCCCGTCTGCGGTTTTATCGGATCGGCAAACGATGCGTTGTCTACAACGACCCGAACCAGCAGGCCGTGTCCGCCTCTCTGCTCGGTCCTGCCGATCTTGCACTGGGGATAAGTAATTCGGGCCGAACAGTTTCAACCGTGAATGCCCTGAAATGCGCAGCGTCGAGCGGCGCAAAAACAATCTGCATCACCAACTTCAATAAGTCGCCCATTACGAAGTATTCGGATATCGTCCTCTTTACTTCAACGCAGGATTCCGACTTTTTTCAGGAATCAATGGTTTCTCGAATCGCACAGATAATTGTTATAGACATACTGTACGCAGGACTGGCCGTTAAACAGTTCAAAAACTCCGTTATGATGATTGGTAAATCCGGGGAGTCGCTGAGAAACGTGCAGCTCTAACCCCATTTACCACCTGTCCTGGGACCAGAGGTACTGCTCCGGATGAGCGCCGATATTGCGTTCGAAAAAATCCGTCACTTTCGATATATCCTGATCAAGATCATCCCCATTGAGATAGAACGGCCTTTCGAAATAGAGCGAAATTCTGTTTTTTTCATCCCGCAGATTGTACATCGGGAGAAACGGGGTGTGGGATTTCTGACCGACAATAAACGGCCCCCCGAAGATTCTGAGATCCGCTCCGAACAGGGTTCCCCTGTAATCACCCCCCAACGCTGCCTGGTCGGCCACGAGATACACCACCTTGCCCTTTTTCACCAGATCTATCATCCTGAAAAGCGTCCTCAGCGACACTTTTGGATCACGGCCTGTTTTGAGAAGCTCGATCCTGTGCTTCTCTCTGGCCCAGTTGAGGACTTCGTTGCCTTTGGAACTCTCCACAAAAACAGGGGCATAGAGGATGCAGTCATACAGGAGGGCGATGTACGCTGCGCTCCACTCCCAGTTTCCCAGATGGCAGGTGAGTATGGTAAATCCCGTGCCATCCTGCATCATCTTTTCCAAATACTCGCCACCCTCTTTGATATAGCATTTCCTGTATATGCTCCGGTCTGAGGCGAATCTGGCCTTGAGCATCTCTCCGGCAAACTTCAGCAGGTGAAGAGTGTTCTGCCTGAGGACCTGCGCATACCACTGTGGCCCCCTGTCCTTGAACACCTTTGGTATAATCTTTCCGGCCCTCAGGCCCCATTTCCTCTTCTTCGCCGCCCGATACACAAAAGGAAAAAGAATACTGGCAAGTGTCATTACTGCAAAGTGCGGAATACAGGCGAATACATATATCAGAAGTTTCAGCATGACGGTGATAATGTACGAATTCTTTTGGAAAGGACGAACCTTTTTTACACCTGCGGCGTCTTTTTCGAAGTTTCCTTTTGCCCGGCAAGAGGCTTTATTGCAGCCTACCCAGCGTCGGATTTTTTTACAGCAGCCGCACTTGCTGCAACAGCCGCGGCAGCAGCAGCAGTCTTTTTCTTTTGTTCAGGCTCCTCATCCCTCTCTCCGAAAATATTATACACGTAGAGAAGAATGTTGTTTCGCGCCTGAACTCCGATCCTGGTAAATGTAACGTGGTATTTTCGGACCCGTTCGTCCGCTGTTTTAGAGATGCCGACGATTGTGGCTAGTGTAATCACCTGCTTTTCGTCGGTAAGAAAAAAATCAAGCTTGAACCGGTCGTTTTTCTTCATCCCCCTGCCTGCAATTAGTGCACACCCCGATTCGGAAATGTCCATAATCCTGCATGTATGCCCCTTTTTCGAGATAAAGGGCTTTGAGGCTCCTTCAGCAGCGGGATGCACAACGGGAAAGAATCGGCCCCGGATACTGGTTTCGATGCGCACGCTTTCCCTTTTCTGTGTCCGCTCGAGATTGTTTGAGTGCTGGAGGTACACAAGCGGATATTCCTCATGCACATACTCTTCCAGCACCTTGCTGTTGAACGAATATCCAGCATCATCCTGCCGCCAGAAGTACACATTGACCTTTTTCCCCACCCAGTTCAGTCCCTCCGATGCCTTCTGGCCCATGGGCCTCGATACAACGAGATACCTGCGGCTGTTCTCCACAACCCAGCTAATAAATGTTCCATATGTCTTTTCACGTATTATCAGCTTCTGCCGGGGAAGCAGGGCTGTTGACTCACGTATCCTCTTCTGATACTTCGGGAGGTTGAATTCGGCCTTCTTTCTCAGCTCGAGCAGCTTGTTGATCATACCCAGCTGGTCTGCCGGCGACATCGACTCATCCGCGTGTATTTTTGAAATAGCAGGACGGAGGCAGCGGTCGAGTTGTCTAGTCGACCAGAAGATAGCCTGGGGTTTCTCGAGTTTATTTTGAATAGCGATCTTCTTTAAAAAACCGATCTCCTTAAATGAAAAGCCCTCTTTTCGCCCCCTGCTGTAAAACTCATAAAAGGGAAATCCTTTTCCCCCGCCTCTGAAACGGAGAGCGACAATCAGGATAACAACTATTACACCAAAAAGTATCAGGATGATTTTCACTGGACATCCCTTATATCGGAGAATATCAGGCCGCATCTTTTTTCAAGAAAGTGATTCAGCCTGCAACATACGAGAAATTATTAATAAATCGCCGCTTAGTTTGATATTCGACATATCCGGAAAAAATATTAACCGCAATTAATGCAATTAATATTACTTCTATTATGTACTACCTCTGATGAGAGGCATGTTCTCAGCGTAAAGCCGAAGCCTTGTAACCGTCGGCATTATTTTTACGCTTCGCATAAGAATAATATAATTACTATAAACGAGTAAGAGAGGGAATTTTTATGCTCGGATGGGTAAAAATAGCTCCTGTGCAGGTGTGGCAGGACCGTTTTGAGGTTATGGTTTCTACATTGCTGAAAGTATGCGTTATTTCAACTTTTTAAGCGCAGCATCCGCTTCTCTCTCAACAACCGATGGGTAGCCCACATACTTAACCCGCATGAGCTCTTCATATCCAAGACGGCTGCCCGTTCGGCCAAGAGACCGTATTGTTGCAACTACGAGCCTGTTGTCACGGGAAGTTACGCCGCTCTGCTGTCTGTTGTTCTGATAGGTGAGGTATCTGATAAGCGCCTTTACCGCTTCGGTGTTTGAAAATCCACTGAGGGCTTCGATCGCATAGACCTTTTCGCTTGCCTGTACATTCATGTACAGTATCTGTTCTGCAAGACGTATCGCTTTGATGTCCTGCGCTTTCAGCAGGATTAAGGTTTCCAGTGCCTTTGACCGCAACTCCCTCAGATAGGTTTCCTCATCCATATCCCTCGGTTTGTTGATCAGCCCCTGCCGCAGCGCTTCAATTGCAACTTCGACCTTTCGATTGTCGGGTGCGCTTGAAACCAGGGTGTATTTCAGGCCCTCGAGCTTCATTTTAAAGGAGGATTCATTGCGGATGAACTGTATCAATATTTCTGAAGGGTCATCCATAATTACCGCAAGCGCTTCCTCAGCGGCAGTCTTCACTTTTCTCGAGTACCCTGCCGTTGAAGCAAAAAGTATCGGAATATATCCTACCGGGTCTTTGAAACGTTCAAGGGCCTTGATGCAGCTGTAGGCGATCGCTTCGTCAGCCTGTACGTCTTCCCCCCTGTAAAGGTTGAGTTTCTTTAAGATAAGCGAAATCGAAGACGCGTACTGGGCGGCCCCTATTTCTCCGAGAGCCAGTATTGCCTCACTTTTCAGATACGGGTCTTTTGCATCCCGCACGACTGTAAATATGAGCGGCGCGGCCCCTTCAGCTTTCAGTTCTCCTAGTTTTTTAATAACGAGCACCTCCAGCTTGTTGTGCACCTGGTCTCTCTTCAAGTCTTTCCCCCCCTTGTATAGAATCAACCCATCGAGCGCTTCCGTCAGGAAAGGGATAAAATCCCTGTTGTCCAGTTCATAGACATTCTGCATAATCTCGTACTTCTGATCGATGGTTTTGGCCCTTTTATACAGACCTGACCAGACATCCGTCACCTCATCAGCCGTCGAAACCAGGGGGATACATATGAGAAACATAAAAACTGCAATAACAACAGTGGGTAGATTCCCGCTCGCCTTCATCGTTCGTCTCCGGTACATGAAAATGTTCTCCCTCCTTTGCGTTATCTGTTGACACTCCGTCCCAAGAGGACTTGTCCCAAGAGGACCTGTCCCAAGAGGACCTGCCCCAAGAGGACCTGCCCCAAGAGG
>CAYSRJ010000007.1:38491-93665 GCA_964433545.1 uncultured Spirochaetota bacterium | reverse complement strand
CCCAAGAGGGACTTGCGCCGCTTTTACGCATACGCATCAGCGCAGAGGAAACACTACTAATATCGGCACTTTTGCGCCTTTTTAAGAGGACAGATGGTTGTTTGCTGCAGTACGGGGATCACTTTCTACGAATTATATAGCAAAGTGGGAAAAAATCAATCCTGAATGAGTTTTGTAAGCGGCTGATATTCGTATTTTTTTTCAGTAATCTCTTTCACTTCTCCCCTTCGATTAAGCAACACAATTTTCTTTACATCCGCATACTCGTTGTACTCGTAAAGGACAGTCTCAACGACGTCGCCCCCGGAATCGAGAGAGGTTTTTGATGTGAGCCGGCTTTCTTTATATACGTATGAAAGGGCCCGCTCAACATCGCCGTTCGGGTAATGGAATATCTCATTCAAAATATGCCCATTCTCGTCATATGTAATGGTACTGTACTTGTCCAGACTGCCTGATGCATCGAAGATTTCTTTTTGTATGAGAAACCCGTCCCTTTATCCATGTTTGGTATTTGCGAGAAGTTTTCCTGAGGCGTCATACACCTGCAATCCGGTTTTAATACCTTTACCATCATATATGCATTCAGAAACCGATTGGAGCACCCTGTTGTAAAACTCATCTTTTTCCGGAAGCTTTCCTTTGTACGCATAGATATGATAGGAGGAAACAATGCCATCAGCGCCAAGATTTTTCTTTTGAATCAACATGCCGTCATGGTAATGATACTCAACTATTTCACGAAGTTCTCCATCAGCATTGTACTCTTCTTTCTTCAATAACAAAAAATTAACCGGGTCATATGTCATTACGGTATACCAGTCGAGATCGCCGTCACCGCCCCAATGAGACTTGATTCAGGGTTACTCATATTTTTCAGGATGGTTCAAGCAGACTGTTTGTGAAAGGTTGTTTATCAAGGCTGAAATAGAAGACAATTGATTTTCATCTATTTATTATATACCTTGATACAAGGAGGAGATATGGATTTAAAGCTCCGGAACAAGATTGTCGTTGTAACAGGGGCGGCAAGCGGTATCGGCGCATGTATCGCGCGCTCATTTTGCGAGGAGGGGTCAAAAACCTTTTTTACCGATATCAACGGCGAAGGATTGAAGAAGGTCATAGAAGGATATCCGGAAAATGCCTTTCCAATCGAGTGCGATGTGTCTGACAGAAGCAGCGTAAAAAAACTGTTTAAAACAGTACGATCCCGGTTCAAAGAGCTTCACATTCTGGTAAATAATGCGGCCGTCAACACAGCCGATTTCGTACCCGACATCAAGGAAGAGGACATCAACAGCGTATACAGGATCAACATCAAAGGGTATATCTATACCACAACCCAGGCCGTCCCTCTTATGAAAGAGACCGGTTTCGGCAGGCTGATCTATATTAATTCCGGCTCCGGACTGAAAGCCTCGGCGGGAATGTCTCTATACTCAGGTTCAAAATATTTCAATAGAGGCTTTGCAATCTCAACAGCTCTTGAAGTAGGAAAGTTCAATATAACGGCGAATTCGATTTGCCCTTCTGATGTGTATCCCTCTGCAGGGAGGGCATCCGGCCCCGGGACATATAAAGACAGAACAGATGAATCAGAGGCCCGGCAATTCGGAGCGAAGAGCTGGACAAACGATTCACTCATTCGGATCAGTCTTGAAAAAGAAGGGGTGGGTTCGCTTGAAGAGCTTATACAGAAGAGAACGGATAAAAATCCAATGCAGCGATCCTGCACACCTGAAGACATTGCCAATCTAGCTTTGTTCCTTGCAAGTGAAAAAGCCGGTTTTATCAACGGGCAGAGTATCGGTATAAATGGAGGAGCATTGCCGTTTTAATACACGTAAAAAAGCTTTACGTCCGTAATCCATATGATATGATAAGGTCATGTTAAACGCTCCTGTACTCACACTCAACACCGGAATGGTTCCCATCGATATCTGCAATGTTCGAGAAGCGATCACCCTGCAGGTCTTGAACAAGGCGGAGGCGGTAAAGGTCGACGAGAATCAACGGATCCGTTCACAGTACCTCTCACTTCCTCTTCCCCGCGTCATTATGCTTTTCAATTTTCACAAGATACCAAGGAAACGGGTTGTGCATTCAAGGCTCAACATTATATACAGGGACGACATGCGCTGCCAGTACTGCGGTAAACGTTTCAGAATAGATGAATTGACAGTTGATCATATTATCCCTCTCAGCCGGTGGTCGTCTGTCAAGGATAAAACCGAACGGCCGAACTGCTGGGAAAACCAGGTGACCGCATGCAGGAGATGTAATACGCTCAAGGGCAACAGGCTCCTTCACGAGTGCGGCATGAAACTCATTCGAATTCCTGTTGAACCGAAGTACATGCCCTATCTCGTTATATCAAGGGCACATGCAGATAAATACGGATGGCTTGAATTCCTTAACTTCAACGCGCGTGTTGTGGATTTTATCGATACCACCTACTAACACCGATCAAGCACGGCAGGCCGTTGACACGGCAGGCCGTTGACACGGCAGGCCGTCGAACCTCTACATTATTGAATACAGGGAGTGATGAACCTTTGGATTTGAAGATAAACACAACGCTTTTCAAGACAATCGTTGCAGATATCACTACACTCGACGTCGATGCTGTTGTAAATGCCGCAAATTCCAGCCTCATGGGCGGCGGCGGCGTTGACGGCGCAATTCACCGGGCAGGAGGACCTGCAATTCTCGAGGAATGCAAACGTATCGTTTCCGACATCGGGAGGCTCCCAACAGGTGAGGCAGTTATTACAACTGCGGGTTCTATGCCGTCCCGGCATGTTATTCATACAGTCGGTCCTGTATGGCATGGCGGTAGAAAGAACGAACCAGAGCTGCTTAAAAACGCCTACTGGAACAGTATGAAGGTTGCTCTTGAAAACGGGATTACAACAATCGCGTTTCCCTCGATCAGCACCGGTATATACGGCTACCCTGTCGAAAAAGCGGCAGGGGTTGCTGTCTGCACGGTAATGGATTTTTTCAGCGTACATTCCGGTAAATTCAAAGAAATCATCTTCTGCGCCTTTGACGCAAGAACTGAAAAGGAGTACGCGAGGGCGCTTAAGGAATGCTGAGTGCGATCCTCGTGATCAGAGAAAATCAGAGCATATAACTGCACAGTTACATCGCCTCAGTACGCGTCATAATGGAGGCAGATACCCCCAACCGGTTTCCATAGTACGGCGTTCGTCAAATTACAACATCTTCAACGACAGAGGAAATGGGGAGATATCTCTCGTTGATATTCTCGAGTGCACGAAGCGCATTCAGACAGGCCTTCGGGTGCTGTCTTTCCACCTCGAGAAGCAGACGTTTGAAGAATTCACGCCTCGTCTCCGTTTCGAATGGACAGCGGCATGACACGCTCGGAAAATTATGAATACAGGCGAACCTGGTGGTATCAGCCTCCGGTACCGCATAGAGCGGTCTGATTATCGCCATCCTGCCCTGGAAAAGCTCCTGACGAGGCAGCATCGTCGAAACTTCGGCGTGGTAAAACATGTTCATAAGAACCGTCTCAATAACATCGTTTCTGTGGTGGCCAAGCGCAATCTTGTTGAAACCGAGTCTGTTTGCCGTATCAAAAAGTACGCGCCTCCTGTTTCTCGCGCACCAGTACGAGCTTATACCCCGTTCGTTGACACGCAGATTCAGTTTAATAATTTTGTGTGTGTAGCCGTTCTTTGTAAAATAACTCTTGAGCTCATCAGGATCGATAAGGCCTTCACAGCGGAGGCTCGAGGCGACATGAACGGCAAGCAGTTCGTACTCATTCGGATAAACTCCCATTCTATCATGCAGAAGCCGGAGCAGTGTAAGGCTGTCCTTTCCTCCGGAAACACCGACCAGGATGCGGTCTCCCTTTTCGATCATTCCGTATTTCTTTACGGTCTTGCCGACCTTTTTCGCAAGGTAATAGGCAAAAGAGTCGGTCTGTTTCAGCTTCTTGTTCACAATCGGATGTTCACTGATCGTTTCACCCATTTTTTGCCTCTTCCCAGAAGGAATCAAGCTCATCGAGTGAGTAGTCCTCGATGGGTCTGTCTCCGCGCTTTTTCACCTGTTCCTCTATATATCTGAATCGCCTTGAAAACTTTCCGACTGTCTTTCTAAGCGATTCTTCGGCATCAATTTTCAGGAAGCGTGAGAGATTGACGAGCGAGAAGAGAATATCCCCGAACTCCTCCTCGATACGATCCGTATTTCCCTCGTGAATAGCACTTTTAAGCTCTTCGATCTCCTCCTGTACCTGCTTAAGCGGCCCCTCCTGCTCCTCCCAATCGAACCCGATTCTGCCCACTTTCTCCTGAACGCGCCTGGCTTTTAACAGTGCGGGCAGCACATCGGGAACACCGTCGAGGACAGAATGTTTACCCTCATCCTTTTTTATCTTCTCCCAGTTCTTCAGCACCTCGTCCGCGTCCTTGACCTCTATGTCTCCGAATACATGCGGGTGCCTCCTCTTGAGCTTGGTGACGATTCCGGATGCAACATCATCGATTGTGAACCTCCCCTCCTCTGCCGCTATCTGAGCATGGAAAACAATCTGAAGCAAAAGATCCCCCAGCTCCTCCCTGAGCTCTTCATCGTCATTCCGGTCGATGGATTCGACAACCTCATACGTTTCCTCGATGAGGTACGGCTTCAGGCTTTCATGTGTCTGCTGGTGGTCCCATGGGCACCCGTTTCTGCCTCTCAGCCTTTTCATTACATCAACAAGCTCATAAAAATTATTCAATGCAGTCTCCTCTGCTTCAATATGGGAGTTAATAAATTTGAACAGGAACAAACAGGCATATGCCAGGTTATTTTATAAGGTAAAACATTTTAATTTATATGGAAAATTTTATTGTAATTCGATAAATTTCTTTTACAATTACTTATACACTCACCGCACAACTGGCGGCAATAAACGAACGTACACCAAGGAAAATCTTAATGAAAAAATTCATAACCATCTTTATTCTTCTTGTGGCAGCGGCAGGCACTGTGGGATATTTCGGATGGGTGAGAATAGGCCCGGGAACATTCGGCGTGGCGCATTCGACACTTACCGGTACGGTGTCCTACCCCCTGGAATCAGGAAGGTTTTACTGGTTCTGGCAGAAACTCATCCCTAAGAATTTTTTTATTTATCCGGTCTCCAGGGAACCGAACACCATTGAAACAGAAGTTTCACAGCCACTTCCCGGAAGTGAAATGCTCACACAATTTGGTAATTTCAACATTCGGGTGAATACGACCGTTCAGTACCGTATCGATTTCGATTCAGCTGCGATTCTTCTGAACAGCGGACTTCTCGACGGTTTCAAGGATTTTTTTTCTAAAAACATAGATTCAAAACTGAACGACACTGTCTCATCCTTCATCGTAAAAAACCTCACCCGGTCTTCACGGTATACCGGTACTGCCGACTATGGAGCGCTCGAATCCCTGAAGAAGAAAATCGAGGAGGCAGTGAGGGAGGAAGCGGCCAGATATAAGCTCAAGGACATTTCTCTCAGCATAACCTTTCCTGAAATCCCTCAAATAGCAGTGTACAACGAAGCACTCAACAGATACTATGTCTACATGGATCAACTCGCAAGACTCGAGCAGGAAAAACTCTCAAAGGATATGGAGTATAAATCCAAGATAAGTGAAAATGACGCTGAAATTGACAGATGGAAGAAATACGGGGAGCTCATCGAACGGTATCCGGAGCTGCTGAAATATTTCTATATACAGAAGTTCAGTGGGCAGGCCGACGTGCTCGTTCTCCCGCAGGATGAAGCGACAGGTTTCCCGAAAATGCTCGATGTCACACCGTATATACAGCCGGAAAAATCGCCTGCACCCCAACGTGCTCCCACGGAGAAGGGCGAGCTCCAAAGCAGCACCGGAGGTCCAGAGGAAAACACGGCAGCCCAAACACCTGAACCTGTCCCGGAAAAATCCACAGGAGAAGCGTCATTTGAAAAAAAGTGGTACGATTCACTGAAGTTCTGGAAGCTGCTGAAGAGGAAGGACAGCGGGCAGTAAGGTGAGCGGTATGTTCTCCACGACGCATAAGCGATGTTCTGAAGTCATCTGCGCAGGATGCGAATGCTGTATAGTATGCGTTGTTCCAACGTCACTTTTGCCGAATGTGTATTCGAACACTAAAGAGACGAAAATCCTGTAATAATAAAGAAAGAATCAACCATGCCGCTTGATTATCACAACCTGTTCTCCACGCACAAGCTCGGGTACATAAAGGGCAAAAGACCGAGCGTTGACTGCATATTCTGTTCAATAATTAATAAAGAGAGGGAAGTGGTGAATCTCCTCGTGTTTGAGGGAATACACGCTTTTGTCAGCGTCAACAAATTCCCCTATAACTCAGGTCACATCCTCATCTGCCCGAAGCGGCATTTGATCGACTACCGGGAACTCACTGGGGCAGAGGAAGATGAGATTCACTCCCTCATGCGGGAAGGTCTCACCATCCTCGACCATCTCTACACGCCGAGCGGGTATAATATCGGCTTCAATATCGGTGAGTTTGCCGGTGCAAGCCTCCCGCACCTGCACATGCACGTCATCCCCCGGTACCGGAATGAGCTCGGCTTCATCGACATAATCGGCGGGGCGAAGATCGTGGTCGAGGATCCGGGCAGGACGATGAAGCGGCTTCGTGAGCAGTTCAGTAAATTATAATCACAATAAGTGTTCCGCTCGAAACAGCAATATGAGCCTCATCGCTTTCTATTACGTTTGAGAGCCCGTGGCTCGAGGGAAAGATTTCTTCATTATCCAGTCTATACCGGAAACCCGTCATCTGCCGGACCCTGCAGCCATGCGCAAGAGTAAGCAGAGAACATGTGCACCCCTTCATTCCGATAATACTGAGTGAATCAGAGACATTATAAAACAGGGCGTGCTCTTCGATAAATGTCACCGGAACCCGCGAATTGGAAAGAAGCAGTATGTTTATTATCTGATGATCAGGCCTTCCACCGAGCGCACCGTACACAAACACGCGCTCTGTTCCCGAATCAACTGCACGCTGAAGCGCGAGCTCGAAGTCGGAGAAATCTTTTTCCTGCGGATACCTGACAACCTCGATACCATCTTCTATTTTACTTTCTGAAATTGAATCAAGGTCTCCGATAACTATATCCGGCCTGATCCCCAGGGAAGAGGCAACCCGGTAGCCGCCGTTGGCGCAGATTATCGCATCATCAGTCGCTTTCGTCGCGCGAAAATGATTTCGATAAAAGCTTCTATCCGATGTCCCGCCACCAAGAAATATAAACGTACGCATCTGCTCCTTCCCTATTTCAAAACCCTTTTACAGTTTATGTATAAGACCATCAATACAGCATGCTCCACTTTGTACAATGTACGATATTCACCCGGTTTCGTCCACTCACCCTTTCACCGTGTATCTATAACGAAGCATCTTTCTTCCAAATACGGTTCACATCAGCTGCCGACCCCACCCGTGATTGCCAAATTACTAAAACATCTAAAGGAAACGGCTAAACATCCGAAACAAACCATAAGGACAGGGACGTTCTTATAACCATGATCAAGGAGGGAAAAAATGGTTATCAACCACAATTTGCCCGCGATTTTCGCCAATCGCCAGCTGAAATTCACGGGCTGGGATGTCAACAAAGACATCGAAAAGCTGTCTTCCGGTAAACGAATCAACCGGGCCGGTGATGATGCATCGGGGCTTGCTGTTTCCGAAAAGATGCGCTCGCAGATCCGGGGACTGCGGAGGGCCGAGCAGAACACCGAGGACGGGATCTCCTTCATTCAGACGTCTGAAGGGTACCTTCAGGAAACGCAGGATATACTCCAGCGTCTGAGAGAGCTCGCGATTCAGGCATCGAATGGGATCTACTCTACCAACGACAGGGTGCTGATTCAGGTCGAGGTTTCACAGCTGATCGACGAAGTCGACAGGATCTCATCTCATGCGCAGTTCAACGGCATGAACATCCTCACCGGGCGTTTTGCACGTCCTACCGGAGAGAACAGCGTCACAGGAAGCATGTGGTTCCACATCGGTCCCAACATGGATCAGAGGGAACGTGCCTATATAGGCACGATGTCCTCTCAGGGCCTCGGCCTCAAGAATCCTGCGGACCCTGCACATGCGGCGACATTTATCAGTATCAGCACACCGGCAGCGGCGAACCGGGCAATCGGAGCTATCGATCAGGCTCTGATGAAAGTATCGAAGCAGCGTGCGGATCTCGGCGCCTATCAGAACAGGCTCGAGTATGCTGCGAAAGGACTCATGGCTGGATATGAAAACATGCAGGCGGCTGAATCACGAATCAGGGACACCGACATGGCCGAGCAAATGGTGGACTTCGTAAAAAACCAGATTCTCATGCAGTCGGGAACAGCAATGCTTGCCCAGGCAAACACCACGCCTCAATCTGTTCTCCAATTATTGAGGTAATCCAGCATGCTCCGAAAAAAGGCAGCCTCAAGGCTGCCTTTTTTTTATGCATGAAACGGCGGTATCTGTAAGAGCGCGGGCAAATAAAAAATTAAGAATTCGTGGCCAATGAGCAAGGATAAAGAGGAGAAGTACGGAACTTCCCGGTCAATAACCGCACCGGCATCGATGAGTGTATGACCCTGTTCTTCGAGGTGTTTTTTTTACACTGTCTTTGAGCTCGAGCGCAAACGGGTCTGCAGCAATAGCGATATTCATACTGTTCTCCTTTCGGCTTCATATACTGACATACTGAAGCGTACCGGGAAAAACGTCAAGAGGGATAGCTCGCGATTTTTTGTATACTGTACTATACACTGTTTGTATAGCGGGGTATACAATATTTTGATCCTGAAAAATGTGATTACTAAAATACTGTTAAATAAAACAAAGCGCGGGTGAAGCGGTATGCAGTGACACCCAACAAAAACTGATCCAATAAATCAAAGACTCCAGGGTTTATTGTAATTTGATCAATACATGTAATTCCAGGTGTTGAAAATGACGATCATACTGACCAAACCACGAATATTCCCGGTTTTTTAACAAAAATGCGGTGGGATGCACTCAAGCTCAAACACCGGTGCGTGCAACGTATAGATGCCTGCCCCGGCACAATTCTTGTATTAAAACAAACGGTTGTTAACCGGTTTAAAATTACTTCTAAGGAGGTATGTTATGAAGAAGTTTGTTATTCTCATTATCTCACTGCTCTTTATCTTCTCGTTCTGTCTGCCGCTTTTTGCTGCCGGTCAGAAGGAAAAAGGGGGGAAAGAGGAGCTCACCTTTGCATTTGTTCCCGGTATCGCAGATCCTTTTTACTACACAATGGAACGGGGGGTACAGACAAAAGCGAAGGAACTGGGTGTAAATATCGTTGTTGCCGAGTACCCGAAATCCTGGGGTCCTGAGGCACAGGTGCCGATTCTCGAGGCAACCGCAGCCCGGGGCGACATCGATCTCATCATGATCGCGCCTACAGCCATAGACGCGCTTATCGCCCCGCTTAAGAAGCTGTACGATCAGGGCATTGAGATAATAACCGTCGACACCTTCCTCGGAGACGGCGACTACTCAAAGTCCAGCAACTATTCGTTCCCCCTTGCGTATATCGGTACGGATAACGAGCTGGGCGGAAAGAAAGTCGCCGAGCACCTCGCAAAGATGCTCGGAGAAAAGGGCAAGGTGTATGTCAATACAACAAATCCCGATGTCTCCTCGGTTATGGGCAGGGTAAAGGGATTTAAAGAGGGAATCGCCGAGTTTCCGAACATGGAGGTTGTTGGTGTGGATTACAACCTGGATGTACAGCAGAAAGCACAGGAGCAGACTCTTGCCGCGCTTCAGGCAAACCCCGATATAGTGGGTGTTTTCGGTACCAACCTCTACAGTGCACAGGGTGCATATCAGGCGGTTGTTCAGGCGGGCCTGACCGGCGCAATTAAAATTGCGACATGGGATGCAACCCAGGACCTGATCAATGCCCTGAAAGCGGGCAAGGTCGACCTCATTCTCGCTCAGAAGCCTGCGGACATCGGCTCACTTGCGGTTGAGTGGGGATACAAGTACTTCAAGGAAGGGGCTGATGTGCCCAAAAAGGTTATTCCGGGATTCGAATTCTTCACCAGAGACAATGTGAACGACCCGGATATGGCGCAGTTTATCTACAAGAAGTAATCACGGATGATAGCCGTCAGTCAATGAGGGTTTGCCGGTGTCGGCTGACCCTCTTTTTATTCATATCTTTGCTGGCAGACTGAACAGCCCGATACAATACGAATTGACGGACGTATTATTTAGTTTATAATGGGAGTCGAAGTCAAAATATGAGGAGCCGAAACCGTGTCGTCAAATACCGTTCCCGTACACAGTGCCGATATCGAACCGTCACGGTTTATCACTGTGCTGGCCAAGAACTGGGCGCTTTTTTTCATCATCATCCTGACCGGCATCTTCAGCTTCACAGGAAAGGGTTTTTTCAAACTTGAGAATTTCCAGAACATCCTCCATCTCTCAACAACGTTCCTCCTGCTTGCAGCAGCCGAAACATTTGTCATTATCACCGGAGGCATAGACCTTTCCGTCGGTTTCGTTATGGGATTTTCATCGGTGCTCTCTGCAAAGGTCATGCAGGTCCTGTTTGCCGGCTCGGTCTCACAGCCCGCAAGTATTTTTATAGGGAGTATTGCCGGAATACTGATAGGCCTGGTGCCGGGATTCATCAATGGCGTCCTTGTCGCACGCTACAAAGTGCCTCCTTTTATTGCAACGTTGGGCATGTGGGGCATTACAAACGGTATTACCCTGAAAATATGCCAGGGTTTTCCAATATCCTTTCTGCCCTCAAAACTCGTTGAAATAGGAAACGGCTTTCTTGTCTACATTTTGCCTTCACAGGCAGTAAACTTTTTGCATAAACCGGGTGGTATCGAGCAATCGCAGATACGCGAGCTTATACGAATATTTCCAAATTCGCTCATCTTTTCCATCGTGTCGCTTTTTATTCTCTGGCATATCCTGAAAAATACAAAATTCGGCCAGCACACATATGCAATCGGCGGAAGCATGGATGCGGCGCTTCGCGCAGGCATAAATATGAACAGGCATCTCATACTTATCTATACCCTCTCGTCCTTTCTGGCCGGACTTGCGGGTGTATTCAATGTTTTTCAAACCGGCATCGGAAACTTCACACCTTTCAATGCAATGTACGAGCTCTTTGCCATTGCCGCGGTCGTCATTGGGGGGGCAAGCCTCATGGGGGGCAAGGGGAGCATAGTCGGCTCATGTATCGGGGTGCTGCTGCTTAAATTGCTTGAAAACGGCCTTCACATTTCAGGTGTGGAGCCTTTTTACCGGTTTATCGCTGTTGGTCTTATTCTTATCATGGCGGTTGTGATCGATCAGCTTTTTCCCGATCTTTTTTAATTGTTTAACGAGGAGACAGGTAATGTCTGAATCTCAGAACCAAAAGTGGAGAAAACGGCTTCTCCGTATTGCAGGAAGGCACTGGGCGTTGATATTCCTGCTGCTTGAAACCCTGATTTTTGCTTTCCTGTCACACGGATTCTTCACAATCAAGGGGATTCAGATTGTATTCTTTTTCGGCACTGCCATCTTTCTTCTCGGCACTGCTGAAACTTTCGTGATCATCACCGGGGGCATCGATCTTTCGGTGGGATTTATAATGGGTTTTGCAAGCATTGTGTCTGCCAAGATTATTGTTGCGCTGACAAATGTAGGGATGGTACCGGGCCTGAGTATTCCCGCCGGTATTGCCCTGACAATGGCAATAGGCTTGATTCCGGGATATATTAATGGAATGCTCGTCGCACGGCTCAACGTCCCGCCATTTATAGCAACGTTTTCGATGCTTGCAGTCACACACGGAGTCTCGGAACTGCTGATTCAGGGTGTACCGGCAAAAAACCTTCCTTATCTTGCCAATTCCCTTGGCAACGGCAATTTTCTCTATATCGTTCCTGGGAAAATCGTTTCACTTTTCCAGAAACCTGTTGTACAGCGCGGTGAGCTGCTGATTGAAATCGTACCCAACATTGTGGTATTCGCGTTTGTGCTCATACTGATTTTTGGAATCATCCTGAAAAAAAGTCGTTTCGGCCAGCACACCTATGCAATCGGCGGAAATATCGATGCCGCGGTCAGGGCGGGTATCAATGTAAAACGTCATCTCACAATGATATACATGATATCTTCCCTCCTCGCAACTAGCGCCGGGGTCATCTACATGCTCAAATACGTTACCGGAAAGGCTGATGCGGGGGCTTCCTTCCTGCTCGATTCAATCGTTGCAGTGGTCATAGGGGGAGCAAGCCTCTACGGAGGTACGGGCACGGTTGGAGGAACGATTCTGGGATGCCTTATCCTTGCGGTTCTTGAAACCGGGCTCAGAATCATGGGTGTATCTACCTTTGACAAGTACATTGCAGTCGGCGTTATTCTTATTTTTGCCGTACTTATAGATCAGTTTTTTCCGGAAATTATTCACGGAGGAGAGTAAGCATGGGGTATTTACTGGAAGCAAAAAATCTTACAAAACGGTTCGGCGGTCTCGTCGCGGTAAACAACGTCAGTGTGGGAGTGAACGCCGGGGAGGTTGTCGGGCTTCTTGGTGATAACGGCGCCGGAAAATCGACGCTTATCAAGATGGTTTCGGGTGTATATCACCCCGATCAGGGGGAGGTTTTCTTTCGTGGCAACAGGGTGCGTATCGAAAATCCAATGGATGCCCTTTCCCTCGGAATCGAAACCATATACCAGGATCTCGCCCTTGCCGAGAATCTCAATGTGTACTCTAATATTTTCCTGGGCAGAGAACGGCTCAAGAAGGTGCTGGGCCTATTCAATGTGCTCGACCATTCCTCCATGCACGAGGAATCCAAAAAAGTACTCAAGCGCCTTGAAATAGAGATTCCATCTCTAAAAAACAAAATACGGATGCTTTCGGGAGGTCAGAGGCAGGCGGTCGCCATCTCGCGTTCAATCTACTGGGATGCGCAATTTCTAATCATGGATGAACCGACCGCAGCACTCGGCATTGCCGAACAGATGAAAGTCCTGGATCTGGTTAATGTCTTAAAGACTCATGGATTGGGCATCATCATTATCAGCCATCAACTACACGATGTGTTTTCCGTAGCGGACAGACTCATTATAATGCGAAGAGGCATCAAAGTTGCGGAGCTCGTGACGCAGGAAACAGACCCCGATGAGGTCGTCGGCCTTATTGTCGGAGCGGAAACCGTGCAGAGGTAAGCTTCGGTGAAGCTTTTTACAAAAACCCTCCTCTTTTTTATTGCCCTCATTATTTTTCAGGCGGTACTTACCCTGACGATCATCACCAACATTGTGAAGAAAAACAACATGGAGGATGCAAAGGCTGAACTCGCGAATGAAGCGGCAATGGTATACGAAGGATACAACTCGTGGAAAAGAAACATCTGGAAAAAGCTCATATCTCTGAAAAAGGACACAACGGTTGTTGATGCTGTCCGGTACTATACACCTTCAACGAGACCGTTTCTTGTGTCCACCCTCCATTCCAAATTTATACGATCCGGCATCGATTTCATCGTGGTAAAAGAGGGGGAAAAAACTCGGGAGGTTATACCTTTCACCCTGAATACCAACACCCTGTCCGACATGAAGAACCTCGTCAACAACCGCCCCCATCCTTACATCCAGGTTACGCGGCTTGCGGGCTCACTTGCCTTGGCCGGTGCCGTGCAGCTTCAGAAAAATGACAGTACATCAGTTGACCTGTTTCTTGTTAAGAAAATCGATAAAAATTTCTGTGACCAGCTCACACTCAACCGCAACTCAAAAGCCACGTTTTTTCTCGATAATGACTATGCGCTCGGCCCGTTCAACAAACCGTTGGACGGCAGCACGGTTAGCCTAACCCAGATGAGTACCGCATACGAAGAATTTTACAATATCTCCATCAACAAATCATACTACAACATTGCAGGCCAGAAGCTGGAAAATCTCTCAAAAACCGACTCTCATAGAGCTACTCTGTACCTTGTAACCTTTGTATCGAATGAACCCTACATGAAACGGCTGGCCCTCATAAGAAAAACCGCAATTATTGTCACCTTTACCGCTACCCTTCTTACCATACTGCTCAGTTTCTTTTTCTCACGAAATATTACAAGCCCGATCAAAAAACTTCTGAACGCGATGTTGAAGGTCAAAGAGGGGACCTACGACCGGACTGTCCATATAAAGGGGAAGAATGAAATCTCCCGGCTCTTTGAAGGCTTCAACGACATGGCCCTCAAACTGAACGAAGATAAAAAAATCATGCAGAATTTTATCGACGAGATTACCTATCTCAACGAGTACAACGAAAAAATCATTCATTCCATTCACGCCGGAATCGTTATTGTAAATCAGGACCTCATCATTGAAAAGGTGAACAGCCATTTTCTCGCCTTTTTCGGCCTGCATGAAGAGGAGGTAATCAACAGGGAGATCGCCGAAATCGAGCTCGACATAATCGATGAAGAAATTATCTCCGATGTAAAAGCTATACTGACCGCTCGCGATAAAACATCCGCACGGATAAAGCGATCGGGAAACAGATACGTATTCGAGCTCAAGCTCTATCCTTTTTTTAAAACCCATGAAACCGCCTCCGATATTTTCGGCTGTGTGATCGTTGTCGAAGATGTCGGTAAAAAGATCGAGTTTGAGGAAAAGATATTTCAGGCAGAAAAACTCTCAACCATCAGTATGCTCTCGGCAGGTGTCGCCCATGAGATCAACAATCCTTTGAGCTCCATCATGACCAACGTTCAAAACCTTATAGAAGACAATGATGCTGACAGGGAAAAAATCATTGCACTCAAATGGATTGAACAGGAAACCAGAAGAATCGCTAAAATCGTTCGTGAACTATTAACCTTCTCTTCTACGAATCCCCATACGCTTATAGATTCCGACGTCAATACCGTTATTCGCCAGGTGATTAACCTGATTACATACTCGATAAAAAGCGAGCACAGGGCAACGATTTTTCAGCAGCTTAACAGCAATCTGCCGCGTGCCCGGATAAACGAAGATGAGCTGAAACAGGTCATGATCAATCTCATTAATAACTCCATCCAGGCAATTGAGGAAAGTGGGGAAATCAATATTAAAAGCCGCTACCGGCCGAAAGATAACATGATCGAAATAGTTGTGAAAGACAACGGGATCGGCATTCCCCGCGAGATAACGCAGAGAATTTTCGACCCATTCTTTACAACAAAGAAAAACGGTGAAGGAACCGGGCTTGGACTTTCAGTTGTTTACGGCATTATAAAAAAATACAACGGCCGTATCACGATCAACAGCATGAAACAGAGTGGCACAACAGTAAAGTTCGTAGTCCCTTCAGTGAAATGATGGCTTCAGTACAGACGCGAGGCAGGGTAAAGGCAATCCGCCAAATGGATAGTGCAAATGAATAAGTCACCTCGAAATACATATTCAATTCTTATTGTTGATGACGAAGAGGGCATCAGGCACGGACTTTTAAATTTCTTTAAGAAGGAGGGCTTTCGCACCTTTGCCGAGGGAGATTACAAATCCGCAATTACGGTGGCAGCCCGGGAGAAAATCGATGTTGCCGTTGTCGATATCAGGCTCAAGGGGAGTAAAAACGGCATTGATCTGATCAGGGATTTAAAATCGGTCGAACCCGATATGCTCATTGTTATTATTACAGGGTACGGGAGTATCGACACTGCGGTAAAATCGATGAAGGAGGGTGCGTCAGATTACATTTTAAAACCGATAGACAATCGTAAACTCCTCGATACGGTTACAAAGAATATCGAGATGCGCTCGCTGATAACCGAAAATTTATTTCTGAAAGATGAAATTATTCACAGATACACTACCCATCGGTTTATCACAAAGAATAAAAACATATCTGCCATACTTTCAGAGGCTAATAAAATCAAGAACAACCCGATTACCGTACTGATTGCAGGTGAAACCGGAACAGGCAAAGAGGTGCTGGCGCGGTATATTCACTATACGAGCTCCCGAAAGGAGAAGAAGTTTGTGACCATCAACTGCGCAGCTCTCTCCGGAGAACTGCTTTTAAGTGAGCTTTTCGGTCATGAAAAAGGAGCGTTTACCGGAGCAATCGAACGGAAGATCGGCAAGTTCGAAATAGCCCATGGGGGAACTCTCTTTCTCGATGAAATCGGCGATATGTCGTCAGAGGTACAGGCAAAGCTTCTACGAGTTATCGAAGAGAACAGCTTCGAGCGTGTTGGTGGTACGAAGCGCATCGACGTTGACGTCAGAATAATCGCCGCAACCAACAGGAACCTGGAGAAGCTTATGGAGAAAGGAGAATTTAGGGAAGATCTCTACTATAGAATTAACGTGGTCTCATTCTTCCTCCCTCCTCTTCGTGAGAGAAAGGAAGATATTCCCATTCTTGCACGACATTTCATTCAGAAATACAATCTACGGTATAAAAAAAACATCAAGGACTTCGACGCCGCTGCCCATCAAATGCTTCTTTCACGAAGCTGGCAGGGAAATGTAAGAGAGCTTGAAAATGTGATCAATCAGGCTGTTCTTCTCAGTAACAGTGAACTCATTACTCTTGACGGTCTCACGAAAAGCGCGGCCTTTACACCCTCGCGGGAAAGCGCTGAACTAGATTACACAAAAATCACCTCGCTCAAAGACACCATCTCCAGTGTGGCGCATGTCTATGAAAAGAGGATTATTCAACATTTTTTAAACCAAAACAACTTTAATAAATCGAAAACAGCAGGCGATCTGTCGATTACGAGAAAAACCCTCGATGCAAAAATTGAGCAGTATGGACTTTAACGGCTGAGTCAAAATTTATTCTTTATTTCCCTGTAATGGACTTTCATAGGCCTCGTAACACTCTCGTACTGAATCCGGTATTTCAATACGACCCTGATTTCCTCAAGATAATTTTTTAATCGAAAGGAAACATCATCGATATACCTGATAACATTGAATACGAAGTTTCTCAGAACGTTATTCCTCCAAACCCGAAGGGAATACCTACATAGAAGCATGATTGTACTCGTAATACCATCTATTAAAACCAGGAACAGGTTAATAACCATGAATATCATTTCTTTCATTGTCTTTTCATCCTTCTTTGACAAAGATTACAAATAATGCCGTCGGTGAGCGGTATACCAAGGGTATTAATACCAAGGGCACTAATACCACGGGCATATATACATTATCCGAGCATCCGTCAAAAAGTCTCATATTGCCGGGCCGACATCTTATTCATTTCTAAGAAAAAAATCTGCAAACCGAAAATTAGCTAATGAAAAATATTTCTTATACGGCACTCTCGCATCTGGAGACGGGAAGAGCTGAGATGCGATTTTCGGAAGATCATTGTAGTCCCTTTGACGCACTTTCCTGTGGCCGATGTTCAAAGCCAGATGGCCCAGCAGGTGATCAAGATTGTAGGGAGTCCTACTCATTATTGATGAAAATTTCGTCATTTCGTGAAAAACCCATAACCGCCCCGCCTGAAGCTCAAACGGCGTCATATTCTTCGGCTTAAAGACAACGGTCTTGTGGTTATAGTATTTCCAGTCCCCGGTAAGCAGCCTTCCGTCGTTCTTAAATTTTTGATAGGTACCCGTGCCCGGGTACGGTGTGAGAACATTCAAAGTCGCAGAGCTGATTTTGTTTCTGTGTATAAACTCAAGTGTTTCGGGAAAAATATCTTTCGTATCGTCATCAAACCCGAATATCATGGATGCATGAAAAAAGATACCAAAACTTTTTATTTTCTTAATGGCTTCTTCGAGCCTTTCGATATCCTTTATCGATTTGCGCATCTTCTGGAGCTGACTCTTTGATACACTCTCGAGTCCAAAAAACAACCCCCGGCAGCCGCTTTCCCTTGCCATTTTCATTAATTCTGTATCTTTCACAAATGATATCGAAGCCTGGCCAACCCATTTTATATGCAGAGGTCTTATCGCACTGAAAAGCTCTTTTGCGTAGCGAGGGTCTCCTATTATGTTATCATCGAGAAATATGAAAAATTTCCCGCCTGAGTTGACGATGTCCTGTACCACATTTTTCACGGGTATATGCCGCACCCTGCGTCCGTATATATCGTGCACACAGCAGAAATCACAGTTATAGGGACAGCCCCGTGTCGTCATAATGGGGATAATGTTAAACAACCTTTTCCTTGTATCTTTTCTGTGGGGTATGCGAACATACGTGTCTAACGAAGGATGGGGCTCATGATAAAATTCCTGCAGCCTGTTATATTTATAATCCTCGAGAACCTGTTCCCAGACGCCTTCAACCTCACCGATCACCACGGAATCACACGATTGAATCGCTTCATCCGGGAGGATAGTCGGATGCACCCCCCCCATAACGACTTTCTTGCCGCGCTTTTTGAATTCCCGGGCGAGGTGGTAGGCCCTCGGCGCATTGGCAGTCATGCAGCTTATGCCCACCAGATCACAGTCCTCCTCGATATTTATATCATCAATCTCTTCTTCGATTATCTTCACTTCATGTTCCGGCGGTGTGAGGCCTGCAATCAGATGCATGGCCAGTTGAGGAATCATAACTGATTTCGGCTTCCTGTCGTTTATATCCCTACAGGGTGAAACAAGCAGTATTTTCATTTTTCACCTTTCGTTATCTCAGACTTGCAGGAGCTGACTCACTTTTTCGCATTCTTTCATTATAAGCATTAATTAATACTACTGTCAAGCGGTATTTTCTCCCCCACATGTAAGCGGGGGCCAGTGGTATTATCCAAGCGTCCCTATACCTCTCAAATTGACTGTTGGCAGATTTTTATACGCAAGAGGGCGATTGCCGAAAATAGAAGAGACGCTCCTTTTACAGTTGGTAAAAGCCGTTGACTGGATATACCAATTTCCTTACCTTCTTTAGTGAAATGAAAATACCGAAATATGTGTTAAAGATAACAGATAAACTGGAAAACGGAGGCTTTGAGGCGTGGGTAGTCGGCGGGTCCGTACGTGACCTTCTCATCGGAAGGCCCGTATACGATTATGACATAGCGACCGATGCCCGTCCGGAAGAGGTTATGAATCTATTCCACAGGACCATTCCAACCGGCATAAAGCACGGCACGGTCACTGTTTTAAGCGGAGGACACGGCATCGAGCTCACGACATTCAGAACCGATGGTGACTACTCGGACTCAAGACGACCGGACAGCGTCAGCTTCAGCAATTCGATCCATGAGGATTTATCAAGAAGGGATTTTACAATAAACGGCATCGCCTATAACCCTAAAAAAGATGAGCTGCTCGACCCTTTCGACGGCAGAAGGGATATCGGTGCCGGTATCATCCGTACCATCGGCGACCCTCTCGCACGGTTCAGGGAGGACGGCCTGCGGCCGTACAGGGCCTGCCGGTTCGCCGCGCAGCTCGACTTTACAATCGAACCCCGGACCTTTGACGCCATTTCAGAATGCCTCGATATCGCTTCGAGGGTCTCGGCTGAAAGAATACGGGATGAATTCGTTAAAATATTACAATCCCCGTCACCTTCAACGGGAATCGAGCTTTTGCGAAAAAGCGGACTTTTAAAACAGTTTCTGCCCGAAATACTCACCGGATTCGGGATAAACCAGAACGTGTATCACCGCTACGATATCTACTACCACAACCTCTATTCGTGTGATGCGGCGGACCTGGATGACTTCCGCATAAGGCTTGCAGCGCTTTTTCACGATATCGGCAAGTACTACGCTAAAAGAGAAATCGAGAAAAAGGCCGTCGGTAAAAAATCCGTTTTCTACAACCACGAGATAATCGGCGCCGGCATAACGAAACGGATCATGGGAAGGCTCAAATTCAGCAATGCCGACATTAAAGCCGTTACCCACCTGATAAGAAATCACATGTTCCACTACACCTATCAGTGGACGGACGGTGCTGTCCGCAGATTTATCCGCAAGGTAGGGCTGGAAAACATCGACGCCCTCTTCGAACTTCGAAAAGCCGACAGGATAGGAAACGGACTAAAGAAGGGTGAATCGAAGTCGGTCGAGAATTTGAAGCGGCGGATTGAAAAGGTGCTTGAAGAAGAAAATGCCATTACGGTAAAGGACCTTGCGGTAAACGGCTACGACATAATGGAGAAATTCGGCCTCAAGCCCGGACCCATAGTCGGCAAACTGCTGCATCATCTCCTTGAAACGATACTGGACGATCCCTCAAAAAACAACTCAGAAACGCTGCTTGCAATTGCGCACGATTTTTTGAATAACCGGATGAAGCCGAATGAGCAGACGAGCCAGGAAATCACCACCGGATAAAGAATTGAAGAATTGAGCTCTTCCACACAAAAAAAGAGCACCCGGACGGGTGCCCTGCCTGAGCGGCCGATGGGAATCGAACCCACGTCTTCAGCTTGGAAGGCTGAGGTATTACCACTATACGACGGCCGCGTTTTCTGCTGAACAAATAATATACTGCTTATCCCGGGTTTCTGCAATCAAAAAATCCCGATACAGGGTCTAATAGTCCCTGATATCAACGAACCTGAAATCGTCTATTATTTTTTTCAGCTCCGTCCGGTAATGCATCAACACCGATGCTGATTCTTTAAACCCGTCTGCATCACCTGTGCAGTTCAAGCCATCGTTAATGACTTTCATACAGTTATTGAGCAGTATTCCGCCGAACTTGATAAAGTTGTAGGAAGCATTCTCGCTCTCCCTCGGGATCTTACGCCCGAGAACCCGCATGTAATCGTCAACAGCCCTCGAATACAACCCCCGGACAGGAACAACAAAATACGTGAAATCATTTTCAAGGTCGAACAGCGCATCTGAAACAGCCTTGACTCCCAAATCCCTGAGTATATGTTGGACCTTATTCCAGGATCCGTAATAGAAATCGGTTACCGACCCGAGCAGATGCGTTGCCTCTTCCTCCGCATCAGGATGAAAGTCAATCTTCCTGTATCCCTTAATTTTCTGAAGGTTTTCTTCGATGATCTTGTCTGCAACATCGCTATACCTATGTTCTTCGGGAAACCGAACGCTCTTTTCAACCCTCCGCCGGAGCTCTTCAAAAACTGATATCTCGGCGTTGAGAAAAACGAGGAGGTTCATCTTCTTTAAAAGTGCATCATGGTAGCGCTTTTCAAATCCACGGAGATTGAAGATTCTATCACCATACATATCTGAATACTTCCTGTACAGTGACTTGAGTTTCAAGATCGCCCGGTCAATATCGACCTTTCTGGAGGGTTTTAATTTCCTGAAGGATGAAGGCATTACTTCCCGCCTAGCTGCTTGTATGCCTCGTTTATCTCTCTTGTCTTCTCCTCGAAGAACTCCTTGTATTCCGGCCCGAGTTTCTTGCTCGCAACAATATCCGGATGAAATATTTTAAGCTTGTTCCTGTGGGCCTTCTTTATCTCGTCCATCGAGGCGTCTCTTTTGATACCCAGTATCTCATAGGGGTCCTTGACCGTAGTC
This sequence comes from uncultured Spirochaetota bacterium, assembly GCA_964433545.1. Lineage (GTDB taxonomy): Bacteria > Spirochaetota > B62-G9 > B62-G9 > DRHN01 > CAYSRJ01. The sequence goes on along the minus strand of CAYSRJ010000007.1, from coordinate 72,132 downwards.
GAACCCTGGGGCTGCTGAAACCCCGCATTCCAGTTTCTGAACCGGTCGTAAAACGAGCCGCTGCCCTGTGACGATCCACCCGCACTTCCCTGGCTTGACCCTCCGCCTGCAGCGCCCGCCCCCTTCTGCTGCTGATACTGTTTAAACTGGTTCTGGTAGAACCGGAAGTTTCGCAACCGAAGCAGTATTCCGATGATCGCAATCGCCGGAAGGAGGAATTCCTCACCGGGTATTCCATCAGGAATAATCCAGCTCAGAACTGAAAGTCCGATCATTATCCATATCCATAGAGGGATCCTCATCGGCACCACTCCTTAATGCGTTTTAAAACCATATTTCATGAATATTTGCATTAGACGTGATTTGAAAAACACAAAAAACACTTTCAATAATTTTCAGTATTTCTTTCCTCTGTACCTTAACTATTAATATAAAGATTGAAACTCTCATATTCAAGAAATTATTCACTCCCGAAATCCTCCTGCCGGCCTGATGGGCGCAATGTGATGAGTGTCGATGCTCTTACACCGCCGAATAACATACGGTTTTTCTGGATTTATTTAAAATAATCGAATTACATTAGATGAAGCTTGGGTTAAGGAGTGAAACAAACAAATTTATGGAGCGCAACTCACCGCATAGCCAATCCGGTCTAAATAAAAATGAATCTGCTGCAGCAACCGAAAGAGCACTTAAAATTGCTATAATCGGATTGCCGAATACAGGAAAGAGTCAGGTGTACAATGATCTGACCGGTGACTACACAATTGTCGCAAATTACCCGCTTACAACGGTTGAAATAAAGAGAAAGCAGGTGTGGATCAAAAACAGAAAGTATGTGATCATCGATACTCCCGGCCTGCACCGCCTCTCCATCCGCTCTGAAGAGGAAATAATAGTACGCAATCTATTATTTAAAGAAAAACCGGACGGTATCATTCAATGTATCAATGCAAACAGGCTCAAACAGTCGCTGCCGCTTACCCTTGACCTTATTGAGCTCGGCATACCGATGGCCATCTCACTGAATACAATTCAAGAGACCGAACGGCTGACGATCGACAGTCATAAACTTTCCGAGATACTGGGAATACCGATTATCGAGCACAACACGGCCCTCGACAGGGGAACCGATCGGCTGAAAACTGCACTCACCGAAATTAAAGCAGGTTCCTTGAAATCGGACTACGGCAGCGAACTTGAAACTATGATCGGCAGGGTGCAGTCTCTGCTGCCGGCTACAACTTCCTTCAGGCGAAAAAAGGCACTTTTGCTTTTATTGGGTGATGAGCACCTGCTTCGTTTTTTACGAAACCGATACGGAGAATCGTTAGGGCAGCAGATACGTAACACAGTTTATGAAATGGGCAAGGCATCACGCATGAATCCCGGCAGGGCGCTTCATGCCAGAGGCTCAAAAACAGTTGATGCGATTTTTGAGAGCGCTACCGAAAAAAAGAAGCATACACCGGGCAGTGCCGGCCGCACCTTCGCCCACCTGTGCCGGCTTCCCCTCTCCGGGATCCCGATCCTTGCTTTCATTATTCTTGCAGCCTATTTTCTTGTCGTCAACGTTGCGGGATTCGTACAGACTGTACTGACAGAGACTGTTGTTACACACATCGTCCTGTATATCAGGGAGCTGATACCGTCGAAATTTCTGACTGATTTTCTGGTCGGCAGCTACGGCCTTCTTACCCTCGGAGTATTCAATGCGCTCATAACGGTCATTCCGATACTCACCGTCTTTTTTATTATGATGGGTCTGCTCGAAGATTCAGGATACCTGCCGAATATCAGCGTGCTTATCAGGAGGTTCCTCACCAGAATCGGCCTCTCCGGAAAATCCGTGATGAGCCTTATTCTCGGTTTCGGCTGTAAAACCATGGCTACGCTTACGACAAAAGGAATTACATCCCGAAAGGAGAAGTTCATCGCCATTTATCTTATTGCATTTGCAATACCCTGCTCCGCACAGCTTGCAATCGATATGGGCATTCTCGGCAGGGTCGGATTCAAGGCATTTCTCATTGCGTACGGCACTCTGGCAATTCTGGAAATAGGTGTCGGGTTCCTGCTGAATATGCTCTTAAAGGATGATTCAAAAAGCGCGTTCATTCAGGAGCTGCCTCCGATCCGAATACCCGGGTTGAAAGCTGTTTTAAAAAAAACCTACTACAGAATATACTGGTTTTTAAAGGAAGCGCTTCCAATCTTTATTATTGCCGCTGTTGCGCTTTTTATCATCGACAGGATCGGTTTACTGAATCTTCTGAAACACGTGCTCAACCCTGTTGTCGGCGGATGGCTCGGTCTTCCTATCGATACGGTGGATGTTCTTATACTCAGCTTTGCGCGGCATGAAGCGGCTGCCGGCCTGCTTTTTTCCATGGTGGATGGCGGAATGCTCAGTTACAATCAGTCAATCGTCGCCGTTGTCATAACGACAATGTTCGTTCCCTGTTTTGCAAATATCGTCGCTATGTGCAAAGAGCTGGGGATTCAGTGGGGAATCGCCGTTGCTCTGATAATAAACGTTTCCTCGTTTGTTTTTGCCGGAATCCTCCACTGGATACTGGTATTTCTTCACACAGGAGTAATATAGTGGAAAAACAGAAGGAAAAAGAGGAGTATCTGGAAATACTCTGGTACATGCAGGAAGACGGCACGAAATCTCTGAGCTTCTTCAAAGAGGAGCTCGGTGAACACTTCAGGCAGGACATCGTCGATGAGCTCACCGCTGACGGAATAATCGATCCGCATCATGACTCCATAGCGCTCACAGATACGGGAAGAGATTATACGAGACAGTTGATACGTTCTCACCGTTTAGCTGAGCGCCTCGTCCACGATGTACTCGGTGTGGAGTACGAAAAAGGTGCCTGTGAGTTTGAGCACATCATCAATCCCGAGCTTGTCGATAGTATCTGCACACTTCTCGGTCACCCGAGGGAATGCCCGCACGGCATGCCCATTCCTGAAGGAGAATGCTGCAGGCAGCAGGTGCAGATTGTCGAAAGCTCGGTACTCCCCCTTACAAGCCTCGAAGTAGGTGAAACTGCGCGTATAGCCTACGTATATGCAGAAAACGACCAGCAACTTCATAAGCTTGATGATATGCTTATCCGTCCCGGTGCAGAGATAAAGCTTCACCAGCGTTTCCCGTCATTTGTGGTGGAGTGTGAAAATTCTCATATTGCGCTGGATGAGGAAGTCGCTACCAACATACAGGTGTGGGTTAAACAGGGTAAAACGAAGCTCATTCATCCTCATGGGAGACGGCGAGTCAAACGCGGTTTCTCACACGGCCTGCATTCAGACAGCCACGAGTAAACAGGTAGAACACGAAACATATTTACAGCTTTTTTTCCCCGTTGTCTCCCGCCATCATCGCTCCCCACTCACTTGATTCGAATTCATCCTTGAAACGCTCCATAAGCCGTTTTATTCGCAACACGGTATCGCAGTCGATTGTATGCTCCATCTGGCAGGCGGTCTCCTGCGCCTTGTCATCTGTAAGAAGAAGCACCTTCTCCAAAAACTGTACGAGGAGCTTGTGTTTCATATCGATAGAGTCAGCGATTTCAAGGCCCTTATCAGTCAGACTTATATAGGAGTTTTTTTTGTAATTGACAAGTCCCTTGCTTTTCAGCGTCTTCAGTGCGCCGGTTACGGACGGCATTTTCACATTGAGCCTCCTTGCGATATCTTTGACACGGGCAAGCCGGTTGAGCTTTTCAAGCGAGCGAATTGTTTCAAGATAATCTTCAAGGCTGGAGCTCAGATGTATTTCAGTGCACTTCTCCATATCTGAATTATACAGACAAAGACGCGCTATGACAACCAACTTTGAGAAGTGTTCCCGAAACTGGAAGATGTAGATGCGGTGAGTACCGTTTCTGCTTGATACTCACTCTCAGAAAAATCTTTAAACCCGCTTTTGGACATATCTTTGGAATCAATGCTTAAAGATCTATAATGTAGACTTAATATTTTGACAGTTGTTGTATAAAATCGGTATCAGTATCAGCCTAAAAAACGTTTTTTGGTTTTTTCTTTCCGGCCCTCCAACGGCCCATAATTCTTACCATCCGTGGCAGGATTATAGGCCGTTTTAATTATGACGAGAACCAGGACGGTTCGAGCCCTTCTTCCTTCTAAGTAACTTCAAATAAGTTATCTTTGATACTCGGCCGCGAAGCGGCATACACCGCTTTTAAATGACAGCATTCTTTCTTTTCTCTTGATTACCTCTGCTTGAATTCCTATCCAAAGCAGCGAATCGCAAATTCTTTTAAGTGACTTCATATAAAGTTACTTGTTAATATTCGGCCGCCCGGTGGCGTACTCCGCTAACAATTCACATCAGTCAATTATAAAAAATTGAAATGAATAAAATATTGTACTATAATTATAATAAAGTCAGCTTACAAAAATACAGAAATTACTGAATTAATTAAGATGTAATCCTGAATAAAAGGTCTTGTTTCTTAGAGAATGTTGAAATCGTTGTGTATTTCTAATATGTAATAAAAATGATGAACATAAGTCAAAAGAGCAATTAATAAATCGATCCGAAGTATTATGCAAACTAATTGTTGAACTGGATCAGAGGGAACTAATTTTTATATATGTAGAGGGACGTCATCATAATAAATACTATAAGGTAAAATTACAGATATAAATCCTGGGCTTTTCAAAGCTCCGCGGATATTGAAACAAAGAATCAATATTGGGGAAAGAATAACCGATTTGTTTTATATGGAAGAAGTTATAAATCTTAATATCGCAAGAGTTATCATTGACGCAGGAAAACAAAAGGCGGCGGAAACGAACTTTAATCATCATAATCCATCATCAAGTAAACTATTAAGAATGAACAAAAATATTGTAATTTTTATTATTCTTTTTCTCCTTCAAACACTGCACCTGTCTTTTGCGCAAGAAAGCACCGAACCAAAGATTTCCATTACCGCAGCAGTTCCTCGAGATTTTCCTCCGCATTATTCTATTGATAAAGAGGGCAATCCCACCGGATTTGCCATTGATCTTATGAACCGGATCGGGGCTCTGTCAGGTTTAAGAATCAATTATATCGTCAAAGAAACATGGTCAGAGGTAGATGAATGTTTACGAAATGGCGATGCCGATTTGATACCAAATATAGGTATTACTGATAGGAGAAAAGTGTATTTTGACTTTTCTTCCCCTGTGGAACTGTTCCCGGTTTCCATTTTTGTTCAAAAACAGAGTAGACAGATTGAAGGAGCAGAAGATCTTGCAGGCCACAGACTTGCAGCCGTCAGGTATAACGTTGGAGTCTCTCTATTTGAAAACCGTGATGACATTGAGCTTTTCATTTTCAATACCCCGGAAGAGGCACTTTTTGCATTACTTGCCGGGGAAGTAGATGCACTGGTTTATCCGGAACCGATAGCTGAGAGAGTAGCCCGTCGAATTAATGTGGGAAACAGTATTAAAATCGTTGGTGATCCTTTGCTCAATATCGAACGAGCGGTCGCTGTGAAAAAAGGTAATACAGAGTTATTAACGATCCTTAACCCGGTCATTAATAATTTTGTTGGTACTTCGGAGTATCGAAAAATATACACAAAGTGGTTTGGGAAGCTGCAGCCTTTTTTAACTGCTTTCAGGATTTTGGTATTTATGGGAGCATTACTTGTCCTTGCATTAACAGGCATGGCTATCTGGCGATTTCGAAGTGTTAGTAGATTGAACCATCAACTGATTAAAACCATTGAAAAGCTTAAGCAAGCTAAAAATGAACTGATTCTGAAAGCGGTCGGGGAGGGGATTTTTAGTCTTGACCTGGAAGGGAAGCTTACATTTTTAAACTCCGCTGCTATCAGTATGGTCGGGTATACACCCGATGAACTAGTGGGGAAACGAATTCACGATAGAATACACCATCTAAAACAGGATGGGACCCCTAATCCTATTAAGGAGTGTCGAATTTGTAATGCAATTGAAAACAGTTTTGAACCCTCAGGAACAGATGAGATTTTCTGGAGAAAGGATGGAACTTTTTTTCCTGTTGAATACATAACAACACCAATTGAGGACAATGGTAAAACCGTGGGGATTGTCATTACATTTAACGACATTACCGCCCGCAGGCATGCGGAGGATCTGCTTAAAGAGAGTGAGGAGCGGTATCGCTCCCTGTTTGAGTATTCTCTCAATGGATTTGCTCTGTATGAGATCGTGTTAAATGAGGACGGCCAGCCGGTTGACTACATCTGCCTGGAAGCCAATAAAGCTTTTGAACGTTTGAGGGGCCTTAAAGCGGGTGAGATTATCAGCAAGAAAGCTACCCAGGTTATCCCTGATGTGGCAAAGGAACCTTTTATTGAGAAGTATGGCCGGGTTGCCTCAACGGGAGAACCCGTTCGGTTTGAGCAATATGTTGAAAGTCTCAACAAACATTACGAAATTGTCGCTTATTCACCCAGAAAGGGTCAATTTGCCTCCATTATTTCCGACATTACGGATCGCAAGCTTGCTGAGGAAAAAAATCATAAGGAATTAATGCGCCTGAACTTGCTCAACCAGATCACGCAAGCCATTGCAGAAAAGCAGGACCCTGATAGCGTTTTCCTTGCCGTACTCCAGCATCTTGAAGACTACCTGGGCGTTGATTTTAGCTGTATTTTCCATTTCGATCTAATCAAAAAGGTACTTATTATATTTTTGATCGGACCGAAAAGCCGGCCCCTTGCCGCTGCTCTCAGCATGAAAAAAGGATCGCTGTATCACATCGACCAAAATGAACTGCGCAGGTTTAAACGGGGGGAAACGCTCTATACGCCCGATACTGCAAAGGTGGATTTGCCTCTGTTCAAGCAGCTCTCACAGGCAGGAATAGGCTCATTGGTGACTTCACCTATGATTGTGGAGAACAGATTGAATAGTATTCTGCTGGTTGGACGGCGAAGCATTGGGGATTTTGACAGTGGAGAATGTGATTTTTTACGACAGGTGAGCGACCACACTGCCCTGGCTGTAAATCAAAAGCGATTGTATGAGGAACTGCAGCAGGCCTACGATGAGATACGTGAAACACATAAGACGGTGATGGAGCAGGAACGACTGCGTGCTCTCGGGCAGATGGCCTCCGGTATAGCCCACGATATAAATAATTCGCTGTCATCCATTGTTGGCTTCCCCGACCTGCTGCTGGAAACAGAACCGAGTCTGAGCCCCCGTGTGAAAAAGCATCTGAAGATTCTCAAGATGGCAGGTATGGATATTGCCAATACTGTCAACCGTATGCGTGAGTTCTATCGAAAACGTGAAATACAGGATATTCTACTGCCTGTTGATTTGAAACGATTGGTTGAAGAAACAATTGAATTGACACGTCCGCGCTGGGAGACTATCCCTCAGGAGAGTGGAGTGGTGGTTGATGTTATGGCTGACTTGCAAGACGAACTTCTTCCTGTGGCGGGGGTTGAGAGCGAGATCCGTGAAGCACTGACAAACTTGATTTTAAATGCGGTTGATGCGATGCCGCACGGGGGAACGATAACGGTGCGAACCAGTCTGCAGGAGTCCAATATTATTCTTGAAGTCATCGACATGGGAATTGGCATGGATGAGGAGACGAAGAGGCATTGCTTTGAGCCGTTTTACACCACGAAAGGCGAACATGGGGGAACCGGCCTGGGGATGGGGATGGTATACGGTGTGATGCAGCGTCATGAGGGCGAGATAGAAATTAAGAGTGAAATCGGTAAAGGTACGACTATAAGACTGCTTTTTCCCATCTACAGGTCTTTGGAATCGGAAAAGGGTTCCGCCAGTTCTGAAACAGAAACAACGATCCTGCCTCTGAAAATATTGTGCATTGATGATGAGCCGTTTCTTCGAGAACTGATGAAGGACATGCTGAAAAGCGACGGGCACACGGTTAAAATTGCTGATGGTGGGCAGAAGGGGTTGGATGACTTTCATGCGGCGAACGAACGAAACGAGCCGTTTGATGTAATTATCACCGATTTGGGTATGCCGTATTTTAGTGGGCGTGAAGTGATAAAAGCGGTGAGGTTGGAATCACCGGCAACGCCGATAATTTTACTGACAGGCTGGGGTGGAAGTATGAAAGAGGAAGATGATGACTCTGTACAGGCAGATTACGTGTTGAATAAGCCCCCAACAATAAAAAAAATACGAAAAGCCCTACAGCAGGTAATGGATAAAGATTAATGATTTTTGTTGAAACCTCCCGTGGGGCATAATTATATAGAATAAGATAATAAAACAAGCTATGATTCTCGCGGGTAGTTTGGTTCACTGATAGTCTGACATTCCTTCGCCCACTTATTGCAATAAAGCTCACAGCACTCTATTTATCTGAGTGATTATTGCGACTATTCGGTGAAATATTTATTCATGAGGAGCCGGTATATGGAGAAAAAGGCCAAAATTCTTGTCGTGGATGATTCGGTGGGGAATTTAATGTTAATGGAGGGCATATTGATACAGGAAGGCTATGAGGTTGTACTGGGTCATAATGGGGAAGAGGCCATTGAGAAGGTAGAGGACTTCTCTCCTGATGTAATGCTGCTCGATATCAAGATGCCGAAACTAAATGGTTTTGAGGTCGCGAAGCGAATAAAGGGAAATGAGAAAACGATGATAATTCCCATTGTGATAGTGACAGGCCTTGGTGATGTAAAGAACAGGATTCTGGCTCTTCGGGCGGGAGCTGACGATTTCCTAACGAAGCCTGTTGAAAAAACAGAATTAATTGCAAGGGTGCGATCCCTTGTCAAGGTAAAAGCATATAACGATTATCAACGAAATTATCAAAAGCAGCTTGAGATTGAAGTGGCTAAAAGAACCAATCAGCTACGGTATGCTTTTGAAAAAATCAAGGATGCTTCTATTGAAACCATTCACCGACTTGCACGGGCTGCCGAGTATAAGGATGAAGATACGGGAGCCCATATTCAGCGCATGAGCAGTTACGCGGTCGCTGTTGCCCGCAAGATGGATCAGACTAAAGAAACCATTGATGCCCTCCTTAAAGCAGCTCCAATGCATGATGTGGGTAAGATCGGTATTCCTGACCGGATCCTGCTCAAGCCGGGAAAGCTGGAAAAGGATGAATGGAGGATTATGAAGCAACACACGACTATCGGTTCAAAGATCTTAAAAGGATCAACCAGCGTATTCATAAAATCAGCTGAGGAGATCGCCTTGACCCATCATGAAAAGTGGGATGGTACCGGCTATCCCCAGGGACTTAAGGGCTCAGAGATTCCTGTTGCAGGGCATATTACTGCCATTGCTGATGTTTTTGATGCCCTGACGTCCAAAAGGCCATACAAAGATCCTTTTTCCCTGGATAAATCTTTTAATATCATCAAAGAGAACCGTGGGACCCATTTTAATCCTGAGGTTGTGGATGCCTTCTTTGACATTGAGAATGATATTTTGGATATTAAAGAAAAATATAAAGACAAAGGCAGGAGCATTCTTTTTCAAATGGCAGTAAATGAATCTTAATAAAATATCTGTAGCAGCTTCACCAGGGAGCGTTGACATACTGGTATTGCTCTGCTTCAGATGGAAACGGAGTTTCAGGTATGGTAAAATAAGGTGGAATTCAGAGGAGGTCTGAGCATGGTAAGTCAAAGGAAGAAATATCCACCTGAGAGGAAAGTCGAGATTTTGCGTGAGCACCTGAAAAACAAAATGTCTGTATCAAAGGTATGTGAGAAGTATGGGGTCAATCCCAATATGTTCTATAAATGGGAAAAGCAGCTTTTTGAGGGAGCCATTGAAACATTTTCCGGCGATCATTCACGGACAATGGAAAGCCCACGAATTTACGCAGGTGGTCCTCACTCACCTGGCACAAATCGTCATGGTCACCGCATTGGGGAAGACAAAGGACCGGGTTAGAGCACTCGAAATTGGGGTGGACGACTTTCTGACCAAGCCTGTGGACCTGGTGGAGCTTAAGGCGAGGGTCCGGCCACTGCTCAAGGTAAAGGCTTATCACGACCACATGTGCAACTACCAGAGGGAGCTTGAGACAGAGATGCTAAAGAGGACCGAGGAGCTCAGAGAAGCCTTTGAAAGTATAAAAGATTCGACCCTTGAGACCATATTCCGACTATCAAGAGCGGCAGAGTATCGCGATGAGCTTACCTATACCCACCTTGTCAGGATGAGCAATTATTCGGCAATAATAGCAAAAGGTCTGGGGTAAAAAGAGAATGAGGTCGAGGATATACTGCACGCCTCTCCCTTGAATGATGTGGGGAAGATAGGCATACCGGATAATATTCTTTTGAAGCCAGGAAAGCTCAACCCTGAAGAGTGGAGGATAATGAAAGAGCACACACTGATAGGCAAGCATATTTTAAGTGAATCGAGTTCGGAGGTTATAAGATTTGCCGAGACGATAGCGGAAACACATCATGAGAAGTGGGACGGAACGGGATACCCCGCGGGCCTCAGTGGGAAGGGTATCCCCATTGCGGGGAGAATTACTGCCCTAAGCGACGTTTTTGACGTCCTGACATCAAAAAGGAGGGAGCTGCCGATTTTATCTCCAAGTCAATAGACCGCCTCGAGGTTCTTTTAAAGTAAAAAATGCGGTCTTCTCAAAACACATATACGAGAGGGTTAAGGAAGCCTATGAAAAGCTTAAGGAGCTTGAACTCCTGAGGGATAATCTCACAAACATGATTGTTCATGATCTCAGACAGCCTTTGACGGCAATAAGCGGCTACCTTCAGCTTTTTGAGCTGCAGGATTTTGAAGGTTTCACCGAAAAGCAGATAACCATTATTAAGAATATTATAAATGCTGTCAAACTCCTCATGGAAATGATTAGCTCTCTTCTTGATATTAGCAAACTGGAAGCCGGAAAGATGACGCTGAATAGGACACTGTGCAATATGGGGGAAATTTTCCGTAAGGCAATTATAAACCTTGGGCCCCCAGTGGAGAGATACTCTCTTTCGGTCGGATTTACTCCCAAGATGTTCTGCTTCGATGCGACCGGGATATTGTGTGGAGGGTTATTACAAACATCCTTGGGAACGCTGTCAAGTTCACGCCCGGTGGCGGAAGCATCAAGGTCACCGCTGTAATCAGGAATGGCGAGGTGCTTTTTTCAGTAGCTGACAGCGGTCCTGGAATACCTCCCGAGTACCACAGCAAGATTTTTGAGAAGTTCGGCACATTAGAGGCAAGGGTAGAGGGAAAGAAATATTCGACCGGTCTGGGCCTTGCTTTCTGCAAGCTGGCCGTGGAGGCTCACAAAGGGAGCATAGGGGCTAATAGCGAGCCGGGCAGAGGAAGCATCTTCTGGTTTACCCTCCCCACCGCGTAAGATAAAATAAGGTATTTTTTTTAAACGTACCTTTATGGCGGTATGAAAAGAATTTAAAATTGATCAGGATTTAAAAATGCAAAATTCTAAAACCATACTGGTGGTTGATGACGATGAAAAGGTTCTTGAGCTACTAAGTGAGGTTGTTTCCTCTATGCGATACAGGGCTCTTAAAGCAAAAAGCGGGAAAGAAGCGATTGAAGTTGCTATCCGAAATATGCCCGATCTCATTCTTCTTGACATCATGATGCCCGGGATGAACGGGTACGACGTTGCGAGGGTTTTGAGTCGTAACGAAAAGACCAATATCATCCCTATAGTACTCATCTCCGCCTTACGAGATGTGGAGGAAAGGGTTAAGGGGCTTGAGGCTGGCGCAATGGATTTTTTTTCCAAGCCGTTGCATATCCCAGAACTTAAGACAAAGATAAACTCACTATTGAAAATCAAGACTTACAATGACTATGTGAGGAAGCAGCAGAGAGAGCTCGAAGTTCAGGTTGCAGGAAGGACCGAGCTTTTAAGGAAGGCAGTGAAGTTTTTCGAACGCTTTGTTCCCCGGGAATTTCTCGAATGCCTTGAGAAGAAAAGCATCTTCAACATAAGCCTTGGCGACTACATTTGCACCGACATGACCATCATGTTTTCAGACATCCGCTCTTTCGGGACACTTGCAGAAAATATGTCCCCGCGGGATGTGTTCAGGTTTCTCAACTCATATCTGAAGAGAATGGATCCTTTCATATGGGAAAATGAGGGTTTTATCGACAAGTATATCGGTGATGCTATAATGGCCCTTTTCCCCAAAGGACCCCAGTACGCAGTGAATGCAGCAGTAGAAATGTTGAAATACATAGGTATTTACAACCAGCACCGGCATAGTTACAGTTATCCTCCAATCAGAATCGGGATCAGTATCCACACGGGCGAGGTAGTACTTGGTACTATAGGCCACGAGCGTTTCATGCAGGGCACCGTTATATCCGATACCGTTAACCTTACCTCCCACTTGCAGAGTCTCAGTAAGCTTTACGGCATTGATCTGATAGTGAGCCGTGAAGTTGTGCAAAATCTGGGCATGGGTAAGTTCAACTACCGCTTCATTGATAAAGTCAGGCTGAAAGGAAGGAAAGAACAGATTGATATTTTTGAGATCTTCGATGCAGACTCACCCGAAAAGTTTGAGTTAAAGTCCAAGACCCGGGGGAAGTTTGAAAAAGGCGTGAGCGAATATCAAGATGGTCAGGTCAAAAATGCAGAAAAAATCTTCAATGAGCTTGCCTCGTATTGCCAGGAAGACAGGGCGGTGAAGATTTACCTTGAACGATGCAAGCGTTCGCTTCAGGAAAGAGAATGAGCAAGAGAGGGTCATCCTGTTATCACTGGACATAACAATTCTTTTACTACCCCTACAAGATACAATTTGGAGGATACTTTATGTCCAAGCCTTCAGGAATAGAGAATGAAAGGGCACTTTGTTAAATAACTGCAAGGAGAAATGAGCAAAATTATCTTTGGAAAGGAAGAATCTACTAACAGATATTTACTATTGAGATCTAAATGCGTTGAACTGGGGAAAATATCTATTTATATGATAAAGAAGCTCACAGATACGAGGGCCAAATATTTGGTAATGTCTTAACAAGGGTGTTAGGAGTTATGCAAAATCGACGAAGTGCTGTTTTTTTAGATGGAAAAAATTGCCAATATGCGATCTTTCAGTTTTGCTGAAATCTGCTCTAATCTTCTTCTCTCAAATCTTACCGCATACACATGTTTCTCTCACACCATCTTGAGAAAGCTATGATAAGCAATATAGACTTACACTTCTTCTGTTCTGGCCGATTTATTGTAATTTTCTCATATTCCATCATAATATAAGGAAAGACGAATGAGAAAAAATGACGAAAGGAGGGATAAAATATGATCACACCTCAATTGGTGGCTGAGATACTCGCCTTAGCTTCTATAGTAGTACCTATCACCCAGGCCGTAAAGAAATGGTTACATGCAGAACACTTCTGTTTTACACAACAGTCATCAAGAAACCCAGCAAATATATCCATCTCCTCCTTATAATTTTCCGTTGCCTTGCGGACCTCATCAGGTGAATGCAGGCTTGCTTTTTGCCATTCAAGACAGCCTTCGATCGCCCATTTAAGAATACCTAGCAGCTCCACTTTCAGTTTATTCAACATTTCCCGATCCTGTTCTTCCTCAGGAATATTAAGAGTCCAGGGGACCAGTCGTACCCGCCTCCAAATAGCATAATCTGTACCCCTGATAACGGGTTTATGATTCGCTACGAACCATAACTTAAATTCGGGGTTAAATTCGAAAGACTCACTATACAGGTGTCGTGCGAAAACTGTATCACCGCCGGTGAGCTGTTTAAGCATAGACTCTGCAAACCTTCGACCTTGTTCAACTTCAACGGTTGCCACAAAACGACGGCCATTCAATGCGGCTATTTCATTGGGGACGCTGTCATTTCGTTTTAAAAGGATTATTTCAGGCCGGGCCTGGTACCCGTAATCCCCCAGGAGGGCTTTTATAACTTCAACGAAAGTGCTTTTTCCATTGTGACCGCTTCCATTTTGCTGACACTTCGTACAGAAAGAAAGGCGAAGCGAAAAGCCTTATCGCTTTAACTATCGGCAAGTAAATAACTTAGAGGTTTTGGGGAGGGAAGGATTCGAACCTTCGAAGGCTAATGCCGACAGATTTACAGTCTGTTCCCTTTGGCCGCTCGGGAACCTCCCCGTGAGCTGGCGATGGGATTTGAACCCGCAACCTGCTGATTACAAATCAGCTGCTCTGCCATTGAGCTACGCCAGCACAGTACCGGTTGATTGATACGCCGAATAATATAGAGATTACGTATATCTTCGTCAAGTGTTTTACCCAGCGGCTCACCCCCGGGCGGTATAGATAGGATGAAAATTACGCAGACAGCCTGCCGTGCAGACATCAATTCTATATTACAAAAAAACAATCCTGCTTTTTCACCTCAGTTAAACTCAGTTGTCGTGTCTGCAGAACCGTCGTGGTTCGTGTCCTTTTCAATTTTATAAATTCTTCCTTTATCCACATAAAACCAGTAATCCACTTTGCCGTCACCGTTGCTGTCGATACGATCCATCACCAGGCTTCCGTCTTTGTATAAACGCCAGTTATCCATTTTTCCGTCGTAGTTGGTGTCGAGGACTTCTTCCTTTATTTTCCCATTTCCTTCGTACACATAGACTGTATCGATCTTACCGTCAAAATTAATGTCGATCTCCTGCTTGTCCACATACCCGTTTTCCACATAGGTCCAACCGTCAGCTTTCCCGTCCTTATTAATATCCGAGGTGATTACCTCCGAATGTACCTGTATCGGCAGAAAGAAAAGAATAACCGCCGCAGGGACGAGAAGTTTAAGCACTTTTGTCATATATTTTATGAAGTATGGATTGGGAAACAGCGTCGGGAGAAAACAGGCTCCACCAGCGCTACTAATAAATTCGGCCATTTACGCGGCATGTTTAGCGCCGATTGGTCCTTTTTTTATGCAGCGTTGTTTGCTGCTCCTTCATCCTGAGTTTTCCAAGTTTGTACCGGTCGAGCATTTCCCTGATTGCTTCGTTTACCGCTTCAGTTCTATCGTTAAAATATCCGTCCTGAACCATTTCATCTATTCCCTCGAGAAGAATGGATGATGTTTCGACATATGTCTTCATTCTCCCTCCTTAAAATAAAAATTACAGCTCTGATAAATAATAATAGGGTAAGTAAACTTGTCAATCTTAGAAGGTGAAAATCATCACTTACCGAATGGTTTTTACTAATAGTACGTAATATTACGGCAATGTAATATAATATAATCATTGGTATCCGAAATTCTGGTACGAAATAACTGAGTTTAAAATGGATAAAACCATAAATGTAAAAAGAAGGTCAATTGTTTCATAATATTTGTATTTTTCTTGAAATAGTCATATTTTATAGGGACATTATGGCAGGCTATTATTTTTCCATTGACATTTCTCACAGAGAAACTACAATTACAAAACTTTATGTGAAACAGCGCGGTTTTCACGTAAACACCAATCATATACGAAGGAGGCGTCAATGAAAAAGTTATTTTCCATCGTCATCGCATTACTTCTGATCTCGATCTTCAGCGCTGCATATGCGGCAGGTGAAAAAGAGGAGGCAATCGGAAGCTACAAAATCGGCGCAGTATTCGCCATAACCGGCCCGGCATCCTGGTTAGGTGAACCGGAAAGAAACACCGCGGAAATGGTCGCTAAAATGATCAACGACAAGGGCGGGATCAACGGTATTCCGGTGGAGCTTGTTATCGAAGACAGTGTCGGTGATGAAACCAAAGCGGTCAATGCCGTGAAAAAGCTCATCAACAGTGACAATGTTCTTGCGATCATCGGTACATCGAGAAGCGGAACCACGATGGCCGTTATTCCCATTGTCGAAAAAGCACAGACACCGCTCATTTCCTGCGCTGCTGCTGAAACTATTATTGAGCCTGTTAAAAAATGGGTTTTCAAGACACCGCAGTCAGATAGGTTTGCCGTTTTGCGTATCTATGAAACCATGCAGGAGATGGGTATCAAGAAAATCGCCATCATGTCCGGAACGACAGGGTTTGGGTCTGCCGGCCGGGAGCAACTGAGAAACCTCGCGTCGGATTACGGCCTTACGATCGTAGCAGATGAAACCTACGGCCCTCAGGACACTGACATGACTTCTCAGCTCACAAAGATCAGGGGCACTGACGCGCAGGCGCTTGTGAACTGGTCTATTGTACCGGCCCAGGTGATCGTAGCCAAAAATATGCGTCAGCTCGGTATGGATATTCCTTTGTTTTTGAGCCATGGTTTCGGCAACATCAAGTTTGTCGAGGCGGCGGGAAAAGCTGCCGAGGGTATTATTTTTCCTGCCGGGCGACTTCTTGTCGCAGATGTCGTTCCCAGGAGCAACCCCCAGTACAAGGTACTCACCGAGTACAAAAAGATGTACGAAGCCGAGTTCAATGAGCCGGTGAGCACATTCGGAGGCCATGCCTGGGATGCAATGTGGATACTCGATGAAGCGCTGAAAAAATCAGGGCCGGATAAGGCCAAACTTCGTGATGAAATCGAGAATGTGAAAAATTTTGTCGGTACAGGCGGAGTGTTCAACTTCTCGCCCGCCGACCACAACGGCCTCACACCTGATGCATTTGAAATGCTTACGGTTAAAGACGGAAAATTTGCAATATTTCAGCGGTAAGATGCGGGCTGTTTTATTGTTCAGGTGAACGTAAAAGTGACCTACGTCCTCTTGGGACCGATCCTTGACAGGACTAGGTATCAAAACGCAACTTGCTCGAAGTTACTTAGAAGTGGTTTACGTTCTTTCAGGACCGAATATCATAAAGTAACTTCGCGAGAAGTTACTTGGAAGCATACTAATGCAGCCCGGCATTATCCGGATGCAAAGAGTCCAGAAAACGAAGGGGATGCTGTAGCGCGGGGCATCCCCTTCATTCATACAGCCCGTAACCGGGGAAAGCCCGGTTTTGCCCAGTCACCTTGAATGCGGGATGAACGTACGGGCACCCTTCCAACTCCGTTTTTCAATCAGGCGAGGCGCAACCCTCAGGAGGGCGCATGCAATTCGGCGTACAGCTCTTACAGTATACGCTTTCCGGAATCACCATCGGAAGCATCTACGCGATGGTTGCCATTGGATTCAATATCATCTATAACTCCACCGGGATCATCAATTTTGCGCAGGGCGATTTCGTAATGCTGGGCGGCATGCTTGCCGTCTACCTCCATAAAACTCTGCACCTGCATCTTCTTCCGACTGGAATACTATCGGCACTGGTCGTTTCATGCGTAGGCTTGCTTTTTGAACGCTTTGCCATTCATCCGCTGAAAAATCCCTCGGTTATCACACTTATCATCATTACTATAGCGGCTTCGATTCTGTTCAAAGGGGGCGCGATGTTTATCTGGGGAAAGGATGCATTCATCCTCCCCTCATTCAGCGGAGACAAGCCCATTCATCTTTTCGGAGCGACCATATTACCGCAGACACTCTGGATTATCGGGTTTCTCCTGATGATTATTTCAGGGCTCATGATGTTCTACCGCTTTACCATACTGGGCAAAGCTATGAAGGCATGTTCATATAACAGAAGGGCTGCACGGATAGTCGGAATAAATACCGGCAGGATGGTTCTTTTTTCGTTCTGGCTGAGCGCGCTGATAGGCGGTATTGCGGGTGTCATCGTAACACCCATCACACTCGTCAGTTATGATCGGGGCGCACTTTTGGGCCTTAAAGGGTTCGGCACAGCTATTTTCGGTGGCCTCGGGAATGTGGCAGGCGCCGTTGCTGCGGGGCTCATTATCGGCCTTCTTGAATCATACTCAGCGGGGCTTCTCTCGAGCGGGTACAAGGATGCCGTTGCACTCGTGATACTTTTACTTGTTCTCTTCTTTAAACCGGCGGGAATTTTCGCTAAAAAAGAAGAGCATCTTTTGAAGGCATTTTAAGGAAGTTTGAATGAGGGACACACTAAAAAAATCCTGGGCCCAGGCGTGTGCACTGTACACTGCAGCACTTATTCTGGCTGCCCTCATTCACAACCCCTATTATCTGGGGATACTTACCTTTACCGGTATCAATATCATCATCACCATGGGGTTGAGCCTGCTCATGGGCTACACGGGTCAGATATCACTGGGCCAGTCCGCCTTTTACGGGATTGGGGCATACACAACGGGGATTCTCACCACAAAACTGGGTCTACCGCTCATAGCAACCCTACCTTCGTCTCTACTCCTTACGGCGGGAATTGCATTTTTAATCGGCATACCCACGCTCCGGCTCAGAGGACACTACCTGGCAATGGCTACGCTCGGCCTGGGTGAGATAGTGCATATCGTCTTTAACGAATTTTTATCCCTGACCGGCGGACCTTCAGGATTCGGCAATATTCCCGTCCTGTCACTGTTTGGAAAACAGCTCGACACAGATTTAAAGTACTATCTGTTCGTATGGATTATTGTCTCCTTCATACTATTTGTGTCACTCAATATAATCAACTCGCGGATCGGCCGCGCACTGCGCGCAATACACAAGGAAGAAAAAACGGCAGCGACACTCGGTATACACACCTCGCAGCTCAAGCTGTATATATTCGTTCTCGGGGCCGGATATGCAGCTCTTGCCGGGTTTTTGTACGCCCATTATGTCACGTTTTTGAGCCCCGGCACATTCAGCCTGAACTTCTCCATTCTGCTTGTTACCATGGTCGCGATCGGTGGGATGGAACATATATGGGGCGCGATTGCCGGAACAGGCCTTCTTACAATACTGCCCGAATATCTCCGGTTCTTCAAGGATTTTGACATACTGATCTACGGTGTTATTCTAATGGCAATAATGCTTCTTCGGCCCGAGGGCCTGTACGGAATTAAGATTCCCCTGGGGAAAAAAAAGCTCAATGGCTGATATACTTAAAATCGAGAAAGCAGACAAGTCCTTCGGAGGACTGAAGGCGATTTCCTCTCTGAGCTTTCGCGTATATGAGGGGAGCATTACTGCGCTTATCGGTCCGAACGGTGCAGGTAAAACAACGGTCTTCAACCTCATCAGCGGGCTCGAACGGCTCGATAACGGCTCAATACTGTTTCAGGAAACGAGAATCGATACGTTGAAACCCCATTTGATACCGGCTCTTGGAATCGGCAGGACATTTCAGAACCTGAGACTCTTCTCAAACATGAATGTCATTGAAAATGTAATGGTTGGGAGACATACCCGCTCAACATCCGGATTCTTAACCTGCGCGTTTAACCTCAGAGCGTACAGGGGAGAGGAAAAAGAGATCAGAGAAAAGGCCCTTTATTGGCTCGAGTTCATGGATATTGAAGATCTGGCGTATAAAAAGATACGGGAAATACCATTCGAGAAACAGCGTATTGTCGAAATAACCAGAGCTGTTGCCAGTGAACCGGTTCTCATACTCCTGGATGAACCCGCAGCCGGGCTGAATATTACGGAAACAAAGGCTCTCATCGACACTATATATAAAATCCGCGAGCTCGGGATAACTATACTTGTGGTTGAACACGATATGGACCTTATCATGGAGATATCGGAAAAAATAGTTGTACTGAACTTCGGACGCAAGATTGCAGACGCCCCCCCTGGGCAGATACAAAACGATAAAAATGTCGTGGCTGTGTATCTCGGGAAGGAGTTTGTATAGAGAATGCTGCAGGTACGTTCCGTTAAATCATTCTACGAGTCGATATGCGCCCTGAAATCGGTATCCATGCATGTAAAACAGGGTGAGATTGTCACCCTGATCGGCGCCAACGGCTCGGGAAAGTCCACACTGCTCAACACAATTGCCGGACTTATGCAAAACCCAGTCGGCTCCATACTCTTCGAGGAAGAGGAGATCCTCGGGCTTGGATCTTCAGAAATTGTCAAAATGGGGATAGCCCTTGTGCCGGAGGGGAGGCAGCTGTTCTCGCCGATGACAGTATTCGACAATCTCCTTCTGGGCACATACTCGTTTTACAGTCTGCGGCACAAAAAACAAACATACGAAAAAATTGAAGAAATCTTCACTCTCTTTCCGGTGCTTGGAGAACGGTACAAGCAGCTTGCCGGCACACTTTCCGGAGGTGAGCAGCAGATGCTTTCAATCGCACGCGCCCTGATGTCGAACCCGAAGCTTCTCCTCCTCGATGAACCGTCAATGGGGCTTGCACCGAAAATCGTCGAGAATATTTTTCACACGCTCATCGAGCTGCAAAATACAACCAACCTCACGATTTTTCTCGTTGAGCAGAATGCAAAACTCGCCCTCGATGTATGCCAGCGCGGCTATGTAATAGAAGCAGGACAGATAATTCTCTCCGGTGAAAGAGAAGAATTACTGAATAACAAGGAGGTGCTGAGGGCATACCTCGGCAAGGAGTAAAATCAGGGACAGAAGATACGCGGTTTTATCCCAGGGTGGGTATCCTGAATATAGCGCTCTTATAGCAGCCGTCCCGTGTGGAAAAGGGGAGTATGATGCCAATATGGAATAAAAAATATGAAACGATGTCGAGGGCAGAGCTCGAACAGGTTCAGCTCGAAAGGCTCCAGCAGACCCTCGGAAGGGTTTACCGAAGAGTTTCGTACTACCAGACCCTGTTTAACAAGATCGGTTTTGATCCTTTTGAGCTTACCTCCACCGGCGATCTCAAAAATATACCCTTCACTACCAAGGAAACTCTGCGTATCGCCTACCCATTCGACATGTTCGCTGTCCCGCTCAGGGAAGTCGTAAGAATGCATTCAACATCGGGTACAACCGGCAAACCGCTGATCGTCGGGTATACGAAAAATGACATTGATCACTGGACAGAGCTCAGCGCGAGAGTACTTTCCGCAGGCGGGGTCACACAGGATGATATACTGCAGATCAGCTTCCCCTACGGCCTCTTTACCGGCGGGCTTGGATTTCATTACGGAGCGGAAATGGTTGGCGCTTCCGTCATTCCGAGTTCGGAGGCTGATATCGAGGACCAGATAACCATTATGAGGGACTACCGGACGACCGCGCTTGTATGTGCGCCGAGTTTCGCCGCAATTCTATTCGATACAATCCAGGAAAAATCCATCTCACCCGCAGAACTTGCGCTGAGCAAGGCGCTTTTCGGTGCGGAGCCGTGGAGTGAAACATTCAGAAAAGAGATAGAGGCAGACCTCGACATAACCGTTACCGACAATTACGGGCTGACCGAAGTAATAGGCCCGGGAGTTTCCTACGAGTGCAGTGAAAAAGCGGGCCTGCACATATCTGAAGATCACTTTATACCAGAGATTATCGATCCCGAAACGGGAAAAAATACCCTCCCCGGCGAGGAAGGTGAACTGGTGATCACCACCATTACCAAGGAAGCATACCCCCTGATCCGCTACCGAACAGGCGATATTACACGGCTCTTCGCCGGAACATGTCCCTGTGGCAGAACATTCGTGAAAATGGGAAGGGTTTCCGGACGTATCGACGACATGATAATCCTGAACGGACGCAATATGTTCCCTTCGCAATTCGAACACATTCTTACAGACATTCTGGACAAGACGCCGAACTATCAACTTGTAATCGACAGGAGGGACAAGATCGATATGCTTGAGATTCAGGTGGAAGTATCACAGGACTTCTTCTCGGATGAAATAAAGAATCTCGATAAAATCGAGGGCTCTATAATCAAAGAGGTGAAGGAAAAACTGGATTTCTACCCGAAGGTAAAGCTCGTTGAACCCCGTACAATTAAAAGGTTGATGAAAGGCAGGAGGGTTGTTGACCGCAGGACAAAGTAACACCCCTCCCGGCCGCAATCACTACTTTTTCTTGAAAAAGAGCTCACCGTTTTTCACCGAAACGTTTACCGTATCCTTTTCCTTGAAATTACCTCTAATTATCTCATGGGCAATCGGTGTTTCTACCCGGTTCTGTAAAACCCGTTTCAGTGGACGAGCACCGAAATTGGGATCATACCCTGCCTGGGCAAGAAACAAAAGCGCATCATCCGTAATATTCAGCCGTATTCCCCGCTCTTCGATTCTTCGTGCCAGCAATCCGAGCTGCAGACGCGCGATGTCGATTATGTTCTCCCGCGTCAGGGAGCGAAATACAACGATTTCATCCACTCGATTCAGGAACTCAGGCCTGAAGCTCTTATGAAGAATTTCCAAAACCAGTTTCTTCATCTCCTGGTATGAATCTTCCGACTTCTTTGTATTCTCACCGGCATTCAGTATATGCTCAGAACCGAGGTTCGATGTCATGATTATAACGCTGTTTTTGAAGTTCACCGTTCTTCCATGTGAATCGGTAAGCCGCCCCTCATCGAGTATCTGGAGCAGTATATTGAAAACATCCGGATGCGCCTTCTCTATCTCATCAAGGAGAATTACCGAGTAGGGCTTTCTACGTACCGCCTCTGTGAGCTGACCACCCTCATCATATCCGACGTAGCCCGGTGGAGCGCCTATGAGTTTTGCTACTGTATGCCGCTCCATATATTCAGACATGTCTATTCGTATCATATTCTTTTCGTCATCGAACAGAAATTCGGCCAAAGCGCGGGCAAGCTCCGTTTTTCCCACTCCCGTCGGTCCGAGGAATATAAAGCTACCTATCGGACGCTCGGGGTCCTTTATACCTGCGCGGGCCCGTATTATGGCGTCTGAGACAGCCTTGACGGCTTCATCCTGCCCGACGACCCGCTCATGAAGATGATCTTCCAGGGAGGCGAGTTTTTCCATCTCGCCCTGCAATAGCCGTGCTATAGGTATACCGGTCCACTGTGAAACCACACGGGCTATATCCTCCTCATCAACCTCCTCCTTGAGAAGCCTGTCGGTCTGGTTCCTGTCCATTGCATCCCTCAGCTCCTCGAGCTCTTTTTCGAGCTGTATGAGCCGGCCGTACTTGAGCTCGGCAGCTTTGTTGAGGTCGTAATTTCGCTCGGCCTT
This sequence comes from uncultured Spirochaetota bacterium, assembly GCA_964433545.1. GTDB lineage: Bacteria > Spirochaetota > B62-G9 > B62-G9 > DRHN01 > CAYSRJ01. The sequence continues at coordinate 49,217 of CAYSRJ010000007.1, read as the reverse complement.
CTCTATTTCGAATTTCACATTCTCAATCTCTATCCGCAGGTCTCGCACCCGTGCAATCCGCTTTTTCTCCTCCTCCCACTTCGATTTCAGGGAGTTTCCCTTCTCCTTCAGGTCCGCAAGCTCCTTTTCAATCTTTGAAAGGCGTTCCTTAGATGCAGCATCCTTCTCTTTTTTCAGTGCCTCTCTCTCGATTTCAAGCTGCATCGTTCTTCGCATGATTTCATCGAGCTCGGACGGCATCGAATCTATCTCCGTCCGGAGCTTGGCGCCTGCCTCGTCGATAAGGTCAATGGCCTTGTCCGGGAGATATCGGTCGGAGATATAGCGCTTGCTCAGTACTGCAGCGGAAACAATAGCACTGTCTTTTATCTTGATTCCATGATGTATTGCATAGCGCTCCTTCAAGCCTCTGAGAATCGAAATTGTATCCTCGACCGATGGTTCGTCGACCAGAATGGGCTGAAATCTCCTCTCTAATGCGGCATCTTTTTCAATATATTTTCTGTACTCGTTTAATGTCGTTGCCCCGATACAGTGAAGCTCTCCTCTCGCAAGGAGCGGTTTTAAAAGATTACCGGCATCTATCGCACCTTCAGCCGCACCAGCGCCGACAACCGTATGAAGCTCATCGATGAAGAGGATAATTGCTCCATCCGAATCGGTCACTTCCTTCAGCACAGCCTTCATTCGCTCTTCGAATTCACCGCGAAACTTCGCACCTGCAAGAAGCGCACCCATATCGAGGGCTACTATGCGCTTGTTCTTGAGACCCTCCGGCACATCCCCTTTCACTATCCTGCGTGCCAGGCCCTCGACGATGGCTGTTTTTCCCACCCCGGGCTCACCGATCAAAACAGGATTGTTCTTTGTGCGGCGTGAAAGCACCTGTATCGTCCTCCGTATCTCCTCATCTCTTCCGATAACCGGATCCAGTTTTCCCTGCTGTGCACGTTGGGTTAGATCTATTGCATACCGCTCGAGCGCCTGATACGTAGCCTCCGGGTTCTGCGAGGTAATACGTTGATTGCCCCGAATATCCTTTAATACCCCCATTACACCGGATCGAGTAATGCCGAGGCTCTTCAGTATCCCGCCTGCATCCCCACCGTCACCGATCAGCGCCAGAAACAGGTGCTCGGTGCTGATGTACTCGTCCTTCATCTTTTTGGCTTCAGATTCTGCCGCAGCGAGCAGTTCGTTCAGTCGGGCGGATAAATACACCGTCTGGGATGCACCGGTTCCAGATAGTTTAGGCTTTTTTGAAAGCAGCCGATCGACTCCATCCGATACAACGGATACATCTATATTGAGCTTTTTGAGGATCTGCGGTACAACGCCGTTTTCCTGGCGCGCCAGCGCGGCAAGAAGATGCTCAGGCTCTATCTGCTGCTGGCCGTACTCGCCTGCTATAAGCTGAGAGCTTGACAGCGATTCCTGGGCCATATCTGTAAACTTACTTATATCCATACATAATCACCTCTTTATGTCGAAACTTATTCTATTATTAAAAAGGCAATAATCATACCAAATAAGAAAAAAGTTATGATGACGCAGCTAATTGTCTTAGAATAAATTATGCCTTTTACATCTAAAAGATAAAACACGCACCCCACCTCACTGAGTCGTTTTGACACATTCACCGGCCAAAACTATTCTATTGTACAGAACAAGATAAAATGCAACAGGTACTGCCCGTTAATATTCCCTTGCAAAGATAGCATCAGGGGTGTACACTTTTACCAATGTAAGCGGTTTAGCCGTGCTTAGAGTATGTAAAAAGTGTATAGCAGGTATAGGTAGGGGTCACCCTGACTAAAGCCAAAGGAATCGATACAATAAAAAACGACGGACTGGATAATGATAATCGATAACCAGGGTGAAGAGAAGAAGATAATTGCCCTCTTCATGGACATACGGGGTTTTTCTCATATGTTCGAAATGCTTCCCGATGAAAAGGTGTTTATGTTTACAAACAGGTATTTTACAAAAGCATCGGAAATAATCGATCAGTACATGGGAACGCTCGATAATATTATCGGCGACGGCATCCTGGCGATATGGGGCAAGGAGTCCTGGGAAGAAAAAACCCCTTTTTTCGCCGTTCGTGCGGCTCTTGAAATGAGAATGGCCCTGCTCAGGCAGAATATTCAGTATAAATGGGAAGCCCATTTCCCGCTTGAAATCGGGATTGGTCTCGGAATGGGAGACGCGCTACACTGCTTTGTCGGACCTCCGGGTAAGACAATCGACACATTCTTCGGTATGCCGGTAATTCGCGCATCTCGACTCGGAAACCTTGCACGCCACAACAGCATTTTCATAGACCGCACCACGGCAAAAGCAGTAAACAAATGGGCCAGGCTGGGTAGACTCCAGGAAACTCCAATGCAGGGATTGAAAAAGCGGATAGTCGCCTTCAGGGTCGACGGACTCATGGATTTTTCAAGAAAGAACGGTGAACGGCGAAAAACAAGCTTTATTCGATACGTCTTTCCAGAAATCGTGGCGATGGTTTTCAAGAAGGACGGCACGAGAAAGCCTGCCATTCTTCGAAATATCAGTCCATCAGGCGCAGGTATCGAGATCGTGGAGAAGAAGAATTACGACCTTAATGAACAGGACGAGATCACCCTTGATCTCAAGACTTTCAAACTCCCGCAGTGCACCTCAATCCACGGAAAAATCGTGCAGGTGCGCCCGATTTCCGAAGAAACCGACGTTGAGAGAAGGCTGTCCCAGGTTGGAATCGAATTCATCGATGTCGATCCTTCGACATTGAATGTACTGAAGTACCTCAATATTGCATGACTACCGTGTCCAATACTTAATCAGATTTTTTCGTCTCCCATGCGCTGTCTAAGTTATTTCAGAAGAGACTGCAACCTTTCAAATACTCTTTGCGCATCACCTGGACCGATACCGCCCCCTTCGGCCAGATGCGACCTGCCTCCTCCCTTGCCACCGAATTCTCCGAGCACCCGGGCAAGCAGCTTGCCCGCATGAGCACCCTCCTTCACTGCGATGTCACCTGCGCAAAGAATCATATTCAGCCTGCCGTCTGCGACCGAGGTTATGAGGGCTACACCGTCAGGTACCCGGGTCCGTACCCGGTCGGCCAGCTCCCTCATCTCATCACGTGCAAAGCCGTTTAATTTCAGGTGAGCTGTGCGGTATTTACCGGTCTGAAAAAAATCTTTTTTCAGATCGAAAGAATCTCCAACACCCCTTTTTCGCTCTTTTTTCAGCTTCTTCTGAAGCTCACGCACCGATTCCTGCAGTTCTTTCACCTTTTCTGCAACGGCCGTTGTTTCAGTATTAAGCAGAAGCGACAGTTCCCGTAGTATTTTTTCGTCCCGCTTGACAACCTGGAATGAATCCACTCTCGTTACCGCCTCGATTCTCCTGATACCGGAGGAGATACTCCCCTCCCGTGAAATGCGGAACAATCCGATATCGCCGGTTCTTTGGGCGTGGGTTCCTCCGCAGAGCTCGGTGCTGACAGCGTTTATCTTTACGACACGAACCCTCTCGCCGTATTTTTCGCCGAACAGGGCGACTGCACCCATGGCCTGAGCTTCAGCAAAGGGTATATCCTCATATACCTCGACCGGAATATTCGCAAAAACCGCTTCATTCACCATCTCCTCAATATGATCGAGCTGATCGGCCGTAAGTCCCCTGTAGTGGTTGAAATCAAAACGCAGCCTGTCCGGTGCCACGAGTGAGCCTGCCTGGGTTGCGTGCTCGCCCACAACACTCCGTAAGGCATAGTGAAGAAGGTGTGTCGCCGTGTGATTTGCCATAATCCTCTTTCTCCGCTCCTGTTCAACCCTCCCCGTATACACAGAGTCCTGTATTTCGCCTCCTTCAACCCTGCAGATATGAATAAAAATATCACCGTCACGCTCCACGTCTTGAACCTTCAGAACAACACCCCCTCCTTCAATAATCCCGGCATCTCCCACCTGGCCGCCAGACTCGCCGTAGAACGGTGTGCAGTCGAAAACGACAGAAAAAACACCGTTCTCCTCCCTGTAGCGGATGACCCTCATCTTTTCCTGCTCCAGGGTTCTGTACCCGGTGAACTCTGTTGCCGCATCCTCCCTGTATTTTACCCATGGACTACCGTTGTTTGCAGAATATTCAGCTTGAAATTTGGTATCACGCTTTGCGCGCTGCCTCTGTTTTTCCATCTCTCTTTCAAATCCGTGTCTGTCAACCTTCAGCCCGTTCTCCTCCGCCATGATACAGGTAAGATCGAATGGGAACCCATACGTATCGTGCAAAACAAACGCACTTTCCCCGGGAAAGAGTTCACTCCCTTTTGATAGGCAGCCGATTGTTTTGTTGAACTCCTCGAGTCCCCTGTCGAGGGTTTTCAGAAACAGCTTTTCCTCGTTTTTAATGATCTCTTCTATTACGCCGCGGCGCTCCTCGATCTCCGGGTAATCCGACTTCATTATTGAAATGAGCACATCAACCAGCACATACATAAACGGCTCGTCAACACCGAGAAGTTTCCCATGGCGAACCGCGCGCCTCAGGATCCGTCTAAGAACATACCCCCTTCCTTCATTCGACGGAACAGCGCCATCTGCGATTGCAAATGAGAGCGCGCGGATGTGGTCTGCGATAACCTGATATGAAACGAGCGTCCCCGAATCCGCGGAGCAGGACCTGCCCGATAACTCCTCCATGCGGCTGATCAGAGGCCTGAACAGGTCGGTCTCGTAATTCGACCGCACGCCCTGAAGCACGGCGAGAGTTCGTTCGAGCCCGAGACCTGTATCGATATGCTTTGCCGGAAGTGGACTGTATGTCCCTTCAGCTGTCCTGTCGAACTCCATGAAGACCAGGTTCCAGAGCTCAACTATTGTACCGCTTTCGGTTCCCTCTAAGAAATCTTTCTTTTCGCTCGGTGGATACTCGTAGTACAGTTCTGAACAAGGGCCGCACGGCCCGGTCTCACCCATGCTCCAGAAATTTTCCTCGTCGCCCTTTTGGATGTCCCCTAATCGCACAAGCCGATCAGGAGCGATGCCGATATCATTCATCCAGATATCGTATGCCTCATCGTCATCCTTGTACACGCTTGCCCAGAGATGCTCCACCGGCAGTTTAACCCCTTGCGTGAGAAACTCCCATGCCCAGCGTATCGCCTCTTTTTTATAGTAGTCACCGAACGACCAGTTTCCGAGCATTTCGAAAAAGGTGTGATGCCTCCCGTCCTTCCCCACATCTTCCAGATCGTTGTGCTTGCCGCTCGCGCGTATACACTTCTGAACCGATGCTGCTCTTCTAAAAGCAGGCTTTTCGATTCCCAGTATGATTTTCTTAAACTGGTTCATGCCGGCATTGGTAAAGAGGAGGGTTGGATCGTCTTCAGGTACCACTTTTGAGCTTTTGACGATCGTATGGTCCTCTTTTTTGAAAAAATCCAGAAAAAGACGGCGTAGTTCATCCGATGTGATCATTAAAATACTCCTTCATCAGTCCATTGATGATATCAAACTGAAACCCCCGGTTTTTTAAAAACCGGTACAACCTCTCCTGTGCCGTATCGGGGGGGTAGCTTTCAAGTGATTTCATCTTCTTTTCGGCTGCTGAATGCGCGAGTCTCTGCTCCGTATTGCCGTCAAACTTCTCTTCGATCACCGCCTCAATGATACCGTCGGAAAGCATCTTTTTCCTCAACTCGAACACAGCCCGCATTCGGCCCATGGGCCTGTTTGCACACGTATCCTCGACCCATTTACTGGCGAATGCGAAGTCATTGACAATGCCCTCCTTCTTCAGATTGCCTACAAGCTCCCTGGCAACATCATGGTGAAAGCCCTTTTTAAGAAGTCGATTATTGAGCTCACTTTCAGAACGGTCCCTGTAGGAAAGAAGCAACAGGGCATAATCACGACAACGCGCGTATTCATCGCGGCGTACGAGCTCATCGATCTTTTTTTCATCTATCTCATCACCGACATGAAGTCCGACCTGCTGAATCGTGTTGAAATCCAGTGAAAACCTGTATTTCCCATCAATATAAATTGAAAACCTGTTTTTTCTGCTCTTCTGAACTTTTATATCCGTTATCAACACGAAGTTAAAGTATATTATTACCGTTGAAAAGAACAGAAAAATGCATGTTGAGATGCATACAAGGATTTTCAATGAACACAAAAAGCTTCAAGACAGGCAGGGTTGTCATCATCTCACTGAGCCATTTCTTTCACGATATATACAGCTCCTTTTTGAGCCCTCTACTGCCCTTTCTCATTGAAAAACATGGATTGTCACTGAAAATGGCGGGTATTTTGGCGCCGGTCTACCGTTCAACCTCGCTTATACAGCCGCTGATCGGTTATTCTGCAGACAGAGGGGGCGTCGTTCGCTTTTTTCCTCTGACTATTGCTATTTCAGGTATAACAATGAGTTTTCTGGTTGCCTGCGGCTCGTATACACAATTGCTGGGAGTTATCTTTATCGGCGGAACAAGCGCTACACTGTTTCACGGCATCGCCCTTACCCTGGTGAGCGGTTCAAGTGGAAAACAGTACGGAACAGGTATGTCGATGTTTATGACAGGGGGAGAACTGGCCCGTTCGTTCGGACCCCTTTTTATCGTCACATTACTTAAATTCCTCCCACCGCAATTTGTTCCGGTAGCTGCGATTCCTGGAATAGCAGCCGCATCCATGCTCTTTATGCCGGGGGTTGCGGTATATCATGCGAGCCTGAAAAGGGGGAATATGTCCTTCAAAGACGCTCTTCGGAAGGGGGGACGGGGACTTGTCCTGCTGATACTTATGGGGAGTATATATACCTACACTATGTACAGCTTTTCACTATTCCTTCCCGCGTTTTTGAAGGAGGAGGGTTCCACACTCTTCGCCGCCGGATCGGCCCTTGCTGTACTGGAAATATCCGGAGCATTCGGCGCGCTCGCAGGAGGATTTGTATCCGACAGAATCGGAAGAAAGCCTTTTTTCCTTCTCTCAAGTATATCGGTAAGCGTTCTTATTAACCTTTTCCTCAGCAGCAGAGGGTATGGCAGCAGGCTCGTTTTTCTTCTCTTTACGGGTTTATTCATGTTCAGCAATGCGCCGGTTCGTTATGCATTCTCACAGGAGCTCGTTCCGGAAATGAAGGGTACCGTTTCATCGGTGCTCATGGCATTCGGTTTTTTAACAACATCAGTATCCGCTGTTTTATCAGGACAGATGGGTGATGCCTTCGGCCTGTACACAACGTTCAGAATAGTCTCTTTCATCCCACTGCTGTCAATACCGCTCATCCTGATTCTTCCGACCGGTAGGAGCAGGGGCGACACTAAAAGTTGATGCTCTTTTTCTTGACGGGTATCCAAGTTTATACTATCTTTCAACCTAAACTTGGAGCCTCAGGATGAAAACATACTCGATTAAAAAACAGGAAGTCGTTAAGAAGTGGTACCTGATAGATGCCGACAACCAGGTGCTCGGGAGAGTGGCAAGCAGGGTCGCTTCGATACTCAGGGGAAAACACAAAGCCACCTATACCCCGCATGTTGATATGGGCGATAATGTTATAATTATCAACTCCGACAAGGTGAAGCTCACAGGCACAAAACCGTTTAAAAAAATGTACTACCGCCATTCGGGGTATCCTGGCGGGCTGAGAGAAACATCCTACCTTGAGATGATGCAGAAGGACCCAACCTTTGCGCTGAAAAATGCCGTAAAGGGTATGCTGCCGCATAACAGGCTCGGCAGAAGGCAGCTCCTTCACGTTAAAATTTATGCAGGGGAAAGCCATCCCCATGAAGCGCAGAAGCCTGAAAAAATCGAGATATAGTGAACCGAATCTGTGGATGTTGCAGTAACCTGTGAAGAGATAATTGGAGGAAGCACGTGCCAGATGATTATATTTTTGCAACGGGTAGACGAAAAACCTCAGTCGCCCGTGTAATGGTAAAAAGAGGAAACGGCACCATCACTATCAACGGCAAAGCTCCTGATGAGTATTTTCCTACAAAAGCCGAAGTAATCATGATAAACCAGCCTCTTGACGCCAGTGACAATCTCGGAAAGTGGGATTTCCGCATCACGGTGAAGGGAGGCGGATTTTCAGGCCAGGCGGGAGCAATCCTTCACGGCATAGCCCGGGCACTCGTGCACGCCGACCCCGACAGCAAACCTGCTCTCTCCAGAAACAAATTCTTTACGAGAGACTCCAGAATGGTCGAAAGAAAGAAACCCGGCAGGCCGAAAGCACGAAAAAGATTCCAGTTCTCAAAGAGATAACCATGCGATTTTAACTGCTTAAAACTGCTTCAGCAATCCCTTGAATATCCATTAAACATGCGCATTTTCAATAATTGTGGGGGCTCCTGGTATAAGAAGCCCCCTCCCGAAGCTACATCATAAACTTTGAAACAAAAGGCGATGTCGTGCCTCTTCTCAGGAAATGACCGGACGGCCCCTCCCCCAGAAACTCCGAAAACCAGGACTCATGCTCAATTTCCTCGTTGAGAATGGCAAGTGCCAGATCATAGGTTCGATGATCCTTTCCGGCCGTCATACTGCATATCTGAGAATAGCCGCGAACCGCACATCTTTCTGCTCCCACAAGCACCTTCAGAATGTCCCTGACATTCTCCGGGTCTGCGGGCAATGAAGCGGGCGGGCATGCTGAGATATCGTGAAATTCCTTCATGTCTGCCGGAAGTTTTCCACCGAGCTCATAAATCCTCGGGACAAGTGCCTCGAAATGATTCCGGTCCTCAATGCGGGCTGTTTCGGCAATTTCTTTGACTCCCTCTCCTTCCAGCCCGATCAGGTTGATCCTGAGAATGGTGTAGTAGTAGAATGTGGTGAGCTCAGCTGAAGCATTCTTCACCAGAAGATCCACCAGCTTGTCTACATTCACACCCGCCTTTTCAACTACCTCTCTTGTAACTTTTGCCATTTTTTAACCTCCATAAGTTTTTTCGATACACCATGGTGCATCATTTTATTTTATAATAATCGTACCGATTATTAATTTTATGCTAAAAAAAATATCAGCCGCTCATTTCTTTCGTGCACGTCTCACAGAAACCGTAAAACTCTATCCTGTGCCGATTTGCCTTATGGTGTGACAGCTTTTCAACATTCCTGTTCAATTCTTCATCAACCGGCATCTCCAGATCAATAATCGAACCACACCTCTCGCATATAAAATGGTAGTGGGGATCGGTATTCGCGTCATACCGGTCAAACGTGCTCCCGAAATCTATCTTTCGTGCCAATCCCTGCTCGACCAGTATATTGAGATTGCGGTAAACGGTTCCCGGACTCAGGCCGGGAAACTCTTCCTTGAGCCTGTCGTATATCCATGTCGCCGTCGGATGAGAACCAGTGCTCTTCAATACTTCGAGAACTCTCTCTCTCTGCCTGCTCCTCTTGTATTTTTTACTCAATTATCACTCACATGATTGTTAACAATAATCGGAATCATTATTAATATGATGTTTGGCGCCTGAATGGTCAAGGGTTATTTTAACCTTTTTATCTAACCTGAATATCACCATACCTTCTGTCAGCGACTGTTCAGAGGCCCTCCATTTCCTGACCCGCCTCCTGTGCAAGCTCCGAATCACTATAGCGGCGGTTGACTTCTGAAAAGTACCGCTTCGCTTCATTTTTATTTCCCAGTTCCTTGTAGTTTTTTCCGAGCATAAAAAGGGCGTATGGCTTCAGTTGCTCGCTGCTGGACTTCTGTAAAAAGGCGGTCAATCCCTCAATTGAATTGTTGTAGTCGTGTATGAAGTACTGAGAGAGCGCGAGATGAATCAGTGCAAGATCATAAAATTCACTGCCGCTGTGCGTAATACCTGCCTGCAAATAGCCCACCGCCTCATCGAAACGCATGACATTGAAGAGCGCAATCCCCATATGAATGGCAACCGCACCGTCAAGCGCATCCTCACCATGCGTATCCATAACATTTCCGAAGGTATCTATCGCCCGGGTAAACTCTCCGTTATCGAAGAGGTCCATTCCCTGCTGGTATGCTGAGGCAAGGTCCGCCCCCCCCTCATCCTCCTCATCAAACCACTCGAGCTCATCCTCATCGGCAAGTGCACCTCTTACACCAGCAAGAGCGGTATCGGACTGTCCCGACCCCTTACCTCCGATGTTCATCGTGTACTTCTTCAATCCTTTCAGCCATTTCTGCTTCTTCCTGGTCTGCACTGTCCCGAACAGGTCTTTAATCATTACTGTTTTATTACTCCCTATTGAAATGACATCCCCGTTAACATCGAGCTCCAGAGAGCTGTTTTTACCCGTCCGGATGAGCGACCTGTCCATAAGTTGCATATCGATCAGAGCTTTCTCCCAGTCGCCGTTGCCCTGCAGATCAACCGTACACTTGCCGCTCCTGTACAGAATTACTACGTCAGAGAATGCCGTTACCGGTAAAAACCCCATCACCGGTATAAAAAAAAGTATGATCATTAAAGTTACAATCGGTATTTTTTTCATAACAGCCTCCTCAATCCTCTAAAAATCAGGAGAACAATAACAGTAATAAGAGCCTTTTTTTCTTCTAAGCAACTTCTCGCGAAGTTACTTACAGATACTCAGTCACGAAATGATACATCCTGTCAAGGACGTATGCCACTTCTAAGTAATTTCAAATAAGCTATCTTTGATACCCGGTCCCGGGAGAATGTATCCCGGGAGGATGTATCCCGGGAGGATGTATCCTG
>CAYSRJ010000007.1:0-38391 GCA_964433545.1 uncultured Spirochaetota bacterium | reverse complement strand
CCCGGTCCCGGGAGAATGTATCCCGGGAGGATGTATCCCGGGAGGATGTATCCTGCCAAGGATCAGCCCCGCCAGGGACTTTCCACAAGGGGACTTACACCGCTTTTTACAGGCGCAACAAACAGATTCGACATGATTTCCTGTTTTCAACCTGCGAAAAAGGAAACTAGTCCTCTATAGTTATTAAAAACCCTGATTGCGCCCCGGTCAACAAGAAGTTTACTATGGTGATTTTTCTCCTCAGTGCTTTCGACAGTGCCATCGTTGACAAAACCGATAGGAACGACCCCGGCCCTTTTCGAAGCTGCCACATCATCAGGCATGTCGCCGATATAGTACACGGTGTCCCGTATTTTTGCATACCCGCTTTTTTCAATACAGAGATCTATCCCGAAAGGGTGCGGTTTTCGAAGCCTACCGCCTGTTCTCAGCTCCTCACGCACAATATCGTCCTCACTCACGACAGCGGTAAATAAATCATTGATTGCAAAGGATTCAAGAGCATACCGTGCCTCAACCTCCGGCCTTCCCGTCGCAATTGAGAGTGTATTGGCCGCACCGAGAGTCTCAATATCCCGGCGTGTCGGAATCAGTCTCTCCCTCTCAATATACCCCCTTTTTTCAAAAAAAAGCGGTCTTTCACCGTAAATTCTCTCGAATAACCCCTTTCCAAGGTAGATTTCCTGGAAAATCCTCTTTACAATATTTCCCGTCTTGACATCACCACTGCTCAGTAAAAATGGAGAAACACGAGCAGTTTGCACAAAACTATTTTTCAGTCTTCTGCACTCGAAAAATATTTCACGGACCGGCTGATGAGAAAGTTCCCGAGTAATATCTCTCGTATCACACTTCATTAAAAGCGACCGGGCCCTGGCCAGCACTGCATGATCATCTCCTAAACCGGCAGCTTCCCGGATTTCGCCTGCAGCCGCCTGATTGATATTGTCAAAGAACTTTTTGAGAACAGCATCGATGATTGCATAACTGAGGTCCCAGTCGTTGTTGAGACCGCCGGTTTTTTTTATTGCCGCAATATCCCGAATTGTAATAAAATCATCAACAAGTTCCTTAGCCCCTATCACCTGCTGCAGGTATCGGATTACAGTTAAACGCGAAACCTCCCGGTATGACCCGGAAACATCAATAAGCACACCGTCCATATCGAAAATAACAAGCGGTACATTCATCATTTGCGCACACTATATATCATGATAATTTTTCACCCCCTGAAAAAGCATGCGAGCATCGAGAAGCCCTTTGCCCTATTTTTATGCAGGCTTTTTCAAGAAGGCCGCTGATCTTTTTTTTGAAAAAGCTGCAACCTGACCGGAACTCCTCTTCCCCTTAGGTACTCTTTTGTTTCGGGAATCGTAAACTCCCCGTAGTGGTAGATCGAAGCGGCAAGTACGGCAGATGCGCCGCCTTCCACAACCGCTTCATACAGATGCTCGAGTGTTCCGCATCCTCCTGAAGCAATTACCGGAATATTGACTCGTGAGGTTATTTCTTTCAGAAGTTCAAGGTCATAGCCGTTTTTCGTTCCGTCCCTGTCCATGCTCGTAACAAGAAGCTCGCCGGCTCCTAACTCTTCAGCCCTGCAACACCACGCAATCGCGTCTATATCCGTTTTATCCCTTCCGCCCCTCACATATACTCTAAAGCCCTCTTGTTCCCGCTTAACGTCAACAGCCACCACAATGCACTGCGAACCGTAATCCGCCGCGCCCGCCCGGATAAGATCCGGAGTTTTCACTGCCGACGTGTTGATCGACACTTTATCAGCGCCGGCTTTCAGTATATTCTGCATATCCCCGACACCACGAATACCACCACCGACTGTAAAGGGGATGAAAATTTCATCCGATACCTTTTCCACGACTTCGATAAGTATATCCCTGTTATCGGAAGTCGCAGTTATATCGAGGAAAACGAGCTCATCCGCACCGTCCCGGTCGTATTTCTGCGCCCATTCAACAGGGTCGCCTGCATCCCTGATGTTGATAAAATTAATTCCTTTTACAACCCTTCCCTCCGTTATGTCAAGACACGGTATTATTCTTTTTTTTAACAAAACCAATCCCGCCTATTCATCTTCAAGTGTTCTGCAGGCCTCTGCCACAGAAAGAGTCCCTTCATAGAGAGCTTTTCCAGAAATAACACCGACAACTCTTTCCCCTTCGAGTGCCTTGACCGCTCTTATGTCATCCAGATTTGAAATGCCTCCCGCAGCAATAACAGAAAGCCCTGTTTCATTCGCCATCGTCCGAATACCCTCGATATTTGGGCCTTCGAGCATACCGTCACGGGCGATATCCGTATATACTATGAGCGAGAAACCCATATCCCTGACTCTTTTGCCGAGCTGAACAGCCTTTATACCGCTTCCTTCGGTCCAACCGGAAATCCGCACATACCCCTCCCGGGCGTCTATTCCCGCGGCTAGGGCATCCTTGAACTCACCAACAATTCCTGCAGCCGTCTCACTGTCCCTGACAATTACAGTCCCAAGGATGATGCGCGACACTCCTATATCGATAAGATGCGCAGCCCTGTCCCTGCTTCGCACACCGCCGCCGACCTCCACGGGAATGCTGACAGATTGAACAATCTTTTTTATTGTGTCTCTATTGGTCCGGCCGGCGTTCTTCGCCGCATCGAGATCGACTATATGGATGTAACGGGCTCCCTGTTCCTGAAAGGAGCGTGCGACATCCGCCGGATCATCTGAATACAACGTTTTTTTTGTATAATCACCCTGGGAGAGACGTACACATTTTCCATCGATCAAATCAATCGCCGGCATGAAGATCATCGGCAATACTCCAGATAATAAGATATAAAGGGCCTTCTACCGCCCAGGCTTTCGATCGTCCTCTCAACGAATGAAGGAAGCGAGAAGGCGTCTGGGTGCAACGCCCTGTTGTTATACCAACATTTTGAATTCCTCTTCTAAAATGCATCATTCTCCATGAAGCTGAATTAGTTCTCTCTGTTGAATATTATATGGTCCAAAAGCTTAATTCCTACTGCCTCTAACTTCTTCAAATGTAATCAATCCTTTCTCATTAAATATTTTCTCAACATTCCGGCAAGGTAGACCGGTACGTGTAATCGTTGGCCTCGGCTTTCTATATTCCTTGCGCTGAGGACGATGCTTTTTCCCGGCCTGTAACGCTCTTCATATATTTTCAGGCTTTTTGACTGTGTAACACTACCGGCCTTAACCTCAATGGGAATGATCCCTTCGGCTGCTTCGAGCAGAAACTCGACTTCCGCCGTTCGTCCGACCCAGCAATACAATGCTGAGACTCCGGATGATCGGAACTCCTGAGCTACAAAATTTTCAGCTACATAGCCTTTATAGGTCTTGAAGTCATAGTTCAGAAACCGGGCTGGATCAATGGCACTAAAAGCGCCCAGTAAGCCCATATCAAAAAAGTATTGTTTGAAACGATTTTCCTGTACAAAACCGGACAACGGCGCCTCCGCCCTCTCGACTATTGAGGTACGCAGAATTAAGCATGCCTTCTCCAGCCAGCTCATGGGAGAAACCAGCCGCTCGTAGCCGCGTATCCCGGGTACTGCGTCTTTGAACCGGAACTTCGGAGCGGAGCCATCCTGTGAGCGCGCCAACTGATGCGTTACGTTGCGCCAAAGGCGCTCGATGTGTAGGGCATTGATCTTCCCCGAGTGCTTTGCTATATCAGCCATGTATGTCTCTAAAAGATTATGCTGTAATATGCGGACATCCTTCATCGCTTTATACTGGTCTTCGGATTTATCCCGGTAAAGGGCAACAACTTCCGGCAAACCTCCGACGATGAGGTACCGTTTCCACAGGTCCCATAACCGATCATGGGCCGCCTGGGGCGGGGGATGCGAAAAAACATGGGAATTGAGTAATTCCACCAGACGCTGGTTACCTGTACCCTCGAGAAATTCTTCGAAGCTCATGGGATACAGGTCCAGAAGAGTGACCTTTCCTACCGGAAACGATTCATCGGCCAGGTATACTCCTAAAAGCGAGCCTGCGGCGGCTATAGTCAGCTCAGGCATTTTTTCGCAGAAGTATTTAAGTGAGGTTAATGCTCTCGGGCAGTGCTGGATTTCATCGAATATGAACAGATCGGACTGCTTATCGATCGATGTATCGAGGTAGAACTGCATTTCTTCAACAATTCGGGTCGGATCGAGATCCTTTTCGAACAGCGCTCTGGCCCGTTCATCCTGCTCAAAGTTAATATAGTGGTAATGTGGAAAGGATGTTTTCCCGAAATCCAACAGGCTGTAGGTCTTACCCACCTGACGAGCACCCCGAAGTAACAGGGGCTTTCGGTTACTGCTGTTCTTCCATTGTAGCAATGCTTGATTAATACTACGATTCATAAGAATACATTACCCATAAAAGGTATTTTCAGCAAGGACTTTCTTTATATTTTGATCATTTTCTGCAAGGACTTATTCTCAAAAAAATGCCTCGCCTTGCAGGCTCATTTAGTCCTTGCAGTCTTCTTACGTCTATTATTTTTCAGTTCCGTCTCCAACCGCATCTTTTCTTCTTTGATACGCTCAAGCAATTTCTCCGCCGGCTCGTCATCCGGATCCTGCTGTACCAACTCCCCCCGGAAGGCTTTAGCCAGCACCGACTGAGACAGTCTGTCGATTCTGTCTTTAGCTTTCCTGTAATGTTCTTCCAGCGTGTCAGCAAGGGCGAAAAGCTTCTCAACCTGACGGACAATTTCCTGCTGTTCTTCGAGAGGAGGGAGAGGGGCCGCCCCTTTCTTAACTTCTGCAGCCGTCTTTTCTAAAAGCCCTTCAAAGGCGGCCCCTTTTACATCCACATCCATGGCCGATCATTCTTCCCTGTTGATCATTACTCGGTTACGGAACTGGTGTATTTTTTGAAGGGGCCGGTCCGCTTTCTGTTGGATATTCTTCAACCGCGTGTGCGGATAGAGAAGATACATCAAGGCCATCTTTCCAGGGTTTGATCTTCCAGTTCAATATCTTGGATTGCAGCCGTTTATCTATTCTTTTTTTTCCTGTTACTTTTTCTGATTCAGCCATAATCCATAAAGCATATTCTTTGGGCATAACATATACAACAATGCCATCCTTCCGTTTTCCTGAGGTTCGGCCGACCTGCAACCTGCTTAATGGGGCTCGTGGGCTGCCGCCCGTGTGTTGTGTGGGTGCAGGGGACTCACATCGGCGAGCAAGCTCGCCTCCTCTACCGCTGATCCACGGTCCCTAAAAGACCGCCTGAAAATCATCAATACAGGAAATCTCCCATTAATCAGCCTCGGTCGCGCAGCTAAGAAACATCTGCATCCCAGCGGAGATGCCGCAACACACCCTGCGCAATGTTAGACAGATGATCGCCTATTTTTTCCATATTATCCACGAAATCGATATATATGATACTCGCCAGGTAATTGTATCCACCCTTATTCACCCTTTCTATTTGACGGTTCTTGAGATCCACCTGAAGCTTATTGAGCCTGTTCTCATTTTTAAGCACCACCCTGGCGGATTCCGATTCCTCCTGTATAAGCGCTGATGAAGTATGAGAAATCATGGAATGCACAATCTGAACGAGTCCACGAAGTTCCTCGATTGCTTCCGCTCGAATCGGAAGTTTCTGTTCACTTCTTCTCTGGGCAAGTTCCAGAATATTAATTGCATGGTCACTGACACGCTCAACATCGTTTACCGAATGAATGAGTACGGGGATTTTTTCGGCTTCATCCTTTTCCAGCTGTCTCTGGGATAGCTCTACCAGGTACTGGATTATCTCCTTCTGAAGATTGTCAACTACTTCCTCTCTCTGCCGTATCTTGTCAATGAGGTTTGAATCCATTTTAAAAAATATGGTAAGTGAATCATCCAATGCTTCCTTCGCGTACTCCATCTGTCTGTTTATCTCCTTCTTCGCCTGCTCGAGGGCAAGTGGCGGATTATCGAGAAGATGCTTTTCGAGAAATATCGGCTGCATATCGATTGCCCCGGGTTTGACGCGGGTGAGCTTGACGGTAAGCACTTCAAGAACTTTAATCAGAGGCAGAAAAATAAAGAAAGAATTGATAATATTGAATATACTGTGTGCGAGCGCTATATGGAGCATGATATTCTTCGGTGTAACAGGGCCGGGAACGATCATCTCAATGAATTTGGGATACCACCCGGCGTACACAGGAACAATCATATATAGAACGCCTATCGTATTGAGAAGCGTATGCGCCATTGCAGTACGTTTAGCCGCCGTGTTCGTTCCAATAGCCGCGAGCTGCGCGGTTATTGTGGTGCCAATATTATCACCCAGAATAATTGGGACACATGTTTTAAAATCTATCACGCCTGAGAATGCCATGATCTGAAGCAGTGCAATGGTCGCTGAAGAGCTCTGGAGCAGTACCGTAATCCCTGTGCCGAGAAGAATGCCTAAAATGGGGTAGTGTCCGAATGCCAGTACGGCATTCTTCAGAGCCGTGCTCTTTTCAAGCGGTGAAAATGCGTCTTTAATAAATCCGAGCCCGGTAAAAAGAAGACCGAAACCCAGAATAAAGTTGCCCCACATCCTGGTTGAATGTGTCTTTCCGAAAAGTGTAAGGAAAAACCCGATCCCGATTGCCGGAAGTGCGTAGCTAGTAATTTTAAAGAGCGCAAAGAAGGAGACAATCCAGGCGGTAAGCGTTGTACCGATATTCGCGCCGAGAATAATGGATATCGCCTGTCTGAGCGTGATGAGGCCTGCATTGACGAACCCGACAGTCATGACTGTGGTTGCCGAAGAGCTCTGGACGAGCATGGTAACGAGGGTTCCAATAAAAAGCCCGATAATGGGACGTTTTGTCAGGACGTCGAGCGTATTCTTCAGTTTTATACCGGCAACTTTCTTCAGACTTTCCGACATCATCTTCATTCCGAGAAAAAAAAGGCCCAGTCCCCCGATAAGACCGAAAATTATTTCTCTCGCCATATAACACCTCCGAATGTTGCATCAGCAGATCGCTAATCCAAATAAAATACACATCGATGATATACGAACAACTTCGAAGCTCACGCAGGCGAAAACAGGACCTCCTACACTGCCGATTCATAAATACCAATTCAGCCCGGACACCTGCCCAGATTCAATTCAGTGTTCGGTTAAACATGCGAAATTATTCAGAAGTTTCAGTCCGTTGTTCTGGCTCTTTTCGGGATGAAACTGTGTCCCGAAGATATTTCCCTTCTGCACCACAGCGGTAAAACGGCCGAAATGATCGCTGTAACCTGCTATTTCGTTTATATTATCAGGCTCTGCATAGTAAGAATGAACAAAATAGAAGTCGCTTCTGTCAGGAATTCCCTCGAAAAGAATACTCTCCTCTACTATCTGAACTTCATTCCATCCCATATGCGGAACCGGCCTGTCAGGGGGAAAACGTGTGACATTCCCGGATATCAGCGCCAGGCCGTCAGTTACCATATGCTCATTACTACTGCTGAAAAGAAGCTGCATACCAAGGCAGATGCCGATCAAAGGCCTGCCTGAACGGGCATACGCCCTTATTTTTTCAACGAGCCCCTTTACGTTCAGCACTTCCATCGCCTTGGGGAATGCACCGACACCGGGGAGCACAAGGGAGTCTGCAGTATATACTTCTTCCGGATCTGCGGTGACACGCACTTGAAAGCCCTGTGTTACAAATCCCCGAGTTATCGATTTAATATTGCTGATGCCGAGATCAATGATTGTAATCACGTTAAACATTCCTCCCATACCGCTCAAACGTATAACAGGCGCACTCGTTTAAGATGCTAATCTATTGAATTTATACAGGCGATTGGGGTTTGCGGATCAGCGGTTGAGGATTCGAGTTTGCTCCCCCACATAATTGGTCCGTTGCAGCCGTTCAATAAACGGACGGTACAGCTTTTCTACACTATTTTACAACACGCCTTTTGTCGACGGTACATCACTGCCCGGGTCCCTTATTTCTACTGCGTCCCGCAGGGCCACACTGAATGCCTTGAATGCAGCTTCCAGAATATGATGGGCGTTTCTACCGCGAATTGCATCGATGTGCAGGGTAATATCTGCGTTGTTCGAAAATGCCCTGAAGAATTCCTCTATAAGCTGAGAATTGAAATGAACAATCACCGGTTCTTCGATGGGGATTTCATAGTGCAGGTAGGGCCGCCCGGAGATGTCAATACACACCCTGACCAGTGCTTCATCCATTGGAACGGTTGCTTCGGCGTATCTTCTTATCCCCTCTTTGCTTCCAATGGCTTCCCTGAAGGCGTGTCCTAGCGTTATTCCCGTATCTTCTACGAGATGGTGAAAATCGACTTCGATGTCACCTTCAGCATGAAGATCAAGGCTGAACCGGCCGTGCCTGGTGAACAGCTCGAGCAGGTGATTAAAGAACGGAATGCCGGTATTGATAGTATAACTGCCGTCACCATCAAGATTAAGAGTTGCCTCGATCTCCGTTTCTTTTGTCTTTCTTGCAACATTACCGATACGAATATCATCCATAAAGCTTTCCCCATTACGTGAGCAGTATTTCGGATACCTTTCACCCCGTCTTTCATCTACAATCACTATTAAAAACAGAGTCGGATAAGAAAAACAAATCAACTCAACACGGATTTGTTTAACAGCACTGTTGGTTTACTCAGGCGCCGCTCTGCCTTTATTTGTCTTGATCCGACATCCTCTCCACGATAGATAGAGCGTGTGCGTGAAGCCCCTCACTCTCTGCAATAATACGTGCATATTTTCCAAGCGCATTCGTTCCTTTTTTCGACATTCGGACTATACTGCTGAACTTCATAAAACTCAGAACATTGAGCGGAGAAAAGAACTTCGCCGTTCCTCCGGTAGGGAGTACATGGCTCGGTCCTGCAATATAATCGCCGAATGCTTCCGCCGAATATTGCCCGATAAAGATGGCCCCGGCATTTACGATACCCTTTACATATTTCTGCGCACCCTGAACCTGCAGTTCGAGATGCTCAGGTGCAATCTCGTTTGCGAGAAAGACAGCGTCCTGGATATCCTTGACAATATATATACACCCCTTTTGGCGTATTGCCTTTTCAATAATTTCTTTTCGCGGGCTCCTTTCAGTCAATTTGACGATCCATTCGGCAATGTTTTCCGCTGTCTTCGGTGATGTGGCGGCACACAGCGCCCTCGCGTTTTCATCGTGTTCAGCCTGTGCAATAAGGTCGGAAGCGGTTACCCGCGGATGAACAGAACCGTCGGCAATCACAAGCACTTCGCTGGGACCGGCCACCATGTCGATATCAACATACCCGAAGAGCTGCTTTTTTGCAAGCGTAACAAAAATATTCCCCGGTCCGACAATCTTATCAACGCACCATATAGATTCGGTACCGAGCGCAAGAGCCGCGATTCCCTGCACTCCTCCCACCCTGTACACTTCGTTTATGCATCCAAGTTTCTGCAATACCGCACAAAGGGCCGAAGGAGCCCTGAACGATGAAGGGGGAGATATGACCGCGATCTCCCCAACACCCGCTGCCATTGCGGGAACAGCCGTCATAATAAGAGATGAAGGATATGCCGCTTTCCCTCCGGGAATGTATATCCCAACCCTTTTGAGCGGTGTGCATTTTTGTCCGAGGAGGTTTCCGAGTTGGTCTGTGAACGTCCAATCACTGATTGGATTGTGCTCATGAAAGCGCCTGACCCTCTCAATGGCAATATCGATAGCTTCAGAAAGCGTTTCATCAATGCCTCTTGCCGCATCCGCTATCTCCAGACCGCTTACCCTGAGTTCCATGGTATCAACACGGTCAAACTTTTTAGTGTACCGCTGCAGAGCCCTGTCCCCGTTTTCAGCAACATCCGCAATAATACCGGCAACTTTTTTTTCGGTATCCTCGGGAAACATGCCCCGTCTGCTCCTGGAGAATTCGGCAATTTTACGCCGGCCCAGGCAGGAGAAATCCTCTATTCTTATATCATCCGCCTTCATAGGAGGTATTTCCTGTTTTTACACTTTATTATAGTTTTATATAAGAATCGGCGAAAATTTATTCTTGGAGAATTTTATTGTCAAGACAAATATACAGCTTCAAAAAGCATTACAATTCCAATGTTGATTTTTATAATATTAATAACATAAATGCAGGGTTCAATTATGCTTACCGCATTTATCATAATGTTCAGGGAAACACTCGAGGCTGCGCTTATTATAAGTATCATTTCTTGATTTCTCATAAAAACCGACCTGAAAAATCACCTCAAGCAGGTAGCCGGAGGGCCTACTGCCGGAATCGCAGCGAGTATGATCGGCGTGTTTCTCTTTTCCCGTCTCACTGAGGGATTCAGGGGCAGGACTGTTCGCTCACGGCATCCATGAGCTTCAGGAAGCCGGAATTGTGCCTCAGTTCATCAAACATGTATGGGATATCAATCCTGCAGTCAGACCGGGCAGCAGTTACCCACCCTTCCACGAAAACGGGTACATAGGCACTATTTTAAAGGGTCTCTTCGGATATAACGGCAACCCGTCCCTTCTCGAGGTTAAATTTTATGCACTCTACATTGCAGCAATCCTCTTCATTAAAAACTTTGCATATGTCAGTAACTTTTTTACATTAGTATGGCGTGCTTTCGCAAGTGCCGGTGGTAATCAGGCCGGATTCGATTGAGCGGGATACGCCGTATCAGGCAGCAGTTTACGTGAAATCGCGCGCTGTTAAAATGAATAATTTACAAAAGTCCCGGGGGAAACCCAACAGCACTGATAGGAGAGGATGATATGGACTGCACCGGTAGCAGTCGTCACTTATGAGTATATTAGTGTTACATTCAAGCGACTTGAAATACAGGGAGGAAATAGTTGAAAGACTGGGAAGCTGTTTTTTTTGATCTGGACGGACTGCTTGTAGATACGGAAGGAATACATGTACGTGCATACGAAGAAGTGGCCGAGCATCTCGGTATTGCGCTTACCGCTGATTATGTTAACGCCTTTATAGGAGCCCCAACATCAGAAAATATCAAGAGAATCATGGCCGACTACGACGTTCCTGTCGAACGATATGAAAAAATACTGAAAATCAGGTACGACCGATATGCTGAGCTTGTAAGAAAGATACCACTTTTGCCCATGGATGGTGCGGTTGAATGTGTACTGAGGGCAAAGGAAAAGGGGTATCGGACGGCTCTCGTTACCTCTTCGATGCGCGAACACACAGTGGCAGTTCTCGATAACATCACAAAGCATTCTAATTTTAAAATCAATGTGGCCGCCTGCTTTGATACCATGGTCTTTGGTGATGATATAGCCCGTCAGAAACCGGAACCGGATATTTATCACGAAGCAGTCAGCCGCCTGGATATAGCCCCGGACGCCGCTGTTGCGCTGGAAGATTCCGAGGCAGGAGTAACTGCCGCAAAAACCGCCGGTGTTCATGTCATTGCAGTACCGTGCCATAATACCAGAGATCAGGATTTCACCCGTGCGGATAAAATTGTTGAGTCCCTGCAGGAAATTCTAACACTGGATTTTCTCAACTGAACATCGGTAAATCCCGCATGCCGAAAAGAGCATAAAACGATGAAAAATTGTTTGGTCGGGCTATCCGCGCAAAGTGATTTTCCCGAAAACATATTGCAGACACCCGAATTTATTGAAATAAAAAAAATAACGCCCCTCGAGACATCCTTTTTCAGGGATAATACCCAAAAACCGGTCTACTTCCATATCCAGTACAACGGCAATGGCGGATATCTGCTGCCCACGGCAGATAATTTCAGCGATTATCTCGCGGAGTTCAGCGAGGCGTACCGTATTGCGAAACCGGCGCTCGTCTCGTTTCACTTCGGGCTTTCAGCAAAAATCATACATGTTGACAGTGAAACCTTCGTCGCAAAAGCATGCTCGCCCCCGTTTACAAGGGAGGGGATCGTTTCCAGGCTTGGGCACAACCTGAGATTTTCACGTACGGTTTTTCAGGAAAGCCGCATACTTCTTGAAAACATGGAGTTCATTCCGGAAGAGCTGTCGAAAGGAGCGTACCGGTACATTCAGGATGCGGATTTTTTTTCACAAAATATTCATCGTTTCATAGAAATGGGAATACTCGACGGGATGGTGCTCGATATAGCGCACGCTCTCATCGCTGCGGCAAACCATCCGGTCTATAACGGGCTCGAAAACATCAACAGTGATTCAAAACATTTCGACCCGGTTCGAACCGGCAGAAGGTACATCGGATCCCTTGCGAAATACCAGAACGATATCGATATACTCGGCAGTTTTAAAAAATACGTAAAACTGCTGCCTGTCGAGCTCATCAGGGAGATACACATATCCGGAATACACCGTCTGCAAAACGGTGTTTACGTTGACAGCCACAATGAAATAAGCAGGCTCGAGCTCGAGGCCCTTGACTTTCTGCTTGATATTTTACCCGTAGACGGTGATGATAGAGTATCAGTCACTCTTGAATATGCACGCGACCCCGGCCGAATCCCGGATCAGATAAAAACCCTTAAAAAGTTTTGCAATGCAAAGTGGCGAAGGCCACTTCACGGCCGAGTATCAAAGATAACTTAATCGAAGTTACTTAGAAGCGGTCTACGTCCTTGACAGGAAGTATCATTTCGTGACCGAGTATCTGAAAGTAACTTCGCGAGAAATTACTTAGAAGACTGAACTATCGGAATAAAGGTACAGGATTTAAATATGTTTAAAAAGGTTTTGATTGCAAACAGAGGAGTAATTGCAGCCCGGATTTTAAAAACCCTGAAGGAAAACAGCATACAGTCAGTGGCTGTGTATACCCCGGGAGATGAAAAGTCCCTCCATGCAGCCCGGGCAAATGAGAGCATCTGCATTCGGGCGTACAATGAGATCCCGGAGATCATATCGGTTGCCAAGAAGTACGAAGTCGATGCAATCCATCCGGGAGTCGGGTTTCTCTCGGAAAACATAGATTTTGCAAAAGTCACAAACCATTACAGTGTTTTCATAGGTCCCGGCACTGCGCTGTTTATAAAGATGGGAAACAAGGTGAAGGCACGAAGGATCGCCGAGGAAGCGGGTATCCCGACGACACCGGGTTCGCGCGTACCGCTCAAAACGGAAAAAGAGGCGACCACCGTCAGCAGCTCAATCGGCTACCCTGTCATTATCAAAGCTGCGGAAGGCGGTGGCGGCATGGGCATGGAACGGGTCGGCAGAGAGGAGGAGCTGTCCGGTACACTCAGTCAGGTGAAAGCACAGGCCAAGACCCTCTTCGGCAGTGAAGAAGTATTCATTGAAAAACTTATCGATCCGAACAGACATATTGAAGTACAGGTGCTCGCTGATAGCTACGGTAATGCGGTACATCTCGGAGAGCGGGACTGCTCAATTCAGAGACGACATCAAAAACTCATCGAATATTCCCCCGCCGACATCTCAGATGAATTACGAAAAGCTATGACGGATGCAGCAGTTACACTGGCAAAAGCGGTAGGGTACACAAATGCGGGGACCGTTGAGTTTCTTGTCGATGAAAAGGAAAACTTCTACTTCATGGAAATGAACACCCGCATTCAGGTGGAACACAGGGTAACCGAAATGACCTGGCGCAGAGACCTAATAAACGAACAGCTCCGCATCGCCGCCGGCGAGGAGCTTGGTTATGCACAGGATGACCTTAAGGGGTATGGTTTCGCCCTTGAATGCAGGATCAATGCGGAAGACCCGGATAATAATTTCGAGGCGTCGCCGGGAACCATCGAACGATTCATTCCTCCGGAGAAAAAGAATGTGATTGTCGATACTTTTATCCCGCAGATCGAATCAAAAAAAGATGCATATCACATTTCGACAGCTTACGATTCCTTGCTCGCAAACGTTATAACCTGGGGCAAGGACAAAAAGTCCGCAGTCAGGCTCATGGGACAGGTGTTGACAGAGTTTGTCATTGAGGGAAAGGAGGTGAAAACAACTATTCCTTTTCATCTGGAGCGGGTTAAAGATCTCTGAACGAAAACATTTATCCTGCAGGTTAAAATACAATGTGTTTCGAATGTTATTTATGTGCAGGATCGAGGGGCCAAAACAGGTAATACATGCAGTGCAGCATGCTTTATGCAGTCGGTACCGATAATCAGAAAATAAATCTGAAAAAACGAGGAGAATCATTATGGCAAAGCGGGTCCATATAAAAATCAACGGCAGTGAATGTACCGCTGTTCTCAATCAGAACAGATCGGCCCTGCAATTTTATGAAAAGCTACCCATGCGTATCTCCATGACGCGCTGGGGGGATGAGTACTACGGAGACTGCGGTATTGCAGTCGATCTCGAAGATGATGCCAGAGTTGAAATGGATATCGGAGAGCTCGCGCTCTGGCCGCAGGGGAGTGCGCTATGCATATTTTTTGGTCCCACCCCGGCAAGCGTCGGTAACGAACCCCGTGCTATCTCCCCGGTAAATCCGATCGGGAAAATCGAGGGGAACTCCCGGTTTTTAAAGAAACTGCCATCCGCAGTCAAGGCCGAAATAGACGTGGGATAAAAAAAGTACTATTTCCCCGATGGCTCTCAAAATATCCTCTTTCGGTAAAAAAGATACCGTACTTTTTCTTGACACGGGATTATCCGATGAAGTATTCTAAGAGATGTCTCGTAAACTGCAGACAAGAAATTCACTGCCTCAAGACAGTCTTTTTTATAGGATTTGGTATTTGAGGGTCTTTTTCCGGTTTACCGGGCTGCTGTTAATTATAATAGCAGGCGGAGAGAGGGGAAATGTATGAAAATTTTTTTTGCATCCGACCTGCACGGTTCGGAGATTTGCTGGAAGAAGTTCATCAGTGCGGGAAAATTTTACGAAGTTGATGCCCTGATTCTGGGCGGAGACATGACCGGGAAGGCTGTTGTTCCGATTATTGCACAGGGCAGTGGAACCTACAAGGTTACACTTCTGGACCAGGAAAGCATCCTGAAAGGAAAAGAAGAAGTCGAAGAGATGGTAAAAACAATACAGAACAGGGGCTACTACCCGTATGTCACAGACCCCGATGAGGTTGAGGAAATTTCAAAATCAGAAGAAAAACTCGATAAACTGTTTCTCGATCAGATGCTCGAAACAGTCGATCGATGGATGAAATACGCGGATGCAAAACTTACGGGCGGCAGCATCCAGTGCTATGTCTGTCCGGGAAATGACGATTCGTTTGAAATAAACGACGTTATCCGACAATCCAAACACATCAGGGATGTGGAAGGCGAAATTATTAAGTTAGATAAACATCATGAAATGGCAAATACAGGATGGTCCAATCCCACTCCCTGGGATACACCCCGTGAAGAGCCGGAGGAGGCCCTCGAGCAGAGGATTGAATCGTTAATTGCAAAAGTCACCAGTGTTCATACCGCTGTCTTTAATTTCCATACCCCACCGTACGGCAGCGGACTCGATGAAGCGCCGGAACTTACCGAAGACCTGAAACCAAAGTACGCGGGACAATCCCTCATCCCGGTTGGAAGCAAATCGGTTATGGCTGCTGTCAAGAAATATCAGCCTCTGCTGGGGTTGTTCGGTCATGTTCATGAGGGGAAGGGAACACACAGAATCGGCAAAACCCTGTGTATGAACCCCGGCAGTATGTATGAGCAGGGTGTGCTGCAGGGCGCTGTTATTGAGCTGAAACCGAAAAAAGTCGGGACATACGTTCTGACAACAGGGTAAGTATTACTGAGAAGGAGGTGATGGGTAAAGAGCAACTTTGAGGAAGCACGAGTTGAGCAAGAATGCGAAGGAAGGGGCACAGGAGTTTCATAGTAAAGGCGTAAAAATCAAAACAGATTACATGAAGGAGGTCTTTAGAATGAGTGATAAAACACTGTTTGTTCGTAAGGCAAGCGGGCTTGTGCGTGCATGGTCTGTGTTTGATGCGTTTATTTATGCAACATTCTCCATCAACCTCATCACCCTTGGGTTGTTCATCTTCTCCTACTGCTATTACTTCGAGGGAAATATTGCAACTGCCATCGTGATCGGGGCCGTTTTCACCGTTTTTGAGGTTATTCTGTACTCGAGCCTCATATCCGCAATGCCTCGGTCTGGAGGCGACTATGTCTGGCAGAGCCGGATTCTCGGGCGTGGCTGGGGTTTCATCCTGGCGGTTACCGGATGGTGGTTTATCCTGTGGCTGTGGGTTCCCCTCTACGGCCAGATGCTGGTGTACGAATTCTTTACACCGATACTCGCAATATTGGGTGCGCAAAACGCCGCTCTATGGTTCACCGGCACAAATGCGGGCTTGTTGGTCGGAATGATATCCGTCAATGTTATCGTCTTTGTATATATCGCCATCGGCATGAAGTGGTATGCTCGTGTTCAGAAATTCTGTTTCTTCGGAGGAGCCATCGGTCTGCTTCTGGTGTTCATTCTCCTCATCGTCGGGAACAAGCCGACATTCATCAACAACCTGAATGCCATTGTGCCGAGCATGTTCGGTGCGGAAGCAATGGACCTCTATAAGCAGACCCTTGAGGCGGGGCAGGCTGCGGGGACTGTTACCGCTCCACTTGGCAATCTCGCGTTAGGGGCAAGCGTCGCCTTGATACCAATGATAGTATTTTTCAACCTCTGGCCGAACTGGGGTTCCACGCTCTACGGAGAAGTCAGCGGTGCGAGCGATTTCAAACGAAACCTGCGCGGCATGACAACGGCCATCATCGTAACAACCGTTCTTGCACTTGTTTTCTTTGTCCTTATCGCAAAGAGCATCGGATGGGATTTTTACAACAAAGCAAACGGCGCCTTCTGGAACTATACATGGGGGTATGTCAAAGAAGCACCGCCTCTGCCATTCTGGCCGTACCCGGCATTGTTTGCCGCATTTATGAGCACGAGCCCCGTGCTGCAGTTCATCGTCATTCTGCTCATGAGCCTCTGGTGGTTCGGATGGTCGGGCACGGTTTTTTTAAGCTCAACGCGTGTTATATTCGCAGCATCCTTCGACCGCATGCTGCCGGAATGGGTGAGTAAAGTCGACCCGAGAACGCATACACCAATCAATGCACTGCTGTTGATGGTTATCCCCTCGCTCATCGTGTCATACCTCTATGCGTTCAACATATTCAGTTTTCAGACCCTCGCTCTCGATGCAACGCTGGTTATCGCTGTAACCTATCTTGGAACGACGGTTGCCGGTATTATTCTGCCATGGCACAAGAAAGACCTCTACGACGGTTCACCGATCGCAAAGTACAATGTGACGTCATGGCTGAGCTGGATCGTTACGATTATCTATATCGCCGCAACCGGGTATCTCATCTACATCTCATTCAACTACGGAATCGAGGTGGTACGCGGACTGCCCGGTGTCGGTGCGAATGGCCTTACCTGGGTAATTGTCATTCTTGTATGGCTGTTCAACCTCGGAAATGCCGTGCTGCTGGTGTGGATACTCATCTATATCGTGAAACGCATGGTAAAAAGCGGCAAGCTGCCGCTCATAAGTTTCGCAGGACTTCTTTTCCTTGGATTTTTGGACTGGCTTCTCGTCGAGTGGTTATGGGATCCCCATATCTCTCCCTTCGATTTTCCGCTCTACGCAATCGGCTGGTCGAACGTGAGCTCGATCGTGTTCATGCTTGCGCTCTACGGAGTTGCTGCGATAATCTTCTACGGTTTCAATGCGTACAGGAAGAAACAGGGAATCGATACTGAAAAGATCTACAAGGAGATTCCTGTAGAGTAAAAAACAGCCTTT
This sequence comes from uncultured Spirochaetota bacterium, assembly GCA_964433545.1. Classification (GTDB taxonomy): domain Bacteria; phylum Spirochaetota; class B62-G9; order B62-G9; family DRHN01; genus CAYSRJ01. The sequence goes on along the minus strand of CAYSRJ010000007.1, from coordinate 20,639 downwards.
TTTAAAGCAAAAAACAGCCGCCCGGCATCTCCGGGCGGTTTTTATTTGTACAGGGCATCAATGCAATAGTACATTAAGGTAAAACCTGGAAGGATGAAGATTATGGAAGATTACGGCAACCCGAAAGCTGATTTCAACAAGGAGAGAGACCGGTTGCTCTCACTTCTTGACAGAGACGAAAACAGGGATATTATCATGCGTCTGGTCGGTGCCCTCGCTTTCAATATAGAATGCTGGAAATACAGCTACCTCCAGAAGAGCCTCGGGCGTGTCTTTACCGATATTGACTTTATTTCCTACCGAAAGTTTACAAAGCGGATACTTCAATTCCTGACCGCATGTGGGTATGAAGAGGATAAACAGGTAACTCACTACTTCGGAACATCGAGGCTCGTATTTCACGATTTTGAGAACGAAAGGCATATAGATGTATTTCTTGACCAGCTCCAGTTCTCCCATACCATCAATCTGAAAGGAAGGCTCGAAAAGCAAACGGTCACCATGCCGCTTGCCGAGCTGTTTCTTGAGAAAATGCAGATTGCAAAGATAAACGAAAAAGATCTGATCGATACCATCATGCTCCTGAGGGAATTTGATTTTGGCGATACGGATGAGGAACGAATAAACACGAAAATCATTCTCAATTATTTGTCAAAAGATTGGGGTTTCTGGAAAACCGTTACCGATAATCTGAAGACAGTGAGCGATTATGTCGATAAATATCCGCAGCTCACAAGCAAGGACAGAGAGATCGTACGGTCACGGGTTGACTTTATTCTTAATGAGATCGATCAAGCCCCCAAGTCGATAAAATGGAAGATGAGAAGCAAGGTAGGAACGAAGGTGAAGTGGTACCAGGAAGTAGATGAGCTTGACATGGAGTGAGAGGCAAATCAGCAAAGCCGATACGATACATGTATTCAATGATTCGGCTTAACGGCGTCCAGGTCGGTATTATATTCAAAACGGACCAATCATGATACCTGCACGTGCGCCGAAACCGGAAAGGTCAACCTGCTCAAAAACCGGGAGATCGGCGACTACATCCTTGACGTTTCGCTTTACATTCGCGTGATTGTAATAGCCTTCCACGAACAGGCCGGAATCCCTGCCGAGTCCGACCAGCATACCTGCGCCAATCTGATAGGTAAAACCGCCATACAGGCGACTGTCCGAAACCTTCTTTTCGAAGTTTTCCTCCTTATTCCAGAGCAGCTCGTACCCGACACCCCCCTGTGCAAGAAACGACGCCTTCCAGAATACCGGTATCGTTATCGTCACCTCACCCATCATCGGCACCATGAGTGTATTGTATCTCACATTGTTTACAACCGTTGTTGTGCTTATTCCGCTTTCGTAATCCTGAGTTGCGACCTCAGTACTCTTTGTGTAGGTTTTATAGAGAAAATCGGTCCCGAACCCTATGCCGACAACTTCATCGACATTATATCCAAAGCTTCCGCCGAATGCAAAACCCGCTTCAGCATCCTTTGGGGAAAAATAGCTTGCTCTCAGTGAAAATACTTTACCACTGTCTGCAAATGCGCTTGAAAAAAATGCAAAAACAGCGACCGTAACAGCAGCAACTAATATTCTCTTCATATTCTTCCTCCAGCTATAAAATTACCCCGAAACCGCAGCTTCCATCATAATACAATAAGAATTATAAGCGATTGGACCTAAAAGAAACCAATATTTTATCCATCTGGACTGTCCAGCCTTCAATATCTTGCATCCACCAGATGGGGACCGTCGTATTCTTCCATCCTTACGGATATATCCAATATATCACTTATCACTCAATTATCAACGTAATAAAGAGGACTCAAACCAGCCGTTAACACGGTTATTCTTCAGCCATTACCTCGACGAGCACCGAATGCGTCCGCGAACCATTACTTGGTTTTGTAGGCTCGGTCGAGGTCAGCACATTGACAGAGCCCGCTGTTTCGATGCCGCCCGTATTGAATTCAGGCCATACTCCCTGGTGCGCGCTTACAACACCCTGCATAATGTCCTCAGTCACCTCTGCATGAATATGCATTACTCCCTTTTCGCTTTGAACAAGAACAGCCATGCCGGCGGTAATACCCCGCTCAACGGCATCGGAAGGATGGATCCAGAGTGTATTGTCCTGGCGGTTTTTAAACCAATCGATATTACTATTCTGCGAGTTTATTCTGTACAGGGCATGCGGTGTAATGAGACGAAGAGGGTATCTTTTCGTGGGATACAGCACCCTGCACTCCGGAAAGGGAGTGAAGCCCGTATTTCCGTATGCCGTAAAATCAATCTGAATCCTGCCCGAGGGTGTGGAAAGGGGATACTGTCCGGGATCGGCGGAAAAATCTGAAAGGCCTGTTCTGAGATGATCCTTACCGTCGTAGATCCCGGTACGTTTGAACTCTCCAATATCGAGAATTTCAGATTTCTCGAGGAGGTGTGCGACCCACTCTTCTGCTGTTCTGTTTTCTGAAAATTCCTCGAGGAAGCCGAGCCTTTTCGCGAGTTCGCAGAATATATCATAGTCGTTTCTTGCTTCCCCCTGCGATTCGACTGCACGGTGCGAATAGTACAGATAATTGCTCCTCGGAAAAATAACATCCTCCCGCTCTAAAAAAGTAGTTACGGGCAGGACAACATCGCAGTACCGGGCTGTTGGAGTAAGAAAATAGTCGTGGCATACGGAAAAAGCGGCTTTCTGAAACGCCTTGATATTCTTTTTAATGTCGCTTCCCTGAGACAGGTAATTACCCCCCACGTTGTATATAAGATCAATATCCGCCGGAAACCCGCCGGCAGCACCTCCTATAACCGCATCCGGCCAAATGTATAGCGGAACTATGGGGATATTATACGTATATTCAAGCTTGACGTTCCCGCATTTCGGACAAGGAAGCTTATTCAACACATTACCGCCGGTTGAACCTCCACGGACACCGATGTTCCCGGTCGCAAGCTGAAGTGAAACCGAAAGACGCACAGCCTCCTCGCCGCCCATTGTCCGCTGAAAGGAAAGGCCGGGTATAAGCGCTGCAGGTTTGCTCCTGCCGTAGAGCATTGCAAAGTCACGAATGGTTCGAGCCGGAGTACCGCATATCTTTTCAGCCCATGCCGGTGTTTTTCGAATACCGTCAGTATCCCCGAGAATATACCGCTCGAGTCCTTCGAAACCGGAGCTCAGGCGGCCTACAGCAGAACGGTCAATGAGATCTTCTTTGAAGAGTGTAAAAAGTACCGCCAGCATCAGAGCACTGTCAGTTCCGGGACGCACGGGAATCCATGTCGCTCCCAGGCGCTCGGCCGTCGGTCTTCGTCTCGGATCGACAACCACAACAGGAACACCTCTATCTCGGGATTCACGAATCCGCGCTTCCATCTCACAGCCGAAACGATTTCCTGCAATATTGACACCCCAGAGAATGATGAGCTTTGAAAACTGCAGTGTTCCGGGATCAAGTCCAGTGGAAGCGGGGCCGAACAGGTATGAGCTGGTAAACTCCATCGCCTGCTCGCTGTAGTTACCGTCCGTGAAAATACAGCTTCCGTACAGACTGAAGAACCGGTTTTTGAGAAGGCCGGTGTTGTGAACGGCGCCTATGCAGGACCCTGAACCGCCAAGCGGGAGCACCGCATGGCCTCCGGTTTTTTGTCTTATTTCATCAAGCCTTTCTGCAACGATATCAAGCGCTTCTTCCCAGGAGGCTTCACGAAAGGCGCCCGAACCACGCTCGCCGTTTTGTATGAGCGGTTTTTTAAGCCTCCGGGGTGAGTACACGGCATCGGTCATGCGGTATCCCCGGGCACATCCCTGCATAAAAGGCCTCTTAAAGGGACTGTCTGTAATTCGGATAAGGCGGCCGCTTTCGACATGCGCCGTCAGCGGGCATCCGCCGCCGCAATCTTTGTTGCATGATACGGGAAGCTGTTTTGTTTGTATGTGCATGTTATGGCTCCAACAGTTCAAACCCGGTAGCGGGGTCTGCAACCCGTTTTGCTGAAGAATTGACAAGCTCGAAGATAACTACCTCGGCAACGAGCCAGATTTTGACTCCCTTTCTGATACACCCGGTCCTTGTCCAACGCCGTCTTCCTGCAGCAATGTGCACATGGGATACCGGACTTCCGTTCCTGTCGGGAAATATCGTGCCGGTGCCCACGATCTCATGTGTATTCCTGAGAAGAAGCTCCATGGGTACTATCACCTCTACCTCGGGGCTTTTCGGCCCGACTACCAGTCTGCTTCCCCTGCCTGCCCCGCCGACAACAATCACGATCCCCGAGACAATCGACCTGTCACGCGCAAAGCCTTCGATCGCTTCATGAAGCACTTCGCCGTTCTCCAGCCGCAGAACAAAAACACGCCCAACCTCAGCCTGTGAGTATTTCATGATATATAACCCTCTTGTGCTACAGCAATACGTACTGGTTATATGGTATAAGCTGCAGCTCTTTGACACAAAAATCGTATTTACCGCTACTAAACGTATCTTAACCGCTTTTAAGATAAAAATTATCGCTGTAATACTAATTGATTTTCGCGGCTCCGGTAAATTTTCTTTCCTTATGATCTTCCGATAATTCTAAAATAGACCCATTGGGGTCTTTTAAATACGTCCAGGTTGTATCTATCTCGTCGGTTATGTAATCTACGGGCGGTGTAAGGAATTTTATCGAATCTTTATACGTTTCATAGAACTCTTTGATATTGTTTACCCTGAATGAAATATGCTGTACCCCGGGATCCCATGGATGAAAATGGAGGTCCTGTTTACGCTTCGGTTCGATATACTCGAGCAGTTCGAGATCGTCTTCCCCGGCTTTTAAAAAAGCAATCTTTATATATACACCTTTCATGTCTCCTTCTTTATTCACCTGTAAATCAACCTGTCCTATCTTTTTAAAACCGAATACATCTTCATAAAACCTGATGGATTCTTCCAGATTTTTCACGGTAATACCGCTATGATGTATTTTCGTAACAAAACCCTGCATTTTAAAAAGCCTCCTTCATGAATATGAAAAAAATAATTATCACATATCACCCGGACGCAAAGTATCCGAAAAATGCTACTCACAACAGAACGAATGCAACGAAATTCATCACGAAAAAACACAGTTCTCAATCTACTATTGAGAGCACGGCATGTACAATATCATTCTTGTCAGGCAATACCCTGTTCTCAAGCGGTTTGCTGTACGGGATCGGTGTATTTTCACCTGCAACCCTGCGCACTTTAACCGGTATATCCCGTTCTGCGATCATTGCAACAATCTCAGCCCCGAATCCCATGGTCTTACACGCCTGATGCGTAACAACCAGTCTCCCGGTCTTTTCAACGGAAGCCAGTATTGTTTCGATATCCAGAGGGTTGAGCGTTCTGGGATCTATGACCTCCGCCTCGATCCCTCTTTTCTTTAATTCATCAGCAGCATCAAGTGCATCGAGCACCATCTTGGATATCGCAACGATTGTAACATCCTGCCCTTTTCTTTTTACATCGGCCCGGCCAAAAGGAATCGTATAGTACGTATTAGGTACTGCGCCGGTGGTGGTATACAGCATCTTGTGCTCGATAAACATCACCGGGTTCTCATCTTCTATTGCAGCAGCCAGCAATCCTTTCGCATCATACGGGGTGGAGGGCATAACGACCCTGAGACCCGGCACATGGGCGAAAAAACTTTCGAGGCTTTGCGAATGCTGCGCAGCCTCCCCGGTACCGGCCCCCTCCTGGGTTCGTATGACAAGCGGCAGCTTGGACTTTCCGCCCGACATATAGTGCCATTTAGCAGCCTGATTTACGATTTGATCCATTGCAATGGTGGCAAAATCAATGTACATAATCTCCACAACCGGTCTCATTCCCAAAATTGCAGACCCTACCGCCGAACCGATGATTGCAATCTCGGAAATTGGTGAATTGCGGACCCTCTTCGGCCCGAACTCCTCCAAAAACCCGTATGTCACGCCGAAAATGTTGCCCTGAACGCCTATATCTTCACCGACGAGAAAAACCCTCTCATCCTTTATCATCGCATCATGCAGCGCTTCCCAGAGCGCTCTTGTGTAGTTTATTTCTCGCATAGCCTGTTACTCCCCATGTCTGTTCGGCATTGTTATTCATTCGTGTGATTCTCTATATATACATCCTGAAGCGCCTCCTCCGGTTTCGGATTGGGGCTTTCGACCGCAAATGACTCAGTTTTTTCGATTTCCTTTATGATTTCACTTTCCAGCTCATCAATCTGTGTCTGCGACAGTATTTTTTTTCCGAGCAGATGATCTTTCATCCGCTGTATCGGACATTTCTTCTTCCATGCTTCAACCTCTTCCTCATCTCGGTATCGACAGGGATCCGCATGCCAGTGACCTAACCAGCGGTACGTTTTCGATTCTATCAGTGTCGGTCCCTCACCCGCAACAGCTCTCTCGCGCGCCTTTTTCACAGTTTCATATACCTCAAATATATCATTTCCATCTATTGTAACCCCGGGTATCCCGTACGACACACTTCGTATACTTATGTCCTGGATATTGAGAGTTTCCTTTACACTCCCGCTGATGGCGTACAGGTTGTTCTCACAGAGGAAGATAACGGGGAGTTTCCATATCGAAGCCATGTTGAGGCTCTCGTGAAATGCCCCAGTATTGCTCGCACCGTCACCGAAAAAACAGAGAATCACATTATGCTTTTTCCTGTTATCCATTGCGATTGCAGCACCAACCGCAATCGGGATACCTGCTCCGACTATGCCGTTTGAACCTATGATTCCAAGATCAAGATCGGTTATATGCATAGAACCGCCCTTCCCACTGCAGTACCCTGTTGCGCGGCCGACAATCTCAGCGAGCATTCTTCTGACGTCTCCGCCCATTGCAATGCAATGACCGTGCCCCCTGTGTGTACTCGTTATATAGTCCCCCCGCTTCAGGGCCATACAGGCACCGACGGATGTCGCTTCCTCTCCAACATAGAGATGCAAAGGCCCCCTGTTCAGCCTCTTTGTACAGTGCGAAAGAGCTTTATATTCGAAGCTTCGAATTCTCAGCATCCGCTTCAACATCTCGATTTTTTGTTGCGCGGTTGGTTCGTATTGTTTGTGTTCACCCATAACGGACTCCTCTGAATATTGAAGGATCAGGCCTTCATATCAAATACGGTTTCAATCCATATCATATACTTCCAAGTAATTTCGAACAAGTTATCTTTGATACCCGGTCCCTGGCGGGATGTATCCCGGGGGGATGTATCCCGACAGGGACTTTCCCCAGGGGGACCTACACCACTTTTCACTACTTTTTCACAAGCAGAATAATAACAGGGCGTGCGGATCAGGAGTGGAGTAGGCGAGCGGGATCTTGTGGATGCACCCGTTGTTTGGGATATCCGGTTAGTGCATCTGTCGATCATTCAAAAGAGATATTGCCGCCGTAAACTTCGCGTTCTCCGTAGTCGTTTTCCAGTAAAAGAGCGCCCGTTTTTTTATCAAGACCTTTGACACAGCCGGTACACTTCGTTCCGTCATCGAGCACGACCACCGCATTCCTGCCCTTCATCTTCGAGGCATTCTCCCATTGCGTAAGAACAGATTCGATTCCATTTATATGTATATCGTCAAGCAGTGCAAACAGATTCGAAAGCAGGTTGCCGATAAAATCGTCTTGATCGAGCATTTTGCCCGATTCCAATCGGTAAGAAGTCGCAGTACCGTTCAGTTCAGGGGGAAAAAGCAGTGTATTGATGTTCACACCGATACCGATGACGGCCCGGCCGGCCCGCTCTTCAGTCAACACACCGGAGACCTTCTTCCCGTTTTCCCAGAGCACATCATTTATCCACTTCAAATGAACCCTGCTGGTATATTTGAGAAAGTTTTTATACACGGCATAGGACGCTGCCATGCTATAGGGGATGCGAAAATCAAAATCAGTGAGTATTACAGAAAGCGCAATCGAGCCTTCACCATCATACCATGTTCGGTCAAACCTTCCCCTTCCCTGTGTCTGCCTGTCGGAAAGAATCACGGTTTTGTCAGAAATCATTGAATCAGGGAGTGAAAAGGCCGTGTCCATAGTCGATTCGACTTCCGAGTAACAGTAGATCCTCAGGCCGATGATTCCTCTTGCAGACAAAAGCCCTGCAAGTCTCCGCTCTTTTTCAGGGATTCTATTCATAGGTGAAGATAATCCTGTAATTCAGTCTGGTCGCAGAGAACATGACGTGTGACCGAACCATTAAATCGGTCTCGGTATAATACCGAACAGCTTATCACCCTCCCTGCACTGCTGGCCGTTCATGAAGTATATCTTTGCAATCCTGCCCCGTTTTCCCTCATACACGATTTCTCTTCTTTTTTTCATCACCATGGCAACGGCCAGCACCGTTCCCTCGCGCACAATGTCACCCACACTCACAAGTGGCGGCATACCGAGATTGGAGGATATATAGTACTGTGCGCTCTGAGGCGCCTGCACAAACTGATATTCCCGCTCTTCCTCCATAGACTGCAGCTCTTCAGGTGTCAGATCATGCTCCACATCGAGCACATGAACATAGTATCCGCAGAATGCATCCTCTATTGAACTGTTAATATTCCTGACAACACCGGAAACAGTCGCAAGCCTCTTTTTAATGAGGCCGAGCCTCGTGATAGTGTATAAAATGTCTCCCTCTTCAACAGTTCGGCCTTCTTCTGTCTCTATGGAGACAACACCCGTGTGGCTCGTAAAATACCTGGTTGCCTGATAGGATTTTTCGCCCTTCTTGCGGATTTCAGATTCTATTGCCATCTAATCTCTGCCCTTTATCTTTTGCAGCTCAAGCATTGAGGTTACCGTGTCTTTCAAATCGCTTCTCCGTACGACAAAATCGATCCCGCCCCTCCCCATAACCATATCCGAATACTGGTAGTTTCTCGGCTTCTTCTGCTTTACGGTCTGCTCTATAACGTGTATTCCTGCAAATCCCACCTGGGCATTCGGTTCAGCCACCGTCAGATCACCGAGACTCGCATAGCTTGCGAGCGTACCCGCCATGGTGGGATCGGTCTCAATCGATATATACAACCCTCCCGACTGTTTAAACCGTGCCACCGCGATGCTGGTCTTTACCATCTGCATAAGGGCGAGTATCCCCTCCTCTATACGCGCACCTCCCGACTGGTGCACGGCAACAAGAGGTTTCTTCTCTCGCATCGCCCTTTTCACCGCTCTGCAAAACTTCTCTCCCTCGGCACTACCGAGTGTGCCAGCTCTGAACCGTACATCCGTCAGCACCATTACGACATGATAACCGCCTATCATGGCATAGCCGGTAATCATCGAACATTTTCTTCCGGTGATCTGCTTCGCCCTTTTCAATTTCTGATTGAATCCATCAAAACCGATCGGATTGACCGACTCGATACCCTCATTGAACTCTCTGAAGGTCCCCTTGTCGGTAAGGAAATCAATATAGTGATCAATAATCAGCCGGAAGTGATACCCGCAGTTCGGGCAGGTGCCGTTATACTCCTCAAACAGTGTCGGCACCCATATATCCTGACAGCCATGAATCTCTGTGTTCGGGCATTCAACCCACCGGTCCTCATACTTGAGGACTTTGGGCTGCTCTTCCGCCTGAAGAAGAGACACCTCTTCCTTTTCCTTTGCCTTCAGTCTTCGAATACCGTCGAGAGTCTTCCTGATTGGAGTAAAGAGCGAATGTATCCATTTTATCCGGTAGAGCTCACCCATGACATGTCTGATTCTATCGGACAGGCTCGTTTTGTATACTCCGATTTTCCTGTACCGCCTGTACCGTTTTCTGAGCAGTATGGGAACCTGCAGCTTTCTAATCCGCCATGTATGTTCGAGCTTTGGATGGGGCAGGAAAAATGGAGAAACCTCCGTTTTTACCGTATTCAACCCATCTACAATTGCATCACGCACCTTTATAAAAAAATCCCGATCCGTCACGCGGACACCTATTTTCGGTTCTTCGATGATTTTGTGCACCACGCCAAGATCGAAAGCGTCCTGCGCGGTTATCTTGAGGTTACGGGCCGCCCTGTCTATATCTTCTTCCGATATATGCCGCTTGTCCCGCGCAATAATCGCTGCACCGCCGCTCAGAGAAATAACTGAGTAATACGCCTTGTCTAACATTATTCGGTAGTCCGATACATCGATCGCGAGCGCACCCCCTGATCCGCCCTCTCCGATCACCACCGATACGTGCGGGACTTTGAGCAGGTACTGCTCTTCCAGGTTCTGCGCAATGCGCTGGGCCGGCAGGAATTCCTCAAGAGGCCAGGAACCCGGTGTATCAACAAATGATACAACAGGGATTCCAAACTTCTGGGCGATTTTCATCGCCTTCATGGCCTTGGCATTACCCTGCGGCAATGCGCTTCCGCCCCTCCTGAAATCCTCATGAAAGGCGCCCTTTTCATGCCCCACCACAACGGCATCGTTCATTTCAAGCCGAGCAAAGCCGCATACCACAGCCGGATCGGGGCTGTTTGCATCAAGACCCGTTATCTCCCTGAAATCATCGAATACCTCTCGCGCGTAATCAAGCGTGGTCGGCCTCTGGTCACTCCGCGAAATCGAGTCTATCTGACGCGGCGTAAGTGATGAAAAGTACCTGTTTTCGATTGATTCGAAGAGAGCATTGAAGGCCCTGAGCCTGTCTTTGGCAATTGAAAATGTATTCTTCCGGAGAAACGAATCCGCCTCATCTATATTCTTGACGAGCCCTTCAATCTCCTCACGAGGAATACCGATATCGATATCCTGGAGGTAGGATACCTTTGCCCTCGCTTCATCTATTTCACCTATTAGTATCTTTTCGTTTTCATCCATAATGTACTATCTCATGGCTTCTAAGTAACTTCGAGCAAGTTACTGTTTGATACTCGGTCCCAAGAGGACATATCCCACCAGGGACATACTCCGCTTCTTTTCAACTATACTCCACAGTTTACCCGAGAACGATCGAACCTTCAGTCCCTTATTCGCTCCGTTTTTATCATGATGTATGATGACTTTTAAAATTCCGTATCATCTATAACATAGGCAAGTAAACTTTCAATCGTAAAAGGTTAAACCGACACTTGCCTAATGGTTTTTACCTGTAGAATGTAATAATAGGTGGTTGTAACATAATAAGCCAGTTGAACATGAAAAATCTGGTATAAAATACCAGAATTCTAATGGATAAAACCATAACCCTGAGTGATTATTATTATCCAATAAAGAAATCAGTCGCGAAATTTTCCAGGAAGTGTATTATATTATTAAGAAATTGAAGGTTGCATGAAAATAAAATGTACAGGGATACACAATGCAAGTCAACCGGAAATGTCGGGGGAACGCTGTTAGAAAAGACGGCCTCCTGTTTTCTCAGAAACTGGATTATTATTTTTATTCTGATTGCACGTTAAGACGGCACAACCCTTCCGTTTTTCGGAACCGGGCATTTGCGATCGGTGCATTCATGCTTTCTGTCGGTATACTCCTATTTGTTGCAGGATGCGGCGGTTCGTCCAGCTCCTCTGATGAGGGCATTTCAGGTCAGCTGACGGTCGTGACATCCGGATCATACGGGAGCGGTACGTCAATCCCATTTCAGAACCTTCATTTGAAGAAAGGCCCCCTCATTTCCGGAATGACCGCGTCATCTTCAGAGCCTGATTTCGTTGCAGACGAGATACTGGTAAAATACAGGCCAGGGACAGGCCGGATGATCGCCGCAGATGCTGCAGCGGGCAGCGGGTACAGGGTATTGAGGCAGAACGGCAGTATAGAAAACGGCATTCTGCTGAGGATGAAGCTCGGTGATACTGGAAAGGCGGGGCTTTCCGTCGGCGCTCAAAAAGAAAGGACACTGCAGGAAATCGAGAGGTTCAATGCCCTTCCCTATGTGGAGTATGCGCAGCCGAACTACATATATAAACCACTTGGGGTTGGTTTTATCCCAAACGATGAACTGTACTCGAAGGATTTGATGTGGAACCTCCCGTTAATCATGCTGGACCATGTGTGGAAAGAAGGTCTGGTCAATGATGTATCCAGTGTCGTTGTCGCTGTTATCGATACGGGTATCGTACGGTCGAACGGCACGAAGAGCGGCAGCGTTCACCCGGACCTTGCGGGGATTTTCGTCGATGAGTATGATTTTATAAGCGACTCGTCGATGTCCCTGGACGGAGACGGAAGGGATGCCGATGCAACCGATGTGGGAGACAACGGTGCATACTCGAGCTTTCACGGCACCCATGTCGCCGGCACCATCGGCGCCCTGACGAACAACGGTATCGGCGTCGCAGGTGTTGCAGGTGGGAAGGGTAGCGGTGTGAGAATAATGCCGCTTCGTGTACTCGGTGCAGGAGGAGGAACAACCACCGATATCGCAGCAGCCGTCCGATACGCAGCAGGCGATCAAAGTGCTGCGTCGCATTCATATACAGCAGACGTCATCAACATGAGCCTCGGGAGCACGGCAAACGACCCGACGCTTGCATCGGCAATTTCCTATGCAGCCTCACAGGGCGTGGTAATTGTGGCGGCCGCCGGAAACGACGGAACAAATTCAAAATACTATCCCGCGGCATACCCCGAGGTTATTTCCGTATCTGCAACCGGCATCGGAGCTGAAATTACCGGTTATTCCAATTACGGGAGCACCATCGATATTGCCGCGCCAGGCGGAGGCTTTACCTACGACCTGAATTTCGACACCTATCCGGACGGCATATGGAGCACCCTTGCCGATTACAGCGGCATCGGTTCTGTTTACAATGTCGATGTATACGCCCTGTCGCAGGGAACATCCATGGCAACGCCCCATGTTGCAGCCGCTGCTGCATTGTTGAAGGCTGCAAACCTGGGCCTGAGTGCCGCCGATATCAGGCAGAAACTTACAAGCAATGCTATCGACCTCGGAACAGCGGGAAAAGACGACTACTACGGGTACGGGCTTTTGAATACGTATGCGGCAGTTACCGATGCTCTCGGGGGCCCAGCGAATCCCGTTTTGTTTCCCTTTCCCAAGACCCTGAAGTTCGAGGGCACGAGCCCTACATCGCAGAGTGTCGTTCTGAAGAATATCGTCGATACGACGCCGATTTCAGTAACCGGCATAACAAAGGACCAAGGCGCATCGTGGGTGTCTTTCACCCAGAGCGGCATCGCAGATGCTACCGGAATGACCGTTACCGTTTCATTAGATACTTCCGGCATCGCCGACGGCTCGACACACACAGAGAGGCTGAACATCGCCTGGAGCGACGGCTCGAATGACTATACCGAGTACGTGTACGTGTTGTACAACAGCATCGGATTTGCAGGCGGAACAGCGGATGTAGGCAATGTGTACGTCGTTGCGATCGAATATTACGATACGTCCGACGTGATACAGTACTACACTGTCACAAATATCAACCAATCGTTTGTCTATTCACTCACAGGCCTGCCGACAGGCACCTATATAATCGGGGCGAGCACCGACAGAAATAACGACGGATATATTTTTGAAAAAGACGACACGTATGGTTTTTATCCCGAAATACTCAATGTGGAGCCAATCTACTACACCAAAGGAGACAACGTAACAGGCATCAACTTCGAGCTCATCTATTGATTGTACATGCGGACAGGGCGGGATAGTAAATCCAGGTGAGTGTACCGGCGGATTGACCAAACGTAAAGCGCCAATAAATAGATGCGTGCTCCGGTGGTATTCGGATAACCAGTTTTATGCACTACGTATGGACTTGACGGAAATTATTCGGAAAATGGCCCGGGAAACGGAGCGGTACAATGAAGAAGAAAAAAATATCACGTATCAGAACGGGCATGATCGCCGTTGCAGCGATAATCGTTCTTTTACCGATTACTGCATCCAGAAAAAACAGCAGTTCTCCTGTTGAATACACCGTACTGGAACAGGGTGAGGATATAAACCTCCGGGAGGCGGACCCTGAAATCCTCGTTTTTACTGAAAACGGCACTTTTGAGCCGTTCTACAGACTGATTCACCTAACCCGCATACCGCAGCCGGAGCCTCCGGTGGTTGATTTCAGAAAATATTCCGTCGCATTCCTTTCGTACGGCGAACAGAAGAGCACGGGCTTCTCCATTGAGATAATCAACGTATATGAACGATCCTCCGCTGTGACGGTAAAAACCATACTGAATACCCCGCCTGAAAACAGCTTTCAGGCCCAAAAGATCACACACCCCTACATGATGATCCTGATACCGAAGGACAGTTACCGGAGGGTACAGCTTGCCGACGGCACCGGCAAGCTAATCGCCTCAGCCAATGTGCCGGAGCGGATGTAATGCCGCTTTGCAGCGGTATTATCGGGACACAAAGCGTTCGAATAGCACACAGCATTAATTATTTCCACTCATTTTGACCTCAAGAGGCGTTTTTGACATAAATTGTTTCCTCAAGAATATGTGGTCCAATATTATTTGCTTAAGCTTTCTTTTGTTATAAGGTCACTTTTTTCTCCAAAGTTATTCTCAACGAAATCACAAAGAGCATTATATATTTTAAACGACTTCTTAGTTTTTTTAGATTCCACTATAATATCATATGTGATTTTTCACCACCGTTCACCCTACCTTTTTCACTAGCATTCACCCCCCTTTTCACCACCATTCACCCTGCACTATTTTGCAAGGGTGAGAAACGGAAAAGCACAGTTACCCTCAATTTTATAGGTCATACTGCCACTAATTTTAATAATGAGGAGGCGGTATGGGACACAAGGAGTATAACGTGATTGAGATTGTAGATATTCTGAGGAGATGGATTGAAGGGGATGGAATGAGGGAGATAGCAAAGGCTACAGGCATGGATCGAAATACAGTGAGAAAATATATTCGTATTGCTGAGGAGAAAGGGTTCAGTTTCGATTGCAAGGGTAATTTGGATGAGATTGCGTATCTCATTTTCAGTGAGGTGCATCCTGAAAAGAAGGATTGGGTAGAGAACAAGAGGGATCGGATACTTCTCCCTCACAAGGAAACCATTACTGATTGGCTTGAGAAGCAGAAACTCACCCTCACAAAAGTTCACATAAAGCTCCTGAGTATAGGGGTGGATGTATCCTACATTGCTCTTTACCGTTTTTCCCGAGAGCATCTCGGATTCGGGAGCAAACAGATTACTGTACGTATGGCTGAAACCAAGCCGGGAGAAGTGGCAGAAGTGGATTTTGGACGGTTAGGGATACTGTACGATCCGGCTTCTGGAAGGAATAGAGTGTTATATGCTCTGGTGGTTACCCAGGTGTTCAGCCGGTATCAGTATATGTATACCACACAGTCAGGATTTGAAGAGTTTGATCAATAGGATAGAGGAGGCGTGGGAGTTTTTTGGAGGTATTATACGTAGGCTGATTATTGACAATTTGAGAGCGGCTGTGATTCAGGCTGACCGTTATGAGCCCATATTCCAGCGCACCCTGTGGATCTTTTGAGAATGAAGGTTTTACAGAGTAACCAAGTACTTTTCCCAATTTTAATAATTTATCTACATACTCTTTGTGTTTACTACTGGCCATTTCTAAACATCCCTTTGGTTGATTAGTATATCCAAGGTTAAGAATTGTCCTTTTTTTACTCTATTTTTACACGTTCGGAAATACCAAGGTCATCGAGTATCTGAATTAATTCGTGTTCGAAGCTTGTAGCGTATCGCCCATCTATAGTGACAGAGAATTCAACGCCTATTTTGATATCTGAACCACTACGCAGCTTAGGAATTATCTTGGTTCCCATACGATTCCAAATCTCTGGGGGAACATCGCCGGAGATTCTAAATGTTCTTGCACTTATACCAGGTCCTGGTTCCGGTTTTGGTTTGGGCTTAGGCTCCTGATCAGAACCAGGCTCCGGTTCAGGTTCAGCTCCAGGGAAAGGACCTACTGGCGGTTCAGGCTCTTTCTTCAGTGTTTTTGCCTTAGACTTTAACAGGAGAAACACGCCTGATTCGAAGTCGACTTCCTCAGAACCAAGCAATTCATTGAACCATACACGCTCATAAGTACCGTCCGGCTTTTGGCCCGAGGCCAATCCGAAATCGCCCTTCGATACGCTTTCTACAATCCTCCTTCGCAGGATGGTATCCGGGTCTAATAAACGTGTTAGCGAACCATTGAGAAAGCTTTGCCTAAGGCTCGTAAGAGGCCACGCACCCGATTCCTTGAGAGCCGGCGGCCAGTTGCGCTCTATATACCCGGCACCCACTGACTCGTTAAGAAGCGCCTGTGATTTGAGTGCGGTGATAACACGTCCGCATAGCGTTTCGCCGCTGCTTGAATGGCCTGCGCCGAGGTCAATGGTCTTCAAACCGTCCGTTTCATGACTGTCCGCGATAACCACAAAACGGTAGCCGCCCCACACCTCGTCCTTAGCCGCTTCCTCCGCATCCGATACATTCGATTGTATGTCTGCACGATCTTCGCGCTCGAACTCACCGCCCAGTGTCCCTTCGGCAATTTCTTTGGCTATTCGCTTCCAGGCAAGTAAAAGCTCGACCTTGTCGCGGAGATCACGACCCGGCTTCTTAATGCACCATACAATCGATCCTGGATACAGCCTGGGCAATTTACCTCTTTGTTTTGTCCATTCTGTAATCTGTTTGCGAATCGTTCCTTTTTCCGCCCATTCAGATTCAGGATTTACTATGACAAGAGCAAGCTTTGGAGTATCCTGAACCTCTGAACCGTTTGTCGGGAAAGGCATGATTGGTATGCTCGCACCTTTTTGAAATTCTTTCTGAACGAGTGCTCGGATAAACGGTTTAGTCTCGCTATCTTCATCCAACGAAGCGCGCCGATCGTTTACGACCTTCTTCAGCCTCGGCTTGTGGCTGATCTTGAAACCGTCCGATCCTACTCTGCGTATGAAGTATGACTTGTCCTCCAGGGCAAATGCAGCGTTATCCACAGAGGTGGTATCAAGGTCATGCTCGCCCAGCGCAAAGCGCAGCTCAGGAAGATGTGCCAATTTATCTATCTGCCCGCCTGAAGATTCGAACATTATCGTCGTTCCCACACGACGATGGATATTCCTGAGTACACCTTTGGTATCGGCGTCGAGCGCGCGGGCATGCGATTGTTCCCCCGAGATATCGGAATCTATAGCGGCGACAAGCCGCGACTCGCCAAGTTGACCGAGCACCATGCTCCTGAATTCAGGTATTTCAAGCGGTGCCGACCCGAGCGTGATGAGCGGCTCGCGACGAGCCTCGGTGAATCCCGTGCGGTATGTCCATGATATCCACTGCGCCAGCATCGCAAGTGTCCCGCGAGTCTGCTGGTACTGGGAGAGTGCCTGCCATTTCCGCTGGAACACGGAAAGTGTAGCCGGATGGAATGGGTAGCAGGTCTCGAACCGGCTGCACAGGTACTCTCTTGCTTTAACCTCGGTGGCGGCGCTGTCTACAGCCGTCCATTCAGATGGAAGCTGAGCCCTGTGCTCAAAGCACCAGTCGGCATATGCCTTAGAGACGTTTTTGCAAATACGTCTGCTGCCGAGGTCATCGAACAGGCGACGTCGTACCACTTCGCTTATTTCTGTTTCGTCATTTGCAATAAGGTCCTTGGCTACTCGGCGGACGACCTTGGTGATCCTTTCCTGCCACTGCATGTCCCAGTCGGTCATCTCGACCTGGCTTCGTGGTAGACTGATCATTGCCGCGCCGTGTATGGTTCCCGTTGTAGCTACCGTGAGATTTTGTAAAAAGGCATAGAACTTTTCAGACATGCTTCGGTGTCGATTGAGGAAGTTCAAAACCTCGTCAAAAAGTAATAATACAGGGCTGCCTGCTGCTTTGAATACCCTGCCCAGAGCAGTGGTGCCGGGTGGTGTGGTTTTAGCTGCTGCTCCGAGCTCATTTACGCCTTTCTCCCCTGCAAGCTGCCAGGCAACGTCGATCCAGGGCGTCTCCCGATTTTCCTGCGGATCCCATGCATTCCCAACGAAAACGGCAACCTTCGCCCGTGGTACCGTACTAAGTCCCGCTTCATTTAGAAGAGTATCCACTCCTGGATATTCCCCGGCCTTTACCCCATTAGTGGCAAGATGGTACAGTGCTGTGAGTGTATGAGTTTTACCGCCGCCGAATTGGGTGATGAGAGTCATTACCGGAGAAGTATTTGTGGTTTCGCCTGAAAGCCTGCGTAATACCATCCCGGTATGTTCTCGCAGTGCTCGAGTGAAATATGTTCGCGAAAAGAACTGTATTGGATTACTGTAATCCTCGGGTGCGGTTTTATCCACAACCTGCTCTAAATGTATGGCGAACTCGTCCGGGTTGAACGACCGGCCTTCTCTCACTTCCTTCCGTGGGATAGCAACCTTATACCATGGTTCCATGGATTATGACTCCTACGCTGCAAGATCATCGATATAATCATTTCGCTTTGACCAGAGCATAGCCTTGACATCGTATGCTTCCAGGGCCTCAATTACATCTCCACCCATCTCCCGCTCATGATCATTAAGGAATGCATAAGCCTCAGACCCCTCTCCTCGCGCATCTCTTGTGTCTCCGAGGGCGAATAGATAAGTACCGATTGTGTTTTTATTTGGCGCATTTATAGCTTGCACAAACCTCTCCGGGCGAGTACCCGATTTCGGTATAAGGAAATCAATGGCATGATCAAATCCACTCAGCCCTGACATCTTAACTCGGGGGCTGTATCGTACTTTATGTTCATCGAGAAATGTCCGTACATCCTCCCAGAAAAAAGTCGCAACACGCGGTTGAGCCATAACGAACATATCGTTTACCACTATCATAGCCTGGACAAGAGAATGAAGCCGTTGTCCAAGGTTTCGCTGTGAAGCTTCAACAAGAAGCTGACTATTATCAGTTTTAACACCAAGTCCATTCAACATCACATCAAGAACAGCCTTACGCTTTGGTGTATTAAAATCTAAACCACTGGTTCGAAGATCGGACAGTATATACCCATCATCAGAAAGTATAATTTTCCCGCCGCTCTTGGTTGCATATATTTGGAGATGGTCATTATGACGGTCCAGGAAAGGCGTTGTCAGCTCACATACTTCTTCGAGTCTTTCGACGGAAAGTCCCTTGCGAAGCCATTCAATATACGTTTCTATCAGTTGGTCACACTCTTGACGGTTCACAGTAGTTCTCCTTGAAACGGAAGCATGTCTTTAATATTACAATAACTGCAGAAATCTTCAAAGGTTTGTTGAATACTCGAAATATTTCTAAACTCCGCAGGGTCTATCACGTATGCCCACTTATCTTCATACCCTTCCCGATAAACGTGGATATGGGAGCCTCTGACTATTGTGCCATCAGGATTTGTATGTGGAGCGCCGTCGACGTCAAGCCTGACAAGAACGATTACATTTCGGCCGCGTGTCTGGTATTTTAATTTTGTTAACCGCAATGTTCCACGCCATATGTCAAGGAAGAAACGTTCGCGCTTGTCATCTCCAATAAGCTCATATGTCTTGTCAGTTCCAAGAGGAATTGAAATAGTAACGGGATGAACGAATGTCTTTCCCATGCGTATTAAAGCATCCGCTTCGGTTTGTGTGAGCATGTTGATAACCTTTCTTTATCTCGGAACCGCCAATAGCATCGCATCAAGCAGCCGTTTTTCTTCGCTTTTAGGCGGATATAACGCTGAAAGCGCGTTAGCAAGTCGCAGGAAATCCGGGCCGCGGTCCTGTTCGGCCTTGATGAGGTTTCGCAATGCATTTGCCTGGCCGCCTGCCTGAAGGAGCATGGCTGCGTGTACACGGTCCAATGTCGTGGCTTCATTATTGCCTTGAAGGTCTATGTCGGATGGATCCAGAATCGCTTTTCTACGATGCCCCCTGCCGCGAAGCTTAATCGTCTGTTTCTCTTCAAATTCGTTAAAGAGGCCCTGCTGAAAATGTTTTAATGGATCATGTTCTATCCATTCAGCAGCCGTTTCATCTCCATCCTCACCAAAGAGCTGCTTTGCGCGCTCGGATACCCCCATCAGCCGCACGATGCCCTTCTCTGTTTCGATAATTCTACCTTCCCACTTGGGAAGATCGATCCCCAGCGGCTGAGCGAAGCGGCGAACCACATCGAAAATGAGACTGTATCCCTTAGGTTTGCCAGGTTGAGATTCTTTCTCGTCCTCATCTGATGCTTGCTTGGGTTTGTCGCCGTTGCCGTTTTGGCTACTCTTGGTGCTCTGGAGGGTCCACAGGAATAGCGCAGTGAGGCGGGCGTCTTCCTCGACAGCCCCTGCAGCGCCATTTCGAGCCTTTGCCTCAGCGGTACCGAGTACCTGCTCCAAAGCGGTACGACCTACGACTTCCCATACCTTCTCCAGGTATTCGGCAAGCTTAACCTCACGACCATCGGCGGTTTCGACCTTTGAGAAACGGCTGAAGATCTCAAGTGCAGGCCCGATACATGCGAAGACAAGATCAGCCCCGCGAATACCTTCGTTTTGGAGGCGTTCCATCAAATCACCTACGCGTTTGGGGAGCTCCCGCAGTACGTACGACCAGTCGCCCACTGGTGCATCCTCCGGGCGCGGGCGGCAGACGAGGTGGACGCTGGTGGCGAGAGATGCTGTATCCATTGCGTTGAGTCGACTTCCCATCTCTG
>CAYSRJ010000006.1:18245-123854 GCA_964433545.1 uncultured Spirochaetota bacterium | reverse complement strand
AAACCCTATTTCTATTTAGCGTATCGTGAAAAAGAAAAAGTCAAATTTGAGTATATTGGAAAAGAAGACTCAAAAAAATTGCAAATAACCAGAGAACTGCTTCTAAAACGTCAGGACATTGAACAAAAACTTAAACAAGTTAATAACGAACTCAAAGAGTTGTCGAAATCAATGCATGAAAAGTAATCAAACTATATTCGATGAGTTATTATCTCTACTCCATGAAAAAGATGTATTACGCCAGGTAATCTTGATTGGTAGCTGGTGCCTTCCAATTCTATAGGGCGTATTTCAATAATGCACCCGAAGTCCCAATATTGCGGACCATGGATTTAGACATCCTTGTTCCTCTGCAACTCAAACTCTTAAATCCAATTGACGTCCCAAATATTCTCGAATCAATTGGATTTGATGAAAAATTCTTTCGCTTAACTGGATACAGTAAATATGTACACCCAGAGATGGAAGTCGAGTTTATGGTTGCTGAATATGGAAAGGGGGAGAAGAAACCTTATAGCATCAAGCCACTCAACGTGTTAGCACAAGGATTAAGATATATGAGCTTGGTAATGGAGCATTCAATAACTGTTATATATAAAGGAACCCCTGTCCGTGTCCCTGAACCGAGTGCTTTCGTTTTACTTAAGTGTCTGGTGAGTACAAAAATAAAAGACTCTGGGAAGAGGGCAAAGGATTTGAAAACAGCAACCGAATTAGGACATTTTTTAATAATGCGTTCCGAACAAAGGAGTAAGCTAATAACAGTGTACAGCTCTATGCATAAAAATTGGCAAGAAACACTACTCCGTGTTATTAGAGAGCATTCCAATCAATTACTCAATGTCCTAATAAAAAAATTGGAGCAGCTACACAACAACCTCTGGAAATTCTAGAATTTTGATGAATTTAGTGATGTGACCACATAATTAATAAAAAAAACCCGCGAACTCTTAATGAGTCAGCGGGCCATCTATTGTAGCGGGGACAGGACTTGAACCTGTGACCTTTGGGTTATGAGCCCAACGAGCTACCAACTGCTCCACCCCGCGCCGTTGTCCATCAATGTATATACGGCGGGGCCGGATTGTCAAGCTAATTCCGGATCAATACCCGGAGCTTCGCTTTGGTTCCGGGTGCCGTATTTCCAGCACATAATTCATGGAAAATCAAAAGTTGTATACAGGCTCAGAGATATAAGTATCGCTGAGTACTACCCGATGATCGGGACCTCCGTACCACAGCTCTTACACCGCCCGTCCTGGTAATTCACTACTTCTATAGAGTAGCCCCGGCGGGCTACGAGCAGCGAACCACAGTTGTGACAGCAGGTGTTGCTCTCTGTGCTGACATTTCCCAGATACACGTACCGAAGCTTCTTTTCTGCAATTTTTTTCAGCCGTTCAAGGGTTGAAACAGGAGTGGGAGGCGCTGAAAACTTGTACGTTGGGTAATATGCCGAGAGATGGTAGGGAATATCCCTGCCGAGCGATGCTAACCAGTCGGTCATTTCCTCCATCTCGGCGTCGGTGTCGTTGTGCACGGGAATAACAAGAGTGGTCACCTCGAGGCTTATTTGCCTTTTTAATGCCACCTCGGCTATTGTGTCGCAAACCGGGCCGAGTGTGCCGCCGATCACCTTTTTGTAAAAGTCTTCGTTGAATGATTTCAGATCGATATTGAAGGCGTCGGCAACCTCGAGCAGCTCGTGCAGCGGTTTCCTGTTTATATAGCCGTTTGTCACGAACACATTTTTAAGCCCCTCCTTGCGGGCGAGCCTGCAGCAGTCAATTACGTACTCGAACCAGATGAGAGGTTCCGAATAGGTGTACGCAATACCTATGGACCCCTTGTTTTTTGCCATGCCCACCAGCTCTTCCGGGGAATAAAAATCCGTTGGGTGGTCGGGGTTCTGCGAAATAGAGTAGTTCTGGCAGAACATGCATCGGAAGGAACAGCCCACAGTCCCGACAGAGAGTATGGAACTGCCGGGATAGAAATGATACAGCGGTTTTTTTTCAATCGGGTCCATTGCGACCGAAGACGCTTCCCCGTATATCCTGGTATAGAGAACACCGTCCCTGTTTAATCGCACCCGGCATACACCCGTTTTGCCGGGGGCAATGACGCAGCGGTGCGGACAGAGCTGACACTGCACCCTCGAGTTTTCCGATTTTTCCCAATACAGCGCTTTTTTATCCATCAGCGTCTCCCTCAATAATGATTGGCCCCTTGTGATAACTCCAAAATCTCCGCGCCCCCTAGTACTACAGCGATACTTTTCATCTAAAGAGCGACTAAGATACGTTTAGTTGTAGTAAATACGCCCTGTTTTGTGTAAACAAGGTACATTTTATACAATATAACCCATAAGTATCGCTGTAGTACTAGATATTCTTGACGAGAAAACGCCCGAACAGGCCGCTTATCGTTCCGCCGGCAAGTGCAAAAAGAAATAAAAAAGGGAGAAAATAGTATGAGAGCCTGCTGTTCACGAAGAGCGTATTCACAACAAAAAGCTGGGAAGCATTGCTCGTGACTGCACCGAGCACACTGATTCCCACCAGGCTGATCCACCTTTTACAGATGCTGTAAAAAAAACACATCACCGCAAAAGAAGCGAGCGCCCCGGTCAGGCTCAGGATAAAGCCTATCGACAGGAATGTTCCGACAAGGAGGGACGCGGCAATGACCCGTGCAACGACAATGATCAGCGCTTCCTTGACCCGTATTGTGCTGAGAGCATAGAGCGTTATCGCATTTGCCAGCCCGAGCCGCATCCACGGCAGCGGCTTCGGCACCGCGGTTTCTGCAACGGCAAAAAAAATGGCCATAGTGGAGAGAAATGCGATAAAAAAGGTCCTCCTCCCGCCGCTCGACTCCCTGATAGTTTCCGTTATGGACGCTTCTGCCTCTATAACCACAACCTACCTCGTAACTGCATCGATAGATTTTCTGTTTCCTTCAACCTCTATAATAACCCGGTTCGGAAGGCAAACCGCCTGTTCGCCGGGCCTCTTTATTTTGCCCATTTTAATGCAGATCTTCTCTTTGCACGGAGAATCCTGTATCCATGCCCGGCCGTCGCTGATGACGACGGTAGTATTTCCCAGCGGGCCGGGCACCTCGAGCAGTTTCTGCTGATCAAGGCTGTAGTGTTCCTCAAAAGAAGGGGCTGTTACCTTCAATCGAACGGCCGACGCATCACCTGCGAAGGTACGTGTAAATAGAAAAACAGTCAGGGCAATTACCGCTGTAAATACCAGGATATCGCCGATTTTTATGAAATTCCCTCTTCCAAGTAACTTCGAACAAGTTACTCTTTGATACTCGGTCCCAAGAGGGCGCATACCGCTTTTGAACATTTATATTCCCCTCAGGCTATTTCCCTGAACACGGCAACAGCAATAAGCACGGCGGCGACAATGATCATCGCAACCTTATAGGCGGAGAGTTTTCCCTCCCGGCTGAAAAACATCCCGACGATATACACCAGAAATCCGAATGCTGCCGTTGTATAGGCATAGGGGAAGTGAATAACCTTGAAAAGAAAGAGAATGGAAAACATAATCAGTACTGCAGCCGTGTAAATAAAAATTATCCCAACCAGCCTGCGTGTTGACTGCTGCATATTCGTTAATCCTCCGATTCGGGGTGCTGTAATGCATTATTTTCTGTCACAAATCATTATAATCGCATTGTATAAAAGCGACAAGACGGGAAATTTTACCCCCCCATGGTAAATCTGTAATAGAGCAGCTCGGTTTGGCCGTATTTCTTTCTTTTAATCAGTTGCGCATAATCTCCGAAATCCGGTGGTGCGTCCTGATAATATCTCTCATGCACCAGAATATTCCCTCCTCCCTTGGCGAGCGCCATATGCAGCAGGTCAACCACCTCACTGCATTCTGTAAACCGGTACGGCGGGTCCATAAAAACAAGATTGTAGTCCAGGCTTTTACTCCTTTTGAGAAAGATACGAACATCCCGCCGTACCACCTGCCCGGAAAAACCGAGAATTTCCATGTTTTTCCGTATGGATTTGATCGACTCACCGCTCCTATCTACAAAGGTTACCCTGCAGGCGCCCCTGCTTATAGCCTCGAGGCCGAGGGAGCCTGATCCGGCAAAAAGGTCGAGAACTTTCAGGCCTGCAATACCTCCCTCAAAGAATGAGTTGAGGGTCGAAAAAAGCGCCTCTCTTACCATGTTGCTCGCAGGCCTGACGCCAGAATCCGGAACATAGAGCCTCCGGCCAGAAAAACTTCCCCCGGTAAGCTTCAGAAGTTTTTTCACTGCTCATACCCCGAATAAAATCAATCAGGATGCACTGCTCAAAAAAGTGAATACGGCTGGTTAACCGCCGTAAAAAAGCGCCGCCCTTTTGTATGCAGTACTGTTCACAAACCTTTTAAGGTACTCACTGAATTCAGGCGCATCCCTGTTTTCGACTATCCTTTTCGCATCCTTCTGCGCCCGGTAGATTAGCCGTGTGTTGACCTCGAAATTTTCGATTATAAATTCCGGGATCCCGTGCTGCCGCCTGCCGACAAGCTCACCCGGTCCGCGGAGTTTCAGGTCATATTCTGCTATCTTAAATCCGTCCTGCGTATCTTTCAGTATCCGCAGTCGTGTAAAGCTCTCCATGCCGGTGCTGCGGTCGGGAATCAGAAAGCAGTAGGAAGTGTGCCCTCCTCTGCCGATTCTTCCCCTGAGCTGATGAATGTTCGACAGGCCGAAACGCTCCGCCTGCTCAATAACCATTACCGTTGCATTGGGAACATCAATTCCAACCTCGATAACGGTTGTTGAAACGATGATATCGTATTCACCGTTTTCAAATGCGGTCATAACCGCGGATTTTTCTTCCTCACTCAACCTGCCGTGCAGAAGCCCTATCCTGTAATCGGGAAATATTTCTTTTTTCAGGTATTCATATGATTCAACGGCGTTTTTAAGGTCTGTTGCGCTCGACTCCTCGATGAGCGGGTATATAAAGAATGCCTGTCTTCCTTCCTCGATCTGCTCGGCAACCTTCTCGTACACCCTGTGGCTCTGGGCCTGGCGCACGATCTCGGTGTGCACAGTCCCTCTCCCGGGCGGCATCTCGTCGATTATCGATACATCGAGATCTCCGTACAGTGTCATTGAGAGCGTTCTCGGAATGGGAGTTGCGCTCATAACAATGCAGTCAGGATGATTCCCCTTTTCTCTCAGTTTTCCCCGCTGAATAACCCCAAACTTGTGCTGCTCATCGATAACTGCAAGAGAGAGGTTATTAAAAACGACGTCCCCTGAAAAAAGCGCATGTGTACCGATCAGTATGCAGATGCGGCCGGATTTTAACACCTGTAAAACCTCGCTCCTCTGCGCCCCTCGTACCGAGCCTGTAAGAAAATCTACTTCTATTTCCATTCCTGATAACAGGGACCGTATGGTGTTGAAATGTTGTCTGGCAAGAAGCTCCGTCGGCGCCATCAGCGCGACCTGGCCGCCCGACTCAATAGTATCAAGCGCAGCCATCAGAGAAACGACCGTCTTGCCGCATCCCACATCACCCTGAATCAGCCGGTTCATAGGTGACGGTCTTTTCATATCCGCTTCTATCTCAGCAAAAACCCTCTTCTGTGCAGTGGTGAGACTGAACGTCAGGTTTCCCAAAAACTCCTGTTTCAGCCTACCCTGTGCTTTCGGCCTCTTTTTCTCGATAAGAGACATCTTGCTTTTTATGAGGGCAACGACAAGCTGATACTTGAAAAACTCCTGGTACGAGATTGCCTCCTTTGCTCTTCTGAGCTGGATCATATCAGGCGGGAAATGAATAAATTTTACATATTCCCTCCTGTCCTTGAACCCGTATCCCCTCTTAACCGCAACAGGTATATCATCTTCGATTGCGCTTCCGAAATGTTCGAGGGCAAATGCGGTTAATTTACGAAGCGTTTTCTGGCTCAACCCGGCGGTAAGCCTGTACACGGGAAGTATCCCGGGTTCGTGGGTTTCAGTATCGAGCTCATAGTCAAACTGCGCGAACGTCGGCATGCCATATTTCCGGGACGGCGCGCCAATAAGATAAAAATTCACACCCGGTTTCAAAATATTTGTGAGGAATTGCCGGTTGAAACAGTAGAGAATCGCAGACCCGCTTGTATCCCTGACCGTGATTTTTGGGTGGTGTTTTCCTCGATAATAAAAAGTGGACTGCCCGGTTACGGTAACCCTGAATGTGGCACGCTGTCCGTTTTTTGCATCGTTAAGTACCGCAATCGTCCTTCGGTCCTCGTAATCCCTCGGGTAATAGTCTAAAAGGTCCCCTACCTTCTCAATGCCCAGTTTGTCTAGTTTCTCAGCGACAGACGGTCCAACCCCTTTGACATACCGTACATCATCATATATTGTGAGCAACCCTGGCATCGTAATCCGATTGAATCGTTTTTTTTACCGCATTGATAAACCGGGTGAGAGCCTCGCCCGATTCTCCAGCTGCAACTTCATCATAACAAACCGATCTCAGGATATCAACCGCCACTTCTCCCCTGTGTATCTTCCAGGGCCGTGGAAACAGTCTGTCGGAGCCTGTTATGACCACCGGCAGGACAGGCAACCCGGTATCCCGTGCCAGGACGAAGGCGCCTCTCTTGAAACGGCCGAGAATCTCTTTCGGCGTCCTCGTACCCTCAGGAAATATCCATACGGATTTTCCGGACAAAAGCCGTTCGCGTACCCTTTCCAGGCTCTTCAATGCGGAAACCGATTTCTCACGCTCTATGGAGATATACCCCGCCCTTTTCATACCCCATCCGATAATGGGGATTCGAAAAAGCGATTTCTTTGCGAGCCATCGAAACTGCAGGGGCATAACAATATGTCCGATGAGTATATCGGTAAAGCTCCGGTGATTCGACACGATGATATAGCTTTTCTCCGTTTCGATATGTTCAATACCCGTCACCCTCACACGCACACCACACAAGATCCGTAAAAGCACGCTTGCCCATATCCCGGCAAGACGGTGAACATAATCCTTTGAGTGTCTTGCAAAAGGTGAGGTGAACAACGCGAGAAAAAAAAAGAAAAGGGTTGCGATGCCGCCGAAAAACCAGTACGCAAGGCCCCGTATCATAGAATACCGCCCTTTGTATACACGACCTTCGCATCGGACCACAGTTTCTCGAGCTGATAGTAGCGCCTGCCTTCTTCGAGGAAGATGTGGATGATAAAATAATTGTAATCAAGCAGAACCCATGGCGAATCCGCGGACACCCTTCCAGAGATTGGTTTTAGATCATGTGCATGCATAAACGCATCCAGGTCCCGCACTATAGCCTTGGACTGTACCGTTGAATTGACGGTGCATATAACGAAATAGTCGCTTATTCCGGTAAGCTTACGCATATCGAGCACCACTATATCGCGCGCTTTCGCGTTTTCGAGAAGATCGGCTATTTCAAGAACGGTTTGGTGGGACGTCTGCATCTGAACAGGAATTTCTTTCATCGTACGTACTTTCCTTCGAAATCATTTCCGATGATTATGGTAACATCAACAAGCAGGGTTTTATCTATTCTTGTGTACACCTCCCTGCAGTTTATGATATCAGCGATCCGTTTTGCGAGAGACGGTCTTCCAATCCGGTCAATCACAATGGTATGCTCGTAGTCGTTTCTCAGGGCATTGCCATAATGCACCACGTTGAATCCATATTCCAGAAAATAGTTCCTGAGACTCTGCGCCTGGCCGGGGTTTTCGGACCCGTTGAGAATTTCCATCTTGATCTCATCCCCAATGGGCGCTGGCCCTTCATCATTGAGAAACTTCTTCACTGTTTCTATCCGCTCTCTCAGCCACTTGCCGTTTTCAACAGGAGTGATAAACTGCTCTCCCTTGATCGTCACGTCCTTTCCGTACATTTTATAAAAAGTCATACGCGAGGAATTAATTTTTTTCATCTCCCGGATCAAAACCGCTAAATCCTTTTTGCTGAAATTGGTCTTGACATCCCTGATGAAGATAGAAGCAATTCTGGAATGTTGAAAGAGAACGTCGATATCATTTGCCCTGTCCAGCAGAGCATCGATGAATATTCTATGGTTTTCAACCTGCGCTTTCAGTCCGCCCTCTTTATAGGCAAGAAGTTCCTTTATTTTAGCACCGTCAAGGATATTTGACCCTCCCGGTATCTGTATGAATACCCCGTGTTCTGCATCCCTGTAACTGATACTCTCCGGAACAATGACCTCTACTCCCTCGAGGAGGTCCACCAGCCTTTCTATATCGTTGAGATCTACCACCACATAGTAGGGAAAATTCGTTCCGGTCAGCTTTTCTATTGTTTTTTTCAAAACAGATATTCCGCCGCGGGTGTAGATGTTTTGAACGGTATCGTACATCGGTCTGTCCTCATAGTCGACCTTGAGCCGTGTTTTCTGCGGAACAACGATAAAAGCCTGTTTTGCCGTCTTTGGATTGTAGAATGAAAGAAAAACAACCTCGCTTTTTTCACCGCTGTTCTCCACAATAATGGCAGACAGGGGAGAACCGGATGCAAGCACTTCCTCGACCTTGCTTTCCCTGAAATAAAAAATAAAGTATATAGAACCGATGATGATGCCGATAGCAAGAAGAATCAGAAGGGCAGAGACCCAGTCGAAGTTCCATTTTTTTTGTTTCCGCGACTGCATTTTTAGATCGGCAACATTAATTTTCATTATTCGCATTGTCTCCATATTTCAAAGCATATTCATTGTAGGCAAAAACCGTGTTTTTACATATATACTTTTTATTAATAACCAGATGCCTGAGCAGAAACCTGAGTATATAGTACATCGACTTGTCGATATCTTTGAATGCTGTATTTCGGGCAGTCTTCGAGCCTCTGAAAATCCGCCCCGGTTCGATAAAATCGGCGATAAAGACGATCTTTTCGAGGAGTGTCATATCTCGTCCCCCCGTTGTGTGGAGTTCTATACTCCGCAGAATTTCGCCATCTTCAACGCCGAATTGTTCACGGGCAATAATAGCGCCTGCGCGCGCATGAAGGAGAGAAGCAGTTGCAACCACCACATCGACACCATCAAATGCAGCATTCGCACCCTTTAATATCCGCTTCATTTCCTCGAGCGGAAGGTCACGGGCGATATCATGAAGAAGCGCAGCAGCCTGGGCCCTGGATTCGTCATATCCGTAAGTCCGTGAAAGCGCGGCTGCCGTGCCGCGAACACCCTGCGCGTGCGCGAACCGTGCCGCAGTCATATACCGCTGCACTCCTTTTTCCAGATCATTCAGATCTATCGGATTCATGGGTATACAGTCTTCTCTCTCTAATATAGTCAAAAACTTTATCGGTAACAAGATAGCGAATGCTTTTTCCCCTTTCCAGCCGTTTCCGTATCTCCGAGGATGTAATATCCATGACCCGTCTTCTGTAAAAATCAAGATGTATGCTGTTCAGGCCGTTTTTCTTTCTTGAAAACATCGGGTAATGCTCCCGTACGAGCACAATAAAATCGACTTTGCTGGAGAGCTCCTCAATATTCTTCCAAAGATGTATGTCCCCAATCAGATCAGATCCCAGTATGAAAAAAGGTTTTTCGCTAAACTCATATTTATTGTAGATATAATCCACCGTTTCCACAGTATATGAGAGCCCTCCCCTCTTTATTTCAATGTCGTCACATGAAAAATTGCTATTTTCGGTGATCGCTATCTCTACCATTTTCAACCTTTCAGAGGCCGAAGCTTTCGATCCGGTATCTTTGTGGGGAGGTATGTTTGTCGGGATAAAAATTATCCTGTCAAGATTAAACTCCTCACGCACGTCTTCCGCAAGGCGCAAATGACCTATGTGAATCGGATTGAAAGTTCCGCCAAACAGCCCAAGTCTATTTTTTTTCATCTACTTTCTCCAATAGGGACGCTATCTCATCTTTAAGGGTATCGATTCCGGATCGTGTGTACGAAGATACAACAAGCTTCCTGTCACCAAAGCTCGCAGATATGAACTGCTCAACCAGCTCTGTATCGGCTGAATCGAGCTTGCTTCCAACCATAAGTTGCGGCTTTTTCAGCAGCGATTCAGAATACTGTCGAAGTTCATTCATCAGGGTCGTATGCTGTCCGCCGGGGTCTCCGGCATTAAGATCAATAAGAAGCAGAAGAGCCTTTGTCCGCTCTATATGCCTGAGAAAACGGAGGCCCAGGCCGAGACCCCGTGATGCTCCTTCGATAAGCCCGGGAATATCCGCAAGGATATACTGCCGGTCGTTTTTATAACGCGACACACCGAGGTTGGGAGAAAGTGTGGTAAACGGGTAGTCGGCAATCTTCGGCCGGGCATTCGTCAGTACGGAAAGCAGGGTCGATTTTCCTGCATTCGGTATACCGACAATACCGATATCGGCAATGACCTTCATCTGAAGGATAAGAACCCGCTCCTCGCCAGGCATTCCCGTTTGCGCATACCGCGGCGCCTGGTTTACCGCGGTTTTAAACCGCGCATTTCCGAGTCCGCCTTTGCCGCCGCGTGCCGGTATGAAGCATTCGTCGGTACGGGTAAGATCCGCAACTTCCCGGCCTGTAGCCGCATCGATAACCACGGTTCCCGGAGGAACGTTTACTGTGCTGTCTTTCCCGTCTCTCCCTTTCCTGTTTCGCCCGCTTCCCGGGCTTCCGTTTTCTGCCTGTATCGTATGCCTCGCCGTCAAATCGTACAGTGTCCTCAGTTCGTGCTTTACCCTGATAACAACACTGCCGCCGTCACCGCCGTCACCGCCGTCAGGACCGCCTTTCGGAACATACTTTTCCCTTCTAAAGGATACAGCCCCCGGGCCGCCCTTCCCTGACCTGACCGCTATTTTAACCTCATCAACAAAACGCATAACCGCACCGTATTATTCCCGATGAGCACTGTATTCACGGATTTCACTCCGTTAAAATGTCCATTTTTCATCAAAAATGCAACTATTTCGAACATGTTTTAAAAGTCCGCCTCTTATACCGTATTTTTCTAACAAGGTGAATTCTGATGCGTTTCTGTTGTCCGAAAAGTATTTTTTCGCTGTACGCTTGAGGGCGAAACAAACTGAATAGGTTTACGGAAAAGAATCTCCATTATGTCATACATGGAAAATTGAACAATACTGTCAGGGGATTCTAATGGGGCGAGGCAGCACAACGGAGGCTACTTCACAGGAGACGTCGGATAAACTCTTTCCGGAGGGAGCTGTGCGTCAGCATTACTTTTCATAAACACAAGCCCGTCGCCTGTCTTTGCCGTATTTCTCAAATGAAACAAAGCCGTTCGTCTTTGCGAAGAGAGTATCGTCATTTCCTTTACCGACATTTTTTCCGGGATGGATCCTTGTTCCGCGCTGACGCACAAGTATTGTTCCGCTGGTTACCTTTTCACCGTCAAACCGTTTCACACCGAGTCTCTTTGCGCGGCTGTCTTTACTGTTTTTGGTGCTTCCCCCGCCCTTTTTATGCGCCATTCCTGCGCCCCCTGAGGTATGGATTTACTATCCGGATGCTTTGCATCCGGATATTGCCGGTTTCAAGATTATGCGCCAGGTTTTTCAACGAGAATTCGCGTGTACGTAGGCCGCGATCCTATTGTTCTTCGATAATCTTTTCTCTTTTTATATTTGAATACCCGTATTTTCTTACCCTTCGTATTCCCAAGAACCCTCGCCTTGAACGTCAATCCCTTTATATACGGTTTTCCAATCTTTACCTCATTCTTTTCATTGGCCAGGAGAAGTACCTTTTTAATTTCGATTTCACTGTTTTCTTCCGCATCAAGCCTGTCAATCAAGGCCGGTTTTCCCGCCTCTAATTTATACT
This sequence comes from uncultured Spirochaetota bacterium, assembly GCA_964433545.1. GTDB lineage: Bacteria > Spirochaetota > B62-G9 > B62-G9 > DRHN01 > CAYSRJ01. The sequence continues at coordinate 112,016 of CAYSRJ010000006.1, read as the reverse complement.
GTTTATTATTCAGCTCCACAATCATGTACATTGACTTCCCCCGCATATACCGGTGCTATTGTCTGACGCCCACAGCCTTCATAAACGGCAATCTTCTTATGACGAACAATACGAATAAAAAACGAAACCAGCGTCCGAAAGGTTAAAATATTATTTTTCATGTCCAAAGTCAATACAACTTTTTCCGAATTACCTCCGGACAAATATGAGTGTCGTGAGCACGCTTAGTTTAATAAACATAATATAGAGTATTTCGAGTATGTTGAACTGCGAAGGAAGATTTATCTGCAGTCTCGACTGAAGAAACCATACGCCAAATTGCAGAGGAAAAACAAAAAGACCAAAAAAAAGAATCGGCGTCATATAGTCTCTTTTGTACTTGAGAAAAAGGATGACGGCAAGCACGTATATCGCCAGGGCAACTCCCAGATCAAAGAGACGAAAATAAAGATCGTATACCGAAAGGATCATGAGAACTCTTCAGTGTGTGTCATTCTATGCAGCGGCTGATTGCGCTTCTATTGTTTTAAGCATATGCATATTGTATACGACGAGGTCGTATGTTCTATCCGTTTCCTTTGTTTACATATTGTATACGACGAGGTCGTATGTTCTATCCGTTTCCTTTGTTTACATATTGTATACGACGAGGCTGTCATTTTCAACAGTAAATCTGCGCTGTTTTCTCCAAAAGCTCTGTTTGACACAATCGATAGAGTCATCTAAAATTGAGCACATGGCCTTTATTATTATTTTCCTTGCGTTTTTCATACTTCTCTTCTTCGGCGCACTGTACATAATAAGCGCGTTAAAAAACGCGCATCTGAAAACCTCCCTCAAGAAAAGCCGGGAATCCGGTTCAAAGGAGGAGGTAATCTCCACCCTCCGGAAACTTGTGCGCAAAGATCCGGAAAATATTCAGACGAGACTCCAGCTGGTATCTCTCTACATGGAGGTGGAAAATTTAACAGAGGCGGTTTTTCACCTCAACAGCATTCTTACTCATGGTAAAACCCACCCCGAATTCGATGAAAAAAAGATGAACCGTCTGCTCGCCGAATGCTATATGCGGATGGGTAATCTCGATGAAGCCTGCAGGGTGTACTCAATTCTGGCAGTCTCAGATCCCAAAGAAGTCTACCCCTATCTGCAAATCGGCAAAATCGAACAGCAGAGAGGAAAGAGGGAAAAGGCGATACAACAGTTCGAAAAGGCGCTGACTGTCGAACCAGGCAATGTGCCGGCCCTGAAAGAGCTCGGGAAGATTTACTTCAAACAAAAAAAGTTCACCGAGGCGCTTGCATTCCTTCAGAACGCGCTTGACGCTGCTCCTGATGATCCCGAAATAAATTACTATCTCGGCGAATTAATGTACCGCTTCCAGAAACCGGAAAAGGCTTTTCAACATTACAGGAAGGCAAGAACGGACAAACGGTTTGCAGTGCAAAGTATGTTCATTATCGCGCGACTTCTGCGAAAAGCCGGTCGCCTGGGAGAAGCGAAAAAAATCCTGTCAAATACCTTAAAGATGCCGGACCTGAAGAGGGAACATGTTATTACGCTGGAGTACGAACTGGGTGAGGTGTGTCTTGCGCAGAACGATATTCAAACCGCAGTCGAGCTGTGGCAGAGCATTCTTTCAAAAACGTCACATTTCAAGGACGTTCATAAGAAACTTGACAAATACGATCAGATGAAATCCAACTATGCCCTTCACCAATACATGATGTCCGGCAAATCCGAGTTCACCGAGCTTTGTAAAGGTGTCGTCTATGTGCTCACCGAGAGCGCCTCTATCATTCGCACGGACGCACAGGGAAACAACATAGTTGAATTGCTCGTTCAGGCAATTCGAAAAAATATTCCCACAATGATACTATTCAAGTTTTTCAGAGGAACGAGTAAAATCGGGCACCTCGCGGTGCGGGAATTCTACGAAAAAATTAAAGAGCTCAAAGCAAATCGCGGTGTCTGCCTCACCAATACCGAATTCAGTGACGAAGCGGTATCATTTACCGAGGGACGGGTGCTGGAGCTCTATGGAAAGGAGAAGCTGCTCAACCTGGTGACAAAAACTCTGAAGAAGGGGAAATAGAACCCGATTTGAGACTTATTTCACGTGAGCCGACTAGCGTACCCGGGTGTCACAGGGTTATACTTTTTTTCAGTCTGTCGAGGATATTCATCGCTTCAAGCGGCGTAATAGAATTTACATCCACTGTACGCAGCTCCTTGATGAGTATGTCATAGGGTGATGGAAAGAGGTCGAGCTGATTTTCCAGTTTCCATGCATCCCTTTTATCCTCAATCATAAGCGGCATATGCGCACCGTACTTCGTTTCAAGGGTGCTCAGTATGACCTTCGCCCGTTCTATTACTTCCTCCGGAATTCCCGCCATTCGCGCGACTTCGATACCGTAGCTCTTCGAGGCGCTTCCGGGCACGACTTTCCTCAGGAATACGATACTATCGTTCCACTCTTTCACCGCTGCATTGCAATTTATAACGCCGTAGCTGTCCTTCAATGCCGTAATTTCATGGTAATGAGTTGCGAACAGTACCTTTGCGCCCACCTTGTTTACATCGAGCAGGTGCTCGAGCACCGCCCATGCAATGGAGAGGCCGTCATAGGTCGAGGTCCCTCTTCCGATTTCGTCCATAATGATAAAGCTCCGGTCGGTGGCAAAGTGAAGGATGCGCGCGGTTTCAATCATCTCGACAAGAAAAGTAGACTCTCCCCTGATAAGCCGGTCGGATGCGCCGATCCGTGAAAAAATTCTGTCGACAACCCCTATACGGGCGCTTTTTGCCGGAACATAGCACCCCATGTGCGCCATTATTACTATGAGCGCTGCCTGGCGGAGGTAGGTGGATTTTCCGGACATATTGGGACCCGTCAGAATCATTATACGCCGCTCTCCACTATCTAAAAAAAGATCATTACCGATGAACTCCTCTTCACCGAGCCTCTCCACAACCGGATGGCGGCCGTCTCGGATTTCAAGAATCGTATCCTCCAGAATCTCCGGCTTTACATAACCGTTTTCACGTGCCGTGCGGGCAAGCGAACAGAACACGTCCAGACGAGCGACCACTTCCGAAGTTTCGAATAGGCGCTCTGTATATTCCAGCACACCGGTCGACACCTGCTGAAAAATCTGAAACTCGAGCTCATCGGACTTCTGCCTCGCCTCGAGAAGGAGCGTCTCATGACCGGTCAGCTCTTCGGTGGTAAAGCGCTCTGCGTTGAGCGTTGTCTGTTTTTTTAAATAGTATTCGGGAACGAGGTGAAGGTTCGATTTGGTTACCTCTATGAAGTAGCCAATAATCTTATTGTACCGCAGTTTCAGCGATCCAATACCGTGCTTTTTCTGCTCCTCCTTCTGGTACCGGTTGATCCACTCTCTGTTCTCCTGCATCGCCTGCCGGTAGGTGTCGAGTTTCTCACTGTAGCCCTCCCTGATTATACCGCCCTCATGAACACTCAGAGGCGGATCGTCCGCAAGCGCCTGCTCTATCAGCTGAATCAGGTTGTTGTAATTGTACAGTGCATCGGTCTCATCCTTCAGCACTGTTGCGTCGTCAAGATGCCCCGTGATCGATTCCGCTGCGGAAAGTGAATTGCTGAGCCCGAGAATATCACGGGCATTCCCCTTGCCCATCGATAGCTTTGAGATAATCCTCTCGATATCGAGAATCTGCGCAAGGAACCCCCGCACGACCTGAAGGGTTTCGGGGTTGCTGAAAAAGAAGGATACCCTGTCGAGCCGCTTTTTGATTTCTTCGATGCTTCGCGAGGGGTTGTTGATGATTTTTTTTAACAGTCTTCCCCCCATCGCGGTCTGTGTTTTATCCAGAAGTTCAAGAAGGGTTGCATATTCCTTTCCCTCGGCATTTTCCACGAGCTCGAGGTGCTTCTTTGTTGCATTATCAATGAAGAGTATACGCTCATTCCGTTTTTTACGTATCCATCTTACATGCGACAGGTCCTGCTTTGCATGTTGTATCACGTACGACAGCAGTGTTCCGCAGGCGCATATTTCTGTACTGTCTTCAAACTCAAAGGCACCGATGCTCTGCAGCCCGAAATGCCTCTTCAGCGTTTCTTCAGCCCCATTCGCGCTGAACTCATAATCCTCGAGCCGCCTGATAACAACACCGGGACGAAGCGAGACCGCTTTATTCAGAGCGGTACTGAACGGAGACGCATCAGTGAAAGATGCCGGATAAACGAGCTCGCGAATTCCGTTATCCTCGATTTCCCCGGACAGGGAATCGGCAATATCATAATTATGAAAAAAGCTTGATACAAACTCGCCTGTTGAAACATCAAGAGAGGCACAGGCCATGCGCAGGTGCTCCTTTTCGATACTGCCGAATACTGCAGCTATACAGTTTGACTTTTTATCGATGAGCAGGTCCGGATCTGTTATTATGCCCGGCGACATAACTTCAACGACATCTCTATTCACAATACCTTTCGCCTGTGATGGGTCCTCTGTCTGCTCGCATACGGCGATCTTTTTCCCGTGTAAAAGAAGCCTGGAAATATAATTTTTCGCAGCATGGTGCGGAAATCCGCACATAGGCACACTGTTTCTTTTTGTAAGTGTAATGTTGAGTATTCTCGAAGCCTCCAGGGCATCATCCTCAAACATTTCATAAAAATCACCGAGTCTGAAAAGGAGTATGGAACCTGCATTTCTCTTTTTGATTGTGTAGTACTGTTCCATCATCGGTGTTTTTTTCGTCATGTACCTGTGGTCCTCCAATGCGGTTATCCAAATGGATAACGCTGTCGGCATAAACGTCTGCGGATATACGCCGTTTACCTTTCGTGGAGAATATGCCGTTTACCGGCGGTGCTGCGTTCCCTGCAGCTCGGCGCCCCTGAGGGTGTTTCCTGAAATACCGGTTAATCTGACAGCAACGAATGTCCCTGCCGGCTTTTTTGTTTCAACCACCACCATCTTGTTCTTGCTCGTGCTGCACAGCATCTCATTCGTATCTTTTCTGCTCGGCTTCTCGACAAGGGCGGTTACTTCTTTCCCAATTTCAGCCCTGTTTTTTTTGTATGAAAGGACCCTCTGAACAGAAATCAGTTCATCGAGCCGCTCTGCTGCAGTTTCGCCCGGAACCTGTTCCTGAATTAAAACGGCCCTTGTGCCGGGCCGCTGGGAATACCGGTATGTAAATGCATCATCGAATTCGATTTCACGGATGATACTCAGTGTCATTTTAAAATCCTCCGCCGTTTCCGAAGGAAAACCAACAATGATATCCGTCGTTATCGATGATTCGGGAAGGTATGTCCGTACGGCATCGATAATAGACCTGTAGTGGCGGGAGTCGTACTTCCTGTTCATCAACGACAGTATCCTGTCCGAGCCGCTCTGCAGGGGAAGGTGAAAATGACTGCACACCCTGTCCAGAGCGGCGATCCTCCTTACAATTTCAGTGCCAAAATCTTTTGGATGAGAGGTAAGAAACCGAATCCACCTGATACCCGGTACATCATTCAGCCGTTCGAGCAGCTCTATGAAACCGATGTCGGCACTGTCACTTCCGTATGCATTTACATTCTGTCCCAGAAGAACGATCTCCACAACTCCCCTGGCGGCAAGATCTTCAACTTCGGCAACGATCTCACCACTCGATTTGCTCTTTTCAGGTCCCCGGACGTAGGGAACGATACAGTACGAACAGTAATTACTGCAGCCCTTGATAATATTCACCCACGCCCTGTAGCCCTCTTTTCTCAGGCCCCTGTAGGTTGAAAATTTGTATTGCTTCGTATCGACACGCACCACAGGACCCCCGGTCTCATCGAGATGTTGCAGGGCGTCAGGTATATCTTGATGGTGGTATGTTCCCACAACGATGTCTATTTCAGGGAAAGACTTGACAATATCATCCGCTTTTTCCTGGGCCATACAACCTGCGAATATAATTTTCACATCCCCTCTTCTCTCCTTCAGTGCCCGGTAGTAGCCCAGGCGGCCCAGCACCCTCTCTTCGGCGTGCTCTCTCACCGAGCAGGTGTTCAGCACCACGATATCCGCAGTCTCATTATTTTCCGCCCGCCTGTATCCGGATGCCTCCAGAGAAAGAGTGATGTCTATGGAGTCGGATTTGTTCATCTCGCATCCGTAGGTTTCGATAAAATATCGTTTATCCAGTTTCATCACATTTTTCCCGCAACAGCCTGAGTACAGCTCCCTCGGAAAACATCTTCCAATGTATCCTGAAATCCTCTGATTATTATAATAATGTTTTTAAAAATAGGGTGCAACATAGTAATAAAATGCAGGGGATTTTGAGATGCACAGATTTTCTACAGTGGAAAAAAATTCCGTTGAAGAAGAAGATAAAAATCAATAGTGAGAAACGGCCTGTTGTAATTACCGCAGGTCTGTGTTACATCGTTCAGGCGGGATTCAATAAAAAGTCACATTCAGAGAGCCGCACATCGGACAGACGTGCGTTCCGCCGAGCTCATCCTCATAATCGGGATAATCATTTCTGTCAGGGTATATCTTCTCCTGCCAGCGGAAATCGCAGTCTTCGCATACAAAGGTTTTATTGATGTAGTGTTCAGAATCTAGATCATCATCCATTTCATCATCATCTTCAAAGGAGTCGTACCCATCGTTATCTTCAGGAAAATCCATTCCCCGGTCCCTCACCGCATCGGAATACTATATATAGCACAGGCGTTTTGAGTCTACATCCACACCATACTTTGTTCCTATTAAGTATAGACTAATTCATGATGGGTATTTGTCAATACTTTTTCAACAAACTTTTTAAAAAGGCTCGAAGTAACTTAGAAAGAAATTGCTATCCGAGGTCGTTGAGAACATGCCTTTTAACGACAGCGCTAAAGCAGGGAACCTGCTGTTTCTTTCTGCGCGTAATGTGGCTCAATGATTTCATCCATCAGCTGCAGTATCCCGGTATCTTCCATCGTATATATGCAATCGAGGCTCGATTCAATACGTCCGAAAAAATGGGCATCCGGAATATCGTGCTCCTCGACATATATGCCGTTGAACACGCTCCGCACGGATTTATCTTTATAGAAGACCTCCTCATGTATTTTCTCGCCGGGCCGTATCCCCGTGTACTGGATTTCAATATCCTTTCCCGGTGTCAGCCCCGATAGAATAACAAGACTTTCCGCAAGGTCCTTAATCATAATCGGCTGTCCCATATCCAGAACAAAAACGCCGCCGTCGGCATCCAGGGTTCCGGCCTGCAGCACAAGACTTGTCGCCTCGTCGACAGTCATGAAGTATCGTGACATTTCGGGTGAAGTAATCGTCAGCGGTCCGCCCCTTCGAATCTGCCGTTTAAATACGGTGATGACGCTGCCATTGCTTCCGAGCACGTTGCCGAAACGGACGCTCGAAGCGCGCAGGCCTTTTTTCACGAACGCCTGAATCATGATCTCGCATACCCGCTTTGTTTTTCCCATTACCGACACAGGGCGCACGGCCTTATCGGTTGAAATGCCTATGAAGCGGTCAACGCTGTACAGGGCGGCGAGCGAAAGAATGTTATATGTACCTATCACATTGTTCAGATAAATCATCCTGACATTCCGCTCCATGAGAGGAACATGCTTATATGCAGCAGCATGAAACACGAGATCAGGTTTGTACAGTTCGAAGACATCAGATGCCAGGTGACTATCCTTGATGTCGGAAACCACCGGTACCACACGTGCGTACCCCCCTGTGCCCGACCACTCGAGATCACGGAGAAGATAGAACAGTGCATTTTCGTTACAATCCAGCGCTATCACCCGAAACGGACTGTAATTCAGTAGTTTTTTCACCAGCGCACTTCCGATAGACCCGGCGGCTCCGGTCACGAGAACCGTTTTAGACTGTACGGATTCTCTGATCCTTTCTTCCTCGATTATCACCTCGTCCCTGATTAAAAGATCAGACGGGTCAATCTCTTTCAGCTGGTGGAATCTCACCGTGCCCTCGATAATTTCTCTCGTTGACGGAACAATCAGAAGCTTCACCTTCTCAGACCGGCATATCCTGACAATCTGTTTGATTATCGGTTTTCTGATCGAAGGCATGGCGATGATGACTTCATTTACCGCGCGTTCACGGATGGCTGCGCGCAGCATTGAACACCCCCCGAGTACTTCGACGCCTTCTATCGACGACCCCCTTTTCAAACTGTCATCATCGATAAATCCCAGAACAGCTATATTTTCACCCGGTCTTTTTCTGATCTCCCCCAGCACCATGACGCCAGCTTCACCTGCGCCGTATATAAAAACCCTTCTCATGATTTTTTCCTCTCTCTCTGACCGTTCTAAAAAAGATTATCGGCAGGTTTTACAATTAAAAAAGACAGGCCTCGCAAGGCCTGTCTCAATATACTCAAACAACAGGGAAAATCCTTCGTTTTTATTCAGGTGGAATCTCCTTGAACGCGAGCGTAATATCAATACCCCTCTTACTATGGTAACTCTTGCTGCCCAGATACCAGAAGAGAGATATGAGAACAACCAGAATAATAAGCAGGGCCGGTTTCCAGCCTCCAGGCGCGATGAAACTCAGCCCGAGGTTCTGCACGAAGATAAAGGAAATCACCATGATCATACAGAACACAAAGCCGATGGCCCCGGTCCAGACAACGAGCTTGCCGAACTTCGAACCCGGCGACGCCTGGAATATAGACGGCGCCTTGTAGGGGAACAACGCTGCGGAGAGTGCCGAGAAAACGAACACATAGCCGCAGGCGAATGAAACACCCAATGTCCAGGTACCCCACACAGGCACGAGGTTATAGGCAAAGATCCAGAAAAATGCACCGATGAAGTACGCGAGGTGCGCATTGACCGGTGTATGCAGCCTCGGATGGACACGTGATATCCACTCAGGCAGGGTCCTGTCGAGAGCCATGGCCACCATATCCCTCGTCATCCCGATGTAGCAGTTGCAGGTAACCTGAAAGGAGTTCGCCATGTACCCGATACCGATAAGAATGATGATTATCGGATTCGAGAGCATCATGACGAGCACGCTCGGATAGGGGTTAATAACGTCCAGTGAATAGGTCCCGACACCGGCATAGGCGTAGTACTCGGCGCTCGCTGATGTCAGAAATTCATGTCCCAGTGCCTTCTGGAAGAAAACACCCTGCAGTGCAAGGAGTATACCGGTGAACCAGAGTGAGCCGACGAGAATCCAGAACTGATTTTTAAAGCTGTCGCCACCCTTGATCTCTGAGCCCTGCTCAACGGAATAGGTGGACCACTGTATGCTCATCCAGGCGATCGGTGCAACCGCCAGTGTTGCCATGAAACCAAACTTCGGCAATGTATTAAAGCCCGTGGCCTTCACCTCTTCGATAATGGCCTGATAGGTGTTGGCCGATCCTTCAGCCCCCTTCATTGACATGAATTTCGCCATGAAATCGTTGAACTTCGCGGCAAACACCTCTGTTTTTGTCATGGCAAGCACGATAAGCACGATAATGAAAGCAAGCAGCACCGCACCGAACAGGAACCACTGTACCACCACGTAGTTTTTGAATCCCGACACGAGAAATGCCGCGGTGAAACCTGCAAGCACAATGGAAATGATGATGATTCCCCATGCCGAGTTGCAGAATAGCCCGAAGTTGAGCAGCGCAGGCGAACCCAGCTTTACGCCAAGACTCATGAACAACGGCGCCATTCCAAGCGCTGCAAAAAGCCACCCTGAAAGAGCGACCCATTGGAGGATCCAGATAACGAACCCGCTCATGACGGACGTATAGCCGAATGCACCGCCGAGAATACGGCTCTGAAAGATATAGTCACCGCCGCTTCTCGGCATTGCCGAGGCAAGAAATGTAATTGAGAGTGATACGAATGTCTGGAAAAATGTACAGATCAGAATTCCCAGCCATAGACTGCTCCCCGGAAATCCGCCTGGAGCCTGCATGAATACCCAGGGGAATATGAGGCCCATTGTCAGCACATTATACACAAACGCTGAAAACGGGGACATCACCCTGATGAGGCCTGAGGACTTACGGGTAAATACCTCTTGAGTTGCCATTCATACCTCCTTCTTTACTTGATTTATTTTTTTTTTTTGAAAACCCTCCTTTAAGATGCAGCCGAGATGCTACCATTCGGCTTTGTAAAATCCGTGTTCCTGCAGACAGCTTCACCCCCTCTCTCGATTTTTTTAGGATTCCGCTTCTAAGTAACTTCTCGCGAAGTTACTTACAGATACTCGGTCACGAAATACTGTATCCTGCCAGGAACTTGCGCCACTTTCAGCCATTTCCTTTTCCGATTGAGCACTATTATTCATATTCTGCGCTCTTTTTCAAGGAAAAAAACATTAATTCGGAAAAATACTGCCTGTAATTGTATTTCAATGCTCTTCTAAGCGGGTTCAACCCGATGTCATCTGGTAACTGAGAACATTCCCGTCCTGAAGGTTTATTATTGCTCCCCTGAGCATACCTTCACCGTACTCACTACCAGGGTTGACCACAGTTGTCCTGCCTATTTTAGCGACACCGCGCGATTCATGTATGTGGCCGACAAGCGCAAGGAGCGGCTGATATTTTTCAATTGCCTCGCGAACGGCATCACTGCCCACGCCGATCATGATCGACTGCCCGGCTTTGACAACCGGCGTCGGAGGATCGGTTGATGTATCGAGCATGGGCGCAAGGTCAAGGGTGCAGTCCTTTGGAGGCGCGTGGAAATTAAAAATTACGTTTTTGTAATCATCGATACCCTTCACTGTTTTCTCGATAAGCTCTCGAAGTGTGTCCTCATCCGTCTCACGCGGGGTATCCCAGGGGGTGGGATTGCTGAATCCAAGGCTTACCATGGGATGCAGTTCGTCCACCATCACCACCCTTTCTTCGGGGTTGATGAGCTGCTGGGTCTGATTCTCTTCTATGGCGTGCACCACCCACTGGTCATCGTCATTTCCGCCGGTCATATACAGTTTGAACGGCTTACCCCGCAGCCTCTCGTCAGCCAGTTTCATCCAGCTCAAAAGCCGATCCCGCGCCTTCTGTTTGAAAATGTCCTCTACCTTCACAGAGTCATCCTTAAGAGCGTGATAGGTCTCGCCGTCCATAATCTCCCAGTAAAAACCGAGATCATCGATCATTGTCTGCAGGTTTTCGAGCTCTTCTCCCGTATGAACCTCTCTCCTCACGCCGCTCACAGTGGCGTGGAAACTGTCTTGATCATCCTGAATGATTGGCACGAGCAGTTTACCGGTAACATCGCCTCCGAGCACGAGAACATCGATTTTATAGAGGGTGCCGGCATTCACAAACTTTCTGAATGTCCGTGACGATCCGTGCACATCAGTGGCAAAAAATAGTTTCGTAAAATCCCATTTTTTCTTCTTGTCTTTTTTCTCTTTTTTTTCTGTGCTGGTTTTGCCGAACAAAACTTCCTCCTCTATACCCCCTGCTGTATTTCACCGACTTCCCTGTACCAAGGCTTTCTTGTGCCCTTTTTTGCCCTTCTGTTCCATTTCCCGGTTTTCGGCTGATCTTCTATTCGGCCAAGCAAATCGGTAATTTTCCGCCTGACTGTCTGCTTTTGAGCTGAGGTTAAAAGATCGAAACCATCGGCGTAGTCTTTGATTTTGTTCAGGTTATTTACGGCGTCATAGTAGAAACCCCAGTCATCCGAAAACACGTTCGCGATATAAGACGCTTCTATTTCTTCCCTGTTTTCTTTGCCGCCGAGATTGTGTTCTAACAGGAGAACGATAACATCCTTGAAATCCTTCTGGGTGATGTCGTGAATCTGGAGTTTTTCGAGAAAAAGATCCTCCACGGGAATCGTCGGATCATCGAGCTCGAGCCTGCCCCTGAAATTGACCACATGGCTGAAATCAAGTGTGTCTCGGAATACATCGACAAAGAGCCCCTCATCGTTGTAATAAATTTCTCTTGATTCCGCGTGCCACACATAATGCCTCTGCTGTTTCAAACCAACATCCGTCATTGCCTGTTCGATAAGGGTCGACTTGAACTTACTGTAGGTGACGACATCCACATCGGTAAGCCTCCGTTTCAGTTTCTTGTACATCTCCCGGTGCTCCGGGCAGTGATAGAGAAACGCTGCTGCACCGAGCAATCTCAGCAGGACACCCCGTTTATTTGCCGCCTCTACGATTTTCTGTGCCATATCAAAGATATATTCATCCGACAGATCAACCTTCTCCAGTTTTTTATGAGCTAGGTTCTCCTTCGGTTCTCCATATTGTAATTCACCCATAACATACTCCTAACTTCTTCTACGCAACATTGATTAAGTTATTTTACTACTCATCCACGAAGTGGCCTCAGTCACTTCTACGTAACATTGATTAAATTATTTTTATCACTCGGCAGCGAAGCGACATTCGTCGCTTCTTTCCGAAATAAAAGTCACCTGTTTAGACAGTTATACATTTTTCTTTTCGCGATGTCAAGACAATAATATTGTAATTGTTGCAAAATTCCGTTTATTCGCCAGGATCAGCTCACCCTGCTTCCAGGTTCGACCTCCCTGTCAAGTCCTAAAATGGCCAATTTGTCCTTTCCGGCTGCAGCAAGGAGCATACCGTTGGATTCGTTCCCCATTATTTTTGCCGGCTTGAGGTTTGCAACAAGGATGATCTGCCTGCCGATGAGATCGTCTGGCTCGTAGTATTCGGCAATTCCAGCAACGATTGAACGCTCCTCTGAGCCGATATTCACTTTCAAACTCAGAAGCTTTTTCGATCCCTTGATTCGTTGGGCGTCAACAACCGTTGCAACTCGAAGATCAATTTTTTTGAGATACTCAATGTCAATCTTTTGGTCATGTTCCGACGCAGGAATCTCCACTTTATCTCCTCTCTCTATTTCCAGCCGCGGAAACAGGCTGTTGATTTTTTTTATCTTTCCGCCGCTTCTCAGCTTTCCCCATGTAAAAATCGAGAGGTCCCGGTTCGTTTTTTCTATACCCGCCCGTACCGATTCCCCGAAAACGGAAAGCGCCCTTTCAGCCTTATCGACAACAACCGGTGCAAGTAAAACGGATGCGAGCCGGAGCGATTCACATGCAGCATAAAGTACGGTCTTCAGTTCATCATTTTTTCCCTCTTTATAGAGTGACCAGGGCGCCTTGTCGTCAATATACTTGTTTATCGAACGTATATACTGAAATATAGTGTCAAGCGCCTTATTCAGTTCCATCTTTTCGACCGCATTTTTAACCGCGGTATACAGCCTGTCTCCCTGACGTGAAAGTTTACCCTCAGTCTTTACCGGCACTGGAATCACTCCATTGAAATACTTGTGAACCATCTGCACCAGCCTGCTCAACAGATTTCCGTAGTCGTTTGCAAGGTCCGAATTGACCGTCTTGAGAAAACTCTTTTTACTGAAGTTCGCATCCGAACCGAGCGTCATATTTTTTATAAGAACATAGCGAAAGCTCTCATACCCGTACCTGTCCACCAGGTCGATCGGCCGCACCACATTGCCGAGCGACTTGCTCATTTTTTCCTCCTGCAAAAGCCACCACCCATGCGCAAAAATGGTTTTCGGCAGCTCGAACCCTGCGGATTTGAGCATGATCGGCCAGTACACTGCGTGCGTGGTGACAATATCCTTGCCGACCAGATGCACGTCGCATGGCCACCATTTCTGGAAGGAGATGTTGTCCCGGTACACACCGATTGTGCTTATATAATTTATAAGGGCATCGAACCATACGTAGGTCACGAAACGTTTGTCAAAGGGTATCTCTATACCCCAATCAAGCCGTGATTTCGGTCGTGAAATACAGAGATCGGAGAGCCCTTTTTTGAGAAAGCCGAGGATTTCATTTTTTCGCGTCTTCGGCCGTATGAAATCGGTGTTCTCCTTTATATAATCGACGAGCCAGTCTTTGTATTTCGAGAGCTTGAAAAAGTAGTTTTTCTCCTCAATGGTGATAACATCCCTGCCGCATGAGGGGCATCTGCCGTCGACGAGGTCCTTTTCGGTCCAGAACCTCTCCTCAGGAACACAGTATTTTCCGGTGTAGGTGTCGAAGTAGATATCACCCCTCTCGTAGAGATAGGTGAGCATGCTCTGCACAACGAAGACATGTTTTTTCTCCGTTGTCCGTATGAAACGGGTGTAGCTGATATGAAGCTTTTTCCACAATTCGAGAAAACGCAGCACCATTTCATCACAGTGCTTCTCGGGCGCAACTCCCCTTTTTTCAGCCGCCTCCTTCACTTTTAACCCGTGTTCATCGGTTCCTGTTGAAAAGAAAACCTCCTCACCGAAAAGTCTGTGGTACCGTGACAGAACATCGGCAAGAATCGTCGAGTACGCATGACCGATATGGGGCTCATCGTTCACATAGTAGATCGGTGTCGTCACATAAAAGGTGCCCACTGGTTTTCCTCTCAGTCAAAATGTTGGCCCGGCATTTTCTCCTACACGGAGTTATATCCACACGGCAGATATGCGCACCGGCGGCACTATCCGGACATAAAGCATCCGAATATTATATAGTATGAAGAAATGTTAATTTGTCAAGGAGTAATAGAGAGAAAGGATTCGGCGTCCTCGAGCATCGCCTTCAGTGCTCCCCGGTGGATATTTACCGTTGGTATTGAATGGAGAAACAGGGACCCGTAGCTCTTCACGAGAAGCCTGTTGTCCAGTATCACGATAATACCCCTGTCGGACCTATTTCTGATCAATCGTCCGATACCCTGCTTCATTTTGATGACGGCGAGCGGAACATAGTACTCGAGAAAGGGGTTGCCTCCCCGCTGTTTTATCTTTTCTATCCGCGCTCTGATTATAGGTTCGGTCGGGACTTTGAAGGGGAGTTTTGTAATGATGACACATTCAAGTGTCTCTCCGGGCGCATCTACACCCTCCCAGAAGCTCTCTGTTCCAAAAAGTACGGAATGAATATCCCCCCTGAAGCGTTCCATCAGCCTGCTTCTCGTCTCATCTCCCTGTCTGAACAGCACGAATCCTTCTGCAGAGAGCGCATTTTTCACAAGATCAAACACACGGTTGAGAATTGTATATGAGGTGAAAAGGACAAAAGCTTTCCCATGCGTTTTTCTCAGTACTGACGTGATACTGCAGGCAAGAGACTCGATATACCGTGGCTGATTCGGCCCGGGTCCGTTTTGCGGTATCAACACAACCATCTGCCTGTCATAGTCAAAGGAGGATTCCAGAATGACCGATTGCGCTGAATCGCCGATATGAAGTCTTGATTTAATAAAGTCAAACCGGTCGTCTACCGTAAGCGTCGCGCTCGTAAGCACGAGGCTCTTCATCCTGCTGAACAGAAGCTCATTCAGGACATCGCCGACCTCAACCAGGGCCACGACAATGCCCGCTTCCCGCTTCTTCTGAATCCAGCGTACCCAGGTTTCATCATTTTCCCCCAGGAATTTGTCTATAGCTTCAGTTGTTTCAATCAGCCGGCCGGTAAGGCCCTCTACCTGCCGTACATACCGCTCATTTCCACCCTTTGCAAGATGCGCGCGGATATCGAGCAGGCCATTTACGAGCCGGGAGCAGCTTTTGTAAAAGGCATCGATCCTTTTCAGTACGCACGCATCCCACATCGCATGGTTTCTCAGTTCGTCGGTAACCTCAAACAGTGAAACCGGGTTGTCTTCGTTTGCTGCATTCAGAGCAGCAATAAACTCATCGATCCCGCTGAATAGCTCAAATGCAGCGGATCTCGCCTGCCGGACGAAATCCATTATCGGTATCACCCGGCTCTCAAGACCCCGGATATCCCTGTTCATTAGATATACCAGGTATCCTTTTTTTTTCCGGGCCCCTGTATACAGACTGTTCAGAATGCGCAGAACAGCGGCAAGCGTTACATTTTTTGTAAAAAATGATGTTGCGGACGATTCGAGATTGTGTGCTTCATCAAAAATCACCCTTTGATATGGGGGTAAAAGGGCAGCACCCGAGCTGTTCGACTGGGCATCTGCGAGCACATAGTGATGGTTCGTTACTATGATATGCGCTTCAGCGGCATGACGCCTCGCCCTGTTGACGTAACATTCACTGAAAAATGCGCACGCCCCCCCCAGACACGTGCCCGGCTGGGAGTTGATCTTTTCCCACAGAGAAGGTTTGGGCATAAAGGGGAGGTTTGACAGGCTTACGTCATCGGTTGTTTCAAGCCATCCCTCTATGGCATTGAACTGCTCGACCTCATCATCATCGATAAGAGCGAAAAGGTCCTGCTTTGCCTCATTGAGCCTGTTGAGACAGATATAATTTCCCCTGCCCTTCATAAGGGTATACTTGAAATCCAACCCGGAAGCCCTTTTGAGATCCGGTATGTCTTTATAGAGGAGCTGTTCCTGAAGATTTATCGTGTTAGTTGAAATCACCACTTTTTCATTGTTGTTCAGAGCCCACCCGGCAGACGGGATGAGATAGGCGAGCGACTTGCCGATACCCGTGCCCGCCTCGATAAGCACATGCTCGTCATTATTGAACGCGCCTGACACGTGCTCAACCATCTTCATCTGTCCGTGCCGCTCTTCAAAATGGGGAAACAGCGTGTTGAAAGGACCGCCGGAGGAGATGATTTTTTTTAGCTTTTCAACGTCAAGTAAAACGGTTTTACGCCTGGGCACCGGTTCGATAACGACATAGACCTCGGTCGCTTGATTGTTCACAATATAAAAACCGACACCCCGGTTTGCGATGAGTGAGGACATGTGCACATCCTGGTCCGAGGGAGTAAGTATACCGTCCGGATGATTATGTATTACAACATCGGGGAGAAAACTTCTGTCAAGGGGAACAGCAACACTCACGTCGTTTCCGCGGGCGATTACCTCAATCCGGTCTAGGGCGCCGTTTTCATGAATCCAGCCAAAAAAAAGAACCTCATTTCCCCCGGCTGCTTCTATTTCTCTTCTCATGGCCTCTTGGGCTTCATCGGAAAAAAGCCGGTGCTCATGATTACGGTTGGAGGACATTTTTAAATACTTCCCTGATCAGATAAATAACTCTGCCACCCGTCTTCCCGGTTATGTCAAGCACCTCTTCATGGCTGAGTGCACCCTTCTTTATACCGGTTGCGCTGTTCGCGATAACGGATATACCCAGAACACGTATCCCTTCCTGGACACAGACAATAACCTCAGGCACCGTGGACATGCCAACTGCATCGGCTCCCACATGCGCAAAGAATTTTATTTCAGCCTTTGTTTCATAGCTCGGGCCGGTGACTGCGATATATATACCTTCCCTGAGCGTACCGATTGCCGGGTCCTGTGCTGCGAGCTCTTTGACGCGTGATATCAGCGTATGATCGTAGGGTTCGGA
The DNA here is from genome assembly GCA_964433545.1 of uncultured Spirochaetota bacterium. Classification (GTDB taxonomy): domain Bacteria; phylum Spirochaetota; class B62-G9; order B62-G9; family DRHN01; genus CAYSRJ01. Next base: position 94,661 of record CAYSRJ010000006.1, on the reverse strand, counting down.
CATGTCAATAAAAGGCGTGCCGAAATACCCGCTATCCGCCCCGACAAGGGGATTGTTTCCAAGCAGGTTGATATGATCGCGTATCAGCATAATATCACCGGCTCTGAATGACCTGTTGATGCCTCCGGACGAATTTGTTAAAACAGCAGTCTGTACGCCAAGCCGCTTCATGACACGTATTGGCATGGTGACCTCCTGCATAGTATATCCCTGGTAGCAATGAAACCTGCCGCATAAGACTAAAATTTTTTGGCCGGCAAAACTTCCATAAGAGAGCTCTCCCCTGTGACCGGGAATGGTTGCGTGGCCGAACCCGGGAATATCCGCATAGGGAACCCTGATAGTATCTTCCATCTCCCCGGCCAGCTTTCCAAGCCCCGATCCGAGCATAACAGCGTATTTTACACTTTCCGGTAACAAATTTTTTAGAAAATGCACAGCATCTTCGACGCTTTGACAGTACCTGTCCATGAAACACTCCATTATTCAAAATTCGCTTTTCACCCAGTCTTCGGGGTCTACATAGGTGCCGTCTACAATTACACTCCAGTGTACATGCACACCAGCAGCAAGCCCGGTTGCACCGGCTCCACCGATTTTTTCACCCTTCTTTACAGGCCTGCCTTCTGAAACAGAAATAGAATCAAGATGAAAGATCAGAGAAAACACCCCCTGTCCGTGATCGACAACCACCGTATTCCCCGTTGTTACTCTCCGTCTCGCAAATACGATAAAACCGCTGTTCGGTGCGTATACATTCTGATCCCGATCAGCACGAAAATCAATACCTCGATGATATCTGAATCCGATAAACCGGCTACTCAGATAGTAGGCTCTTTTCTTTCCGAAACTTGAAATCACAACCGGATTATGCACCGGACTGCTGAATTTACCTTCCCACAAGGCACTTTGTGAAATATGCGCAAGCACACCGCTGAGCTGCTCGCGCTCGATTTCCTTTTTTTCCGATGGCTCGAATAGCGCACCCTTGCCTGTGGGTAATTTTACCGTCCCCCGCTCGAACTCGGATTTTCTCAGATAAAAAGGGTACACGATTTGGGTGCTGCTTCCGCTGTCGTTTTCCGCCCTGATCACGAGATCGTACCTGTGAGCAGCAGCCTCGACATCGAAACCGGCAAAAGCCCTGTACGTCTCGCGGCCCAGGGGAAACAGGGACAGGTGCTTGCTCTGACCCTGCTGTATGAGCGCAGTTATCGCCGGATCTCTTTCTGTCGTACGGACGATTATTCTGAGAGTGTGCCCCTGAATGGGCCTTCCTGAAAGATAAAAATGCAGATCGACAAACCGGGTTGATTTTGACTGAGAGAGTTTCCCGTATACAAGCTCGGGGCTCGAACCCAGTTTCACCTTGCTGAATGGGTATATCTTGTAGAACAGATCACCGTTTGAGATAACACATTCACTTTCCTTGTACGTGCGTATAACTGATTCTCGCGGTAACGCCTCTCCGGAAACAAAGCGAAACACAGCCCCTTTCTCATCGACGGCTCGTATACCGCCACTCGTTTCAACGGCGTAGAACTGCTCTGCATGTACACGGTGAGCCGGGTAAATCAGCATAATTGAAACGGCTATAAGAAGGAAAAAGAGTACAAGGCCTCTATGTTCAGTATGTATCATAACGATCCAGTATCTGCCAGTACCACGGGCGATATTTTCCATTTCAGTGTCGATTGAGATGCGTTTACCAGCAGGAAAGAAGTGATGAATCCAACCAGTTCTACGTCAAATAGAGCCGTACGCATACAATATAATTAAAACAGTATCGCTGTCGTACTAGGGAGAAATCCTGTTGATAAGTCTCGGGAAGGGGATGGCTTCCCGAACATGTGGAAGTCCGCAGATCCACGACAGCAGCCTCTCGATCCCAAGGCCGAATCCTGAATGCGGCACACTGCCGAACCTTCGTAAATCAAGGTACCACCTGTAGGATTCCGGGTCAAGGCCGGCAATCTGGATTCTTTCGAGCAAAGACTGGTAATCGTCGTTTCTCTGAGAGCCGCCTATTATCTCTCCATACCCTTCGGGCGCAAGCAAATCGTCACACAACACGGTTTTTTCATCTTCCGGATCGGGTTTCATGTAGAAGGCCTTTATCGAAGCCGGATAGTTGCAGACAAAAACAGGTTTCTCAAATTCATTGGATAGTGCGGTTTCTTCATCCCCGCCTATATCATCACCCCACTCGATTGGAAACCCCTTCTTCTTCAGCACATCGATCGCTTCGGTGTATGTTATTCTCGGAAATGACCCAACAATATTTTGAAACGGCCGAATATCGCGTCCGATAATTTCGAGCTCCCGCTCACAGGCGGTAATGACAGTGTCGGCAACAAAGCGTATCATATCCTCCTGGAGGTCCATATTCCTGTGCGTATCATAAAAGGAAACTTCCGCTTCAAGCATCCAGAACTCCGTCAGGTGTCTCCGGGTTTTTGATTTCTCGGCGCGAAAAGTGGGTCCTAAACAGAAAACCCTTTGAAACGCTCCGGCAGCAGCTTCCAAATACAGCTGTCCGGTCTGCGCGAGATAGGCGCTTCCCAGGTCGAAATAGTTCGTTTCAAACAGGTTACCAGCGCTTTCGCCGATCGATCCCGTTAAAATCGGCGTGTCAATAAGGATAAAGCCGTTATCATGAAAATATGAACGTAATAGACGTATAAGCTCGCTCCGCACCTTCAGTATGGCAAGCTGCCTGTGCGACCGCAGCCACAGGTGCCGGCGCTCCATGAGAAAGTCGGTTCCATGAGACTTTTTTGAAAGAGGGTAGTCGGCAGGTGGAATGTGTATTATGTGTACATCCCGCACCGTCATTTCGTATCCGCCGGGCGCCCGCTTCTCCTCCCTGATGATACCCTTCATCGAAAGCGCTGATTCGATTTTTATTTCAGCACAACGGGTAAAAACATTTTCAGGAACATCCCCCTTTACGACAACGGTCTGCATCTCACCTGTCCCGTCCCGCATCTCGATGAAGTATATTTTACCGCTTGATCGTATGTGCCTGACCCACCCGTTGAGTGTCACCTCACGGTCTGTGTACGAGGCCGCATTGGCGATTGTAAATTCTTTCTGAAGCATCAAAACCTCCACTGAACCATCGATTAAATCATGCTGCGGGAAAATTCCCGGCCGGGTCCATCAGCATAGATGAAAAACCTGGGTTTATGAGGGAATTATGCGCCGTTCGGTTTATAAAACTAATTGTAATGATAAGCAGGTGAATATGCCTCTACGTCAGTGTCAGAATTTCTGCATCACCATCCTGCACAAGAATGGTGTGTTCAAAATGAGCGGATGCTTTTCCGTCTTTGGTAACTACGGTCCAGTTATCGTCCTTGATAATTACTTCATAGGTTCCCATATTGACCATCGGCTCGATGGCGAGTGTCATTCCGGCAAAAAGCTGCGGCCCTCTCCCAGGTGTTTTGTAATTTGGGATCGGCGGTTCTTCATGAAGTTTCTTTCCCACGCCGTGTCCGACGAAATCACGGACAACGGATAATCCCCTCTCTTCGACGTAGACCTGTACAGCACTTGAAATATCGGAAACGTGATTCAGGTGCCGTGCTACCTCGATGCCTGCAAAGAGTGCGCCCCTCGTCGATTCCATCAAGGCGCGTTTTTCAGGTGAGACCTGGCCGATCGGTATGGTGAGGGCAGCGTCCCCAAAATAGCCCTCTTTTTTAACACCCACGTCGATACTCAGGAGATCCCCCTCTTTTAGACGGTACGGACCCGGAATACCGTGAATGACTTCCTCATTGACAGAGGCGCAGATAGACGAGGGGAAACCGTTGTAATTCTTGAATGCAGGGACCCCGCCCCTCCTTCTGATAAATTCCTCCGCTCGTTCATCCAGCCACTGCGTGGTAACTCCCTTCCTTGCTATCTCTCTGAGATATTTCAGCAAATCAGCGACGATCCTGCAGGCCTGTTTGATGTATTCGATTTCGGTGCTGTTTTTAAGTTCCTGCATCCCCTGTTTTTTCCCGCACTTCAATTTCCACCTTTTTTTTCTCGTGAAGGATATCGTCGATCTTCGGTCCTGCTTCAAACGATTCCTCCACGACATTTTTAATCTTCTTCTGATGACCTGCGTTTATCGATATCTCGCCCTGTACCACAACTCCATCCTCCACAATAACACGCGGGGCGTGTATATTACCGAGCACTCTGCCGGTTGAAAGCAGAGTAACATCTTCATCGGCACGGATATTGCCTATTACCGTGCCGCCGACAATCACCGTTTTGGCAAAAATATCCGTTTTCACCCTGCCGGTTTCCCCAACAATGAGCTGGTCTTCCGTTTTAACCTCTCCTTCAAATTTACCGTCTATCTCGAGGGAACCGCGTATATAAAATTTCCCTTCAAAAATCGACCCTTCCCCAATAACACTGTTCATAGCCGTTTCGTTCTTTGCAGCCATAAAACCCTCCGTCACATAAAAAAAGGTCCGTCCGACCGGCTGAATCCATTATTTAAAAGCAGCACATCCGAAGATGCTCCCCGCACAGCAGCATCCCGCAGTTTTCGAAAGGCTATTCGACAGTCCCGCGCCCAACCGTATCCTCTATGAATTTCCTGTCGATCTCGTTTATTTCCTGGAACTTGACACCGTATTCCGAATTCTCATCGTCAATTCTATGTATGATACCCCGCGCTTCAATCTGCCTTTTCGGAAACCGTATCGACATCTGCACCACCGTATTCGCAATAAGATACTGCTGGAGTTTCTTTTTTTGAAGCCTGAATAAAAGACCTCCTGCGCTAATATTGACGACCGATATATCATAATCAGTGCCTGTTTCAAGACTAAAATAATCGTATTTAACCAGGGCTTCAACCAGAATACCGGCGTAGCGCGCCGTTCGCTCGATAAAAGCCGGCTTAATACTCCTGTGGAAATCAACATCGTTTGTCAGGCGTATATAGCCGACCGCCTCACCCTCGAGCATAAGCGGCACGAAGCATTCGGAAAATATTCTGCTGTTTCTCTTCTGCTGAAGCATATCGAGCAGTTTCGCCTCGACTGCCTTTCGCACCTCTCCACTTCGTATGTAGTACTCGTACGCGCCGCCTACAGTAAGAAAGTTTTCATCATAAAAGCGTCTTTCGCTGATACTGTCCTCATAGGAATCGTATATCAAAAACGCCTTTTTTATATCCTTGATTACCTTTTCCTCGAAGCTCATTTTTTCATTCGGTTTAAATACCTTAACCTGGAACTTTTGCGTATACTCAGACACCAGGTTCTTTATCCCTATAAGGAGTTTATCGACGGACGGACGGGGTTTACTCACCTCCTGGATGATAACACGCTCATCGAGCAGGGAGGAATGCTCCATCTCTTTCTTCTCAGACTGAATCATTATTTTAAACTTCATGTATATTTTTCCGTAAACATCGAGGCGTTTATACTTACGGAGAATATTCTTGTAGATGACTTCCGGAACAAGGATATTTAGATGACGCTCATCTTCCTGTATTATAGCCGCTGGAAAATAGTGGTAGTTGTTATTGAAAACAAAATTGATGCTGTTTATTTCACCGAGCTCTCCGATAAACGGTGAATCAAGGCGAGCGGTAAGATTACTCTCGTCGTATTTCTCGATAGCAGCATCATACTCGATACCGTTAACGTCGATATGCAGGGGCTGCCCGGATTTATGCAGGGTTTTGAATATCAGTGATTTCTCAAGATCACTCGTAACTTCCATTTTCTTCGGTATCTCAGTCATTCGATTCGTTCTCTCCTCTCAAGATTTCAGGCGCTCACGCAAAATTTCCAGGTAGACATCAACGATTTCAGGGTCATACTTTGATCCCTTTCCATCTTCAATAATCTTTATCGCCTCATCTTCTGAAAAGGGCTCTCGAAACGGCCTCTTTGAAATAAGGGCATGGAAACTATCGGTAATAACCACAATACGCGCCCAGAGCGGAATCTCCGTACCCTTCAATCCGTCCGGGTACCCGGTTCCGTCATACAGCTCATGATGATACTTGATGAGATCGATACCATCCTGAAAAAGATTCAATTTTACCTGTGCATACTCCGCACCTCTGAGCACGTGGCTTTTAACCACCTCAAACTCTTCGTCGGTAAGTCTCTCCTTCTTATTGAAAATCGCTTCACTCAATCCGATATGTCCGATATCGATGAGCATGATTGCAGATCTGAGCCTGATCAGCTCCTCGCTGCTGAAACCGAGCTTCAATCCGATCAATTCAGCATCACGTGCAATATTGAGGTACTGCCCGACCTTATACGGCTCGACACGGGCAAGAACGCTGATGTACTTTCCTGCGATAAGATCCTTAACTTCGTACACATCAACCGGCTTTTCCTTTCCCTTGACACTTATGGTATCGATAAATTCCGCTTCCACAACGTATTTAATTTCTTCATACACATCGCTCGTTATGAGTATCTGCCTCTTGCCGGCAATGCCTTCGAGCCGCGCGGCCGTATTGACGACATCACCGATCACGGTATAATCCATTCTGTCAACTGAGCCCATATTTCCCGAAATAACGTAACCGGTATTGATTCCAATTCCGATTTCAACTTCCTGAAGCCCGTCTTTCTTCCTTTTTTCGTTCGTCTCCTGTACATACTTCAGCATGTCGATGGCCGCTACCGCCGCCCGTTCCGTATCGTTGTAATGCGAAATGGGCACGCCGAATACTCCCATAAGACAGTCTCCAATGTATTTATCGAGCGTACCTTCGTATTTGAATACGATATCCGTCATTCCCGACATGTACGTATTCAAAAGGTTCACCACATCTTCCGGGTTCATGTTTTCCGACATTGAGGTAAAACCGCGTATATCGGCAAAAAGTATCGTTACCTTTCGCCGCTCTCCGCCGAGCTTGATCTCTTCAGGATTAGAAAGTATACCGTCCACGAGCTGATGTGAAACGTAACGGGAAAAGGCATATCGCAGATTTGACAGCTTGGAATTTTCAACGAGTATCACCATCTGATTGCAGAGTATATTGACTGAATCGAGCACCTTTTCCGAATACGGTTTCTGATTGATGCGCTCGCCGAGAGTCAGTATACCGACGACGCCGTTCTTGGAAACAAGCGGCACGAGCACGACCGATTCCAGTTTGCGGAGGTCCTCTTTTTCATCCTCTCCAAGGAGGCTCAGGATATCACTGATGACCATCGGTGCCTTCTGCTTTTTCAACTCTCCCACCAAGCTCGTTCTGTCGGTAAACCGTATTTTCTCAACGAACTTTTTTAAAACGCCCCTGGATGCGACCGGCGCATACTCCGTATTGTTTTCATTGGTTGAAAGAAATATTACCGCTGTTTTACTCAATGCCCTTCCCATTACATTGAGCAGAAAGCTGCCGAAGAAATCCTCCTTGCCCAGGGAGGTGAGATCAACTCCCATACCGGCAATTTCCTTGAGCTCAAAGGCCTTTCTTTTCAAATCTTTGTCGCCGGATGGGCGTTCTCCCCTGGTCTGGAGAGCATCAAATTTCAATTCAGCGGTGCTGCAGATCGTCGATATGAAATCCACATCCTCTTTTTCGATCTTCTCGAGCCGTGCACCTCCCCACAGAACAGAAAAGTGGCTTATGGCATCATCCTCTTTCTTCGGAATTATCAGGAAGGAAGTGTTGAGCTCGGCCTTCTGCCCGAAAACCTCATTAAATAAAAACCGCACACCCCTCGCATCAATAACACTCCAGTCCAACTTTTTCATCTCATCAATAAACTTCGCATCAATAAAGAACGGCAGGATGTTTTTAATATTACTGTCGATATGTGAGGATTCGTAAATGTTATTCGTTTTGACGTCAACAAGCGCATAGTTAATAGTGTCACCCAGGACAGAGGACAGCTGATCGGCAATATACTGCGAAAGGGGTTTGAATGATTTTATCCCGGCGATTTCCCTTGAAAACTTCTCAACAGCAGGAAGGAACTGCACTTTATCGCCCATATAAACACACCCGTCCTTGAAGATTCAGAATTATACCCTGACAGCGTACAAATAAAAATACCCAAGCTCAAGATAACACGCAACAATTTATTATTATAGAAAAAATACGAAGTACGTCGGTATTTATCTCTGAAATACAGGCGGAGTTACTGTTCGTGGTTTGTGTGATATCCGGTGCAGGTTATTTAATAAAACGGGCTCTTGTAATGCACGAAAAATTCCGTCTATACCAGGATTAATCAACCGCGTCCTCTCAGAGCAAGTTCAAAACGATTGGATTTTTCGAGCAAACCCATAGCTTTCAATTCTCTTTTAACGGCACCTCCACCGGTTTTCGATCCACCGTATTGCGGAAGGCGAAGAGACTTCACTATTTCTTTCACTTCGAAGTACGGATTATCGATTATTATTTGTATGATTCTCTTGCCCAGCTCACTTTGAGCCATTGCAAAAACATCTTCGCTCGGGCCGACTTCAGAGACGGGTTTCTGCGATACAGTCTGCTGTGATACAGATTGTGGGTCAGCCGAAGGTGCCCCCGGCGCCGTCGCCGCCGGAACCGAAGGTGCCCCTGGTACTGCTGTTTGCCTGGGCTGGTTTGTATCTGGAAGTTGTGCGGGACTCTCCTTTTTTACCGGTTTGCCCATAAAGTTGGCGATCGCTTCTTCAAGGCTGTCAAAGGATTTTAAAATAGACGAAAACTCCATTAGCTCGTACACGTCATAAACATCAGGTGACATACTGACAAGTACGAGATCACCGCCGTTTTCCCGTATTTCCCGTATTTCGCTTACAAAAACACCCCACCCGGCACTGCTGACATAATCGATGTTTTTAAGGTCCACAACAATTCTGTACTTATTGAGTGCAAGCTGTTCTTCAAGCTTTTTCTCAAGTTCGGGTGCGGTCGTTGTATCTATAAACCCTCTCGCTGCTATCACAGCAATTTCATCGCCTGCCCCGTCATACGATACATCGACCTGAATATCAGGCATACCTTCCTCCCACACAATTTACATTAAAAAATCTTCTTTAAATATAACATGCAACGATTTTGTTCCCCATCCCCTGCCTACAATCTATAGTATCACACTATCGCAAAAAAACCAGCATGACTATTGACTTTTATCAGAAAAGACCGCTCCCACATACTGCCACCGGTGAGCAGGATAGTCTCCCGGGTGGTGGGGTTATCCGTCCGGATAACAATAGTGTAATCTCAATCATACCATAAAATCAATAAAAATATCTTTATGTAGCTTATTTGTAGGATGTCCAGCTTGGAAGTTCCCGTTTTGAAAAAGCCTCTCGCTTTTCCCGCGTATCGAGCTTCATACGAACCAGCTCACGCTTGACGACACTCTCTTTTAAACTGTATCCCCCGTATTCCTCACTTTTCAGCAGGCTTGCAAGTCTTCCCGGCCCATACTCAGGATGCTGACGCACTATCTGCGCGAGTATCTTTACCTGCTCATGGGTCGCGTGTTTTATCTCGACTTTCTCACCCTCCTCGGGTTCTCTTTCCTTAATGCCGTCATCGCCAAACTGCTCCCTTTTTTCTTTGAGCTCCTGATAGACTTCATACGTAATTCCGGTTTTCTCGAGAGCCTCCTCAACAGACGCTCCTTCATCGATAAGCTGGAAAAGATGAAGTCTTTTTGCGGATTCAATTTCCGCTGTGCTCATTTCCAGCTTGACCACGACAAAAGTAATATCGTCGCTCTGGGGATATCCCTTTGTAAACGCCGATATCTCGTCATTCAACTTCTGCTTGAAGGCATTTGCAGGCAGGAACTGATACTTTTTAATGAATTCCACGAGACGCTGCTCACCGTACTGTTCCCGCTTTTCATTCATTGCTTCTGTAATACCGTCCGTATAGATAAACAGCAGATCTCCCTTGCGCAATTTCATTTTTTCGGAGGTTATCCTCTTTTTGAATTCATCAGGATCGCCAAGATCAATGCCGACCGCAATTCCGCCGGGGTTCAGAAAGCTGACTGATTGTGTTTCTTCCCTGTAGATGATCATCGGGTTGTGGCCGGCTGATGCGTAATTAACGATCCTCTTCTTGGCATCGAGGATCACATAAAACATGGTGACATACATACCCTTCCTGATGTCGCCCATAGCCACCTTGTTAACTTTGTGCAAAACATAGCTTGCCCGTTTGTTTCCCCGCGCTTCCAGCCGCATAGAGGTCCTGATCATAGTCATGACCATCGAACTACCGATTCCCTTACCGGACACATCAGCAACAACAATTCCAATCGAGTTTTCATCAACCTCAAAGAAATCGTAGTAATCGCCGCCCACCTCCTGGGCGGCACGGTATGCCGCATCGATGTCGAATCCCTCCAGTTTGGGCACCTGTTTCGGAAGCAGGGCATTCTGTATCTCCTGTGCGAGCTGGAGCTCCCTTCTCAGCCGCGTCTGATCGGTCAGCTGTCCCTGGGTAATCCGCAGGTTACGCATGATTTCATTGAATGCCTCGCCGATCTTGCTCACTTCCGGATTCCGTGTTGTAAAACGGAGCTCCCTGGCCTGCCCGGATGAGCTTATTCTGGCGATTTCGTCTGCGAGCTTTCTAATTGGAGATATAAATGTAGAACCTATAATGAATACCCCGATTACCGTGGTACTCCAGAAAAACAGGGCAATAAAAGCGATACGGAGCCGCTGGCTTACGATGTCACTCACCTCGGCAAACTTATCTTCCGGTACGCCGACATGCACCTCTCCGATTTTTGCATTGTTTATCTTAATAACCGCAGCGAAATCATTGAATTGCCGTCCGCCCCGGCCCCTGTAGATAAAAAGCTCTACCGAATCCCTCGCGGTGAGCTGCCGCACGCCTCTCGGTCGGGTATACTGCGTAAAAATTCGTTTCACCTCGGTATCGGCGAGTATACTGCCCTCCGCATCGGTTATAACCACATAATCGACAGGAGAGTCTGTCTGTTTCAAGGACGCGACGAGATTAACGAGGCCAAGGCCGTCACCCTTCAATACGAGGTCTGTTGCAGTCGATGCAACCTGTTCGGCAACGGTTTTATACCGGTCAATGAATTTCTTGCGAACGGTCTTCTTCTGATATCTGGAGCCGATGTTAAAAACAACAAAAATGAGCACCGAAATCATGGCGACAGCATACAGGCCGAAACGGACCCGTACGGAGAACCTGGTTTTAAAGCTCGGCGCGTACCGGATAGCTTCCTCTTCCAGGTACACCTTCATTGTCAGTATGTTGGTGCCGTCCTCGGTTCTGCTGTACTCCACCTCATCGATAAGCTTCTTTATCAGCCATATGCCGAGTCCGCCTTTCCTCCTGGTCTCGACATATTTGTACAGGTCGGGTTCGAGCACGCTGTTCCAGTCGAACTCCACGCCCTGGTCTTTAATTCGTATTACAACGGCGCTTTCGAGCTTTTCCATCTCAATCTGAAAGTTGCCCTTTTTTCCTCCGTATGCATGCCGTATAATGTTCGAAACCGCTTCATCGACCGCAAGTTTTATCTCACTTACCTGTTTTTGAAGCAGGCCCATTTTTCTGCCGTATTTTACAACAAAATCCCGTACGCGGATCAGATTCCTGCTTTCGGCGAGGAGATTGATCTTTTTAACTTTGTTTATCTTCATTAATTACCTTCGCTGTTGGTTGGTAACCTGTACACTGCTTGGCCGTACTCTATTACTATACCCGAAAATTCTCTTTTTTACAACCTAATTGCAAATCAACGCAGAAAATGCGTACTACTGCAGTATTGATTATCGACAGAGAACAATTATTATTGATACCCCTCATCAGCGAGCGTAATTTTCAAGGATCTCCATATACTGCACGACCGCAAGGTTATTGCTGTCGAGCATCCGGGTTGCTGCAAATGCCCTGGCTGCATCTTCAAATCTGTTCTGAAATAAGTATATCACCCCTGACAGGGTGTGAAGCTTTGCAAGAACTGGCGCTGCAAGACCAGGGTTTTTTTCAAGACACTCTTTTATAAAAGACAACGCCTCTGTATATTGTCCATTTTTTAAAAGCAGCAGGGCCAGGTTATAATAAGCTTCGTACCTGTAGGGGAAATCCCGTATCAATTCCTCGTACAGCGAGCGCCCGGGTTCACCCTCCTCCATACCTGCAAGGATAACAGCGCTTCTGTAGTACAGAACAGGGTCTATAGCGGCATTTTTGATCTTTTTATAAATACTGCGGGCTCTTTCGGTATGACCGGTAGTCACATACGTCTCTGCAATCTTCTCCCAAACCTTCATGTTCTCCGGCTCTTCGGCAACCACCCTGCCGTACAGATCAAGCGCATTATCATACAACCCATGCTTGCGATAGAGGTCTCCTGCCAGTATAAGGCCGGTCCCGTCACTTTGGACTGCCTTCCGAACATACACCCTCGCATTCTTGATATTCCCGAGACTGAAGAGCACATCGGCCCTGCATATAATGGGGCGCACGCTGTCCGGGTAATGTTTTTCAAAATCATCGCTCACGGCGATAGCACGCTCATAGGAGCCCTGATGTAAATATATTTGAACCAGATTAACATAGGTGCTCTGGTCCACCGGTTTCTCGATCGTCTCTTTTTCAATGGCCTCCTTGTAGTAGGTTTGCGCCTGTACCAGGTCTCCAAGCTCGAGAAATATGTCACCGGCAATCTGCGCTGTCAATTCGTCCCCGTTTTGGGTATGTGAACGGATTATAAAATTGAGAGCGTCCCTATACCTCCCACTCTTTACGAGAGCAAAACTGAATAAAGAAACATATTCCCTTCTTCTCGAATAGTCGGGATCGGCCGTAAAGGTTTTTAGAATGTCGGCTGCTTCGCCGAACTGCGCTGTTTTCAAAAGAGTGTAGGCAAGATTGTACTGAACAGCAGGAGAATCGGGAAACACGGTACGGGCCTTTTTCAAATACTGCACCGAATCATACGTATCTTTTTCCTGCATAAGAATGGCGCATTCATATGCAGCAGCGCCGCGCAGGGCCTCGGGGGCATCAGGTGAGGACGCAAGCCCGCTAAGCAGTTTTACCGATTCATCCCTCCGATTCATTCTACCGTATACCATGGCAAGGTTGAATAAAAATAAAGGGTCATCCTGCTTCCTGGTATACAACTGTTCAGCCATGTCAAACTGCCCGGCAGCGTAGTAAAGATTGCCGAGAAAGAGGAGTCCCTTCCTGAAATCGGGTTGTAGTTCCAGTACTTTCTGAACTCTTTCCAGAGACTGTGTCCATCTCCCCGTTTTAGACAACACTACAGCCGAATTAAAAAGAGCATTGACATTTTTCCGATCGTAGGAGGCCGAATCCCGGTACAGGGCAAGGGCTTTTTCGAAATCATTTTTTTTAAAGTATATGTTCCCGAGATAGAGAGCAGCCAGGCTCTTTGTGCGCCGTCTGCCGGCCTGATCGAGCACATGCTTCAACAGCAATTCACAGCGGTCATATTCCTCGAGTCGGTAATAGTTGAGTGCATCTCTCAGATTTCTATCGAAAATATTCGGACGGAGGGAACTGTTCGATGTACCGCTTTTTTGAACCAGAAAATATGCAAGAATACCGGCGGACAACAGCAGGACAACAAGAATGTACTCAACTATTTTTTTTCTTTTTCGTAGAAAGGACCAAAGAGCTTTTCCGATGTTCTCTAAACGCATCTTTCCCCTTTGTCTTTCGAATTCCATCGAGAACTCCGTTTACAAATCTGTAGGAATCATCATTTCCGAAAATTTTCGCAATATCGATCGCTTCATTTATAACGACGGTATCAGGCACATCCTCCTGATAGAAAAGCGAGTAGGTTGAAAATCTTAGAATAGCCCTGTCGACATATGAAAGCCTGTCCATACCCCAGTGTTCGAGCTGAGATGCTATGGCTGTGTCAATATCTCCAAGGAATTGGATGGTTCCCCTTATGATCTTTCTCGAGAACTCAAGTGTGGCTGCATCATGCTTCTTTTCGAGCCAGTCAAAGGTGAGGATATCATCGACGTTTCTTTTCGCGACGTCATACTGGTAAAGAGCCTGAAGCGCAATAACCCGCGCATTCCGTCGTGAACCCAAATTCTACTCCATTGAAATAATATTCTGAATTTTAGTCGACTGCCGAACCTTCAAGAGCCAGGATTCGAAGATGCCTTCTCCTTTTTTTCTGACAAGGTAGCTCTTGATATTTTCTCGAGCCTCGCTGAACTTCATCATGCCACCTTCACTTTTTTCACGTACTTTGAATAAATAATATCCGTCCTGGAGCCGTATTGGTGGTGTCACATCTCCGCTGTCAAGTGAAAAGATAAAGTTCACATCTTCGGGTTTTAAAAAAACGGAAAGCTGTTCTTTCGTGTAGGACCCCAGGTACCCTTCGCTGTCCTTATTGGGGGCCTGGGAATACTGTTTTACAAGCTGTTCAAAACTTTGGCCGGACTTTACTGCAGTGTATATGTCATTCGCCTGTTTTTTTGCGTTCACTGCATCCTGGTAGGAAGCATCCGGCGCAAGCGGCAAATAAATTTCTGCGAGCTTCACAATAGGCGGAACACTGAGCAGCGTACGATTTGCAGGGTCGTTGTAAAAACTCTCTATTTCCTGCTCATCAATTGTGTGAATACCCGATGATGCCATCTGGTTGATGAGGCGGGTCTTGAGCAGTTCAATCCTGTACTGATCCTTGAGCTGCTCATACGTAAGACCCTCCCGTTTCAGCTGTTCTTCGAATTTCCCATCTGAAAGATCTCCCTGTTTCTTGATATTAGCAATGATCTTCTCGAGCTCCTCATCGGTTACAATGACACCCCGGGCCTCAGCTTCCTTCTTAATCAAAAGATTATCGATAAGCTTGTTCATAACCTCCTTCTTTGACGGGACCTCATCACCCAGAATGAGCGCCGCCCGCCGTGCCTGCCCATAGGCGCTGTTGAATTCATGGATGGTAATAATATCTGCACCCACCTTCGCCGCGATACCATCCACTACCTCAGCAAATGCTAACCCTGAAGCAACCATTATAAAAACAATCACCGCCATAAACACTTTCATACAAGTTCTCCGTATAGATTTTCCCTGTACATCACCCTACCGTTTGAATAACGGAGCGTCACGGTAGTGACTGTATCAATTTTCCGCTGTAAGATCTTCTCACCGACACTGCGGAAGTTGTCCGTGTAATCGGTAAGAAAAATCTCGTATCCGACGCCCGCCTCTGAACTGCGGCCGAGACGGTGGTTTTCAAAAAGACTTTTGACGGCAGCAGCCGTTGTCTCGGCGGAATCAACGATATGAACCGAGCCTGTAACCTCCTGTATCTGTCGTCGAATCAGCGGATAGTGGGTGCAGCCCAGAACCATGGTATCGATGGACGTACTGTTAAAAAAGGTGAAATATTCCTCCAGCACCATTTTTAGAACAGGGTGCCCAATCCACCCCTCCTCGATGAGAGGAACAAGCAGCGGTGTGTCTTTCTGAAAAACGGAAACCGAAGCGTTTTTCTTTTTTAAAGCCCGCTCATAAGCGCCGCTTTTTATGGTGCCGGTCGTGCCGATAACACCAATTCGCCCATTTTCTGTGACGCTGCACGCGGACTGTGCGCCCGGCTCAATCACACCGATTACCGGTATATCAAGCTCTTTTTCTATGATATGCATTGCAACTGAAGTTGCCGTGTTACAGGCAATAACAAGAAGCTTTATACCGCGCCCGAGCATGAAATTCACCGCCGCCCGTGTAAAGTCGAGCACCGCTTTCCCCGATTTTGAACCGTAGGGCAGGTGAAGTAGATCGCCGAGATATACAATGGATTCTCCGGGAAGAGCCTTTTTTATGGCGGCTGCTACGGTAAGTCCGCCAACCCCGGAGTCAAATACTCCAATCGGCCTGTCAGTGTCGCAATTATTCATACTGTTCGTCAAAGATAGGCAAGTGAACTTCCAAGCGTAAAAGCGACGTGTGCCATTTACAGGATGTATCCTTGGACAGGATGTATCCTTGGACAGGATATATCGCTTCACGGCCGAGTATCAAACAGTAACTTGCCCGAAGTTCTTTAGAAGGTTCAAACCGATAAATGCCTGATGGTGCACTTGCCTAATGGTTTTTACCTATAGAATGCATACCTGCGGCACGTAATGACAAGCAATTTTAACATTAATACAGGCTCATCTTATAATTAATGAAATTCTGGTACCTGTGCCCTTGGTACAAAATATGTTGTTCACCAGGTTGCTTCCGTTTTTAGGCCGCCTACGACAAGAAGAGCTACATTCAGCCGGCCTCAGGTCGGATGACCAGTATTTTAAATAGATAAAACCATGATACTAGGCGGCCCACAGAGTGTCAAGGTATTATACAGACCCGGTGTCAGGTGCTAATTTCACTTGACAAACGGCAGATTATTGAGCATTTTCATTTCTCACGTATACAGACAATTTACATGCGAGGAGAAGGTACATGATCAAATCAAGGCATCTATTTACATCCGAATCGGTGGCGGAAGGGCATCCCGACAAGGTCGCCGATCAGGTTTCTGACGCGATTCTCGATGCGGTAATGGAGCAGGACCCGAAGGGCAGAGTGGCATGCGAAACCCTTGTCACCACGGGCATGGCGTTTGTTGCCGGTGAAATGTCAACCACGGCATATGTTGATATCCCGAAAGTCGTCCGCGGAACAATCAAATCCATCGGATACACCGAACCTGAGCTCGCATTCGATTGGGAGACATGCGCGGTTATCACGAGCATCGATGAGCAGTCACCCGATATCTCTCAGGGTGTAACCGCAGGCAAGGGACTCCATAAAGAAGAGGGGGCCGGCGATCAGGGCATGATGTTCGGATATGCGGTAAACCAGACCGAAGAGTTAATGCCTCTTACCATCATGCTTGCCCACAAGCTCCTCATGCGTCTTTCAGACCTCAGGAAATCCGGAAAGCTTCCCTACCTGAAACCCGACGGAAAATCCCAGGTTACCGTCGAGTACGATAACGGTAAACCCATCAGGGTGGACACCGTCGTTATATCGACCCAGCATTCCGCAGAGGTTGAGTACGAAGACATCTACAAGGATATGGTCGAACAGGTCATAAAAAAGGTTGTACCACCGGAATACATAGATGAAAAAAACATCACCTACCATATAAACCCAACCGGAAGATTCGTTATAGGCGGACCCCACGGCGATACCGGCCTTACCGGGCGAAAGATCATGGTCGACGCGTACGGAGGGTTCGGGAGCCACGGCGGAGGCTGTTTTTCGGGAAAAGACCCCACAAAAGTCGATAGAAGCGCTGCATACATGGCCCGCTATATTGCAAAGAATATCGTCGCTGCAGGAATGGCAGACGAGTGTGAGCTGCAGCTTGCCTATGCAATCGGTGTTGCGGAACCGATATCGGTCAATATCGATACCCACGGGACCGGACAGGTTGACGAAGAGGGGATCGTACGGGCAGTAAAAAAGATTTTCGATCTCACCCCCCGTGCAATTATCGAGACACTCGACTTGCGTAAGCCCATCTACAGAAAAACCGCTGCATACGGCCATTTCGGGAGAAGTGAATTCTCCTGGGAAAAAACCGACAGGGCAAAGGACCTCAAAGACGCCGTTAAATAGTGGGGTTCGCAGATCGGCTAACAGAACATCATAAACAGACTCCTTCCTGACGATAAAGTAATAAAACCCTGTTGCCTCAACATGTTACTCATAAGTGGCGTAAGTCCCCCTGGCGGGATGTATCCTTTGCAGGACTGAGTATCAAAGATAACTTATTTGAAGTTACTGAGAAATGGCACAAGTCCCTGGCGGGATATGTCCCTGGCGGGATATGTCCCTGGCGGGATATGTCCCTGGCGGGATATGCCATTTCGCGGCCGAGTATAGCAGATAGCTTAATCGAAGGAACGTAGAAAAAGATCGAACATATGTCGGGACTGCGAATAATCTGTATAATCCTGCTGGTTACATTTACCGCAGCCGTTTCACTTAATGCCCGGGAACCGGCGGATGATACCTTTATTACGCTTCTCAAGGTACAATATACAGGCGGCATTGTTACCGTACGCTTCGAAACCATACAGAATGAAGACGTACAGTACCGAATTTACAGATCAACATCCACGATTACCGCGAAACCAGATCTTGCCGATGCACGGCTGGCAGGAGAGATTGGGTCTGATGAGTTGCCGTTCACAGATCGGCCTGAAAGGGACGGTAAATATTATTACATGGTGTCCGTTGTAAAGGATGATATCGAATATTTTTCCTTTATTCCCTATCAGAATACTACCCTCACTCCCATCGATTTTGCGCCGGTTCCGGATCCTGTGCAATCTGTGACTGTCCAAAAACTGCAGGATACAGCACTAATACGGTACTCCCCGGTAAGAAAGGACTACACCTACCGGCTCTACGTCCAGGATAGAGAGACGATGGATCTTTCAGGTTTATCTCCCCGGACCGAAATGGGGGGTGATAGAAGCGGATTCAGGGTGGCTTTTAAAGAGAGCCAACGTTGCTATTTCTATGTAACCACTGTAAACAGGCTCGGTGTGGAAAACAGGTCCGTACTATCCGGAGTTAATACCGCAGTCTTAATCCCCGTTGTCAGAAAAATTATCCAGCCAAAACCAAAGCCTCCCACGAACAGGGAGTTTATTGACCGAAATCTTCGAACTAATTTTTATAAAGCCAGATACAGCACTGCGCTTGATAATTTCAAAAAAATTGAAAGAAACAGAAACCTGAGAAAAAGAGAATTAGCGGAAATCCACTTCTACAGCGCACAGTGTCTCTTCTATCTTGGAGACTATAAAGGAGCCATCAAGCTGTTCATTCAGGGTAAAGAGGAGGGTATGGACAGCGGTATGTCCGACGCCTGGATTCAACGATGCCTCGATAAAATCGACTAGTACCGGTACAAAATCATGCTGCCGCGCACCGGCGGTATTACACTGAAGTAACTTATATAAAGGTATTGACTTCCGTATACTGGTAGAGCGCCATACTCTTGTCAAGGTAGCCGAAACGCTTTGACTTGAGATCAATGATCACTGCAAAATACTCGTTATCTTCGTCGTACTTGATGCTTCTCAGCTTGATGACATCCCCCTCGGATATCCCTGCGTTTGCGGCAACGGACCCGGTTAGCACATGCGTGATGATATAGGATTTCTTATTACCCGATTCACTCTTTGAGAGGACAAGCCCGAAAATTGGTGTCACGATATTCTCAGGGGCGTCATGCTTGTAGATATATCTGGCAGGCTCAACCGGCCGCTTGTCAAGGTAGATGGGCTTTGTTTCGGGTGAGCCGTCTCTCTCAATAGTTATATTTAGTATCAGAGGGTTGTCCATGGTAGCGATCAGTTTTTGCATATCGTATACCGTTGATACCTGCTTCCCATTTACCTCTGTAATAACATCACCTGTTTTAAGTCCGCACACGCTGGACGGGCTTTCAGGCGAAATATAGGCAATTTTCAATCCCCCCGACTCTACGTTGAGGGAGCAGCCGATCCAGCTCCGCTCCACCTCGCCGCCGTTGTACAACCTGTGGAGAACGCTTAGTATATGCTCGGAAGGAATGGCGAAATTGAGGTTTTCAAAATTTTCAAGTCCGGCAAATGCGACTCCGACGAGGTAGCCTTCGCCGTTTATCAGCGCGCCTCCGCTGTTCCCCGGATTAAGGGCAGCATCTATCTGAATAATTCCACCGAGCTGTAAAAACGGCCTGTCAACAGAGCTGACCACACCCGAAGTGACTGTATTGGTAAGGCCGACCGGATTACCGATCGCCACCACTTTTTCACCCTGGACAAGCGAATCAGAGTCGCCCATGAGTATTCTGCTCTCTATCTTTTTTTCGATTTTCAGGAGGGCAAGGTCAAACACCCGGTCATACCCGATAACCCTGGCCACAAACTTGACGGTTTCATCCTTCCCCGGATAAATATATATTCTCGAATACCCCTCATAGGTTGGATCCACACTCGATTCGATAATATGATAATTCGTGAGAATGTAGCCCCTGCTGTCGATAACGATACCGGTACCGAGTGCCTGGTCCGGCATACCGACCCCTCCCTTTGTCTTTATACCCCTGTCTACAACTATCTTGACACTGCTTTTAACCGTCTCTTCGATTGGATTTTGGCTCTTGCCCGTTTTCGATTCACCTTCAACCTTCAGCACGGCGAGCTTTTCCTTGAGTGCACTGTCAGACGCACCCGAACTCTTCTCCTCTTCTGAGAGAAGTCCTTCATATTCAGTAAGATATTTTTGCGAAAGTACGTAATTCCCGCGCGCGAGAAAAAGCTCGACCAGTTTCCTGATTACATTCCTGTTCTCGGAAAAATGGTAGAGCAAAAGCAAAACCGATGCTTTCTGCAATTCTCCGAGGCTGTTCAAATCCGTTGCCAGATACCCGTCTATGTACTCGTCCAGCTTTTTTCGATATTGAGCTATCTCTTCGGCTGGAAAGCCGTCCGGAACTTCGTTTTCCATAAGATTTATATAGGAAAATGTATACTCGATAGAATCGAGCCGTTTGCCTTTTTTCTCGGTGCTGATGATTTTTTCTTTATAGAGGTTGCTAATGCCGCTGATGAGCTGCACCTTTCTTTCATCGCTGCAGCAGTTTATAAACTCTATGTAGCTGCGAGCTGCATCATAAAATTTACCGTTCTGCCTGTAGCCATCAAACTCCTCCAGGATTTTTTGATCCACATTCTGAACAGGCGGTCCCTGCTTGACAGCCTCTGCAGAACAGGTTGAAAGAAGCAAGAGCAGTCCGAAGGCGGATGTGCAGAGGGTAAAAATTCGCAGTACGGGGTTTTTCATATCTATTTGCATCCTCCGGTATCGGTACATAAAAAACAGGCAAGTTAACTTCAATCGTAAAAAGTTCAAACCAATATATGCCTGATGGTGCACTTGCCTAATGGTTCTTACCTATAAAATGTATACCTGCGGCACGTAATGGCAGGTAATTATAAAATAACATAATATAGTTAGTTGAGCATAAAATTCTGGCAAGAAAACCAGCTTTCTCCGGCATGAAATGTCGGTATTCCATTTGATAAAACCATAATACACCGCATTTAAAATAGCAATACCCGTAGATTGCAGGGAGAGGACAAAAGTCTTGACGTCCCTGCGCCCGTATGAGTATAGTGACCGTACAGCACACAAGACGGAGGATTGTATGAAAAAAATAAATATTGCGCTTACCGGTCACACATCCGTAGGCAAGACCTCGTTTCTGGATGATCTTCTATACGACACCGGTTCTGTTGATGCACCCGGCACGGTTGACGAGGGAAAATCGATGAGCGACTACGATGAGGAAGAAATCAAGAGGAAGATATCGATAAAATCTACCGTCTTTTCGTTAAATCACGAAGATGCCCTCATAAATATTGTTGATACGCCGGGGTCTGCAGATTTCGTCGGGGAGGTTGTGTCCGCCTTCTACGGTGTGGACTCGATGCTCATGCTCGTTGATGCCGTAAATGGCGTGGAAATAGAAACAACCAAAATATGGAACAGGGCAGCGGGCATCAAGATACCCGTGTTGTTCCTCGTCAACAAGATGGACAAGGAGCGTGCCGACTATCGAAAAGTCATTGACAATATAAAAGAAAATTTTAAGACAAAACTCCTTCTTACCCAACTCCCCATAGGGCAGGAAGACGATTTTTCCGGCGTGATCGACCTTATTAAAATGAAGGCCTTTGTGTATTCAGAAAGCGAAAAAAGTGGCAAAGAACAGGATATCCCACCAGAGCTCAAGGATGAAAGTGACGCACTGAGAAATGAGCTAATCGAAACTGCAGCAGAATCCACTGATGAGCTTACCGAGAAGTACCTCGAAGGCGAAAGCCTGTCGGAAGATGAAATCATGCGCGGCCTGAGAGAAATGGTACAAAAAAGAGAGGCCGTTCCAGTGCTATTCTGTTCATGTGCACTTAACCGGGGAGTCTTTGAGGCGCTCAATATACTCAAAGAGCTCGCACCCCCATCAAACTTCAGAGAAACAATTACCACACTCAATTTATCTGACACCTCAAAAGAAGTGGTACTCGAGAGGAACAAAGACGGGCAGTTGTGCGGGATAGTCTTTAAAACGATTATAGACCAGTTTGCAGGAAAAATATCCATTCTCCGCATTCTGAGCGGAACCCTTCACTCTGAAGAGGAAGTATACAATGCTTCACGGGATAAAAAGGAGAAGGTATCAAAACTCGGCCTTCCATTCGGTAAAACGCAGAAATCACTCGACCGTGATGCCGAAGAGGGTGATATTATTGTGCTGACGAAAATGCCGCTTGCCGAAACAGGTGATACACTAACCTCCCCTGCAAAGCCGGTGATACTTCCCGAAATGGTACTGCCAAGCCCCGTTCACAGTGTTGCGATAAAAGCGGAAAATAAAAAGGAGGAGGACAAGCTGGCTTCTCTTCTACAGAGGGCGTCAGAAGAGGATATTGCATTTCATGTCCAGTACAACAAGGAAACAAAACAGACGGTCATCTCCGGTATGGGTGAGCTCCAGTTCAACATCATTCTATCCCGCCTCAAGGAAAAAAACGGTATTGATTACGTAGCGTCCACACCACTCGTAGCGTACCGGGAAACAGTGCAATCACCGTCAAAGGCCGATTATAAGCATAAAAAACAGTCCGGCGGCCACGGCCAGTATGGCCAGGTTTTTCTGGAAATCGAACCACTGCCGAGAGGTGAAGGATTCGAATTTCTGGATAAGATCGTCGGCGGTGCAATACCGAAGGGCTACATTCCGGGGGTCGAAAAAGGGGTACGAGAGGCAATGGAGGAAGGTGTCGTTGCCGGATACCCGGTTGTCGATGTCCGGGCAAGCCTTGTATTCGGATCATATCACGAAGTAGATTCCTCCGAGCTGGCATTCAAGATTGCCGGGAGGCAGGCGTTTAAACTGGCGATGGACAAGGCGAAACCCACAATCCTTGAGCCTGTTATGGACCTGAAGGTGTATGTCGACGACCAGTACACAGGTGATATTATGAGCGACCTGAATTCAAAGAGAGGAAGAGTACTAGGGATGGACAACATAGGGGGCGGGATACAGCTTATTCGTGCGAAAGTCCCGCAGGCTGAACTTTTAAAATATTCAATTGAGCTCAGATCGATGACCTCCGGCACAGGTTCTTTTGAAATGGAATTCTCACATTACGATCCGATCAGCGGCAAAATCGCAGAAGATGTTATCAAGGCGACAGCCATGAGGAAGGAAGAAGAGGCAAAAGAAAAATAGTCATCCATGCCTCGCACACATACCCAAAGAGGATTTGCGAATAAAATGATCGGACTCGTTCAGCGTGTGAAAGAGGCGGAAGTTCTCATTGACGGTAAACAGATTTCCAGCATCGATGACGGAATACTCCTGCTTGTCGGAATTGCGGCAGGTGACAGTAGAAATGACATCCGCTACATCGCCCAAAAGGTGGTGAATCTTCGTATTTTCGATGACGAAAAGGGAAACCTCAACCGATCACTTATCGATATCGGCGGTGAGATACTCGTCGTTTCTCAGTTCACCCTCCTCGGAGATACGAGGAAGGGCAGAAGACCTTCGTTTACAGAAGCCGCAGCACCGGAAGAGGCACTGCCTCTATACGAGGGCCTTATTGAAGAGCTCAAGTCATTTCATATGCCGGTACTGGAAGGCAGGTTCGGAGCAATGATGAATGTGCGGCTTGTCAACAGGGGACCTGTTACTCTCATTATAAACTCGAGAGACAAGATTCGGGCATAAATTCCACCATTTCCAGACGTGAAAGACGTTTCAGCAGAGGTGACGAATACATGGAAATTATAATGAGGACCGTCGGTATTCTTGCGGCAAATTGTTTTATTCTGAGAAATGACGACGAGGCGGTTGTTATCGATCCGGGCGGCAACCCCGAGCTTATTCTACCGCTTATCGGAAAGAGGAAACTGGCCTACATCATAAACACACACGGCCACTATGATCATATTGCCGGGAACAATCCCCTGAAAGCGCATTACGATACAAAGCTCCTGATAAGTGAAGAAGACTATCAGATGCTCTTCAACCCCCAGATGAACCTTTCGATAATGGTCGGAACACCGTTTATCTCAATGGCGCCGGATGGCCTTCTTCACGACGGCGACCGCATTGAATTCGATAATCAGATATTGGAAGTACTCCTTACACCGGGACATACGAAGGGGAGCATCTGCATAAAAGCAGGCAAACATCTTTTTTCCGGGGACACGCTCTTCTATCACTCGGTGGGCAGAACCGACCTCCCGAGCGGTTCCATCGAAGAATTGAAACGGAGCATACTCACCAGGCTGTACACGCTTCCCGAAAATACGAGGGTTTATACCGGGCATGGCGAAGACACGACCATCGGGGAGGAAAAGATATACAATGAATTCGTGAGGGCAGGCTAGTTATGCACACCAGCCAATGTTCGATCGGCAGTCTAGCAGCTTAACTGAGCTCGCGGATCAACCCTGCATCTGCGACCCCTATCATTAATGCATTGTATATTAATACATTATGTAATATCAAATCAGGAGGGAATATAAACATGCAATTCAACTACTATATGCCAACACGCATACTGTTCGGCCCGGGGACTTTGAAGGAACTTGCAACAACTCCCCATCTTCCGGGTAAAAAAGCGCTTGTCGTTATTGGCGGCACAGGAGCTATGAAAAAGCACGGCTACCTTGACCGGGTGCTCGGCTACCTTGGACAAAACGGTGTTGAAACGGTTGTATACGACAAGATTCTGCCGAATCCGGTATCAGAACACGTGGATGAAGGGGCAGCGGTTGCACGGGAACAGAAATGTGATTTCATTCTCGGACTCGGCGGAGGGAGCACCATTGATTCCTCAAAGAGTATCGCCGTTATGGCGAAAAACCCCGGAACCTACTGGGATTACCTGGGATCGGGCAGCGGCGGAGGAAAAGAGGTGACATACGGCGCACTCCCGATAGTCGCAGTCACCACAACAGCAGGCACCGGCACTGAAGCCGACCCCTGGACTGTTATTACGAAAAGTGAAACTAAAGAAAAGATCGGATGGGGAAACGATTACACCTTTCCTTCACTTTCGATCGTTGATCCAGAGCTCATGATCAGTGTGCCTCCCAAGACAACGGGTTTCACGGGAATGGATGCCTTTTTCCACGCGTCTGAGGCCTACCTCGCCCTTTCCCACCAACCTTCAAGCGATCATCTGGCTCTCGAAGCCATCGGGCTTATCGCACGAAACCTGCCAGTGGCAGTGAAAGAACCCGGCAATCTCGAAGCGCGTACCAACATTGCGTGGGCGAATACCGAAGCGGGAATCTGTGAATCTCTCTCATCGTGCATCTCGCACCATTCACTCGAGCACGCAGTCAGCGCATATTACCCGGAGGTGCCGCACGGCGCGGGGCTTACCGCACTTTCAGTCGCCTATTTCTCATGGGTTGCTGAGAAAAATCCAGCGCGATTCGCCGATATGGCCGTTGCCATGGGAGAAGACATGCAGGATCTGCCCGGGGAAAAGAAGGCCTTTGCATTTATTGAGGGATTGAAAAAGTTGATAAAAAACGCAGGACTCGAAAAAGATACATTGGCCGCATTCGGCGTCAGGAAAGAGGATTTCCCGAAGCTCGCTGAAAATGCATACTATACCATGGGCGGCCTTTTTGATGAAACACCCGCTAAAATGGAAAAAGAAGATGTGGTGGAAATATTCGAGCGCGCCTATTCCGGAATATAGAAAAGCCCGGTCGGCTGGCCCATTCAGCCCTCTGTTCTGAACAACCGGTAACTATACAACGTTGCGTAAAGCCCCTTGAGGCGTCCTCCTTGAGGTGCCCCTCCTTGAGGTATCCCTCCTTGAGGTATCCCTCCTTGAGGTGTCAATCGTTTTCTATTGCAAGTGTCAATTTATGAGTCCCGCTATCGCAGCGCCGATCAAGGACGCGTTGTCGATCTGCGTGAACTCGTAAAACCGATTCTTACCATCAACGAGAAACCGGCGCATAAAGCAATTTATTCTCTCCTTCAGGGTGGAAAGCCCGTGGAACATGGATCCGTCCGCAGTAATACAGACCGGACTGCATGGATTTCTTCCCCCGCCCCCCTTTAAAACGACAGAAGAAAGATTGACAACCGTCAGTTTGGCCGCACGTTCTATCAACTGATCAATGAGGTAGAAAAGTGTCACCCTGTCATCCTCTCGCTGAATCACGCCCCCCAGAATTGTTCCAGTATCATAGGGGCTGAGCAGAAAACTATTGATACCCGCAGTAGTCAGCAATGGAATATGCTCGAGCGCTGCAGCAAAATCAGTCGAAAAAAGGCCCTTTCGGCAAGCAGCGTTCATGGAATAAAGGGAGAGCGGCCCGAAATAGGCACCCGATATCATCTTCTCGAAGGTGGCACTTCCCGGGTCCGTCGTTGTTTTATCGAACTCGAGATCCACCCGCCCTCGAGGCCCTCTGCCGAAACCGCCTGACTCGACATTGATTATCTGATTCTTCTCCGGATCGAGATCATCGACCTTTTTGATATTACGGTTATTTTCAATATAACAGCTGTTTGTACCTGTGCCGAGAATGAATCCGATAAAACTGTTAAAGAACCTGCCTGCAGTCGCTGATTTACCGGCAAGCAAGGTTGCCGTGGTGTCGTTGAGCAGTACGAGCTGCAGTTCGTCTGAACAGCCTCTTCGCCTCAATTCGCCCAGAAGATTCTCTCCGATCAGTTCGCCCACCACCTCTCCGGCTTTCACCTCTTTCGTAAAATGAATAAGCCTGCCATCCTTGTTCGGAAGAATCTCAGCCGGATAGGAGAAACAGAAGCCGATTCTGCTGCTCGAGTCCATAACATCCAGTATATAGTCGGCGATTGTCTGGAAGAACTCCTGTTTACCGAGTTCTTTCTCGACGCCCGGCATCCTGAACTTCTTGAATCTTTCGATAACAGGCTGTCCGTTCCCGTCGAAATAGACCGTCGCAACCCGGAAATTCGTTCCCCCTGCGTCGAGCGCAACAACCGGTTTGTTTAAAGGAATTTTTTTCTCCGCATCAATATAGGTGGGGATCATCTGCAGACTGCTGCCTTTTGCTGAAAGCCCCCTTTCCATTTCATCGATAAAACTGCTGCAGCACGTATCCAACTCTATATTCTCATGATACATCCCATTTTCCCGCAGGAATCCGATTACCCGTTTCTTCCGACTGTCCATAAAAACCTCCGTTTATGATACAATGTACACCCCGATTTCCGGAAACCAGCCGCCATTAATTCAATTGACATTTATGCTGCTTGAAAGTATTCTATGTCAATTATGCAGTTTACAGTAGTTCCAGTATCAAATAATATATAAGGAGAAGAATATGAAAAAAACAGTAATTTTTATTTTAGCCCTTGTTTTTCTTACAGCAACCGGGGTTTTCGCAAGCGGGGAGAAGCAGGAGGTAAAAAAGGACATTATCGGTATTTCCAAGATCGTCTCCCACCCGGCGCTCGATGCAGTCGAACAGGGAATACAGGATCAGCTCAAAGACATGGGCTATGATCTCGAATATGATCTGCAGAATGCGAACGGCGAGGTAAGCACCGCGGCATCGATAGCAAACAAGTTCAAATCCGAGCATGTCAGAATTGCCGTCGGTATCGCAACACCCACCGCACAGGCGCTTGCAAACGCGCTTAAAGATATTACCGTCGTGTATTCCGCAGTCACCGACCCGGTCGATGCAGGTCTCGTCGACTCTTTCGATAAAGGCGGAAAGAACATTACAGGCGTTTCGGACATGACACCGGTCCGTGATCAGATAGAATTCCTCAACCGCATCAAAAAGATAAACAGGCTCGGCCATGTGTACAGCAGCAGTGAAGCCAATGCGGTCCGGCTTGCCGGCATGGCAAAAGAGGCATGCGATGCGCTCGGTATAGAGTTCGTCGAGTCGACGGTCACCAACTCTTCAGAGGTAAAGCAGGCGACACAGGCAATCATCAACAGGGTTGACGGAATATACGTAAGCACGGACAATACCGTTGTTTCAGCGCTTGCGGCGCTCACAGAAGTGGCGCTCGAAAACGGGGTTCCGGTTATGTCGGCCGACCCGAGCTCCGCAGAAAAGTTCGATGTGCTTGCAGCATGGGGATTCGACTACTATAAAATGGGACGCGCGACAGGCCGCCTGATCGCCGAGCTTTTGGAAGGTGCAAAACCCGAGGATATTCCGACCCGATTCATGACTGACCCGTCGGATATCGACCTGCTCATCAACCTCGATGTGGCGAAAAAGCTCGGCCTCAGTTTTCCTCAGGATGTGATAGACAGTGCGAGTAAAATTGTCGAAAACGGAACACTTAAAACAAAGTAAAGGCGGGTTATGCAGGTAGGCCGCAGCCGGATACAATGTTAAACCTGTGCAATAAAAACCCCGCCGCCTGTATGAGCGGCGGGGTTTGAAAATGCCGCCTGTACGCGGCTGTATTGAAACCAAACGCATCCGGACGGATCCAGTTTATCTCCCTACCAGGTGGGGCTCAAGGCATTCACATGATTGAAGGCATACTCGTAGAAGGTCTTATATACGGGATCGTATCGTTAGGGGTATTTATTACATTCAGAATACTGGACTTTCCCGATCTAACCGTTGACGGCTCTTTCCCCCTCGGCGCGGCCATCATGGCCATTCTCATCACCAACGGTGCGAACCTCTGGCTCGCGCTTTTCATCTCCCTCGGAGGAGGGGTGCTTGCCGGGGTGGTAACCGCCGTTATCCACAACAAGCTGAAAATCCCGAGCCTCCTTGCCGGCATACTCACCATGACCATGCTGTACTCGATCAACATACGTGTTTTAGGCAACAAGGCGAACCTCCCCCTTCTTAAGCAGGAAACAATACTAACAAAGGTAACCTCGATGGCAGGCGGCAGCATGCCAGACCAGTACGTCGTGCTTGTCTTTTTCATCATCGTTGCTGCCGTTATCCTGGGGATCTTTATTCTTTTCTTCCATACCGATTTAGGGCTCACTCTGGGGGCTCTCGGGAACAACGAACAGATGGTTGTCTCCCAGGGAGCAAATCCCGAGATTCTCAAGATGATCGGAGTCGGCATATCGAACGGGCTGGTGGCAGTATCCGGCGCATTTGCAGCGCAGTATCAGGGGTTTGCCGATATCAGTCTCGGTCAGGGTATCATTATCTCGGGGCTCGCCTCCGTTATGATCGGAGAGTTTCTCATACGCTCGAACAGGATCGGCTTGCTCGGCCTTCGTGCGATTCTCGGCTCGATACTCTTCAAAGGAATAATGTATGCCGGCCGCTACTATGGATACTATGTACACATGACCCCGAACGATCTCAAGCTCATTACGGGTGTGCTCATTATTCTGTCACTGGTGCTTACCAAGTTCAGGAGCATCAGGGTAAAGAAGCGGACATTCTTATGATACGACTGCAGAACGTAACAAAGGTATTCAATGAGGGAACCCCGAACGAAACGATCGCGCTCAGGAATATCTCTCTCCATGTGCGGGATGGCGATTATATCACCATCATCGGAAGCAACGGAGCCGGTAAGACCACTCTGTTCAACCTCATCACCGGAACGTTTCCCCCGACAGAGGGTAAGATTTTCGTCAGGGACCAGAACGTAACACGCCACCCTGAATACAGGCGCGCAAAGTATATCGGGCGCATCTTTCAGGACCCCCTTCTCGGGACCGCATCGAACATGAGCCTGGAGCACAACATGATGATCTGTTACAAAAAGGGGTTCAAGGGCCTGAAAATAAGCCTCAACCATAAAATGAGGGGGTACTTCAAACAGCAGCTTGTCCAGCTCGAGATGGGACTCGAGGAGAGGATGAAGGAAAACGTGATGCTCCTCTCAGGTGGACAGAGGCAGGCGCTGACCCTGCTCATGATGGTGCTCTCAAGGCCGGAGCTGATCCTCCTCGATGAGCATACCGCGGCCCTCGACCCCAAGAATGCCCAGATCGTGCTCGATCTCACCACCAGGTTCATCGGTGAGTACAAACTGACTACCATTATGATAACGCACAACATGAGCCAGGCCATCGCCTACGGCAACCGCCTTCTTATGATGGACAGCGGAGAAATCATTCTCGATGTCGAAGGAAAAGAAAAAGAGAGACTGACTGTAGAAAAACTGATAAAGAAGTTTCACGAAATACGCCATAAAACCTTCGAGACCGACGAGGTTCTGCTCTCCGGGGACGCCTGAAGCACCTCAATATATCAGCTGCGGGCAAATGCATTTTCCCAGCTTCCGATAGGGCTTTTTCACACACTTTACACAATTCGCCTGCCCCGCCATCATTACGACCCCTTTGACCGTATTCTCATTGCACAGAGCATCCTGGAAAAAATGCCGCTTGTTACAAAAGATGAAGAATTCGGCAAGTATGATGGTAATATTCTCTGGTAGATGGGCAATACGTTACTTTCAGTAATCAGGCCTCTGCCTTAATCCTTCTCATAGGCGCCCATGGACCAGCCGGTTGAACCATTGCCGGTGCGAGTCTGATCTTCTTTATCTGTTGTGAAGCCGAACCCGGCTGTCGCCCCATCGACTCCGCCGTTGCTAACACTGGTTGGCGAGGCGTCTGTAAGGTGCCAGTCGTTGTCCTCCATGGTTTCCGGTGTACTGTCCGGTCCATGTACATCTGCCAGCCCAGGACCCAGGTCGATGTTTCCCGCGGCGTGAGAAAGTGCGTTGATGGCAGAAGCGGTAGTATACGTATTGTCGTTATGATCGTGGTAGAGAATAGTACCGCCGGATATATCCCAGAAATCGTTGTTTTTTATAGTCTGCGCATATATTCCGTTATCAGTCCATTCGTTGATGCAGGTACGTGAGCTCGGGCCAGGGATTCCGGAGGCAAACAGGATGTTGTTTGTAATGCTGGGATCCGAACCTGTGGACTGCTCATTTGTAAGCTCGATGCAGCTCACGTCAGCTCCGACACCGCCATCGATAGTATTGTTGAGGACCCAGCCCCCGCTCCCTTCAAAGCGTATCCCGGCGACTCCCACGGGGTCGGGAGCTTTACCACCGAAGATAATGTTGTTGTAAATAGTGGGGTTCGAATCTTCTATTACTAAAATGCCCTCGCAAATTATACCACCGACGGAACTTACAATCCCGCCGTGAATAAGGTTCCCGTATATATCCGGCGTTCCTCCATCACTCACCCTGATCCCGGTGGTCGAGCCGGTCCCTGTTCCGCCGTGAATCGTGTTCCATCTGAGAGTTAACCTCATGCCGGATGAATCTTTTACCCCGTATGTAGATGTACCCGTTCCGCCGCTAATGGTGTTGTTCTGGATCGTTGGGGTGCCATCTGTGAAAATGAATATAGCGCATGAATCTCCTTCGCTCCCTCCGATGATAGTATTGTTTTGTATAAGAGGAGCCGAATAGTCCAAGATGATGAACCCATTATTTTCACCTGCAGAGCTTCCGCCGTTGATAGTGTTGCCTTGAATCTCCGGTGAGGATTGACTGGAGATGATAACGGCAAAGGCACTCTTAACACCGTTGCCTCCGTTAATGACATTCTCCTGCACGGTCGGAGACGATTGATTAATTGACAACGCACAGGTATATTCTCCGCCCCCACCCTGTATAGTGAATCCTTTCAGAACCGTACCCGCTGTAATGCCGTTTTCCACTTTAACTACTATATTAAAATTTCCCTGCGTACCACCACTGGTGCTCTGATCAACGATCACCGTAGGGTATTCAGAAGAATCCCTGGTACTGAAGTCATTCGCGTACCCACCATACAGGGAAACCCCCTCTCGCATGGTGATGAAGATACCTCCCTGATAGTTTACGCCATAGATGCCCAGTGCAACCCATACCTCAGCCGTATCAAATTCTTCATATGCTGTTATCAGCTCCTGTGCTTTATCAATGCCGGTCTGAATGTCTGCCACAGGAGCATCAATAGTACCGTCATTCTCGTTGTTTCCTTCAGCACTAACATACACGATCAACTTATCGACCTGTCCTCTGTTATGCAATGCTGTCTGCTCTTCAATAAAATCCCTGAGCTTGCTGTTCGAGCACCCGGCAAATAGAAAAAATGCAAGAAATATCAACACAGCTGTATATGCGATTATTTTGACGCTTCGTGCCCGAATAATGTCAACTGTAGTTTTGATTGTGTTAATAAATGCCTTATGTCTTATTTTTATTCTTCCCATACGACCACCTCCTTCAGGTTTCCTATTGAAGCAGCGCGGGCTGCATCATCGCCTCGAAGATCAAGGTATGCGAACTGCCGGGCGAGGTCGGGATTTTTCTCTTTCAGTTTCCCGTATGCATCCTTTACAGTACCGTAATTTTCCAGTTCATGATTAACCCGGGCAACACAGAGCAGAACTGTCGCGCTGTCAGGCTTAATCTGATAGGCCTGCTCATAGTAACTTTTTGCCTTTTTCATATCTCCGCTTAAATAGTAGATATTACCGAGGTTGATGATAGCCGGCACGAATATTTTATCTTTCTCCAAAATTTTGAGAAACTCCCTCTGGGCCCTGTCGTTGAGACCGTAGCGTGCATACAAAACACCGAGCTTGTTGATCGACTTCGCTGCCCCTCCTGTTTTTTTAATCTCTGCCTGAATTTCAGCAAGCCTGGGATAGATTTCCCTGTCGATGAAGGAAACCACCTCCCTGGTATACCCATCCAGAATACTCTCTTTCGATGGGACCGTCACTTCAGGCCCGGCCCCGGGCAGGCCGACAGGCTCGAAGAGCTTCCAGCACTCATGCAGCGGCAAAAAGCCCTCCTGCTCCCTGGCGACCGCTTCCCTCCATTCTTTCGCACCTGTCTTCCATGCCTTGAGGAATCCCCCGTCGATCTCCGTTACTTCAACAGGTATCCAGGTTTGTCCGTTCATGAATATGAGGTTTTCTGCGTTGAGGAAATTTTTCCTGCCCTCATCGGCACTCATATCAAGCGAAAAGGCAATAAAGATATGGCCCGGTACTGTGATAAACGCTGTTTCGATACCGACTGATTCAAAGAGGGAGCTGTAGAGAATAGAGAGGTCGTCACAGTCTCCCGCCCTGTACTGAAACGTCTGCCTGGGAAACTGAAGAAAATCAACTTCCGTCTTTTTTGCCGAAAACTCTTTATACGGTGTCTTCGGATCGATGACATAGTTCATGCCGTACAGAGAAAGCGCTTCATGAAGGGCCATTGCCATTCGCAGGTTCTGGTTAACCGCCCTGCTCCCCTTTTCTTTAACAATTCCTGAAATGTTCTTGGAAAAGGTGAGCACAGCAGGGTCTTTGGCAGTTACGAAGGCAGCCGCCCTCCTGTCATCATCCCATGTGGTGGCGTTACGGTCGTACAGTCGAATAGTTTCAATGTAGTTATCAGCGTATTTATTATCATTGACAGAAAATTCGATGGTGATTTCAGCAGACGCCTTTGTGCTCTCCGTGATCTCGAGCACCTTCTCTGTAAAAAGTGAGTTCAGCTCTATCTCGTGTTTCTCTCCCGGTGCAAGCTCTGAAGGAACGCTGCATTCTTTTGGATTGTCCATGTACTGTTTTACGAATAGATTCACCGATATATCTGTGATGGGCGTATCCGTTTTGTTGTGAAGCACTGCTTTTCCGATGGGGTGGTCATCGTAGTACTTGAAAAATACTGGAAATATATCCTCAAATGATACATCCTCTATCTCAAGATACTCTCTACCGGAGAGAAGTTCAGGAGTCGCAGGTCTCACACCTCTGATACTCCTCTCTCCCCTCGGTTTAAAATGATACGCGGTTCCCAGGGAGAGGGTAATACCGTTGTATAATCCGAAATAATTTGTGTACGCCCCCTCAACCCCCACACTTATCTGAGGCGTGATCAAAAACCGCAGCCCGGACCCTGCAATGACAAAAGGGTTGCCGCTCCTCGGCCCGGACCGATCGTTTAACAAACTGTAGTAAAATCCTCCGTTTGTGTATCCCTTTAAAAAAAACCTTTTGCCTAAATCGACATGCGCACCTGCGCCTGCGCCAAAAGAAACTACCGACAGGGATGTTTCAAATGTCACAGGGATGAAACTGTATCCGATTCCGCCGCTTAAATAAAAAACAGGTTTCGCAGGCAGCCTGTATTCACCGGATACTCCCACTCCTCCTCCCAGGTTGAAGTAATCTTTATCACTGCCCACAGGAAAATTGAGACCTGGAGTAAGGTTTAAAGAGAAGTATGACGGCTGACTGTTCTGGGCGAACATACACAATGGGAAGAAGACAGAAATAAACAGAAATAGAATAATTTTCTTCATTACTACCTCCATTTAACAACGGTACATTAGTTAAGATCAGTATGCAATTTTTTTGTACTGGCATTTTAAGCTAAACTACTCTTCACAGTGCAGTTTTCAAGAAGGGAAAAAATATGTGAGATGTATCCAAGTTATAAGACAAGGTTACCATAATTTTCAAAAACTGCAATAATTTATTCCGCATCATATAGTACAGTCAATTTGAATTATTTTACACATAAGCCGGCGGATAGGTATGTGATAGAATCCAGATTCACTGAACTGTCAGCAGCTTCAATCCAGAACGAGCCCTTCAACACGGCTACGGAGTTCGCAGTACTTCCGATAGGCTTCATCATAGCTCTGCTTCATCGCAGTTCTCGGCTCATACACATGACGTATCTTCGTTATTTCGAGGATGTCTCCGGATGACGAAAATACTCCCGATCCAAGCCCTGCAAGAAATGCAGCACCCAGGCACCCCGCTTCCGTCACATCGGTCGTTTCAACCGGTAGTCCCGTAATATCCGCCTTAAGCTGCATCCAGCGCTCCGACCGTGCCCCGCCCCCAATCGCACGGAGCTTTTTAATTCGAAAACCGGCGGCTTCAAGAGAATCCAGGTTGACCCTGACTTCGTAGCATATACAATCCAATATCCCCTTTATGATCTCAGAACGGTCCGTGTCGAGCGTCAGCCCGAATACGGTTCCTCGCTGGTTGGAGTCAAGCCAGGGAGTGCCGGAGCCTGCAAAGTAGGGCATGATAAAAATGCCTGACGGCCTGTCAGGCGTTGAGTCTATCATTATTTCATAGGGACTTTTCCCCTGTGATTTCGCTTCCTGCACTTCAGCAGTACCAAGCGTGTCACGGTACCAGCGGAGAATAGCACCCGATGTGGTGACATAGGCAAGTGTACTGAAAAGACCCTCGATAATATAAAAACCGAGCCCGTGATTACCCTCGAGCAGTGCCGAATCCGGCCTGTACGTATCGGCAATAGCGGTAATGCCCTCGAGAGTGCCGACTGAAATCGCCGCGCTTTCAGTGTCAAGGAGTCCTGCGCCAAGCGCACAACAGCACTGGTCAAACCCGCCTGCGACAACGGCCGTTCCCCCGGTAAGACCGAGAATGCCAGCCCGGTCTGCTGAAAGCCTGCCGAGTATACTGTCTGAGGGCGCCAGGGGGAAGAAATGATCGGTATTCAGTCCGCAGGTATGAATGAGCTCTTGGAAATAACTTTTACTCTGTATGTCCATCAGCATCGTATGGCTCGCAAGCGAATAATCCATCGCAGGGTCCAGGCCCATTTTCAAATGGGCGATCTCCTGCCAACCGGCAAACTTCCAGATCCGGTCGAAGATATCCGGCCTGCTCTCCCGAAACCACATTGCCTTCGGGAGCGTGCAGAACGCGTGAAGCGGGGCGCATGTTTTTTCGAACAACTCCTCTCTCGTAAAACGACCTTCAATCCATCGGGCCTGTTGTACCGCCCGCCTGTCCGCGGCACCGATCACGGTCCTCGTGAGGAAATTCCCGTTTTTATCAATAGGTGTAACCGAATCACCGAGCGTTGAAATACCGACCGCACGCACCGGGTCTATTGTCCCAGCCTGTTTGACCGCGGCCGGGACAACCTGCTTGACCGCCTCCCACACCTCACCGGGATCGATTTCGCACTGATCAGGAGACGGCACATACAGCGGATACTCCCGGTAGCTTTTCCCGATGACCTCCCCGTTCTCTTTGAAGACAACCGCCTTGGCTCCCGTCGTCCCGATATCCAGGCCGAGCAAACTCATACCCTGCCCTCCCATCCAATACCGAGCTCAAGCAGTTTTTCATCCCTTGGGCTTCCGGTTGTTTCATCCCATCCGGCAAGGCCGTAGCAGAGCCTCTTTGCCCTCTCAAACTCCTCACGGTCCAGTGCAATGCCCTTCTTCGGGCCCTTTTCAATCGGCTGAAAATATCGATCCGGCAGTCTGTCATCTTCAGAAGAAAACCCCTCCTGTGTATTGAACCTCCTGAACATGGCCGTCCGCCGCTCGCCTGCCTTGAAAAGTTCGAAGAGGCTTGTTTCCCATCCGGTTACAGCGTCTATGATGACGACGAGGTCCCTGAAATCGAAATACCGAACCGGAGAAAATGCAAATATACATGCACCGACTGCATCGAGCATGCTGAAGCCGGGCTGCAGCAGGTAGAACATTCTGACCTTTTCCGGGCCTAAATAGCTGCTTTCAAGCCGGTGAAACACCGTAAGCGGCGTCACCTTTTCCATGAAAAGCTCAGGCGCGCTGAAATCAAAATCCGTATCATGCTCTACCGTCGTATAAACCGGACCGTTCGGATTGACGGCATACCCGAGACCGAGCATTGACTTGACGCGTGGATCGTGGAGCGGCACCTCCATGCCCTTGACGTGAAGTGCGAACTCCGACGCCCGGCCGCCGATTTTTTCCGACGCACTCCGCACCCCGCCTGCAAGGATGTCGCCAATTCCCTCTCTACGGGCAATTTTATCGAGAAGTAATACGCCCACCTCGCCCTTCCCGAATCCCGGCTCAATTCCTCCGAAATCCTTCCGGGTCAATATACCGATTTCCGCACACTCATTTGCAAATGCCAGCACGATTCCGGACGAGGTACCGTCAAGACCATAGCGGGATGTACGGTCGCATGCCATGAGTGCTGAGTGCATATCCTCGATCTCAGAACCGACAGCAATCGAGCTGAGGGTCTCGAGCTCGGGTGCACCGTAACGTGGATCGATACATTCGATTGATGTTTTATACCGCCTCTTGCATCCCCCGAAACAATTGGCGCAGGAGATGTTCTCGTACCCGAACTTCTCGGCGATCGTTGTACCGTCGATGGATTCTACCCCTTTAAATCCGGTATACCGGGCATTTTGTGCCGAAAGTATCCCTTCCCGGGACATCCAGTCGATGAACCCGGCATGCCCTCCCCCTTCGTACTGGCCTTTGTTCACCGGGTTTTCAAGAAAATGGGTCTTAAACCGATCCGAGTACCCGTTCAACTTCTTCCTGTCGAATATCGGAATATCATGTGTACCGTGCACCGCAATCGCTTTTATTCTCTTGCTCCCCATTACAGCACCCAGTCCACCTCTGCTCGAAAAAAACATATAGTCATGAACAATAGAAGCGAATGAAACGAGGTTCTCTCCTGCAATGCCGATTGCACAGGCCGAATACTCCTCACCGAGCATCTCCTTTACCCCGGCTATCGCATCAGCCGTATCAAGGCCCCAGAGACCGCTGGCATCGAGGAATTCAACGCGGTTATCGTGTATCTTGAGAATAACCGGTGAGGTGGACGCTCCAGAGATGATCACCGCATCGTACCCCGCCTTCTTGATCTGCTCGCCCATGAAGCCCGGCGTGGGGGCCTCGTGAATACCTCCGGTCTGCGGTGATTTAGAGACAACGGAAAAGATCGCAGACCCGGGTACCGGTACGCCGGTTAAAACTCCTGTTGATAGAATCAGGATATTCGCCGGAGAGAGGGGGTCGATTCGGGGCTTCAAGTCTCTGAGCATGTAATGGGCAGCAAGGCATGATCCCCCCATAAAAAGCCTGTACACATTTTTTTCGATCTTTTCCTCGTTGATTGTCCGCTTTTTCAAATCAACACGAAGGATCTTCCCCGTGTACCCGTACGGCATGTCTATCTCCTGTATAAAATATAGACAAGCAAACTTCCAAACTGAAAAGGTTCGAACCAAAACTTGCCTAATGGTTTTTACCTATAGAGAATGCAATAACAGTCAATTGTGACATGATAGATCAGTTTAGCATAAAATTCTAGTAAAATTAACCAGCTATCTCCGGCATGGAATGCCGGTATTCCAATGGATAAAACCATAAGAGGACGTTATCCGATGTTTTGTTTCCGGACCGGGGCAAACTCAATGAAGTCCCTCTCGGGAAATTAAGGTAAAAACTACCGTTTTACGGTACCGGACCATCAGGTTTTAAGGGCACCGAATGTGAGTCCACGGACCATGTAGCGCTGGAAAATGAGCGCAAGGATAACCGGGGGAATCGATGCGAGCGATGCAGATGCGGTTATCGGTCCCCAGAAAACCTGCTCGGTGGTAATGAAACCTGCAATACCGACGGGGAGAGTCATTGCCGTTGCCCGTGTAAATATCATCGCGAGAAGAAACTCGTTCCATGCGAAGATGAAGCATAGCACACCGGTTGCGACGAGGCCCGGTGTTATCATCGGCAATACAATTCGCCAGATGGCACCGAAGTAGGTGCAGCCGTCAATGAGAGCGCTTTCCTCCATTTCTTCAGGAATTTCATCGATGAACGACTTCATCATCCAGACAACGAAAGGAACGTTTAAAAGCAGATACAAAATAGGCAGGATAAATCGTGTATCTATCAGTCTGAGCTTCGCCGCGACAACAAAGATTGGTACGGACACGACAATCGGCGGGAGCATACGAAGGCTCAAAAACCAGAACAAAAGACGGTTTCCGCCGACCTTGAAACGCGAAATACCGTAGGCGGCCATGGTTCCGATAAACAGGGATAGTGCGGTATTGGATACTGCAGCTATCAGTGAATTAAGAGCCTGGACAGGGTACTCTGTTTCATGAAAAACATGGATAAAATGCTTGAGCGTCGGTGTAAATATAAAAAACTTCGGCGGCATAGAGAAAATATCAACTTCAAACTTGATCGATGTCGTAAAGAGCCAAAAGATGGGATAGATGAAAAATGCAAATGCAATGAGAACAACGATATACCTGATTATTTTGACCGATACTTTTTTTCCGGTGATTTTCATCCTTCTCCTCATTCCTATGTTCTCGTCTGTGCCTTCGAGAGTATGCGTGAAAATATATTCATCATAACGGTTGCAAGAATAATTGCCACGACGGACAGAGCCGCTGCATATCCAAGCTGATTCTGGAAGAATGCCTTCTGCCATATTTTATAAGATAGGACTTCCGTCGCATTCCCGGGTCCGCCGCGGGTCACCATATAAATGACATCGAAAGTTTTAAACGCATCGAGAGTTCGAAACATGAGGACAATTGCAATAACCGGAGTGAGCTGCGGCAGCGTTACGTATTTAAGAATCTGCCACGGGGAAGCTCCGTCAACACGCGCCGCTTCATAGGGCTCGAGGGGAAGGCTCTCAAGACCGGCAAGAAAAATCAGCATTGCGAATGGAGTCCACTGCCATATATCGATCAGCATAACACTTAACAGCGCATTCAGCGGCCTTCCCAGCCAGTTGAACGGTTTGAGATGAACCGCCTTGAGAAAGTAATTTGCGGTGCCAAGGTCATAACTGAGCATGAACCTCCACGTGAGCCCGACAACGACAGGGGCAATAATAGCCGGGAGTAAAAAAGCGACACGAAGCCACCGCTCCTTACCTGTGGAGATGAGCAGGGCAAGCAAAAATCCAACAAACATTTCTACAAGCACAACACCGATAGTGTAGGTGAAGGTGACCCACAGCGTCTTTTGAAAGGCGGTATCCCGGATCATTATCCAATAATTTCCAAGCCCCAGAAAGACACGTGGTATCGTCGGTACTATTGACCATCTGAACAGGCTGACGACAATTACATACATAAAGGGGTAGATCGTCATTAGAAAGAGGGTTATAAATGCGGGCGCAATCATTGCCCATCCAAACTGCCTGCGCACCCTGCCCAGTGTAGGTATTCGGTTTAACGTCATAATTCTTTTCATGATGCTTTTGACCTTCCATACTCTGGAATACGTCACTTTGCTCTAAGGCGCATGCCATTCATCTAATCAGTCCCCTAGTATACAACAGTGCATTTATTTAAACAAATAAAAACAACCGGGGCTGCATAAAACAGCCCCGAATGGAATTTTATTGTACTTACGGACGCGGCCCTGTTTTATCAGGGGTATAGCCAATTTGCTTTCCTGCATCAAACACCTTGCCTGCTGTTTCTTTCAATGTCTTTTCCGCAGGTGCTCCAAGCAGGATGTTATTCAGACCGATCGCAACGATCCGCTGCACATCCGTCCAGCTCCTGTCCATTCCTCTCGCGGCAACATTCGACATCGCCTCTATGAGAAGCGGGTAGAAGGGATACTTTTTAATAACATCAGGGTTTTTGGCCACCGAATACCTGGC
The DNA here is from genome assembly GCA_964433545.1 of uncultured Spirochaetota bacterium. Lineage (GTDB taxonomy): Bacteria > Spirochaetota > B62-G9 > B62-G9 > DRHN01 > CAYSRJ01. The sequence goes on along the minus strand of CAYSRJ010000006.1, from coordinate 54,169 downwards.
TACAGAACCTCCCGCCAGTGCCAGTTCAACGGCCTTATCCTGCCCGGATAAAAACTCGAGCAGCTGAAAAGCAGCTTCCTTGTTCTTGGAATCTTTCGAGATACCCATCTGCCATCCGCCGAGTCCCTGAGGCCTTCCGTTGGGACCGCCGGGGGAAAGATCAAATGCAACCACATTGGTAATCTTCGACTTCTGCGGATCAACAAGAACCGGCAGATACGCATTCCAGTTGAGTGCATAGGCTGCAAGGCCCTGGGCCATCTGCGTGTTTACCTTGTCATAGTCGAAGTTCAAAATATCAGGCGGCATATAGGGAAGCAGTTTCTTGAGATAGTCTATGGCTTTCACCCCAGCCTCACCCTGGAATTTCGGGTACAGGTTTTCGTCATACCAGGGCATTGGAATATCACCGCCGAAGGACGCAATGAGCGGCACGAACGTGGCAACCATCGGGTCATCAACAGCAAGCGGGAATACAATAGGTTTCATGTCGGGAAACTTGGCCTGTAGAATCTTTGCGTCTTTAAGGAGCTCGTCCCATGTTGCAGGCGGCTTTGCTTTTCCATTTCCATCAACAATGCCGGCCTTCTCGAACAGGTCTGTCCGGTACTGTGCAAGGTAGATGTCAAACTTGTAGGGAACAGACCAGAGGGCATCCGGGTCCTTGTAAAAACCTGTTCTGTAATGCCCGTACACATCGAGTATGGCAGGGATGAAATCGTCCATACCATAATTGGGGTCCACAAGGTCTTTTCTGGCAAACCAGTCGTTGAGATTTTCAACCAGGTCGCCTTCAACATAATGTCCGAACCAGATATAGGGAAAGGTAAGGACATCATACGCCCCCGTATGAGCGGCCGCAGCGGCAAGGTGCTTTCCAAGCAGGTCTTTCCATGATTCATCGAGCACAACAACAGTGGCACCCGTAAGCTGTTCAAACTCCTTCGCGAGCACCTTGTACGCATCTGTTGAAGGCCCCTGATGGGACGACAGCACAAGTTTCACACCGTCCCAGCGTTTGAGCCAACCCTTGTATACGGTCTCACCTCCTGCTGCTCCTTTCTTTCCTGTTTCCTTCTCCGTACCAGCCCATGCAAAAAGCGCCACGGCGAAGATAAAAACAAGAACCGAAACCATAACAATGCTTTTTTTAAATCTCATTTTTCTCCTCCTAAGATTTTATTTTGAATATTTTCAGCCTGTATTTTTCCTCTACCACCCCCTTTCCTTCATTCAGTGGTTTGTACCATGAATGGCTTGCACTTCGAATGGTTTGCACTACGAGCAGATTTCACCACGCAGCTCGCTCAGCCAGTTTTGTCCCCTTTTTGTTTACACACAATGCTAACCCTGACTGTTCGTTACACTCTTTTCAAATACACTCCATCGCTAAAAGCACATCACTGACAAATACAGATCCGGTGATGTAAAACATACCCGTTTTCGTTAAAGCACGATTTAGTTGATAGCGCGAATCATTCGCTGATTGCTCACAATATCATAATCAAAGATATAATCATTCAGTGCCATAGCCACCGCACCCTTCACACCTGCATCCATCTCCGAGGAAGACAGGCTAACCTCAGTCCTGTTTTTAATAACATCCATTACATTTGCATAAAACTCTTTTAGAATCGGCTTGAGTAGAAGGTCCCCTGCAGAAGAGACCCCCCCTCCAATTATTATTTTTTCAGGATTAATGGAGTTAGCCAGGATCGATATGCCCCTGCCCAGGTATCTGCCCGCTTCGCTGTAAATTTTCCTGGCAATCCGGTCTCCGTTCTTCGCGCGCTCCGCTGCAGTCTTCGCGGTTATCCATTTACTTTCATGCCCACCCATCAGCTGATTTGCCTGCCGTTCAATTGCCTCACCGGACGCTACAACCTCCAGACAGCCGTACTTTCCGCAGGCACACCTGATTTTCTTTTTCGTAATAAAAATATGACCGAATTCACTGTGATGATTATACAGTTTGCCGCCTATGACGAGCGCCGAACCGATTCCGTGGCCTATGTTTATAAAAATAAGATTGGAAAAACCCCGTGCCCCGCCGTACCACATTTCGCCGATTGTCATCACGCGGGTACAGTTATCCGCTATTGTTTTAAACCCGGTTTTCTCCTCTACCAATCTGGCAATCCGTACGTTGTGCCAGTTGAAGTGCGGCGAAAAAATTATAAACCCCTTCTCTTTTTCAACCTGTCCTGCAACAGCCATGACAACACCGGCTATCTTATCCCTTCCAATTCCGGAAGCATCGATTGTTTCATTGATGAGGTTGGAGACCTGCCCGGAAATGTTATCTATACTATGATCTTTACTCGTGGTAATACGGATTTTCTTTAACAGCTCTCCCTTCAAATTACCTACAGCAGCGACGGTATTGGTCGTACCCAGATCAACTCCCACTACATATTTGTTCGATGTATCCAGTGATAACATTATGGGACGGCGTCCTCCCTTCTCAAGAGAGGACCCGTGTCCCACTTCCACCACATGCTCACTTTCAATGAGGCCGCTTATAATTGTTGAAACCGTCACCTTGCTCAAACGAAGTCTTCTTGCTATTTCAGCGCGCGGTATCATATCATAATTTCTCAATAGATGTAAAATAAGCGCTCTGTTTATTTCTCTCGCCAGTTCAGGATCGCCGGTTCTTAATTTCAACGTTATCCCACCCGATAGATACTAAAAATTCAAACACCATAACACTCCAGTCGTTCAATACCTCATGAAAAACAAAGCAGATGGTTTTTAACCATAAAAAATATACCAGTATGAAATTCGAGTAGTATATAGTTAGTATATTATATTAACTAAAAATTAGATGTCAACAATTTTTTAAAAAGACTTTGCAGCAGGCAAGATGGTATATTTATTACAGGCGGACAGATGAAAATGGCAGATAAATCGATGCAGGCGGCAAGTCCACACCATCAGAACAGGAGAGGCCGAATGTCTGAATTTACATTCAAAATACTCGAAGGATCGTTTTCAATACACCGCTTTGAGCCGTCTACTAAAGTTCCGAAAGAAGTTTTTAAGAGCGGCTTCTTTGCTGTCTGCAGGACCGATGAGGAGCTATCTGTAGTCTGCCCTGCATCATTGACGTTTGCTGGAAGCAAGTGCAACACCGGATGGGCGGGTATGAAAATCGTCGGGCCTCTCGACCTCAACGAGGTTGGTGTTATGGCTGGTGTATTAAGGATTTTGTCTGTCTACGGAATCAGCATTTTTGCAGTTTCTACCTATGATACGGACTATATATTCGTAAAGGCCCCCAACTTGAAAAGAGCTGTTTCAGCCCTGAAAAACGCCGGGTATAAATTCATGTAAAAACCAGTTCTTCACACCCTTCCCCGGTATCTGTTCTACTTCTATACCGCGGCGCCCCGAAGTGTGTCAACCCAGTGCACGACAGCAACACCGGTTGCATCGGCTATCTGGGTGCGACAGTCAAACCCGCATGCTACAACTGTAGTTTCGGGCGGTTTTTTTCGAATTGCAGGAAAGAGCCTTTCCTCGCCGATTTTCATCGACAGGTCACGGTGTCCTTTCACAAACCCGTAAAATCCCACGTTGCCGCAGCAGCCTGCATCCAGCAGCTCGGCATTCATACCGGGTACCCGGTCGAGTACGTACTGCATTGAATCGGCTCCGAAAAGCGCCTGCCTGTGACTGTGCACATGAATAATGATAGATTCAAACGGGGAGCTAAATCCACAGGTGATGCCGCCGCTTTTAATTTTTTCTGCAATAAAATCATCAATCATTACCACGTTCTTCTTTATGCTGGCAGCAAGTGTTTCATCTTCGATAAGGTCCGGAAGGTCATCAACAAGAGCCGACCAGCAGCCAGGCTCACACACAACGACCGGGATACCCTGCTCAATGAAGCTCTCGAGTCCACGGAGTGTTTTTTCACCCTCCTCCTTTGCCTCCCGCAGAAAGCCCGCGTCTATCTTCGGCCGCTGGCAGCAGCCAGTCCGGGCGAGAAGGACCTCGTACCCGCAGGATTCCAGCAACTCAACCGCAGATCTGCCGACCTCGGGCTGGAGGTAGTTGGTCACACAGCCGGCGAAGAGGGCCACTTTCCCTGCACCCCTGCTCGGCCCGCCCCTTTCTGAAAACCAGGAGTCAAAACAAACACGTGCGTACGCCGGCAATCTACGTTTCACGTCGATACCTGATAAAAGAGCCGATATCTGCTTTACGGGCCAGATTCGATGCAAAAAGTTCATCGTCGGAGCCGAAGCCCCTGAAAATTTTTCTGCGCGACGAATTAAATTTTGCATAACCTTCATCCGTGCCGGAAACCGACGATCGGTAAAAAATGAATTGAGGAATTCGCCTTTTAACCGCGCCATATCAACATTGCTCGGACATTCTGATTTGCACGCTTTGCACGAGAGACAATGGTCAAGCAGTTCGAGAAGCCGTTTGTCGGCCATTGCCTCCGCTCCCAGCTGACCCGTCATTGCAAGTCGAAGCGCATTGGCATACCCGCGTGTCGAAAGAGCTTCTTCGAATGTCACCCGGTAGCTCGGGCACATGGTCCCTGACAGCCGCTGGCGGCAGTCTCCCACTCCCGTGCACATCTCAACCGCAGCGGCAAATGAACCCTCTTCACGAAAGTGATAGACGGCAGGACTATCGTGGGTTTTATACTCTGTCCCGTACCGCAGGTTCCTATCCATGGGGGCCGGGTCAACGATGACACCCGGATTCATGAGCCCCTGCGGGTCGAAAAGTCTCTTTGTCTGCCTGAACACATCGTAGATCTGTGTTCCGAAAAAACCCTCCAGAAACGGGCTTCTAACCCGACCGTCACCGTGCTCGCCGCTCAGAGAACCGCCGTAATCTTTGACCAGGCCGAATGCATACTCCGCGAGGGCCTTCATATATTCGATATCTCTCCGGTCTTTCAGGTTCAAAGCCGGACGCACATGAATCACTCCCACACTTGCGTGTGCATACATGGCAACGGGAATATCGCGTTTTTTACAGAATTTCAGCATCTTGTCGACATACTCCGGCAGTATCTCGATGGGAACGGCGCAGTCTTCGATGATGGGAAGGGGTTTTCTGTCTCCCTTTATGCCTAACATCAGCCCCAATCCATGCTTTCGCACGGCCCATATTTTTACCTGCTCTGCCGGTTGGGCTATGACGGGCCAGCTGTACCCGAGTTTCTGTTTTTTAAGGTCACCCGCAAGCGCATGTGCCTTTTGAGCAGCTTCATCAACAGTTTCTCCGAAAAATTCAACGATAAGAACCGCCTTCGGGTCCCCCTCGATGAAACCGGTAAGAGGGCGAATACTCAGATTCTCCCGCGCCCGATGGACGATTTCATCGTCCATGATCTCCACTGCAGACGGATTATGGCTGAGTATCGGCGAAACGGTGCGTATCGCTTCGAGCAGGTCGGCAAAGTGCACGGCACAAAGCACCTTCGCCTTTGGCAGGGGTACGAGTTTCAGTGTGCTGTCAAGAAATGTTCCGAGTGTTCCCTCGCTGCCGATCACGAGTCTGCTGAGATTCCATTGTTCGGAGGTAGCAAACACATCGAGCCCGTATCCCTGCACGCGTCGCATGATTTTCGGAAAACGCGCATTAATTTCATCTCGATTCGCATCGATCATTTTCTTGAAATCCCTGTAAATCTCTGCTTCCCGTACTCCGGCACCAACCCCTTCCGATTTCTTTCGGTACACCTCGCTAGAAAGCTCTTTAAGCTCGAGCATGGTCCCGTCCGCAAGGAGAAAACGGCATGACAGCACATGGTCACGCGTCATACCGTATAAAAGACTTTTCGTGCCTGCCGAGTTATTACCCATCATACCGCCAACTGTCGCCCTGCTCGATGTTGCAGGATCGGGTGCGAATTGGAGGCCATGTGCAGCAAGCTTCGCGTTGAGAACATCAAGCACGATTCCAGGCTGGACGCGGGCCCATTTCTCTTCGGGGTTCAATTCCAGGATGGTGCTCATGTGCCTGGTAAAATCGAGGATCATCGAATGTCCGCATCCCTGCCCGTTGAGGCTCGTGCCGCCGCCTCTCGGCAGTATGCTCACCCCGTACTTCGAGGCGGTCTTCACTGCGGCAAATACATCTTCCTCGTCGACCGTCGTAACAACCGCAACCGGTGTGAGCTGGTAGATGCTCGCATCCGTCGCATAGATGCCGCGGGTAAGGGGATCAAAATATACACCTCCCCGTACCCGTTTTTTTAAATCCCGCTCGAAACTTTTCAATTTCCTTTCGTCCACTCAGGTATTCCTGTGCTATCGATTTGCAGGGTGTTTTACACGACCCTGGAACCGGCTGCTTTTCCGAGTCCTGTTATCAGTTCCCGTACATATCCCCTGTAATCCGGTATCAGTCGGCGCGGTATGCGGAAACCGATTGCGCCCTCATGCCCTCCCCCGTTTTCAATTTTGAAGGTATGGAGCAGGTTCCTGAGATCATACGCCTTGAAACCCTGGCTCCTTCTCACCCTGAACTGAATCAAATCCGATTGCGCAGGGTTGTCGTAATATGCAACCAGGCTGAATGTCCCTCCCTCCTCCGCAAGATCATTCGCAATTGCACGCGCAACGGTTACCACCGTTTCCTCATCGCATATTGAAAAAAGGTAGGACATGTCCTCCTCATCAAGCGCAACGTACCCCACTGAACCGGAAAACTGTTTCTTACCGTTGAAGTAGCTGAAGCAGGTGTCTTCCTTGCCTGAAAGCCTCTGGAGTTCGGTATACACCTCATCGATGCTCTTGAAGTTCGTCTCCTTTACCGTGGTCTCAGCGAGCATCTCGTTGAGCATGGAGCTGAACAGCCGATAGTACCGCTTCTCCCGCCTTGATTTCAAGAACTGACCCATGTTCGTATCTCCGATAATGCCGGATAGTATGGCCAGAACCAGATTCCGGGTAAAGGGGTCTTCAATCTGGTACTCCGAGAGGAGCTCCTTTTTCCCCCTGATCTTCAACGCAAGATGCCCGACGAGCTCGCTTGCAGACGTGGCCTCTGTCACCAGGCAATAGCCCCTGTCGCCGATATAGCGGCTGTCGGCTCCTATGTGGTGATCGAACTCGATCTTGAGTATCCGGCTGTCGCCGAGAAGTTTTTTAATTCTTGGACTCAATTCCACCATAGACGGCTTCGGCGTATCGCATATAACGATTGTATCGAAATCATCGGCAAAGGTATCGCAGGTATCGTAAACCTGTATCGCGTTGTATTTACAGATATTGAGCAGGTACTGGTAATGCTCATGCACTTTTTTTCCCAGGCAGATCTTTACACCCTTTTGAAACTTGCTTAAAAGAAGCGAAAATGCGACCATGGATGCGATACAGTCCTCATCAGGATTCTCATGCCCTAAAACGAGAAAATTCCTCCTTGTGACCATTGCATCGATGATATTTTCGATGATCTCGTTTTTCTCACGGATCGTTTCGATCGCTTTCTTTTTCATGGTCTTGATATTCCTCCTTTACTGTATACCGCTAAAGTACGCCAAAAAACTGCAAAGACGCCGTGGGCGCCGATTTCCAGCTCACGTGCCCCGGTTTCGTTATATTGAGCCGGCCATCTTGTTCCTTCAATTCTTGTTATTGAGCGGTACTTACCCGGTTTCTCCCGTTCTCCTTCGACCTGTACAGCGCCTGGTCGGCTTTTTCACGAAGCCCTTTGATATCCTCTGTATTTTCAGGGTAAGACGCAATGCCCTGGCTTGTCGTAATCATGTCTACCGGACCGCCGAGTTTTTTCAAAATCGCAAGCTTTCTTACCTCACGGCAGATTTTCCAGGCGAGCTCCTCAGCTTCTTTCAGCCCGGTCTGCGGCAGCACAACCGTAAACTCGTCACCTCCGTAGCGGGCGATTATATCCCGCCTCCGCAGATGCTTCTTGAATACTTCGACAACAGCCAGAATGATCCGGTCCCCCGTTTCATGGCCGTAATATTCGTTTATTTTCCTGAAATGGTCGAGATCCACCATAATCAGGGAAAGCGCCCGTTTTCTCTTTTTTGCCGATGCAAAGAGGTTTTGGATCGATTTTTCAAGAAAATGCCTGTTATACACACCTGTGAGCTCGTCGGTAATCGCCCGTTTCCTCGCCTTCTCTCCCCAGCGGACGAGGTCAGATAGGAATTCACTCGTGTTCCTCAGCCGTTGGGTCGTTATCCGGGACATCTGATACATAATCTTGATCGCGGTTGTGGGCGAGGCTTCGATAAGCTCGAAAAAATCACGCTCATGAAGAGCATACAGGGTGCTTGCTTCCCGCGCCGTACATGTTGCAGATCTGGGCTCGTTTTCGAAAATTGACATTTCTCCGAAGAACTCTCCCGCCGAAAACTCTCTGAGCACCCGCTGGGTGCCGTCGGGCAGTGCAATTGAAACAGCCACTTGGCCTGAATGCACCACGAAGAGCTCATTCCCCTCATCACCTTCTTTAAACAGTGTTTCACCATTTTTAACACGGATGAGTTTCAACCGCTCGCCTATCAGCGACATCTCTCTGGAGGAAAGCAGAAAAAAAATATCGACGTGTTTCAAAAAATCAGATGCCGAAAGGTTGTTTTGTGTGAAATGTACTCCCGGCGTGGCACCTGAAAGCAAAACGTCTTTATCTTCACTCATTACTCTCTCCCTCTCCCTGATACCTGGAAGCATACACTGTACATACTTGTATTACGATATTCCTCCGCCGCCGCTCTCCCGCACAGTAAGCATCTTTTCAAACGCGGTTTTAATAAGGCCCACACAGTCGGGAGCATCGCCGGAGTACCGCGAAACGCCAATACTCACCGTTATTGTACCAATTCCATCTTCGGTTATCTGTCCGATATCAAGCGACTCAAATGCAGCAAGCATATTTTGCGCAATTTCATCTGCCGTTTTTGAATCGGTGTCCGGAAGAATAACACAAAACTCATCGCCCCTGTACCGCGCTGGAATATCGCTTTCGCGTGCGGTATTCTTTATCGTTTCAGCTATTATCTGAAGAACCCGGTCTCCTGTCTCGTGCCCGAAGTTATCGTTTACCTGTTTGAAGTTATCCGGCTTGATGACGAGCAGACAAACCTCTGAGCCATACTCGTTAAGCTGTGAGGGAAAATCCTCATCGAGGAAGGTTCGGTTCAGCAGTCCGGTAAGCTTGTCTGTGGTAAGCTGGCGTCTGAGACCCTGCACCCACGGGCTTTTTTCCGAAATAAGCCTGTTTGTCGATCTGATTCTTCCAGCGATAAGAGCAAGAAGGTCGTGCAGTACGAGGGCGAAAATTCTAGGATAGCGGGTCATCACATTCCTGAATTCCACGCCTTTCATAGGAAATATTAGAAGACGTGCATCTTCTGCCGCAGTTGCCCTGTTGACACGCGGCTCGTTGTCGAGAAGCTCGAGCTCACCGAAACTCTCACCTGGTATAAACCGCGCCAGGTCGTTTCGTGATCCGTCTGCATCCTCCCTGCTTATGAGTACCTCTCCGCCCTTTATGATGAAAATTTCCTCCCTCCTGCTCCCCTCCCTGTATATAACTTCATCCTTTGTGTACATATAGTACCTGCTGAGCCGGGCCACAACTCTCAGCTCATCTTCACCAAGATGAGTAAATATTCTAACTTTTCTTAAAAGGTCGATTTTAGAAACCATTCGGCGTACTCCGGTCTGGTCTTCCGGTACACGTCTTCGCTGTAAACCGGTATCCCCTATTATTACTATAACAAGGGTATAACGCAAGTCATTTCAGACCATATTCCGGTTTTAAGAAAAAAGAGTCAGCCTGTGTATCGAATTCTTATTCAAACGTCTTTCGTTCAATTTATGCCGCCGGTACAATCCGTAACGAAAAATAACCTATGCACCGGTGTAGAGATGGCAGCGTACCAGATGCCCCTCCTCCTGCGTCACCATGTCAGGATCGACGCGGGAACAGATTTCCATCCGCCTGGGACAGCGGGTATGAAAATTGCAGCCCGGCGGCACATCCACCGGAGAGGGGATTTCTCCCTGGGGAATGATCTTTTTCGGTTTATACTCCTCCTCCTTTTCCGACACGACCGGTATGGACGAGAGAAGCATCTGGGTGTAGGGGTGAAGCGGGTTTTTGAAGAATTCGACAGTGGGTGCAATCTCGCATATCTTGCCGAGATACATGATTGCCACCCGAGCCGCCATGTTTCTCATCAGGCTGAGGTCATGGGTAATAAAGAGGTAGGTGAGGTCAAACTCATCCTGCAGGCCCATCAGAAGGTTTATGATCTTTGCCTGCACAGATACATCGAGTGCGGAGGTCGGCTCATCGAGCACAACGAATGAGGGGTCTGTTGCAAGCGCCCGGGCAATAGCGACAATCTGCCGTTCACCGCCCCCGATGGCCTGTGGATACTTGTACATGTAATCAGCAGGCAGTCCGACCTTGTCGAGAAGCCGAATGGCCTGTTCTTCCCGCCCGACGTTACCCTCAATACGGTGAACCTTGAGCGGCAGCTCCAGGATCTGCCGTATGCTCCTTCTCGGGTTGAGAGAAGAACCGGGGTCCTGGAAGACGATCTGAATATCCTTCTTGAAGTGTTTCGGCCGCTTTGTCCATGGTTTTGAGATATCCTGCCCATTGAACAAAATGCTCCCGTCAGTCGGGCTGTATATGCCGAGAATGGTGTAGGCGACCGTGCTTTTTCCTGACCCTGATTCTCCAACGAGCCCAAGCGTTTCCTTTTTTTGAATTGAAAAAGTCACGCCATCTGCCGCCTTCACCATACCGTGCTTTGTGTAAAAATATTTCTTTAAATCCCGGATCTTTAGTATCTCGTCGGTCATGACTACCCCTTGAACAGAAAGCAGGCCACCTGGTGGTCCGCATCAACAGTGAAATAGGGCGGCTTTTCCTCCCTGCATATCTTCATGACATACGGGCAGCGCGGGTGAAACCTGCAGCCCCCGGGAGGGTTCAGATAGTCCGGTATTCTCCCCGAAATCCCTTCCGCAATACCCTCTCCCGTCAGCCTGGGAACCGCCTTCATAAGTCCCTCGGTATAGGGGTGGAGCGGATTGTTAAAAAGATCGGCGGTCTGCGCCGTTTCAACCATACTCCCCGCATACATAACGTACACCCGCTGCGTCCACTCCCGAACAACCCCTAGTGAATGGGTGATAAGAATCGTTGAAGTCTCCTTCTGCTCGACGAGCTCGCCGAGAAGACGGAGCACCTGCGCCTGAATGGTGACATCGAGCGACGTTGTTGGTTCATCCGCGATAAGGAGCTGAGACTGCGTGGCAAGGGCCATTGCAATACAGATCCGCTGCCGCATTCCACCGCTGAGCTGAATGGGGTAATTTTTCAGCATTCTCTCAGGATCGGGAAGATGCACATCACGAAGTGACAGTACCGCCCGTTCGTGTATCTCCTTTTTTGTTATATGCCCATCAATGCCTGCATACCTGATGGTGTCCCGAAGCTGATCACCGATTGTAAAAACCGGATTGAGAGATGCGGTCGGGTCCTGAAAAATCATGGAAATGCCTGTTGCATGAATCTTCCTCATTTCCTTCTGCCCCAACGGTAAAACATCCGTACCGTTAAAGAGAATTTCACCGCCGAATACCTCTGCGGGCGGCTCCGGAAGAATCTTCAGCGTCGATTTAGCAGTAGTAGTTTTTCCGCACCCCGTTTCGCCGACGAGACCGACCTTCTCACCCTCGTTCAAGTGCAGATTCACACCGTTAAGAACTTTGAGCGTGCCTCCGTATACGTTGAACCCTGCGCGCAATTGCCGTATTTCCAGGAGTCTCATCAACCCTCTTCCACCTCCAGCATATCACGTATCCCGTCACCGAGAATGTTGAACCCGAATACAACAAACATGATGGCAAATGCCGGGAATACGGCCATCCACCACTGATCGGGCATATATTTGGCACCGTCTGCCACCATCGTCCCCAGGTCGGGCGTCGGAGGCTGCGCTCCGAGCCCCACGAAGCTCAACGCCGATCCAATCAGTATTACCCAGCCCATATCCAGGCTTATCTTGGTGAATATAGGACCGAAGCAGTTTGGAAGTATCTCCCTGAAAATGATATGGAGTTTTCCGGAGCCTGTTACTTCCGCAGCCTGCACGAAGAATTCATTTTTTATAGATGAGGAAATACCGTAAACGAGCCTGCAGTACCATGGCCACCACATGAGTGAAACGGCCATCATCGCGTTGAAGACGCTCGGTTTGAGTATCGATGTTACGGCCAACGCGAGCACAAGAGGAGGAACTGCGACAAAAATATCGGTAAGCCTCATTACCAGTGTATCGACCCAGGTTCCCTTCATGTACCCGGCAATCAGTCCGAGTGTTACCCCGACCGGTGCGGTCAGCGAAATCACCACAAAACCCATAACCAGAGAAAACCTGAAACCGAAAAACACCCTGCTCAGTATATCCCTGCCGAACACGTCCGTGCCGAACAGATGGTGCAGGCTCGGCGGCCGGCTTGCGTTACTGAAATCGACGAAATTGCCCGCATGCTCCGGGTAGGGGGCGACAAAGGGAGCAAAAATAGCCAGACACATGATAAGGAACACGATCGTCGCACCGATAATGGACAGAGGGTTTTTCGAAAACTGGTACCAGCTCTTCTTGACCTTTTCCCAGGTATGTGAGTCTTTCTTCTTTTTGCCGGCCATATTATGTGCTCCTCTCGGCTCCCAGACGAATACGCGGATCTATCCATGCTACTATGATGTCGACAATTATATTCACAACGAGAAACATGAGTCCGATAATCATGATCACTGCAACGATCGCATTCAGGTCCTTGTGCAGCATTACATTTATACCGTATCGTGAAATACCCGGCCAGTTGAAGATCAGCTCCACGAGAAAGGCCCATCCTAGCTGGGATGCAAAGTCAAGACCGAGCACCGATACAGTCGGAATAATCGAGATGCGCATCAAATACCGGGACATGATTCTTCGCTCGGGTATCGCCTGCGATCTCTCGAGTGCGATAAAATCGCGCTGGAGATTTTCGGTCATGCTCGAACGGGTAATCCGTGCCTCCTGCGCCATGGGGCCGAGGGCAAGCGCAAGACCCGGCATGATCAGATGCTTCAGCGCATCCCAGAAAGCGGTAAAATTTCCCGCAATCAAGCTGTCTATGGTCATAAACCCGGTTATCTTTCTCGGGTGATCGATCCAGGGACTCAGCCTGCCGATCGTGGGGAGCAGGTTTAAAACATACCCGAACAGTAAAAGAAAAAGTATGGCAAACACAAAAGCTGGCGTGCACACCCCCATGTAGGAAACAACACGAACGAGGTTGTCCTGCCATTTGTTTGCATGACGCGCGGACAGAACCCCGAGCAGTATCCCCATGACGGACATCACGATACCGGTGAAGAGCATCAATTCGAGGGTCGCGGGAAAGAATTCCCTTATATCTTCTGCTACGCTTCGTTTCGTGAAAAGGGAAGTGCCGAAATCGCCTCTGAGCGCTCCCTTCAGCCAATAGTAGTACTGCACGTAGATTGGCTTGTTCAGATGGAGGTCCTCACGAAACTTTTGTACCACCTTTTCGGGGGCCCGCGGCCCGAGAGCCATCCGGGCGGGGTCACCCGGCATTACCCGGGCGATGAGGAATACGAGAATCGAAAGTCCAAATAAAACAAATATCGAATGCATAAGTCTTCGTGCAAAGAATTTCAATAACCTCATAGCAGTAAAAAATGAGAAGAGGGCAGGGAAAAACCCTCTCCCCAGTATCTCTCCTTGTCAATTCTTGATGATCGGTTCGTTCAGTTAACCTGCGGCCAGCGTAAGAGGCTCCCAGTACCATCCGCGGCAGAACGACTAAAGCAATTCAGTAAGCAAACTCGCCTTTCTACATCTATACATGAGCCTCATTACTTCTTTTCAGGGTACACCTGAATAAACCTCGCGGCAAAATCATACCCCATAACCGGAATACTCTCACCCCTGGCAGCAGGCCAGTCGACGTAGGCGGACTGATACGCGTGTTTCTCCGCCTGTTCGAACAGGTACAGGGAAGGGGTAATCTGATCGAGCTTCTCCTGAATGGCACGGTAGATGCCGAACCGTTTTTCCCTGTCAATCGTGGTGATGGCCTTTTCAATCATCCCGTCTATCTCAGGGCTCTGGAGCCACTCGTTCTGTTCCCACGTATTCGCCGAGTTCGAGTGGTACCGTGATTCGAGAAGCGACCCTGCCTCTGCATAGTGGGGGGCAACGAACACAGATACTATATTGGGGCTTGTATCGATGTTGCTCATCTCTTCCACCACGGAGAGCCACGGGACCTTGACCACATTGACCTTGATCCCTATGTCCGCCATATTGGACATGAAGAGCAGGGCAACCTTCTCTTCGTCTGGAACTTCCGCAATCCAGTGAAGCTCAACAGGGTACTGGTCGAGCTTGTTGTAATACTTCGACTGCTTCAGCTCGGCGCGGGCCTTGTCGAGGTTTCGTTCGTATTTGGTGAACTTCGGATCATGTCCGGGAAACCCCGGAGGTATCGGGCCCTGCGCCATACGAGCTCCCGGGAAGAGGTCTTCGATAACCGTTTTGTAATCCATCGCCCACGACATTGCTTTCCTGAAGTGCACATCGTCTGTCGGCGGTTTTTTAGTGTGCAGCATGTAGTAAAACATGGTGCCCAGGTACATGGTGGCAACATCCACACCGTCGATTGCATCGAGTGATTTCAGGGCCTCGAGAGATTGCCACTGATCCGCAATTTCAAGCTCTTTTCGCGACATCATCGTCCTGATCGTTATGGGCTCGGTTGTGCCGATGAACTTCACCTCGTCCGGGGCATTCGACGCAAACTTTCCCCAGTAATCGCTGAATCTCTCCATCAGAAGATATTCCTCAAGCCTCATATCCTTCACCTTGTAGGGGCCTGATCCGGCATCGTGGGTGAGCAGGTAATCCTTCCCGTAATCGCCGAAATCGCCGTAGGTGCCATCGGCCTTGACATGCGCCATTACATCATCCTTGTTTACAATGTACAGTTTTACAAGGGTGGTGAGAAACGGACCGTACGGTTCCGCCATTAAAAACCTGACGGTGTACGGATCGACCGCTTCGCTTTTATTGATTCTTCCCGCAAAAAGGTAGCCATAGCCCTCACCGATTGTGATAATGCGGTTCATACTGAAGACCACATCCTCAGCGGTCATCTCGGACCCGTCGTGAAATTTGACTCCCTTTTTCAGGTGGAAGGTCCATGTCAGACCATCCGCCGACGCTTCCCAGCTTTCGGCTACGCTTGGCACCACGCCCCCGGTTTTCGTCGGGTAGACAAGACTGTCGTACAGGTTCACGAACGATGATGAGCTGGAGAAATCGGAACCCACCGCAGGATCAAGATAGGTCGGCCATGCAAAGGTCACCCTGAGCTCCCGTTTCATCGCAGGGGCGGCCTTTTCGACCGCTTTTTCCTCGGAAGCCGGCTTTTTCTCCGGAACGGCTTTTTCCTTTCCTCCTCCCGCCCACAGCATAAAACCTGGAATCAGAAGAAGAATAAGTACTGCAAAACACAGTTTCTTCATCAGCTTGTACCTCCTTTCGAAATTTTTAATTTACGACTTTATTCATTATAATTCTGGTTCATCCGACCTGCGGTCGGCTGAGTGAGGCTCGTCGGACTTCAACTGACGAACGTCGGTGCACCCCATCCTTTGGACCAGAATCTAATGTTCAACCGCCCAGACTATTTTACAATTACTGTTTCACCTGCCTATTTTGGCACCCTACTGGTGCACACACTTGAAATGCAGAGCTCAACCGACAAACAGGCTACAACAGGTTAGAAGTCTAGTCAAGGGAAAATTAGCATTACCTTCAAAGCCCATTTCATCCGTACGCTTCGCATCCGGATAATGTTGTAAATGCCTGTGGTATCGAAGATGCTGTAAGTACCACCGGTGTCTGTGCCCTTGGTACCTGTGCCCTTGGTACCTGTGCCCTTGGTACCTGTGCCCTTGGTACCTGTGCCAGTATTTGTTATTCCTCACTTCGCTCGGCTCCGTGCCGTAAAGAAAATCCAGTTGAGTGGCAGGCATTATTTTCCTAGCTGCCGCGCAAGCTCGACGAACTCTTTGTGTACGACTTTCCCTCCGTCCAGCACCTGCTCTCCGTCGAGCCATGCCGACGTATTGAGACTGATACCGTCCGTATGGGAATCGGCCGGTATCCCGTCCGGCTCGATCAGCACCGAACCGATATTGCCGAGGCCCCACTCCGTTGCCCCCCATATGCGCTCGTCCTCGAGTATGTCTCCGGTGAGTTTTGCCCCCGGATTGAATCCCCAGCACACATGGGCGATAATCCGCATCCTGGGGTCGTCGAAGCTATCCAGCCAGGTTTCGAAATCCCGCGCCTGTTTCCCACCATGTATATCGACGATCTCCCCGTGTTTTATCTCCAGGTGCACAGACTCCTTGAGGAGCCCGCAGGGCGGAACAAGCGAGCCGTCGAATACGATCGTTCCGTTGATGGTCTCCCATTCCGGCGTCCAGCCGATTTGGCCTGACAGAAAATGGGAGCCCGGCACGTCCGCATACCCCTTGGACGCCCCGTACACACGGTTTTGATCAGTCGAGTTTTCGAAAACGATGTCCTCTCCCGCCGGTGTGGTAAACCGCCACTTTTTTGCCTTTATGGTGAGCTCCAGCACCCGATCGAGAAACTCGCCCAGCAGGGCATGGTCAACGCGGCCTATGCACCTGACGAACATATCTGCATTCAAACCGACGAGGCATTTGTGCCGTAAACGCTTGTTTTCCCTGAGTGCGGTTTCATACGGCGTTGAATAGGTGAGCCATTGATTGTTCAGCTCCATCCACGCATCCGCCTTTATGAGCACTGCAGTAAGCGCCTCGACCGGAAGCATGGCATCTGCATCCCTGCCGACTCCGAGCGGAGATGCCGTGGTAACAACCATTGGTTTCGCGCCGCATGAAAATGCCGCACGTGCGAGGGCATTCACAACCCGCCAGTCGCTTTCGGTATCCGCCGTAATTACGCAGGTCTCACCCGGTTTCAGCTTGAACAGCTCTCTACAGAGCACATCAGAAGCCCTGCCAAGCTCAAACTCGTATAAGGTATCCATGTATATTTTCCGGTTCAATGTTCTGTACAGCTGCCTTTATTCAATCAACGCAAATATTTATTCATCCTTTGATCTATTTACGAAACGACCCTCCCTCCTTTTTCTGCATTCCTCGTATGATGTCGCTTTACGTCCACCGGTGCATGCACCTGGATTTGTTCAGCCGACCTGTAATATAACATCCCGATCATTCCTTCGACTCACTGAGAAGTTCCTCAGATATTAAAAAAAGGGGGTCGGAAATCTTCGCCAGCGATTTTGCCAGTTCTTTCTGATAGTCCGGATCGAAAAAAGCCTCTTTAAAAGTGGCCATATCAGGCCAGTATACCTCGGTCATATAGCGATAGGGCGGCCGATCCTGCTTCCAGGTTTCTTCGATGACGTAAAAATCGCTCTTGATAACGCCGGGTATCTCCATGTTCTCCTTTTGATGCTCACTGGTCCGCCATTTTATGAACTCTTCGTGATCCGCCCCCTCCGGAAGGTTATACATAACGGTCAGTTTTACCATCCCCTGCCTCCGATTAAAGTATTGATATCCGGACGCTTCTGCGCCCGGATAATGCTTATAATACCTGTGGTACGTTGGTGCAAACAGAAAACGATCGAGTGATTCGAACGCATGCTCATTCTTTAACAATCAACTCGTGATCATACCCGGTCAGCACCCGCACTCCTGTATCCGTTGCAACAACAATATCCTCTATCCGAATACCGAATTTCCCCGGCAGGTACACACCAGGTTCGATACTGAACACCATACCCGGCTCTAGCTTCATCTCGTTGCCCTTCATTATCCAGGGCGCCTCATGCACATCAAGCCCTACACCGTGCCCGGTCCTGTGTATGAAGTACGTGCCGTATCCTGCCTTTATAATGATGCTTCTCGCCGCATTATCGACCTCATCCGCCGTTACCCCTGGCTTAACCGCTTCCCTGCCCCGTTCATTTGCCCTGAGAACCGTGTCATACGCCCGCTTGAATTCATCAGGGGGCCTCCCCAGAAAGACCGTTCTCGTGATATCGGATTTATACCCGTTCAGAGACGCACCAATATCGATAATTACCCCCATTCCATGCTCAAGCTTTGTCCTGCCGCTGTAATGATGGGGAAACGCGGCATTTACCCCTGCAGCAATCAGGGTAAACTCTACAGTCTGAGCACCGTCAGTCCGAAAGGCCTGTTCGGCAGCCCAGGCAACTTCCTGCTCTGCAATGCCCGGCGTACAAGCATCGATTGCCGCCTGCATAGCCCTGTCCGCTTGCTGTGCTGCAGCCTGCAGTGCATCGATTTCCACGGGAGCCTTTTTGATCCTGAGCTCCGACATGAGCGGATCCGCGGAAACAATGTAATCGGGACTCATATATGAAAGAATCGGGATAAGAAAATCAGCGCGCATCGCACCGTCAACTGCAAGCTTCCTGACCTTCCCTGCTGCTGCCAGCGCCGATTCAAGCACAGGAAGCGGGCTGTCATTATCCCCCCAAGTCAGCATATCCATGCCCAATTCATCAATGCCGGGAATTGAAGAAACACTTGCCGCATTGAGGGAGGGAACCACGATCTGCAGCTTTTTCCCGGCGAGAAGCACGCAGAGCCGCTCATCAGCAAGCGGCACATCACCGAGCAGATAGCGCATATGGGTCGTCGGGCCCAGGACCGCAAGATCAACATCATACTTCGCAAGAATGTCCTGTAGTGCCGCTGCCCTGTTTCTATGCATTTTTTTACTCCTCATCCCGCCGCCTCAACCTATCGGTCTCTTCATGATCGACGGCCCCTGCCTGCGGGTCGATACGCACCGCGTACAGAGACAGAGCCTGTTTAATCGAGATAAAACCGTTTTCAACATCATACTGTACCATTTTCGGGTCACGCTCAAACGGCGGGCCGTACCCGCCGCCCACACCAGTAACGAGCTTCACCCTGTCCCCTTTTTTCAGAGAATAGCGTGCGAGCTTTCCCTTCCACACGGCAGGCCGGGAAAATCCTTTTTTAATAACATAGACGCCGTTTTCAGAGCCCTCCATTCCGCCCTCTGCTCCCCACGGGAGGTACCGGTGGCGTCCGAAGGTGGCTGTGAGTACCGCTTCCTCACAGAGAAGCCGATACTCTCGAACCAGTCCGAATCCGCCTCGGAATCTGCCGATGCCCTTCTGCTGCGTATTGAATTTATACTGTTCAACCATGATCGGGTAGCGCACCTCACATATCTCAACAGGCATAATATAGGTTTCGCCGTCTCCAACCACAACAAGCCCGCTCTCCCCGTCCTTTGTCGCGCCCGCCCCCCACCCGCCGGCCTGCGGTTCGACGAGAACGAACCGTTCTCCCTTTTCATCTTCGCCGCTTATGATCGTACCGCACACACTCAGTGAATGTCCGGCGGTCAGCCGGTCCGGGAGCACGGGAAAAAGCGCATGCCAGATGAGATCAACCGCATACGCGCCGGTCTCCCAGTACGTCGAGACCGGAGCAGGCCGCCTTGCGGTAAACACCGTACCCTCGGGACAGACGATGCGGACTGGCCTGAACCAGCCGTCGTTTACCGGAAAGGCCGGATCGGTAATCGATTTGAACAATGACCTGCACGCTGAATGGAGGCGTGTGCGAGTACAGTTGATAGGTCCCGGAACCTGGCCAGACGAACCGGAAAAATCGGCTATGAACTCGTCGTCCGAAATGGTGACCCGCACACATACGTATACAGGTGTTGTGGAAAGACCGTCATCGTCCATCCAGTCCTCCGCAAAAAATATTCCCTTCGGCAGTTGTTTGAGACCGATTCGTGCAAGTCGCTCGGCATGGTCGAGAATACGGGAGGCGGCTTCCATGAACACTTCCACTCCGTACCGCCCGGCGATTTCCTGCACCCGCCGTTCTGCCGACCGCAGCGATGCAACTCCTGCATAAAGATCGCCCAGTGTCTTATCAGGAGTTCTGACATTCGCCTCGATCAGGTCTATGAGGCTCCGGTCGAGCTCGTAGTCCCTCCCGAGATAAATAACCGGAAACTGCACGCCCTCCTGGTAGATCTCTGTGCTGTCCGTCGTCCAGCTTCCCGGTGCCATTCCACCGACCTCTGTCCAGTGCGCCTTGTTGACGCTGAATGCAATGAGCATGCCGTCCGCGAATATCGGGGCAACCAGCGCCACATCTGACAGGTGGTTGCCGCCGCCTGCATAGGGGTCATTGGTGATAATGACATCTCCAGGTCTCATTGCAGCGGGGCCATATTTTTCAAGCACCGCAGCAACAGCAAAACTCAGCGTGCCTAAAAAACCCGGAACACCGTTTGCCTGTGCCGTCAGGTTGCCGTTGCTGTCGGTTATCGCACATGCATAATCGAGAACTTCATAAATGATAGGGCTTTGGCTGCTTTTTCCGAGGCTGATAAAGCTCTCCTCGGCTGCTGCAATGAGCTGATCGCGGATTATTTCAACGGTAAAGGGATCGATATTCATGCTTTTTTACTCAGTATTCATTTATTCGGAGACTTACCCTGTTTATGGACGCTTTTTCCCATACACTACAGGATGCCTCTCATACTTTTGTCATGAATGTCATACCATTAAATCCCCGCACGGTCAAGACATTCAAGATTAACGATCCTTCACAGCATTTCCGGGCTAATCTTAACAGAATCTGCTGTACACTGTTTTCGTGTCAGGATAATCGTCCGCGGCTTGCTCTATCTACCGCAGCGCTTCCTTTTCTGCTCTATTGTAATCCCGGTAATAGTCAAGCGTATCGAATATCGGTTTTGGTATCTCCGGATGCCCGTTGATAATAAGGCCTGCCATGTTCTTTCCCAGTCCGGGCCCCATCATGAATCCCTGGCCGCACATGCCGACCGCAAGGTACAGCCCTTCTGCCTCACGAACACCGCCGCAGATCGGAAGGCCGTCGGGCGTTACCGGGTAGCGTCCCCTCCACACCCGTCTCACGAGTATATTCTTCAAACGGGGGAGCAGGCGTATCATCCTTCGCGCAATAATCGTTAAGAAATCCGAGGTCGGTTCAATGCCCGCCCCCAATAGAGGTGTTCGGGGGGTGCAGCAGAAAAGCACGGCTCCGTCATAGTCCTGCGCAAAATAAAAATTGGAGGTTTTTCCCTTCGGTCCCGGCCGCATGTCGACAATCAGGGGGCCTAAGAATTGCCTGACCGGTGCGGACACTCCTGCTTCATGGCTTTCGGCGGCCACGGGTATTTCCAGGTCTGCCAATCTTCCGAGCTCCGCCGCATCCGACCCGGCAGCAAGCAGAACAGCAGACGCATAATATACGCTCCTGTCGGTTTTTACGCCCTCGATATGCGCACCACACATTATAAAACCCGTTACCCGCTCGTTAAAATGATACACACATCCATGCTCCTGCGACACCGCAAACATCGCGCCCAGTGCAAGAAGCGGAGACACCTGACCGTCTCCGGGAGAATAAACGCCTCCCAGAAGCCCGTCTGAACGTATACCGGGGACGATCTCCGCCATAGTATCCGCATCGACCCAGTCGACGTCAAGACCCCAGAATTTCTGAACGGGAAGCAAATTTTTAAGGATAGTCTCCTCGAATGCCCTGAGTACGGGAAAACAGTACCCGCCCTGCTTCCACCCTATATTTTGCCCGTAGGTTTCCTGCCATTCTCTGAAGATCCGGAGGCTCTCCCTGCATATCATTATCTTAGCAGGGTCCGAATGTGTTGCCCGCACGCCGCCGATTGCAGCCTTGTTCTCGCCCTGTCCGGCAGATGCCCTCTTGTCGAGTACGAGGACTTTCAGTCCTTCAAAAGAAAGAAACATCGCTGCGGGAACCCCCACGCTGCCGGCGCCGATGACAATAACATCGAAGCTGCTGGACATTTATCACTCCTTGACGCCTGCTAATAGCTTCAGAGGTGTTTCCATCTCAGGCGGCCGGTACACAGGCAGCGTGACGGTATCCGGATCGATACCCTCCTCTTTGAAAAGAGCAAGGATCAGCTGTGTGCAACTCCTGCCGCCGCAGGCCCCCATTCCTGCTCTGAGCACCGCTTTGATCTGATTCATATCCCTGCAGCCGCTCCGAATCATGCCCACAATCTCTCTTTTTCTCACCCGTTCACACCGGCACACCACCGGGTCATCCTCCTGCAGAGATAATACGGCGGCGGGTTCTTCCGGTTTTCGAATTCTGACTCCTGCGACGCTGAGGCGGCTCGAAAAAGGAACGTCAAGCAGCATGAGACGCCGACGCCCTCCCCCCGGAGACGCTCTGAAGCCGGCGACCCTGCCCGTTCCCACGACATCCCCCCTGAATCCGGTAGTGACGACGACGTCTCCCGTTTTTATCACTTCATTGGTAAACTTAAAGGTGAACTCAAACGGCAGGGTGAGCCGCGCGGTTTTTTTCTCTTTATTGTATGGTAGTCCGGTTGATCGGTCGGGATGCCGTTCATCGATCCGTTCATCAACGAGTACAATCGCAAGGCCCGGACAGACGAGAACACAGCGCGCGCATCCTGAGCACTCGCCGTCGAAAAACGGGAGGGCGGTAATACCGTCACCTCCCATCCGGATTGCCCTGTTCGGGCATACATCCACACACGGATTGCAGGGAATCTCCTGGTCACAGCGTATAACCGGATACACTGTGCCCAAAACTGAAGTGAGATGGAGTGTTTGCCTCTTCCCCGGTGGGCGCATAAACAGGGCTGAAAGCTGTTTCCACTCCCCGGGGACCGAACAGAAAACTCCCGCTTCCCTTGCCATGATCCTGCCTTGAATTCTGCCGTTCACCATTGCAGCACTTGCCTCGGATATCTCCTCTGCATCACCCGCTCTCAATACCTTCATACCGTACTCTTTTGCCTTGCCGTAGAGCTCATTCACCGGATTGAGCCCGACTGCAATCAGCAGCGTGTCTGCATTAAATGTCTTTTCAGTACCCGGTATCTGGCGGGACTCCCGGTCAACTTCCCTGATAGTCACCGATTCCACCCTGTTTCCGCCATCGGCACGCACAACAGTATGAGAGGTAAATACAGTTACCCCGAGGCGCTTCAGCTTATAGAGATGCACCGCGTAGCCTCCGCATTCCGGCATTGCCTCGGCGAGCCCCACAACATCGATGCCTGCCTGGAGCGCGTGGTAGCCGGTAATCAGCCCCACATTCCCTCCCCCGCATATGAAAACCCGCTCGGAGGGGCGCACCAGGTCTCTGTTTACCAGTGTCTGAAATGCTCCCGCTCCGATCACGCCGGGCATGTCACAGCCGGGAAAGGCGATTGTCCTTTCCCGCGCTCCCGCGGCAACAAGCAGTATTTCCGGTTTTACGAAAATATATGAGCCCTGCCTTAAAATTCCCACTTTCCCTCCACTGAACACACCTATGGCGGGAGAATTGAGCCATACCTGCATATCTTCGTATGACCGAAGCTCTTCTTCAAGATGCATGGCGATATCCGTTCCTCTGGTTCCTGCGTAGCACTCTTTTCGGGAGCCGAAGAAGCGGTGGGTCTGCAGGGTAAGCTTTCCGCCGAGACGCTGTTTATCATCCACGAGTATGCCTGACACCCCGTACGCTGCAAGCTCAAGAGCGGCGGAAACACCCGCAGGCCCGCCGCCGATTATAAGAGCCTGCGTTTCGACCGTCGGGATAATGTGCATAAAAGGCAGGCTGTCATCTGCGGGAAGCGAGGGAAACCCCTCACAGGATTTCACTTCCATGCCACGCATGACCGCGGTCATGCACGCCTTCACGGGAATGCCGTCTGCAAGCACCATACAGTGCGCGCATTGGCCGTTTGCGCAGTACAAACCCTGCGGCGCGGCATCTCTTGGATGATGTCCGAATACATCGATACCGTTGGCAATGAGCGCCGACGATATCACCTCCCCCTCCCTCGCGGTACACGGTACCCCATTGAAGGTAAAAGCAATTTCTCCTTTCGGGATCACCGGTAGAATCGGATGTTGTGTAATACGTCTCACTTAACAGTTATCCGTACACTGTTGATAATTAAAAATTTTATATATGGTTTTATACCAACGCTGCAGCTCTCTTTCCGCCGCTTCCAGCAATGCCGCATATACTTAGCGCAGCGGGACCGGGCGCATACGCCTCCAGTCAGAGCACGCTAGTCCCGGTCCATGTACGGGTAGCGGTAATCATGCTGCGGCATAAAATTTTCTTTTACCGCCCGAGGACTCACCCAGCGCATCATATTCCATATGCTGCCAGCCTTGTCGTTTGTGCCGCTCGCGCGACTTCCGCCAAACGGCTGCTGGCCTACTAGGGCGCCGGTCGGCTTGTCGTTTATATAGAAATTGCCGGCAGCATTCACCAGTATCTTTTCAGCAGCGGCAATTGCCTTTCGGTCGCGGGCAAACACCGCACCGGTTAGCGCGTACGGGGATGTTTCGTCACAGAGGTGAAGAGTATCTTCGAACTCATCATCCTTATACACGTATACGGTGAGCACGGGCCCGAAAATTTCCTCCTGCATGGTCCGAAACCTCGGGTCTGTCGTGAGGGCGACGGTCGGTTCGATAAAATACCCGCTGCTGTCATCGCATCTCCCGCCGAAAATAATTTTTGCTTCATTCGATTCCCGAATAGAGTCAATATATCCGGCAATCCTGTCAAATGCGCTTTTATCAATGACCGCCCCCATAAAGGTGCTGAAATCCTGGACGTCACCCATCTTCACTGTCTGCAGCTCATCACCCAGAAAATCCCTGAGCTTGCGCCAGATACCGGCGGGGATGTATGCCCTCGATACTGCCGAGCATTTCTGCCCCTGGTACTCGAAGGCGCCCCGTATGAGCGCTGTTGAAAGCGCCTGTATATCGGCGCTCATGTGCGCGACGATAAAATCCTTCCCCCCCGTTTCACCGACGATTCTCGGGTAGCTGCGGTACTGCTTTATATTCCTTCCCACGGTCTCCCACATAGACTGCAGGGTACGGGAGTTTCCGGTAAAATGAATACCCGCAAGATCAGGCGAGTGCAGCGCCATGGGCCCGATTTCAGAGCCTGGTCCGGGAATAAAATTGATAACTCCGTCCGGCAGCCCCGCATCCCGGAAAATCTGCATAACCCTGTACGCTGAGTATACGGCAGTGGATGCGGGCTTCCATAAAGAGACATTTCCCGCAATCACCGGTGCGGACGGCAGGTTTCCGGCGATGGACAGAAAGTTAAACGGCGTTACTGCAAAAATAAAACCCTCGAGCGGCCGGTACTCCATCCGGTTCCAGATGCCCTCCGGTGAATACGGGGGCTGACCTTCATATATCTGCGCAGCATAATACACATTGAAGCGGAAAAAATCCGTAAGCTCACAGGCAGCATCGATCTCCGCCTGGAACACCGTTTTGCTTTGACAGAGCATGGCCGCGGCATTAACGGTGTACCGTTTCGACCCGGCAAGAATTTCGGCTGCCTTTAAAAATATGGAAATGCGGTCCTCCCAGGCCGCTTCCGCCCAGTCGGCCCGGGCCTGACGCGCCGCCTCGACCGCCATTTCGATTTCCTGCTCCCCGGCCTGGTGGAAGGTTGCCAATATTCTGCCATGATCATGGGGAATAATGCATTGCGCTAACTTCCCTGTTTTGATCTCTCTGCCGCCGATGATAAGGGGTATTTCAACATTCGTCATTTTCAGCCTTTTCAGCTCTTCTTTAAGCAGGGTGCGCTCCCGTGACCCGGGCAAGTAGCTCTGAACAGGCTCGTTCACAGGAAGCGGAACTGTGTATTTTGCGTTTGCCATACCGCACCCCCTTCTATTTCAACTCCCCCTTTTTTTCCATAAACCGGTTGAAACGGCGAACATGCACCCGCGCCTGCCTGCGCGCATCCTCCGGCTTATTTGAAACAACTGCGTCGACGATTCGACGGAGGTCCTCATAATTTTCCTTCATCACCTCTTCGGACCGCGGGAGAAACTGTTCGTAGTAGCGGTTGATATTATCGTGAACAGTGCGGAGCACCGATTCGTACACGGGATTCCCCGCTATCCGAGCAAGTTCCATGTGAAGAGCGTTGTCGTTTCGGATAAATGCATCCCAGGCCGACATGCCTTCGCTGAGAAATTTTTTCGCTTCATAAAGAAGCCTTTGCAGCTGTTTTGTACCCTCTCTGTCTGCTCTCCCGGCGGCAAGGCTCGCAACTAATCCCTCCACCCCCTCACGAAACTCCGCCAGATCGCTCAGCGAGATCTTCTGATATCGTATGAGCAGATCGAGGCTTTCGCTGACCTGGTGAGTCGTAACTGCGCTAATGTAACTCCCCCCGTTTACACCGGTCTTTATTGAAATCAGCCCCTTCTGCTCCAGAACCCTGAGCGCCTCCCGCAGTGTTCCCCTGCTCGTTTTAAACATCTCTTTTAGCTCCCGTTCCGGCGGGAGCCTGTCGCCGACCCTGAGCCTGCCGTCTAAAATCGCCTCCTCTATCTGATAGATGACATCCTGGAACATCCTGTTCTGCCTGACCTGCTGGAACATTACTCGGCGGACCCTCCGTATTTTACACTTATAGTAGAATGGTTGAACCATTCTAACATTTATCACAATCTGTGTCAATAATAAATCCACACATTTTCCATGATGATTTTCTGAAATTATTAATATCTTTGTCATAATCCTGCAAAAAATGATATAATTTGATTTAAGTATTGGTACTTCTGTGAAATATAAGCGACTGAAAATATCGAAAGGTCGATATGTACCTGAAACTTATGGGGTGAAATTGTTTTAGGCCAACATACCTGAAAGAAAAGAGGATGGTAGCACTGTTAAAGCTCGATAAAAATGCCTGCGTATTCAGGGAGGCAGCTGTATGGCTTCTTTCACAGTAACTGAGTTAACGTTTCTTGAGCATTTTGCCCGACGGTACGGGATACCCGTTCCAAGATATGTAAGCGGAACAGCTGAAATCGGTGATATAAAAGCTGCTTTTGAAAGCTGGGGGGGACAGGCGATTGTTAAGCCGGACATACTGACGACCGGAAGGGGAAAAGCAGGCGCAGTGGTGGCAGTTGAGAACATCCACGATGCATTGAGGGAAATAAAACGGGTTTCAAGCCTTGAGATAAACGGTAAAATGCCGCGAACCGCCTACATCGTCGAGAAAATCCCATCCAGGATCGAGCTGTACACCGCTATCACCTATAGCACTGCCTTTTTAGGTCCTGCATTTACCGTGTCACTCGAAGGCGGCACTGATATCGAATCTATACCGGAAGAGAAGAAGACAACAATACCGATCGATATATATACCGGTCTCGATGCGTACCAGGCCTCGGATATCCTCGTTGCCCTATCCTGCCCGAAGGAGCTGATCAGCAGCATCTCCCGTGTAATGGTTTCGTTCTGGGACCTTTTCATCTCCACCGGAATGGAATCGGCTGAGATCAACCCGCTGAGGATCACCCCGGACGGCAGGCCGTTTGCCTGTGACTTCAAAGGAGTGGTGGATAAAGCCAACTACAAATCAAAAGTCCCCGGAGTTTTATTTCCGCAATACCCGGAAAACCTCTCGGACTTCGAAGAGGAGATGAATGCATGGGATGCATCGAGCCATCGAGGCCAGGCGCATGTTTCCGATCTTGGAGGAGCAAAGATACTGCCGATACTCTTCGGCGGCGGAGCGTCGACCATTATCACGGAAACCCTCGACCTTGCAGGAGGGAGCCCGATGTTTCTTTCCGATTTCGGCGGGAATCCTCCCTATGAACGGATGTTCGGAACGGCAAAAATATGTTTCAGGCACCGGCTTGCCGAAGCAAAGCTCCTTCTCATACTTGGCGGCAAGGCAAACAACACGTTCATCGACATCACCTTCAAAGCGATTGCGGATGCATTGATAGCCTATGTAGAGAAAAACAGGCCAATTCATATTCCTGTTGTCATCGGGAGGGGCGGCCCCAAACTCGTTAAGGGATTGCTTGTCATGAAACAGGCGCTCGAATACCTCAAGCTTCCTTATATAATTTTCGGACCCGATACACCGGTGACCTTGGTGGCTGAGTATGCAGCCCGCCTTGTGAACGCTGTGGAAACTATCGAGGAGGCGAAAAAATGAGAGCGCGAAATCTTTCGGACCTGCTGAAAAAGGGAGATAGAATCGCGGTATCCAACATCACCGGAAGGGAAGCCTCGGGCGTAACAGCCGTCAGCCAGAAGTACTGTGAAAACATTATCGGCGGCTGGGCCCTTGGAAAGGGGGGGCAGAAAATAGAAACAGCGAAGGGACCCGTCCCGGTGTTCGCTACTTTCGACGAGCTGTTACATATGACACCTGTGAAACATCACCCCAACAAGATACTCATCTATTCCCCACCCGAAGCTGTATACGGCGAGGTAAAAGAGGTTGTCAAGCACGGTGAGTCTACTGTCGAAACCATCTATATTATCACGGAACACGTTTCGATTGAAGTGACGGCGAAGATCTATCAGATCTGCAAACAAAGCAATATGGATGTTATCGGCTGTAATACACTGGGAATTATTAACACCATCGATGGGGTACGGATCGGTGCTGTCGGCGGTGACGCTCCGGAAGAAACATTCAAGCCCGGAGCTGCCGCCGTTATATCGAATTCCGGCAACATGGCAAACACAATTGCCAGCTACCTCCTCTCTGCAGGCATCGGCACTTCATTTGGAATTTCAACAGGCAAGGACAGGCTCATTCTAACACCACTCAAGGATTTTCTCACACTGGCAGAAAAGGATGAACATACGAAGGTTATCGTTCTCTATGTCGAACCGGGTGGCACGTACGAACACGACGCCGTCGAATCGATGAAAAAAGATGGATTTTCAAAGCCGGTAATCGTGTATGTGGCGGGTGAAATAGCAGAGCGGTACAGTATATCGCTCGGTCATGCGGGTGCAGTCGTCGAGGACGGCAAAAGCAGTGCACACGCCAAAAAACAGGCTTTCGACGATTATTTCGGTATCAAGCCTTTTTATCCGGACAAACGGTATAGAAAATCCGAAGATCTCAAGGCAGCACTGAAACGCGGTATTCGGGTCGAGGTCCTTCACCATCTACCGAGCGCAGTTTCACTTGTCCTGAGTACTCTCGGGTTAAAGAAAGACTTCAGCGGTTCGAAACCGATTCGTTTCAATCCCTGGTTTGTGGGTCTCGGCGATCTGGGCAGACGGCTCCCGGCAGAACTCTCACTGCCGCAGGGAACTATTCTCCAGCCGTATGCCGACCAGGTCAGAGACCAGATGCAGAACCTGCTTAAAGGGATGATACGTCAGCCGATGAGAAACGCGTCTCATGCGAGCTCCAATGACGGGCACACACCCCGTATATACGGATACTCGCTCACTGAAATAATGAAAAAGCTTTCTTTTGCCTCAGCACTGATACTGTGCTGGACCGGAGATCTTCCTGAAAATGATTTTGAGGAGCGTGCCGCAGAGCTGACGCTCATCGCATCCCTCACCAACGGCCCGGGGACCATCTCCGCGCAGGGCGCGAAGCTTTCGGCGTCGGCAGGAAACAGCCCGAACACAGCAATGATCGCAACGCTTGCAGCGATCGGCGCAATTCACGGCGGAAACGGCGCACGGGCCGTGCGGTTTCTCCTCGAATATTTTGCCCATCTTGATATCAAGAACCCCTATGACAGGCAGGTGGATACAAAAGCGATTGCCGAAAAGGCGGCTGCCGATTTCAAACAAAAAAAAGACCAGGCAAAAGAGGCCGGTGTAGAGTACGAGAGAATTCCCTGCCTGGGTCATCCGGTTTTTAGAAATGAAGCGGTAAACGTAGATCCCCGCGAGCAGGTAATCTACCAGTTTTTTCAAAAAACTGGAAAGAAGAATATCTTCCTTGAATTCTACCACCACCTCGTTTTTGCGCTGAAGAACAACGGGGCCGCACCGCGCGTTCTTGCGGTGAACGTAGATGCGGCAATTGCCTGTGTGTGGCTTGGTATATGCTGGAAAAAACTCCGAGAAAAACGTATGACCCTAAGCCGTGCAGCAGACATTCCCTTTATAGCTTTTGCACTCGGTCGGGCCGGCGGCGGGGCCGGTGAGTATCTGGACCATCAGGACTTCGGCACCGAAATGGATATGCGAATCCCCGCGCCCGATAGCAGGGTGCTCACAGGTCCGAGGAAGCTATAGCCCGACCGGCGGGTATTATCCTGATAGCAGACGGCATGTTCTGAAGCGTAAGCGGGAATCTGATTCCACTCAAATGGATTTATTCACTTCTGAAGATTAATATTTCTTTACCTTCGATATTTTTTTCAGTATCCTCGATTCAGGACAGCAACCTCTATCATCGCAAAAAATATCGGTAACGTCAGAAAATGCTTCGGATCGGAGCCGAAATTAGAGAAAAAACTATCCGGAGGACAAAATGGCAAGTTATGTACGTGAGGTTATTGATTCGATCAGTAAGAGGTACCCCTGGGAGACAGAGTTTCTTCAGGCAGTGCGCGAGGTCCTTTCATCCCTTGAACTGGTTGTCGAGAGGGACCCCCGTTACAGGAAGGCGTTGATTCTTGAGCGCCTCGTGGAACCCGAACGGGTCGTTCTGTTTCGCGTTCCCTGGCAGGATGACAGGGGAAACTACCGCTTGAACAGGGGATACAGGGTGCAGTTCAACAGCGCCATAGGCCCGTACAAGGGCGGGCTTCGTTTTCACCCGTCTGTGACCCTCAGTATACTGAAGTTCCTCGGGTTTGAACAAATATTCAAAAACAGCCTCACCGGCCTTCTGATGGGAGGCGGAAAAGGGGGAAGCGATTTTAATCCCAAAGGCAAATCGGACGACGAGGTGATGCGTTTCTGTCAGAGCTTCATGAGCGAGCTCTTCCGCCATATAGGCGCCAACACCGATGTGCCGGCAGGAGATATCGGAGTCGGCGGCAGAGAGATTGGATTTCTTTTCGGCGAGTACAAGAAGCTTAAAAATTTATTTGAAGGGGTACTCACCGGAAAAGGCCTCAACTGGGGAGGCAGCCTCATCCGTCCTGAGGCAACCGGATACGGAGTTGTCTACTTTGCCAAAGAAATGCTCAAAACACGAAGTCAGTCCATCGAGGGTACGCGTGTGGCTATTTCAGGTTCGGGAAACGTCGCCCAGTATGCAGCACAGAAGGTCAATCAGCTCGGCGGAAAAGTCGTTACACTCTCGGATTCCAACGGTACGGTCGTGGATGATGACGGTATCGATGAGGAGAAGTGGCATTTCGTTATGGAATTGAAGAATATCCGACGCGGAAGGATGCGCGAATACGTAAAAAAATATCCGACTGCAACCTACTACGAGGGAAAAACTCCCTGGCAGCGTACAAAAGTCGATGTCGCACTGCCCTGCGCAACCCAGAACGAGCTGAATGCGGATGATGCCAAGGCGCTCGTGGAAAACGGCTGTTTCTGTGTTGCAGAGGGCGCAAATATGCCAAGCACGCTGGACGCGACGGAGCTGTTTTTATCGAAGGGGGTTCTCTTCGGCCCCGGCAAGGCCTCCAACGCAGGTGGTGTTGCGTGTTCCGGCCTCGAAATGTCGCAGAACAGCATGCGGATGGCATGGCCGAGGGAAGAGGTGGATGAAAAACTCCATCGGATAATGATAAACATCCATACGCACTGCCGTGAGGCTGCTGATGAATACAAGACCCCGGACAACTACGTAAACGGTGCGAATATCGCCGGTTTCAGAAAGGTAGCTGATGCGATGCTCGACCAGGGGCTGGTATAAAAGTAAACCGGCTGTCGGTGTGTACCTCTGCTGCATTGGGCGGCAGGTGTTTTCAAATATGTGGATAAATCAAGGAGCGTGTAAAGGCGTGGCAAATCACAGCCTGTACGGGCGAGACTGCGCCCGTAGCGCCAGGGAAAAATGTTCAAACAAAAACTGTCAGAGCTGATAAAACAGAACAAAACAGACCAGGAGATCTATCACGAGTTGATGCAGTTTCGTGTGCGGGAGATCCTCCTGGTCGCCTCCATATACGACGCCTTCATTCTGGAAGAGGAGGACAAGCTTACCGAGAAAATCTTCGGTGAGTACTACCAGCTCAATCTTTCCAATGCTCCCCGTATTACAAGCGTCGCGTACGGCGAGGAAGCGCTCGAAATACTGAAGATCCGCTCTTTCGATATGATCATACTTACCATGCGTATCGATGAAATATCGCCCTTTGAGCTCGGGAAGCGGATAAAGGAACAATACCCGTCCATACCCATACTGCTTCTTCTCAACGATAATACGGAGCTCAGCCTCATTTCTGATCGAGACGATCGCCTCAGGAGTCTTGATAAAATATTTGTGTGGAATAGTGATTCCAAGATCTTTCTTGCGATGACCAAGTACATCGAAGACAAGATAAATGCCGTCAAGGACACAAAGATCGGGCTCGTTCGCGTCATACTCCTTGTCGAAGATTCCATCCGTTACTACTCGAGCTATCTTCCAATTCTGTACACCGAAATCATGAAACAGACCCAGCGCATAATTGCCGATGAGCATCTCGACGAGATGAAAAAACTCCTCCGCATGCGTACCAGGCCGAAGGTGCTCATGGCCGAAACCTATGAGGAGGCGCTGGAGATTATAAATGAGTACAGCGACTACCTTCTGTGCCTCATAACCGATATCTCCTTTCCAAGAGAGGGCGTAAAGGATGAACGTGCGGGCATCATGCTCATCGACTACTGCAGGAAGGTGGTCGGGTATATTCCCACACTCATTCAATCATCGGATCCGTCAAACGAAACGGTTGCGCACAGGCATCGTTCGAGTTTTCTTAATAAGAACTCCGAAAGCCTGTCCCGCGATCTGACTGATTTCATATTCAATCTTCTCGGATTCGGGGATTTTAACTTTCGTGACAAAAACGGCAAATCCATTGCCCGCGCTCAATCCATGGCGGAGTTCAAACAGCTCCTCTCCACAGTCCCCGATGAATCCCTCGTCTATC
The DNA here is from genome assembly GCA_964433545.1 of uncultured Spirochaetota bacterium. GTDB lineage: Bacteria > Spirochaetota > B62-G9 > B62-G9 > DRHN01 > CAYSRJ01. Next base: position 21,102 of record CAYSRJ010000006.1, on the reverse strand, counting down.
ATGCCAATAGAAATCATTTTTCAGGCTGGCTCATGGCACGGGGTGAAATTCAGATTGCTAAAAACATACAGCCGATACAGGTGAGTGATTTTCCGAGCTTTGCAGACTTCAGGGAACACCTCATAGAAGTATTTCAGAAGGTGCAGGAGAGCAAAATCCGCGGCCGGGTCATCTATTTTGACCCCTCTCTCATGAGCGAAGAGAATCATGTGCTGCGTCTTGCCGAGGGCTCACTCGGCGGCAAGGGGCGCGGTATGGCTTTTCTGCACATGCTGACCCAGAATTGCAATCTCGAAGAGATCGTTCAGGATACGCACATCCGCATACCCCGGACCGCAGTAATCGGAACAGAAGGGTATGACTACTTTATAGAAAGCAACAACCTCTCAGACCTGCTCATAAGAGATGAGGGATACCAGGAGGTCAAACGACGGTTTTTAGAGGCCGAATTATCGGAAGGGCTGAAGAAACGGCTTTTGCGTTTTCTTGAAAACGTGCACAGCCCGCTTTCAATTCGTTCTTCCGGGATGTTCGAGGATTCGCTCTCACAGCCCTTCTCCGGTATCTACGATACCTACCTGCTTCCGAACAACCACCCGGATCCAAAGGTTAGGTTTCAGCATCTGGAGGAGGCCGTAAAGCTGGTATACGTTTCGGTGTTCTCCAAAACCGCACGCGCCTACTTCGATGCAATAAACTACAAGGTCGGAGAGGAGAAGATGGCGGTGTTAATCCAGGCGGTCGTGGGAAATCGACACGGACCGTGCTACTACCCTCACATCTCGGGGGTGGCGCAGTCGTACAACTACTACCCGGTCGAATACCTGAAACCGGAAGACGGCATCTCCGTTATTGCATACGGCCTCGGAAAGCATGTAATAGACGGTGAAAAAGCTCATCGATTTTGCCCCTATTCTCCGAAGCTGGATTTTATTTCGCCTGAAGACCAGATTTCATTTTCACAGGACAGTTTTTACGCGCTCAATCTGGAGAAAAAAAATATCAATCTGTCACAGGGAGACGCTGCAACCCTCGCACGACTCCCCATTGTCGAGGGAAAGAGAGACGAATTATTCCAGTACTGCGTGTCTACCTGGGACAATGAAAACAGCCGTCTGCAGCCGGGCCATGCGGTCAATGGACCGATTGTCGTAAATTTCGCCCATATCCTGAAATACGATTTTTTTCCCATTGCACATATTCTCAGGGAGATGCTCGAAATCATCAAGAACGCCATGGGAACCCCGGTCGAGATCGAGTTTGCCGTCAATCTGAATAAAAACGATACCGGCAAACCGAGCTTTTATGTTCTGCAGATAAAGCCGCTTTTAGGGAACCTCGAGGAGTACAAACTTGACCTGTTACGGATCAACCGGAACGATCTGCTGCTGTACACCAACAGATCAGTCGGCAACGGCAAAGTCGGGGAGCTCTACGACATTATTTACGTCGACCTGGACAAATTCGATCGGTCAAAAACACTCGAGATGATAGATGAGCTTGACTACTTGAATGATATTTTGAAAAAGGAAAAACGGCGCTATATATTGATAGGTCCCGGGCGGTGGGGCAGCACCGACCGATGGCTCGGCATACCCGTCAACTGGTCTCATATTTCAAAGGCCCGCATCATTGTTGAGGTCGAGCTTCAGGATTTTCACGTGGACCCGTCTCTGGGATCACACTTCTTCCACAATGTAACCTCCATGAACATCGGCTACTTCGACATCCCGTGGCGTTCTTCTGAGGATTTTATCGACTGGAACTGGCTGACGGGGCAGAAAGCTGCGCATAAAACGAAACACTTCGTGCATGTCCGCACCGAAAAGCCCTGCATCGCGAAGATGGACGGCAGGAAAAGCGTGTCGGTTATATACAAACCGGCCTGAGTGTATGTAAATGTGAGTCGATATACAGTTTCAGCTGAGTGCAAAAAACCAATTTAAAAACCTTCAGCTTGAGATGCGGATCATGTTGCTTGACACCGGTATCACTTCCCGTACTTACTCAGGTATTCTCTAACGATTTGAGGCGGTTCGGCGCCCTCGGGCACGAAGATGAGCGATGCAGAGTCGATGCAGTACCGAAGCCTCGTTGGGGCCGGGCCGTCCGGAAATACGTGGCCGAGATGAGACCCGCTCGAGCTGTCGATCACTTCAATACGCATCGAAAAAAGACTCCGGTCCTCGATCAGATCAACGGCGTCCGGGCTTATGGGCTCGTAGAAGCTCGGCCAGCCTGTTCCGGAATCGTACTTTGCATCCGAGCTGAAAAGCGGCTGACCGGTCGCAGCCGAATAGTAGATGCCTTTTTCATGTTCGTTGTAATATTCTCCGGTAAATGCCCGTTCGGTACCTTTTTTCCGCAACACTGAGTACTGAAAAGGTGTAAGCCTTTCTCGCCACTGCTCATCCGTGAGGACGATCGGATACTCGGGCTCAGCGTCCTTAGCATTACGTATATGAAGATCAGAAAATCCCATCTTTTTCATCTGGTCCCCTGACTGCGCACTCGCCATACCCATCCCTGATAGCAGGAGCAGTATAGCTACACATCCATTGATTAATATCTTACTATTCATATAGTAAATATATTATGAAAACAGCTGGCAGTGAATACCCAATTATGAAGTACCCGAAATTCAAAAGATCGATGTACTTTAACGCTCTATTTATTGGGACCCTGTTCTCTGTCTTGTAAAATCATGCTCATGGTAATTTATGGCAAGATGCGATACACTATAAAGCGGCTATGCCCAATATGGATGAGAATTATTATTCGGATGCTTCGCGTCCGAAAATGCTTATAGTGCCCCTGGTACTTATAGTGCCCCTGGTACTATAAGTACCTCTGGTTT
>CAYSRJ010000006.1:0-18145 GCA_964433545.1 uncultured Spirochaetota bacterium | reverse complement strand
CTTATAGTGCCCCTGGTACTTATAGTGCCCCTGGTACTATAAGTACCTCTGGTTTATATGCCTGAGGTATACCGCTTACCAGCGGCATTTTATATACATAGAGTCATACATACTGCAAGGGGGAAAAATAAATGATAGTGGTACGGGTATCGATGATCATTCAGCGGGGCAGGCGGCAGGAGGCCCTAAAGCTTCTCAAGGAGCGTGATGAGATTCTCGAAAAGGAGGGCATTCCGAGGGCTGCACGCATGTACGTTCGAAAGCTCGCCTCGCCCGGGGCACCCGAAATAATACGGGAGTACGAGTTCGTGAGCTTCGTCGACTACGAGGAGGCATGGGCCCTCCGGCTGACCGAAACCCAGGAAACGAAGAAGTGGTCCGCGAAGTTCGATTCACTTGTCGTGCCGGGCACGATGGGCTATGAGGTGTACGAGCTGGTGTAGTGCCGGTCACCCACGGCACTATCCATACGTAAAGCCGCCGGATGAAGTGAATAAGTAAAGTGAATAATAAATCCTGGTACAGGTTGCCGGTTTTTCCCGGGCATTTATTACCTGTACAACTCTTGAGAAACTATCTATTTCTTGACAAAATGGTATTAAACCCTTTAAAATGATTTGAATTAGAAAGGTTTCTTCCGGAATAAGATAGTATAGCGGGCACATGACCTTTCCAATGCAGCGTCACCTCGAATATCCCATACAGCAGAAAACGGTTGTGCGTCAGCCTGTTTATGAAAAAGGGTGCCATGCAAATACAGTATCAAAAGGGGAAAAACATGCACAGGGATAAGTCGAATGTAACGTTGTGGCTTTTTGTGGTATTTTTTGCAGTTATGTGCGCAGGGCCAGGATTTATATGGAACAGGGCGGTCAATGCGGATGTGTATATGAATGATTTTCATCCGGGCAATGTTGCGTACCGGTTGCAGTACGATGAAGGCACGCTGCCTGAGATACGATCAATGCATTTCGATCCAAACCCTGTGCAAAAGATGCGTGCGAACGGAGAGTACGTTGTTTCCGTGTTCCGTAACGGGACATGGCAGAAGGCGGGAGACCTTTCGTACGATCGGTTTTACCGCACCCGGGAGATGGAGCTGTCACTCTCATCGGATCAAAAAAGGCTTCGGGTGAAGATAGAAAAGCAAAACGGGGGCGCTTCGCATATGGACTGTGTGCTTTTGAACGGAAGGCCGCCTGTATGGACGAATGATGACATAGACAAAATAAGCCTGAAGGATTTTGACGTTATCAACACGAAAGGCAAGGTAGTCGAGCTTGCCTTTGATACAGAGGGATTTTCGCAGGAGGCTGTTCTTTCCCTGACCGGGCGTATCGAGGGGACGCGTATCAGCAAGGTTCCGTTTCAGTATCCGGGGATTAACACCTTTCGTCCGATGAATGAAGGTTCGGCGTTTTACACCTACAGGCTAGGGACGAATGACGGGGCACTGAATCCTGACGGTGATCTGAGTGAAGAAAAGCTCGGGAGGCCTTTCTTTGCCGAGTACATTCCGGTGGGCTCGGGGCATCCGCAGGGAACTACCTACGGCTGGGTGGAAAACGATGATAAGAACCTGTACGTGGCGATGGATTTTACCTCGGATAATACGATGGACGGTAACGAGGATTACACGAAGGTGTACGCGAAAACGCCAGACGGGTTGAAGGAGTTCAGGGTCTCGATGGATGATCGGAAGTGGGGAATACCGGGATTTACATATACAGACAGGGTTTCATACCAGCACAAGGTGTATGAGTATGCGATTCCCCTGAGAGAACTGGGTATTGGAGCAGGTAATACCACCGGCAACACGATTCAGCTCGCATTCGCCGCGTACGGCACAGCGAGCGCGGGGGATTACGAACCCTGTGTTGCCTATGATTCAAACCATAACCGGTATTTAACGGTTTATCAGAATTTTGATGCTGTTAACTACTACATCTATGGTATATTTCTGGACACCTCCGGTAATTTGATAGGAGACCCTTTTGTTATTTGTTCGGATGTAAGTGCTAAATATGATCCGTCCATTGCCTTCGATTTTGTAAACAGCAGGTTCCTGGTTGCATGGGTGGATGAACGCAGCGGTGGTAGTTACGATATCTACGGCCAGCTCATCAATGCGGACGGTACACTTTACGGTACGACCGCAGACACAAACTTCGCGGTCTCAACTGCCGCCAGTGACCAAAACAACCCGTCGGTAGCCTTCGATCCTGCGAACAGCAGGTTCCTGGTTGCATGGCACGATTACCGCAGCGGTGGCAATAACGATATCTACGGCCAGTTAGTCAATGCGGACGGCAGCCTGTACAAGACGACCGCAGACACAAACTTCGCAGTATGTAACGAAACCAGTGACCAAAACAGCCCGTCGGTAGCCTTCGATCCTGCGAACAGCAGGTTCCTGGTTGCATGGCACGATTACCGCAGCGGTGGCAATAACGATATCTACGGCCAGTTAGTCAATGCGGACGGCAGCCTGTTCAAAACTGCCGCCGATACTAACTTCGTAATATCCAATGCAACAGGCGAAAAGATAGTGCCTTCGGCAGCCTTTGATTCTTTAAACGGCAGGTTTTTGGTGGCATGGGAAGACTTGCGCGACGCCAGCGCCGACATATACGGCCAGATCGTCAATACCGACAGCTCCCTGTACAAGACAGCAGCAGGTACTAACTTCGTAATATCCAATGCAACAGGCGAACAGATAGTGCCTTCGGCAGCCTTTGATTCTTTAAACGACAGGTTTCTTGTTGCATGGGATGACGCTCGAAGTGGTGACGATATATACGGCCAGATCGTCAATGCCGACGGCTCCCTGTACAACACTGCCGCCGATACTAACTTCGCGGTCGACACCAGTGCCAATGTTCAAAGATACCCGACTGTCGCCTCCAATCCGTTCTATGGAAATTATCTCACGGCCTACGAGGATACCGATGGAGCAGGCTCGTATTTCATTACTATTTCCGCAGTAGGCACACCGAACCCCGCGCAGGGACTCCTGACCTTTCCCATCGGCATGGACAGCGGCCTCACCCCTGAAACCGGGTCTGTTGGCGATACCTTTACCTTCAAGGTCTACTACTGGGGTAAAGGAGCACCGAAAACAGCCGAGCTGTGGGTCGATCTAGACGGCGACGGGAGCTATACGGCCGGTTTGTCATTCCCTGTGATCCCCGTGCCGCCGAATATGAAAATAATGGCAATCATTGTAACGGCGCTTTTCGGAATGGCCGGTGCCCTTGTACTCGGGATTGGAAGACGGAGACCCGTCTTCAGGGCGGTTTCTTCGATACTGTTCTCTATCTTCATCGCGGCAAGTATATTCACCGGCTGCTCGAGCGGTTCGAAAGAGGAACCGGTGTCGGAGCGCTTCAGCATGACTGAAGCCGACACATCCGATACCAACTATCTCGACGGCAAGCTCTACACACTGAGCTCAACGCTCGATATTACGGTAAGCGGATCATACACCTACAAGTGTATGTTCAACGACTGGAACGGCTCGGCCTCTATTGGGGCCCCTGCCGAGGAGAGGGTTATTACCATCAAATAGGCCGGTTTTGTGCTGAAAATGAAAAAACTTCTACTCGTGTTGACGATTCTGGCTCTGCTTCTCATGTCGAGCACCCCTGTCATGGCGGCTGATACCCTTTTCAGTGTAAGCTGTGACATGTTTCTGGGCATTCGTCTTGGGCTGGAGTCCCGCTTTAACAATAACAGAGGTGTGAAGGCGGATTTTGGAGCTGCGTTCTACGGCCTATTCCTGGCCGACGCCTTCTATGTCATCTATCTGCTGCCGGAGGACCATCGTTTCCGGCTAAATCTCCTCCTGGGTATGCCGACGGCATCCGCACCGATGACATTGGAAGCAGCGATGGTCTCCTTTGGGGCATCCATGGCAGGCGGCTACCGTTTCACAGACAATTTCAGCATGGATTTCAGGTTGGGCGCAGGCTTTCCTCTTTTTTTTGAGCCGGGGGAAGATGTGATCCGGCCTATTCGAATGCCCCCCTGCTTTATCCCCTACCTGTGGCCGGATATCGTATTGGGATTCAACTTCACCCTGCCTTCTTTATAGCCTTTGTTCCGCCCGATTGCGGTTGTTCGGGTCAGGGTATATCGTTGTGCTTCAGCAGGTTTCCCACAGATTGTAAGTTTTTAAACAGGCCCCACTGTTTGATTTCATCGAGGGGCGGCTCTTCACTCCCCCACTTCCTGCTCGGGTACCAGGAGAACCTGCCCGCGGTATCCGCGAGCATCTCGGCTAATTTGAACGGGGCAAGCACCGCATCTATGACCGGAACGCCGAGAGCATCCTGCATCTTTTCGTGAAACCCGAACTCGATGGTGCACCCTAATATCAACACCTCTGCATTGTCCTCTTCCACCGCCCTTTTGCCCCGGTCTAAAAGTATTTCTTCCGTACGGTTCTTGTCAGCCTGAAAATCATAGACACCGAGCCCTAAAGAACGCATAGAGGCGAGATGATCCCCGTACCCGTACAGGTGCACGTTCTCCTCCATCTTCGGTATCCATTTCTCCCTGCCCACGAGTACAGAAAACCTGTTTCCCAGATGCGACGCGAATACTAGCGAGGCCTGGCAGGGCGCAACGACCACAGCCTTTCCCGAGACCTCCCTCGCCTCACGAAGCCCGAGGTCGTAGAAACAGCCTATCACAACTGCATCATACTCCTTCGAATGTGTGTACACGATATTCACGATGTCCGAAACGACGAGCCCTTCATAGGCATGGTACTCCAGGTGCATGGGTCTGCCCTCGGGCAGGGAAACAACATCGACTTCTGTGTCGGGGCGCGACGATTCTTTCAGTATCTGCCCTATATAAGCATCGAATCCGGCAGTTCCGACTGGGTTTATCCATAGTATACGCATGCGTATTCCTCCTTAATTATCCACGATTCCCATAAAAAATGCGGCTGGTTGAATGGAACGAATCTGTCCGCAACCACGGTATTATCCGGATGTAAACCATCCAGATAACATTTGAATTCATAAACAAGCAGCAACACGTGACTCCCCGGGCGATCAACCTCTTTTCTGGGAGAGTTTTTTCACCTCGAATGTTTTTTCATCCACCGTCACACCGTAGTACTTTTCGGCCGTTTCCGGAGTGATAAACCCGTTTTTAAGGTCCTCGATAACATTCTCCACCGGGCGCTTCAAGGGGTTGCCGTATCCGCCGCCGGTACCGGTGATGAGCCGGGCGGTATCTCCCTTTTTCATGTGGTACTGCGCCGCCTTTCCGAACACCTCCGGTTCTCTGCCGTCTGCAAAAAACATCTTCGTGTAGTTTTTCGATCCCTGGTTTCCCCCGGACATTCCCCACGGGAGGAATTTGAATCGACCGAACGTGCCCGTAAACCACGATTCGTCTGCCACGATACGGTAGTCCCGCACGAGCCCGCGGCCTCCTCTGAACTCGCCCTCACCGCCCTCGGCGATATCATACCCGTACCGGTCCACTAGAATACCATACCTTGTCTCAGCTACCTCAATCGGAATGATATACGTCTCTCCGTCGCCCACACACACGAGTCCCGCCTCACCGTCCTTGTCCGCGCCGGCTCCCCATCCGCCTGCCTGCGGCTCAACGAGAATAAAGAGCTCTCCGGTATCCGGGTGAATCCCGGAGAGCACCACCCCGCAGACACTCAAGAAATGGCCGGCGGGGAGCTTGCGCGGCATAACGGGCGCCATCGCCTTCCAGATGAGATCAGCAGCATACATCATTGTTTCCCAGTAGGTCGAAACGGATGCGGGTTTTTCACAGGTGAAGATGGTTTTGTCCGGACAGATCACCTCGAGCGGCCTGAAACACCCCTCGTTCGCAGGGATGGAGGGGTCGGTCAGGGCAATGAGTATTGCGCGCGCTGATGAGTACAGCCCTGTCCTCGCAGCGTTTATCGGCCCCGGCACCTGCATATGAGACCCGGTGAAATCACAGACGATGCTGTCTTCGGATACGGTTATCTTCACCTTTACCTCAAACGGACCGTTTCCCACACCGTCGTCGTCTATAAAATCCGACGCCTCGTACACACCCGGAGGTATCTTTTGTATCTCCTGACGTATGAGCCGCTCGGAATGGTCCATGAGGGTATCGACTCCGGCGAGCACCCTGTCGACACCGTGCTTGTCACACAGCTCCTGGAACCGCTTCTCCGCTATACGGAGTGAGGCGGCCTGGGCGTACATATCGCCGATCGACATGTCCGGGGTCCGGACATTTGCTCTGATGAGATCGATGAGCGCCTCGTTCACGACTCCCTCGTTGAATATCTTGATGCAGGGGAACTGCAGCCCTTCCTGGTAGATCTCGGTCGAGTTCGTTGTCCATGAACCGGCAGCCATGCCGCCGACCTCGGTCCAGTGCCCCTTGTTCGCCGAAAAGGCGACGATCTTCCCGTCGTAGAATATGGGCATGATAAGCGAAACATCGGACAGGTGCGTGCCGCCTCCCTCGTACGGGTCGTTCGTAATGAGTATGTCCCCCGGCTTTAGTCCATCCTCGCCGAATTTTTTGAGAACACTCCGAACACCGAAGTCGAGAGTGCCTAAAAAGAGCGTCACGCCGTTTCCCTGGGTGATGAGCCTGCCTCTTGAGTCGGTGAGGCCCGTCGCGTAGTCGAGCACCTCGTAAATAATCGTGCTCATGCTCGTTCGCTGCATGGTAACGAACATCTCGTCTCCAACCGCGAGAAGCCCCTCCTTTATTATTTCAAGTGTAAAGGGATCTATGTTGTTTTTAGCCATTTGAATCCTCCTCAGTCGATGTTCTCGATATGCAGGAAGCCGTATTCATCGCGTTTCATGCGCTGGTCGGGAAATACGACGGTGGTCGATGCAGGCTCTTCGATGACCATGGGGCCCTGCACGTACTCGTTCGCGGGAAAACGGTCGCGCTCGTATATCGGACTCTCATGAAATCCGAGCTCGTCGAAATTCACGTTTCGAGTCCCCTTTTTCGCCTCTTTCAGAGAAAGACCCTTCCCGTCGATTTTATTGAGCTCCGGTTTCTCAACGGTGCCGAATGCGGTGAGGTGATAGTTTACCAGCTCGATCGGTGATTCGAGGCGGAAGGTATACGCATGCTCATGAAGTCCGTTAAACCGTTTGTTTATTTCGGGAATTTTTTCGGCTGTTATCCTGCCCGCGGGAAGAGGCACCTTCACCGTGTGTTCCTGCCCCATGTACCGCATGTCGGCAAAACGCTGAAACACGACCCGGTCCTTCGTTATATGCTGTTCCAGCATGAGCTCCATCGCCTGCTCTTCCATACCCGTAAAAAACGATTCGACTTCGGCGGGGTCGATCTGGTCTGTGCGGCGTATCAGCGTTCTGATAAAATCCTGCCTGAGATCGGTGACGAGCATTCCCCAGGCGGAAAACACCGCGGGGTTTGTGGGAATCACCGCCTTTTTCACGCGAAGCTCACGTGTAATCGCGCCGGCATGCATCGCACCGCCGCCGCCGAAAGCCACTATTATAAAATCACGCGGATCGTACCCGCGGCGAACGGACACCAGCTTGAGTGCGTTTATCATGTCCGAGTCGGCAAGCCGTATCACTCCCATGGCCGCATCCTCGGTACTCAGATGAAACGAGTCGGCTACCGGCTGCATCGCCTTCGTTGCGAGATCGACGCGAAGCGGTATCTCTCCACCCAGGAAATAGTCGGGGTTTATCCTTCCGGCAAGAACATTGGCATCGGTCACAGTCGGCTTGTCTCCTCCCCACCCGTAACTTGCCGGACCGGGGTCTGCCCCGGCGCTCTGGGGCCCTATTCTCAGGGCACCCGCGCCGTCAACCCAGGCGATCGATCCACCCCCCGCCCCGATTTCGACTATATCGATGGTCGGTGCGAGAATGGGGTATCCGGCAAAGGTTCTGCTCCACTCTATCTTATACTCTGTGGTAATGCGCGGATTACCGCCTTCAACGAGCGAGGTCTTCGCCGTGGTACCTCCCACATCGAAGGATATGGTGTTCGGCTCACCGAGCATCTTTCCGATTACCGCGGTTCCGATCACTCCGCCTACCGGGCCTGATTCCACCATGTTTATAGGAGCCTGTTTTCCCCTTTCGAACGTGGCAGTTCCGCCGTTTGACTGCATGACGTGGTATACCCTGCCCATACCCAGGCTGGAAAGACTTTTTTCCAGGTTATCGAGGTAGGATCGCGTTGTGGTGAGCACGAAGCTATTGAGCACCGCGGTGTTTGTACGCTCGTACTCCCGCCACTCCTGCGTTATATCACAGGAGAGGGTAACCGGAATATCCGGGGCGATTTTTTTAACAATCTCACCGCATCGCTTTTCATGGGCAGGATTTGCGTATGAATGAAGAAAACAAACGGCGATAGCCTGGATATTTTCTTTTTTAAAATACTCAATCACCTTTACAACATCATCTTTGTTCAGGGGGACGAGCTCTTCACCCTTATAGTTGACCCGCTCCTTTACTTCGAGGCGGTACTGCCGCCGGACGAATGGTTTGGGCTTCGTATAGTACATGTTGTACAGGTCCGGCCTGTTCGCACGGGTGATCTCGAGCACATCACGAAATCCCTCGGTCGTAATAAGCCCGGTCTTTGCCCCCTTCCGTTCCGTGAGCGCATTGATAACGATGGTGGAGCCGTGCACAAAAAAACTCGTATCCGACACCCGTATTCCCGCCTTCTTGATTGTTTCTATCACACCCTCAGCGAAGTTTTGCGGTGTCGTGGAGGTTTTCGATACACCCATCTCACCTGTTTTTTCCTCAAGATACACAAGGTCTGTAAATGTGCCGCCTATATCGCTTGCCACCCTCATGTGTAATCCTCCCTGGCCTGTTATTATCGGATGTTTAAAACCATATTCAGAAGAATTCCAAAGCGTTCGTAATGAAATTATCCTTTCTGTTCGCCACACCAAAAACATCGATTACCATACACGAAACTGCATGGTATGTCAATTGAATTAGACAGGCTCCAACCAACTTCAGTTTTTTGTTGTCATCCGGCTTGCCGCATAGTATGCTCATGCCATGTCAAGCCTCGTCTGGATAGAGCTGGATGCGCAGGCACCCGGCCACAACGTGAATGAAATCCGCAAAGGGGTACAAAGGGATGTTTTGTTCTGCGTGGTGGTGAAGGCGAATGCATACGGCCACGGTGTTCGACAGATAGTGCTGCTGTTTAAAAACACGGACTGGTTTGCGGTAAACTCCCTGGAGGAGGGCCTCGAGCTGAGGGAGATCGGGATACAAAAGCCGGTGCTTCTGCTCGGCCATGTGCCGATATCGCGGCTTCATGAAGCAGCTGAAGCAGAGCTCAGGCTCACGGTTTTCAACAGAGAAACGATTGCCGCCCTGTCGAAAATCAATACCGGTGGCACACCGGTACGGATTCATCTGAAAATCGAAACCGGTACGGGAAGACAGGGTATACTCCCTGAGCAGATCCCGGAATACATTCGTGAGATTCATAATACCGACGGGGTCATTCTGGAAGGGGTTTCGACACATTATGCCAATATCGAGGATACGCTGAACGACGACTATTCACACCGACAGTTGACAACCTTCAGGAAGGCGCTCGAAGAAATAAAGAAACTGGGAGAAAGTCCCCCGATCATCCATTCGGCTTGCACGGCTGCGGCAGTTCTCTTTCCCGAAACCCACTTTTCGATGATCAGGGCCGGTATCGGCGTGTACGGTCTCTGGCCCTCAAGGGAGACATTTCTCTCCGCAACCATGAGAGAAAAATCGGTGCCTGACCTCAAGCCTGTGTTGACGTGGAAGACGCGTGTGGTCCAGCTGAAGAGTCTTCCTGAGGGAAGTTTCGTCGGCTACGGCTGCACATACCGGACGACACGGAAAACCAGAGTCGCGGTTTTACCGGTTGGGTATGCGGATGGGTATGACCGGTCGCTCGGTAACACCGCCTATGTGCTCGTCAATGGGAAACGGGCACCCGTAATAGGCAGGGTATGCATGAACCTTACTATGATCGATGTAACGGACATTCCGAAAGTGACCCTCGAAAACGAGGTGGTGCTTCTCGGCCGATGGGGTAATGAGGTCATTTCTGCTGAAACGATGGCGGGCTGGGCCCAGACCATCAACTATGAAATCATCACCCGTATAAGCCCCTTTCTTGAAAGAAAAGTCGTGAACAGCAAAGGCTGGGTACAGGGCTGATCAGTGAATTTATCCAGTCAGCGTATACACCAGTCAGCGTATACGGTTGAAAAGAAACATTGACATTTGTCTTCCGGGGCATCACTGTATAGGGGGTACAGGCTCTTTTACCATACGTTTACAGTTCATTCCATGTGGTCCGCCCACTCAGTCCGTTTTCTGTATGCCCGGGGTTTTGTCTCTTTATATCTGAAACAGGAAGTACGGCTGAAAACCCCGTGCAAATCTGAATCAAAGAGAGGAAAACAATGTCAAGCAGCTCTTCATCATCAGGAGGAAAGAATATAACACCCATGGTCGTCCTGGGCATATTCGTCTTCATCATTCTCATATTCTTAATATCAACGAGCTTTTACATAGTAGATCAGAAGGAGCAGGGGGTCGTCCTCCGCTTCGGCAGGTTCAACCGGCTCACCGAGCCGGGCCTGCACATGAAGCTCCCCTTCGGTATAGAGAGGAGGTACAACGTACCCACCCAAATGGTTCTGAAGCAGGAGTTCGGGTTCAGGACTACCAAGGCCGGGATTACAACGGTGTATTCTGAGATTGATTATCCGGAGGAATCGATCATGTTGACCGGCGACCTCAACATCATCGATGCCGAATGGATCATTCAGTACCGTATCGTCGATCCGGTCAAATGGCTTTTTGAAGTGGACAACCAGACGAAAACTATCCGTGACATATCACAGTCGGTGATCAACCTGCTCATCGGCGACCGCGCTATCCTCGATGTAATCGGTGCTGAACGGGCGAACATCGAGCAGTACGGTCAGGACATGATGAACGAGCTTTTCAATAAATACGATCTCGGCATCAGGGTGACCACGGTCAAGCTTCAGAACATCGTGCCGCCAAAGGGGTCTGTGCAGAATGCATTCGAGGATGTAAACAAGGCGATACAGGACCGGAGCAGGCTCATCAACGAGGGAAAGCAGGCATACAACGAGGCTATTCCCCGGGCAAAAGGTGAGGCGCAGCAGCTCATCGAGCAGGCCGAGGGATATGCGGTTGAGAGGGTCAACAGGGCAGAGGGAGATGTTGCCCGGTTTTCCAAAGTGCTCAACGAATACAACAGAAACCCGCAGGTTACGAGAACCCGCCTCTACTATGAGATGTTTGAAGATGTGTTCAAGGAAGTCGAGAACACGGATCTCATCGACAAGAACCTCAAAAACTTCGTTCCCTTCAAATCACTCTCAGGCCAGGGAGGTGTAAAATGAGAAAGCTCATAATTATTTTAACGGTTGTCGTCGTAGCGATTCTCCTCTTTCTTGCTCTCGGCCCACTGTACACAATCGAGGAAGGTCGGCAGGCAGTTGTGGTCCGTTTCGGTAGAATAGTCGAAGTAAAAACCGAGGCCGGTCTCAAGGTTAAGCTCCCCCTGGTAGATAAAGTGAAGCGGTACCCAAAAAAGATCCTTTCATGGGACGGCGAAGCGCAGCGCCTCCCCACGGAGGAAAACCAGTTCATATGGGTCGATACAACAGCACGCTGGAAAATCAGCGACCCGCAATTGTTCTATGAATCGGTCGGTACCATCACCCAGGCACAGTCCAGGCTTGACGATGTCATCGATTCCGAGGTGCGAAAGATCATATCGAGAAACTCCATCCGCGAAGCGGTGAGAAACTCAAACGTTATCAATGAAATAGAGCGCAAGGATGTGTATCTACCCTCCTCCGAATCGACCGAAGAGGAGGGCGTCTCCGAATCGATAGCGATATTTTCGAAAACCGTCTATAATGAAATCGAAAAAGGGCGAACCGTGCTCTCCCGCGAGATGCTCGAAGAAGCGAAGAAAATCACCCCGCAGTACGGGATCGAGCTCATCGATATCGTAATACGCCAGATCAAGTACTCCGACGACCTGACGGAAAGCGTGTACAACCGCATGATCAAGGAGAGAAATCAGATAGCGCAGGCATTCAGATCAGACGGGGAGGGCAAGAAGGCAGCCTGGGTTGGAAGAAAGGAACGGGAGCTTCGCTCCATTCAGTCGGAGGCGTACAGAAAATCCGAGCAGATCAAGGGTGAGGCCGATGCAAAGGCGGCAGCTATCTACGCAGAGACATACCGAAAGAATCCGGAGTTCTACACATTCTGGAAATCGATCGAGAGCTACAGGAAAATGCTTCCGAAATTCAGGAAGACGCTGACGACTGATCCCGATTATTTCAACTACCTGTACAATATACAGGGTCGGTAATGAGTGAGGTTTTAGGAGAGTTCTTCTATTTGAGGAAATAGCAACACCATCCAGTCAGGGGTTTACAGCAGGGGCATTGCCTCCGGTGAGCGGCCTGTTCTCTGCGTCAATCCGCAGGCTGTAAGTTGGGGTTATTCTGATGCTTCACGTCCGGATAAAATCCTGATACAAAGCATTCGGATATTATTCAAACAGCTGCAGGTTATTGAGATATGTCCGATAAAAACCCCTGTCCCTTGTAAGCATTCTATCGGCCTGTACCTCTGCAAAGGCCCCGATTAAGAAGTTTGTAATAATTCTTGTCCGTCCTTTTTTTTCCATGGAATACTTTTTCCAGTACTGTCCCGCAATATACGCCGCTTCTCTTGTAATAGAAAGAACCTCGATATCGAGCTTTTCAAGTGTGGCATCGAGCAGTTTCCTGTTTTCAAATTGAGGAACAAGCTCCGCATACACGACTGTACAGATGACCAATGCTCCCCTTCCATACGCCCTTTCAAGAGCCGACAGAGAGCAGTCACCAAACTCGGGGTCCGGGAGGAAAATATCAAGCAAAATATTTGTATCTATTGCGGTTATCAATTAACTTCCCCGTATTTTATCTATGTACATGTCTGTTCTTTCATGCTTTTTGAGCAGGCCGAATACCTCGCGAAAAGGAGATACCCTCGCGGTTTTTTTCACAATGAGGAGTCCCTCTTCTTTGGGAAGTATTTCGAGCTCAGTATTCTTCGTGATTCCGTAAAGCTCTCTGAATTTTTTTGGGATTGTAATCTGGCCTTTTTCCATTATTTTCATACTTTTTTACTCCGAAAGTAATATTGATACATTCATACTAAATTTATCATAATTTTGTTACCTGGTCAATATTTATTTCAAAGTGCAAACATCGTTCAAATTTTTTTTTGGAGGTTTATAGAGGATTAAAAAAATACGTGTACGTACGTTATATTCACACACTTCACTATAGCATCTCATTGAGCAGGTCGATGTAATCGCCGAGAAGCCTTGTAATCAGGAATTTTTCCCGCACCATCTCACGTGCGTGAGCCCCGACTTCACGCGCAAGATCGGGATTCTGCAGGAGTTCGACAATCTTTTCCGTAAAGCCGCATAGGTCCTTCGGTTCGAAGAGAAAACCCGTTTCACCATCGCTGATCTGCAGGGGGATACCGCCGACATTGGTGGCAACCACCGCCCTGCCTTTCCACAGGGCCTCGGTTACAGTCAGGCCGAACCCCTCCCTGGTCGACTTCTGAATCACGACAGAGGCCGCCCTCTGCAGCACATTGACGAGAATGTTGTTTTCTATGATAATGAGGATGACCTCTCCCTTCTCAACCAGATCATTCGCCCGCTGTCGTACTTTATCGTAGATCGCAAGCCCCTCGGGGTCATCTGTCGCCATGCTCCCACAGAGCACGAGACGGCAATCCACTTCCTTTCTCACCCGTTTGTATATCTCGAGCACGCCGAGTGGATCCTTCCATTTGTCGAACCGCGAAATCTGCGTGATAATCGGCTTGTCAGTTGGAATACAAAATTTTTTCAGATACTTGTCGATATCCTTCTGCGACAGATCCATGTTTTTCGGGGATAGAGGGTCGATCGCCGGCGGTATTATCTTTTGATCGACCGGGAGGTTCTCGCTCTTATACTTTTCGTTCGAGATAATCACCTTGTCGTAACGGAGCATAAAACCCTTCAAGAAGTCCCATACCTCCTTATCCGGGTTCGAAAGGTCGATGTGGCAACGCCATACCCACGGCTGCATTTTCTTCTGATACTTGATAAGGGGGAGGGGCTGCGGGTCGTGGATGATCACGCAGTCGTGGTCGATATGCGTGTACACCGAAAAACTTTCATTCGTCTGTTTATACAGTGTACGCTTTATCTTCGAGAGATTCATCTTTTCTCCCTGAAGCGCGTTGTGGAATTTTTTCGTTATAGTGAAAAAATCCGGATTCCCGTGCAGTATCCGCCATCCTGCATCGACGCCGATATCGTTCATGAGCGGCACGAGCGAAGAGAGTATCTCGGCCACTCCTCCCCCCTGAGAGGTGGAGTTGATGTTGAGGATGTGCCTGCCGTTCATCCTGCTTGCCCTGTGATAGATATCATACAGAACTCTGTCCCCGGAAATCTTCCGGTAATTGTCAAGACTTTGCATTGGCAGCAACCCGGCTTTTAAATATTTACAGTTGAAGTAGAATAATACAATACTACCTGTAGGTCAATCAAAGTTATACAACGAAAAATACTATCACTTACTATTCAGTTTTCAGGAATGCGCAGTTTTCTTCAGGGAGGAAGGGGTTGACCGAAATCCCGGATGCTATCTCGAATCCCGCGGGTATCGTCAGTTTTGGCAGAACCTGCAGGTGCCAGTGGAGAGAGCGTTTATCAGGTCCATCCGGAGAAAATGAGTGGATAATGTAGTTATAATCAGGGTCATCCAGACTGTTGTACAGTCTTCGTAAAACATGCCTCAGAGCATCGGAAAAATCGCGTATCTCGGGTTCTTCTAAATCGTTGAAGCTGCTTTTATGGGTTTTGGGCATGATCCACACTTCAAACGGCGTCTGCGCGGCAAATGGCACTATGCATAGGAAAAGTCCATTTTCATACAAGACCCTGACCTTCTGTTCTTTTTCAAACCTCATAACCTCGCAGAATACACAGAGCCCTTGCTCTTCAAAATACCGTCCAGCCTCATTCACCAGTTGCTTCCGTCTGTCCGAGAGGGAAGGAATCGCAATAATCTGGGAATGGGGGTGGATGAGAGATGTCCCCGATCGAGCACCATGGTTCCTGAAGATGTAGACCTCGAACCCGGGGTCTTTTTTCAACAATTCATCATACCGGTCGAGGTAGGTTCTCACAACCGCTTCCACCTCTGATTCTGACATTCCCGAAAGGTCTCTGTCGTGAAAAGGACTTTCAATCACGACCTCATGGCAGCCGTACCCTCCAGATACCGTATAGGGGCCAATATTCCGAACTTCCCGGCCGGAATCGGGTATCACGATTGGAAACTTGTTTAGCACCACTCTCGTCCGCCAGGGTGTGGATTTTAAACCGGAATCTCCGGCACCTGCTTTTTCAGGGTCCGCAGAAACAGCGCTTCCTCCCGGAGTGTCCTGGGCAGCGTCGGTATCTTCGACCGGCGACTGCATCTTGCCGGAAAATAACGTCGTCGGGCGCTCATGAATAATCGGTGGGAGCAGATGCTCGTTTCCGGGACAGAAGGGACACTTCGCGTCATAAGAAGGTATTGCCATTTTTCCACTTTCAGAGATGTGAAAATCATTGGGCCGTTTACCCCGTCCAGTCGCAAACAATACCCACTGCTTCGTAATAATATTCTGCCGCATCTCGTGCATCAGATCTTTTCCCCGGCAATTTCGGCAAGAAGGTTTCTCGCATCATCAACATCGAGCAGACTGTAATGTGCTTTGGTCGCCCCGAGTCCTATTTTAATGGAGTAAGCATCAGAAGGCAACACTTCAAAGGTATCCTCGTCGGTAACGTCATCTCCTATCGCGGTAACAAAATCCCAATCAGTTCCTGAAAGCCAGTGCATGGCAGCTCTCCCTTTATTAACGCCGGCTGTCCTGACCTCCATCACCTTGTTCCCTTCGAGCAGTCCGATATTCATATTTTCCGTGAGGTTGAGAAGGGTCTCCCTGAGCTCCGTAATACGAACAGACGCAAGATCCGGGTCAGCCATCCGGTAGTGCCATGCGAGCGAGTAGGGCTTTTCTTCGATCAAAGAACCGGGGGTCCTGTCCATATACAGTTCGAGCACCGGCCTGATCGCCTCTTTCCACTCCTCCCGGAGGACCTCCATTTCGATTTCCCCGTGCCCCCTTTCTCTGATCCATACGCCATGTTCGGCAACGAGCCCGACATCCAGGTTCCCGAACCACATTGTAAGTGTTTCCCTGTCCCTTCCACTGATTATAACCACCTCGTTCTTTTTGTCTCCGGCAAGTTCTTCGATGATTGAAAGAAGCTCATGATCCGGCTTTGCCTTCTGGGGTTTTGACACGAACCTGACGAGGGTTCCGTCATAGTCAAGCAACAGAAGGCGTTTCTCTGCAGTGCAATAATCGTGCAGCAGTTTTTTCCTTGCAGAGCCGGTCAGTTTTCTGACATACAACTCTTTCTGCTGTTCGTATACCACCTCGAGGCGCTCCAGAAAGTCCACTGCCCACCGTTCAACATTGTACCGCCTGATCCGGTTCTGCATCGCCCTGTTCCGTTCTATCTGTTCATCGAGTGGCATCTGCAGAGCCCGGACGATGGAGAAGGCGACCTGTTCTATATTGTTGGGGTTGACAACGACCGCTTCACTGAGCTCATGCACGGCTCCTGCCAGACCGCTCAGAATGAGGACACCGCCACTTTTCCCTCTCGCAGCAATGTACTCCTTCGCAACAAGGTTCATCCCGTCTCTCAGCGGCGTCACGAGCGCTATGTCGGCCACACTGTAAAGCGAGGCGAGCGTATTGAACGGCAGGGAACGGTACAAATACCACACAGGTATCCAGCCCATTGTACCGTACTTGCCGTTTATCCTTCCCACCTGCTCATCGAGCTCCTTTTTCAGCTGTGCATAGGTTTCAACACCGGTTCTGGAGGGCACAGCAACAAGTATAAGCGTTACATTGTTGTGACAGCTGGGGTTTGTTTTTAAAAAATGATCAAATGCAGCAAGCCTGCGTAAAATGCCTTTCGTATAATCGAGACGATCGATCGATATAATCGTTTTCCGACTGCCTAGCTTTTTTTTAAGTTTTTCAACCTCTCTCTTTACCTTCGGCGTCTCTCCTGCATGGGCATATTTCTCGTAATCAATGCCCATGGGAAACACCTCGGCTTTCACGATACGGTTTTCTATGAGGAGCTGACCGAGTGTATGATCGTATCCCAAAATACGCCGCACGCTACTGAGAAAGTGCCGTACATAATCATAGGTATGGAATCCGACCAGATCCGCTCCGAGCAGCCCCCTGAGGATTTCTTCACGCCATGGAAGCAGACGGAATATTTCGAAGGAAGGGAATGGGATATGCAGGAAAAACCCGATTTTCGCTTCCGGAAGTCTTTCCCGTATAAGCCTGGGCAGAAGCATGAGCTGGTAGTCATGAATCCATACCGTATCTTCCGGGCCTGCGCTTTTCAACACTTCATCACGGAACTTTATGTTCACACGTTCGTATGCCTCCCACAGGTTTCTATCATACACCGTGTAATTGGGAAAGTAATGAAAAAGCGGCCATACTGTCCTGTTACTGAATCCATGATAAAAGAGTTTAATGTCCTTTCTCGAAAGAGATACCGGGCAGCTTTGAAAATCCCGCATGAGAGATGACGTCATTTCTTCCTGGTTCTGCGCGCTCAAAGAATCACGTGCAAGCCCGCACCACCCTATCCACAGACTATTCTTCGACTGATAGACGGAGTTCAGACCCGTCGCAAGACCGCCCACACTCTGTTTGAAGACAATCTGTCCCTTCTTTTTCTCAACCGTTACTGGAAGCCTGTTCGAGACAATGATCAGCCGCCGGGTGTCGGTGTTCTCCATATGTTCCCTCACTTTTCACTAACTGTGAACATTTTTCTGAAACGCGCTTACGCTTTCAATAGCCGTGACAGCATCTTCTCGAGGTTGTACGCGGCGCTGATAAGGCCAAGATGGGTAAACGCCTGG
>CAYSRJ010000005.1:88376-131168 GCA_964433545.1 uncultured Spirochaetota bacterium | reverse complement strand
TTATTCATTTTCAAGAGAAGTACAGATCAACCAGAGAATTCCCGGCATCGGGACTGCCGATCATGGGAAGATGCCTGATCCGCATCGTGTTTTCAAGGTTGGCGATATCCTCTTTCGATATCTCCTTGAGATCACCCATAATCAGAGCCTGCAGTATCGAGATGGATGACGTTTCCAGTATATCGGTTAGCTGAAACGCCCTTTTAATATTTCCCGGGCTTATAATCACGAGACCGTGGCTTTCCATGAGAAATGCGTTGTACTGTTTCATAAAAGGTTTGAAATTGTCTGCAAGACGCTGCGTCAGCGGCTCACCGTAGGGCACAACCGGAACAGGTCCGACCTCCACAACCGTTTCAGGAAATACCGGCCGCATGAGCCAGTTCTTACCCTTTGTAATCGCAAATGCACTGGTATACGGGGGGTGGCAATGTATTACCGAATTCACATCAAGACGGTTCCTGAAAAAGTTGAGGTACATCGGTGTTTCACCGGTCGGCCTTTTTGTGCCCTCGATGACGTTCCCGTCAAGATCGATAAATACGAGATCCTCGGACTTGATATCGGCTTTGTACATCCTGGTCGGTGTAATCATAAGCAGATTATCCTCAAGCCGCCAGGAAAGGTTTCCACCATGGCTCGTTACGTACACCCTCTCGCTGAGCATTTTGCATACCCATAGAAAGTCATCTGCCTCTTTGCGATATTTTTCAAGATAGCCCATAAATCTCCCTTCTTTTCGCTGTAATCCTTAAAAAGCGATGTGAATCCCTCTGGGGAATATCGCTTCGCGGCCGATCCTTGGCAGGATACATCCCCCCGGGACTGGGTATCAAACAGTAACTTGCTCGAAGTTACTTAGAAGCCCAATCATTCGGAGGTTTCGTGCCCGGTAATCAAAGCCCCAGTCTGATTTTCAGTCCCTCCCGGCATTTTTCCGGGCCCTGCACCTTCTATCGCCCTGAAATACCCTGAAATGTCCTGTGTCTGACCGTGACCTACACCTTCTGCATAGCCTCGTTCTTCAGGGTGTTGTACAGATCGTAGGCCCTGTCAGGCTTCTCGTTTTCATGCACAATGGCCTGTATCGCCTTCATCATTGCAACCGGTGCCTCTGACTGAAAGATGTTTCTTCCCATATCAACCCCTGCCGCACCCTCATCGATCGCCCTGTACGCCATTTCCAGCGCATCGGGCTCGGGACGCTTCTTGCCGCCCGCTATAACAATAGGCACGGGACATGCTGCCGTCACCGTTTCGAACCCATCATCCACATAGTAGGTCTTAACATAATGAGCGCCGAGCTCGGCGCACATCCTGGTCGCCAGCCGGAAGTATTTCGCGTTTCTCTCCATGTCTCTCCCGACTGCAGTTACGGCCATAGTGGGGATCCCGCAGCGAAGTCCCATATCAACAAGCCTCGTCATGTTCACCACAGAGCGCGACTCATACTCACCGCCTATGAAAACCTGTATTGCGGTTGCGCATACACCGAGCCGGATAATGTCTTCGATATCCATTGCAATCTGTTCGTCCGAAAGCTCCTTCAGTATGCTCGGTCCTCCGGATGCCCGTATCACAACCGGCTTCGTAACGGATGGAGGAATGATACTTCTCAATATTCCCCGCGTGAGCATCAGCGTGTCCGCATAGGGAACAAGCGGAAGGATATTGATATCGATCCTCTCTAAACCGGTTGTCGGGCCCTGAAAATAACCGTGATCGATGGCAAGCATAATAGTTCTGCCGTCCTTTGGATTGAATATGCGCGAAAGCCGGTTTTTCATACCCCAGTCAAGCTCGTTTGACCCTTTCAGGAAAAAGAGCTCGGATTTCTGCTTTACCTCGAGATGAAAGTTTTTTCCTTCCTTGTCAGCTTCAGGCATTGACTCCTCCCCCTTTCATTGCTTTTTGAGATATATTGTGCGGATACACCAATATGTCAGTTTAAATACATAACCACATGCAATATACTGCCTGCATTGCAGCTCATCAAGCGCCAATATAAAGCACGGGGTAAAAATGTAAGGATTTTTAATAAAAATAAGTTAACACGGGAAATATTTAATATTACATATATAGGGCACAGATTCCGAAAAGAGGAGCGACATAAATGAAAGCAGCAGCATTTTTTGGAGTGAAAGACATTCGAGTAGTCGATGTGAAAAAGCCTGAGGTGGAAGACGATGGGGTCCTTATAAAAATGAAGGCGTGCGGCATCTGCGGGTCGGATATGCACGTGTATAATTCCGATCTTCTTACAAAAGACTCGACAAAAGAAATGGACGGTTATAGAATCATCGGCCATGAATTCACCGGTGTAATAGTAAAAGTTGGAAACAAAGTAAACAATTTTAAGACAGGCGACCGGGTGGCAAGCGTGCACAACAAGGGCGGCATGGCGGAGTATATCGAGGTGCACGGAGACCGCTTGAAAAACCTCTTCAACATTCCTGAGGGAATTTCTTTTGAAACGGCGGCAACACTCGAGCCCTTCTGCAACCCGATGCATTCATTTCATCTGCGAAAGCCGAAGGATGGAGAAACCGTCGCCGTTTTCGGTCTTGGAATTATCGGCCTCGGCTACCTTCAGATCGTAAAGGCAAACACGAATGCAAAAACCATTGCAGTCGATATTTCTGAGATACGGTTAAAAACCGCGGAAAAGATCGGCGCAGATGTTGTTATCAATGCAAGGGAAGAAGACCCTGTAAAAAAAATAAAAGAGCTCACCGGCGAACACTACGTCCGGTACCAGGATAAAACCGCTGGCGGTTGTGATATATCCATCGACTGCGCGGGAATGCCGCTAACCCTCGGCCAGTGCTTTGAAGTGCTGAAACCGGAAAACGGCACCGTTGTAATCGCCTCTATATTCGAGGACATGTTTACCGTTGACCCGAACATGATAGTGCTGAAATACATGCAGATTCTCGGGTCGATGGGGTACTACGTATCAGAAACGAAGGAAGCCCTTGACCTGATTGCCGGTAAAAAGGTTAACAGGGATATTCTTATTTCCCACAGATTTCCGCTTGAACAGGCTGCTGAGGCGTTTCGCGCCCAGAGCAATGCAAACGAATCGATCAAGGTGATGATCACAGATGAATGATCATTCAAAGTGCAGGGCAATGCAAACGAATCGATCAAGATAAATTATCACTGGTGATGGTAATGTCCAGCATCACTTCTCGAGCATTTCAAGGAATTCTTTCTCGGTAACGATCGCTGTGTTCAACTTTTTTGCCTTTTCAAACTTGCTGCCCGGATTCTCCCCCACCAGTAGATGTGTAAGCGACCCGCTTACACTTGAAACTACCCGCCCTCCTCTTTTCTTTACCTCGTCCATCGCCCTGTCCCGCGGTTTGAAATGCTCGAAGCTGCCGGTTACGCACCAGACCTGACCCTCGAACACCTTCGGCAGCATCTTTTCTTCATCTTTTTCTGAAACACTGAATTTTAACCCCGCTTCTTTCAATCGATCGATCATGTCGATTACAAAAGGATCGGTAAACTGGGTGATTATCTTTTCTGCGGTTTTAGGCCCTATACCCTGTATGCTGCTGAATATTTCAGGGTCACCGCGCCCGACCGCAGTAATGAGCTTACCTATCGATCGGTACCCGGCACCGATAAGAAGCTCAACGGCCTTCGGACCGATCTCATCAAGCCCCAGTGAAGTGAACACCGTTTCAAAGGACTGCCCTTTGCTCTTTTCGATGCCCTCCCTGATGAGTGCCACCTTCTTTTCGCCGAATCCCTCCTCGTCGAGGAGGTGGTCTGCATCGAACTTATATATATCCGGAATATCCCGGATCAGTTTCAGGTCGATCAATTTCTTAACCGTTTCAGCGCCCAGATTCTCGATATCCATCTGTCCTCTGCCCGTAAAAAATACGATTCTTCCGAACACACGCGCAGGGCATTTCCTGTTCGGACAGAAATGATGGGCGCCTTCCTGAACGATCCCGGTATTACACACCGGGCAACGGTCGGGCATCCGGAAGGCTCTGTTGCCCTGTTCATTCTTCTCGAGCACATCCTCGACCGCCGGAATGACATCACCCCGCCGGCTCACCGAAACCGTGTCACCCACCGCGATATCGAGGCTGGTAATGAAGTCCTGGTTGTGAAGGGTCACATTGCTCACCGTGCTCCCTGAAATCCAGACCGGTTTGATGCGGGCGACCGGGGTAATTCTCCCTGTCCGTCCAACCTGCACATCGATATTGAGTATCTGTGAGACGGCCTGCGGTGCCTCGAACTTATAGGCAATGGCCCACCTGGGGTGGTGGGCGGTATACCCGAGCGCGTCCCGTACCGGGTACTCGTTCACTTTGGCCACCAGCCCGTCTATCTCATAGGAAAGCTTCTCCCGCTCGGAAAGCTTTTTTTCGATATACGGTCCGACACCCTCGAGGTTCCCATGTGACCAGTCTGTATGGGCACGAAAGATTCTTTCATACCCACCGAAAGCATCAACATCCCCATTGGACTTTCCGCCCGTGGATTTTGTGTGTAAGTAGGTCTCATCTGTAGAATCCGAGCTTTTTCCATCTACCGAAGCTCGTAGAGTATTTTTCTCTGCAAAAAGCCCTTCAGGCGCACCTGACGTTTCAGACGATCGACTTTTTTCAGCTTCCCCGGAGAGCCCCCGCTCCCCACCGGGATTATGCCTCAATCCTCCACTGTTGCCCCGTCTGAAAAATCCTACATCTCCCACCACAAAGCCGAGCTCACTCAGCCTGTGCAAAACGCGTATGTGCTCGCTCATTCCCTCTGCGTCTGTAAGTCCCTCGTACACGAATGCCCTGAGCGGTATCCCGGCCACCTCACTGCTCTTTTTTCTCCGGAGGCTCCCCGCGGCAAAGTTTCTCGGATTCGCATATATGTTATCGTACTCCCTGTTCAATTTTTCGAAATCAGGCTTCGTAATATAGATTTCACCCCTGAATACGGAGGTTACCGGTTCATTGAGCCTGAGCGGAATCTCACGGACAGTCTTGACGTTTTCCGTAATGTCGTTTCCGACAAAGCCATCGCCCCGTGTAACCGCTCGAACGAGAAGGCCGTCTTCGTAGTGCAGCACGATCGTCGATCCATCGATCTTTTCCTCGATAACGAATGAAACCTGCCGTTCACCCTCTATCTTTTCGATCCACTTTTCAAGCTCCAAGGGAGTATATACCTTGGCCAGACTGAGCATCGGAAAGGGATGCCGTATTTCAGGAAACTCGTTATCCAGGTCGGACCCAACGCGTTTCGTCGGGCTGTCCGGAAGCGCAAGGTCCGGATATTTCTTTTCGAGTGCGGTGAGCTCGTCAAATAAGGCGTCGTACTCCCTGTCGGGTATCTCAGGTGCCGCCCTTTTATAGTAGAGATCCTGATGCCTCTGAATCTCCGAAACGAGGAAGGCTATCCGTTTTTGTATCTCTTCCTTCCCGCTCATTGCTGTGTCTCCGATTATGCTATTCCTTTTAACAACCATTATATAACTCATTATTAAAAAAAGAGAAGGTAATTTACAACCGCCCGATTGTAGTTGCAAAAACCCGCTAAGGTCGTTACTTTTTCAGTGGTATGAACGAGATAGACAGCCGTACGTACAGCGCCATACTCGACAGTATCGACTGCGGTGTCTTCACGACCGACCTCGAGTACAGAATCACCACCTTCAACAAGGCCGCCTCACAGATAACCGGGTTTTCCTCAGAAGAGGCAATCGGTTCATTCTGCTATGAAATTTTCAGGACGAATATATGCCAGGACGACTGCGCGCTGAAGCAGACCCTCTCCACGGGCAAGCGACTCGAAGGGTTGACGCTTGATATTCTCAGCAGGGACGGACAAATTGTCCCTGTTGTCGTGGGCACGAATGTGCTCCTCGATACAACCGGCAGAATCAACGGCGGGATCGAAACATTCAGAGATATTCGCATCATTGAGGAGCTGAGACGAGAAGTAAAAAAGAGCTATCAGTACGAAGACATCTTCAGCAAGAACCACAAAATACTGCAGATCTTCGATATTCTGCCCGATATTGCCGAATCTGACGCAAATGTGCTCTTTCAGGGGCCGAGCGGGAGCGGCAAAGAGGTATTTGCCCGGGCTATTCACAACACCGGACGGCGAAAAAACGGCCCCTTCATTGCGATTAACTGCGGGGCCCTGCCGGACGCCCTGCTGGAATCAGAGCTCTTTGGGTATAAAAAAGGTGCGTTCACGGATGCGACCGCAAACAAACCGGGAAGGTTCTCACTTGCGGACGGCGGCACAATATTCCTGGATGAAATAGGCGACACCTCACCCGCACTTCAGGTTAAACTACTCAGGGTGATCCAGGATAAGGCATTCGAACCGCTCGGGGGTGTCGAACCGGTGCATGTTGATGTGAGAATCGTCGCGGCAACAAACAGGGAGCTCCGATCGCTCGTAGAAGGAGGCACATTCAGGGAAGACCTCTACTACAGGCTCAATGTCATAAAGATCGAGCTCCCTCCACTAAGAGAGCGCAGAGAGGACATACCCCTCCTGGTTCAGGTATTCATCGATAAGTTCAACAGCATTATGGGAAAAAATATCGAAGGGATGACAGCAGACGCGCTTTCCTTACTCATAAACCACGATTTTCCCGGCAACATCAGAGAGCTCGAAAATATAATCGAGCACGCCTTCGTAATGTCAAAGTCCCGGTATATCGATATCGACAGCCTGCCTGAGGAGCTGAAACGCTCGGCTTCGTATCCGTCAGCAGGTATAGACGGGCTGAAGGGAGTAGAGAGGGCGGCGATCATGAATGCGCTCAGGATTTTCGATGGCAACAGATCGAAAGCCGCGGAATTTCTGAAGATAAACAGGACCACCCTGTGGCGGAAGATGAAGGAGTACGGCCTTATTAGTGACTCCACGTAAAGGTACTGGTCGATATTCAGCTGTACCGGCGGCGCACACCGCTTGGAACGGAGGATCAATGAAAAAAATCGCCATTCCGAGGCTCGGAGAACGGATCGCCCCTAGGCTCGGCATCGCGCACAAGTTTACCGTTGCAATCATTGAACAGGGAGAAGTGGACCAGATAACATCACTCGACCTGTCCGGTTATCCGCCTATTTTAAAAATGCGGCGTCTGCGGGAAGAGGGGGTGAATATCCTCATATGCGCAGGTATAGAGAGAATATTCTGGGGATATCTTACCGGATTCGGCATACGCGTAATCCCCGGCATAACAGGGCCGATTGACGAAGCGCTCAGCAGATACCTGTCGGGAGATCTCAGTCCGGGTCAGGTGCCGGGATTCGGCCCCCGGGTGCGGGGAAGATACGGCCGGGGCAGACGCTGGTAGTAGGTATCAGCCCGTTTTAAGTTCTTCCCTCTCCGCTATTTCAATCCCCTTTTTTTCAGCATACTGCTTTAAAAGTATACTGAAAAGAAGCGGGACACGTCTTATTTTATCAAGCGGCTCAACGTATGCAACCCGCATCTGAGTCGCACCGGGATTTTTTTCTCCGGGGGCGCTATTGTAAAATCCTTCCATTGGGGCAACGAGCAGTGTCCATACTTCATCGTCGATAGTGACTCCGCCCTCACGGGCACAGTACAGAACGAAGTCGCGTGCTTCGAACCCATCATCCACAACATCACGCACATCGATGACAGAATAGATGGATGCATCGGGATTGGAAACGATGACACCCGGCAGACGCTTTTTCAGCTCCTCATTTACCGTCGATATAACCTTTTTATAATAATCTCTCTGCCTTTTATACCACTCCCTCAGATCGTGCCGGTTTTCATGCGCGAGCGAACCGAAGATATACTGTCCGATAGCATTGGGGCAGAGGTTTGCAGTATTTTCTGCAACCGCCTTCTCATGGAATTGTCTGCTATCCGTGATAAGGGCGCCGATACGAAGACCACAGGCATTCCATACCTTGGATGCCGTTTCAATGCTGAGTCGTCTCCCCTCAATGCCCGGCACGATTTCTTCGGTTATTCCCCAGATGCTCGAAGTCTCACCTCCCATGTATAAAAGCTCTCGGTATGCCTCATCGCTTATCATCCACATGTTGTATTTTACGCAGAGTCGAGCAATTTTTTTCAGGGTATCC
The DNA here is from genome assembly GCA_964433545.1 of uncultured Spirochaetota bacterium. Classification (GTDB taxonomy): domain Bacteria; phylum Spirochaetota; class B62-G9; order B62-G9; family DRHN01; genus CAYSRJ01. The sequence continues at coordinate 123,060 of CAYSRJ010000005.1, read as the reverse complement.
AAATCATAAAAGTTACCTGTCGGATTATCATAGGGGATAATGACAATACCGCCCGGCTTGTATTTCTCGATAATCCGCACAATCTCTACGGTATCCGGAAGTTCAAATGTTCCGGCCCTGGAAAGGCATCGTCGAACAGAGACAACCTTACGACCGAGCCTGGCAGCCATCAGGCTGTAGTTCGTGTATGCGGGATCGATCAGGAGAAGTGGTTTTTCCCGGCTCTCCGCTGGACCGCATACGCCGAGAATAACAAGCTCCATTGCCTGGCTTCCTCCATCCGTGACCTGGATATGCAGGCCTGTTGTCTCGAAATCGCTCGATGCTATGATGTTTTTAAATGCCTGTCTCGCTTCTTCCATTCCCACTGTGGCGGTGTATTTTACAACACCTTCTCTGAATGGGCTTTCCGGTGCATCGAGTGTCCGCATACGCCTGATCATCGCGGGATGCATCGGGAGCGATACATTCCCAATGGCCACATTTATTCGATTCACCCGGTCTCTTCTCTTCATAAATTCAATCTGGGCCAGCCGTATTGCTGAAGGGTTTCTTCCCTTGAAATGTTCTGACAACTGGGGCTTCTTCATGCTCTCGGACCTCATTATATAGACTTTCAGTAAAATTTATTATGCTGCTTTTCATCGTGAAAATCAACACCTAAAACTTAAAAGTGTGCATCATACTTTTTACGCCGGTACTCCATTTAAGTCAGCGAACTTTTTTTCGTGTTCTCATTATAAAAACCCATTACATTATAGAATTATAATCGAGGGGAGTAGACGCATGTTAAAAAGGATGGCAGAGGATGTGCAAGTTGTTTTTAAACGTGACCCTGCGGCAAAGGGTCTGCTCGAGGTTCTTTTCTGTTATCCGGGACTGAAGGCGATATGGATGCACAGAATCGCCCATTTCCTCTGGAGGCACAAAATCAGGCTTTTCGCACGTATCCTGTCGCAACTCGGCAGGTTTCTCACCAATATAGAGATACATCCGGGTGCACGGATAGGGAGGAGGTTCTTCATTGATCACGGCGCCGGCGTTGTGATCGGCGAGACTGCAGAGATCAATGACGATGTCACCCTGTATCAGGGGGTTGTGCTTGGAGGTGTTTCATCTGAAAAGAAAAAGCGGCATCCTACCATAGGATGTGAAGTTGTCATCGGGTCAGGGGCGATCATCCTCGGACCTATCACAGTGGGAGACTGCGCAAAAGTCGGAGCAAATTCCGTGGTGCTCAGGGATGTCAAGCCTTTCACAACCGTTGTCGGCACACCTGCACGCGAGGCCGGCAAGCATATCGTAATAGATCATCGGGTCGATCTCAACCACGCGAAGATAATCGACCCCATTAAAAAGGTTCTAGACGATTTGCGGAAAAGGATACATCACCTGGAAAAGGAACTTGCCGAATTAAAGGGGGAAGCGGACAGAACGGACTGATTAAGCTCCGTACCTGCCGCCTCCCTTTCTGGAGGATACACCGGCAGTTTTTCATCTGCCGAACGTATTTGTAAAATTCACACTGCTATCTCTTCTTTGTTCATGAATCTCATTGCGATTTACTGCAGAGCCAAACCTCCGCCCCTTTGCACAGAGTTCTGTAATCATTCTTTCTGATTACGTACGACTTGCCTGCCTCTACAGCCGACCTGCATCAGGCCCCCACTTTTGGCACTTCCTTCAGCGCCTCATCGATTTTTTCCTGCGGATACTCATAGTTTTTGAGCTTTCCATCGAAATAGGCTTCATAGGCGGCCATATCGACATGGCCGTGGCCGCTATGCGCAAGCAGTATGGTCTTCGCCTCTCCCGTTTTCTTGCACTCAAGCGCCTCTTCAATGGTTCCCCTGATTGCGTGATTCGTTTCCGGGGCACTGATAATGCCCTCCGATCGAGCGAAGTTCACCCCGGCCTCGAAGGTCTCTAACTGGTGAACGGCCTTCGCCTCAACAAGCCCGAGGTTCAGCAAATGACAGATAATCGGCGCCATGCCGTGATACCGCAGGCCGCCTGCATGAACCGGGGGCGGTATAAACCCGTGTCCGAGGGTATTCATCTTGAGCAGGGGCGTCAATCCCGCCTCATCACCGAAATCGTACTCATAGGGTCCCTTGGTCAGCGTGGGACAGCTGAAGGGCTCCACGTTCACTATGCGAAGGTCCGGCTTTTTCCCGTCTATCTTATCCTTGAGGAACGGTAAAAACATTCCGCCGAAGTTCGAGCCGCCGCCGACACAGCCGACAATAACATCGGGATACTCCCCCAGATTCTCCATCGCCTTCTTTGCCTCAAGACCGATCACTGTCTGGTGCAGCAGCACATGGTTTAGAACACTGCCGAGCGAATAGTGGGTATCATCCCTTGACACCGCTTCCTCCACAGCCTCGCTTATGGCAAGTCCGAGGCTTCCCGGGCAATCCGGGTCTTTCTCGAGCATCGCCCGCCCGGACTTCGTCTCCTGAGACGGACTCGGAATGCAGTTTGCCCCCCATGTCTGCATCATCACTCTCCGATACGGTTTCTGGAAGTAGCTCACCTTTACCATATACACCTTGATTTCAATGTCGAAGCATGCACCCGCAAAGGCAAGCGCACTTCCCCACTGGCCGGCACCGGTTTCTGTCGTAATACGCTTGACCCCTTCCTTCTTGTTGTAATACGCCTGCGCAACGGCAGTATTCGGCTTATGGCTCCCGGGAGGGCTCGTTCCCTCGTATTTATAGTAGATCTTTGCCGGTGTGTCGAGCATTTGCTCCAGCCGCCGCGCCCTGAAGATGGTGGTCGGCCTCCACATCTTGTATACGTCCCTTACCTCTTCCGGAATCTCAATGTAACGCTCAGGACTCATCTCCTGTTTTATAAGCTCCATGGGGAAGAGCGGCGCAAGATCCTCAGGCCCGAGGGGTTTTCCCGTTCCCGGGTGGAGGGGTGGTGGAAGCGGCTCCGGCAGATCAGCGAGGATATTGTACCACGCTGTGGGTATGTCCTTTTCTTCAAGTGTGTACTTCGTCGTTTTGGCCATTTTCTTCTCCTTGTAAAATTAATTTTAAAATTAGATTGAACTGTTTTACCATCAGTGCATCACCCTGCTGTAAAAATAAAAAAACCGTAAGCGATTTCTCTCGCCCACGGCCTCAAAAATAAAAAAACCGTGGAACTTCTCTCCGAGGAGAAGCCCACGGCGAATATGCCTTTCAGGATGGACTGCCCCTACGGAGTCTCAGCCCACCACCACCAATTTTTCTTTATTATAATATTCATGTTATTTTCCATACCCATCATCTGATTCTTATGTATAGTACATTCCATAATTTTTGTCAAACATTTTTTTCAGCGCCGAGCATCGTCCTCCTCCGATCAAAATACCTGCTGATAATTGCCGTAGACACGATGATAACGCCGAAAATGGTGAATGTCCACCAGTACTGAATTCTCATAAAGATAAGCCCGTTCTCTATAATGACGATAACGAGTGCGCCCCAGAAAACGCCCATCATAGTGCCCATACCGCCCGTAAGTGCGGTACCGCCGACAACCGCAGCGGTAATCGCCTTGAGCTCCCATCCGTCTCCTGCACGCGCCGAAAAGGTTTCGGATCGAAACATCTGCATTACTCCCGCAAACGCCACCGCAATACCCACCACGGTAAAACAGACGACCTTTATCCGGTCCGTATTGATTCCCATCGCCCTTGCCGCCATCTTGTTGTCGCCGGTTGTAAATATCCAGTTGCCGAACTTATGGAAGTGCATGATCAACGTTATGACAACGCTTATACCTATAAACCATAAAAACTGCGCGGGCATAATCTTTCCTATGACCCCTGTGATTGCTTTATACATGATGGGGTTTTCAGTAAGAACGAGCCCCTGCTGGAGCCCGCCGGACAGCAAAAGGGTTACCCCCCTCCAGAGAAGCATTGCTCCGAGTGTCGTAATAAAGGACGGTATCCTGGCCTTTACGGTAATAATACCGTTAATAAATCCCACAATTCCGCCAACAACAAGAGTAATAATCAGTGAAAGAAAGATATGCACTCCTGCGTGGAAAAGAGTTATAAAAATATAGCTGGCAAAAACAAGGATAGACCCGACGGAAAGGTCGAACTCTCCGGAAATCATGAGCATGCCAACGACGATTGCAACGATGGTAAACTCTGCGCCGGTTGAAAGGAAAATGTGCATATTCTCACCGCTCGTAAACCGGTGTCCGGGAGAAAATACGGCAAATACGGCAAAGAGCAGTACAAAAATGAAAAACACATTGAGTGAACGCATCCGTATAAAATAACTTGAAACCTTCCGCCGTTTTTTATCGCTATTGTTATTTGCATTCATGACAGAACTATCCCTTTTCCATTCATTGATATAGGCCTATGATTTTATCTCACTCCTCCCGCTTACGATAAGTTCGATGAGATGGTCGATAGTGGTATCCTCTTTTCTCACATCGATGAGCATCTCACCGCGCGCAAGAATAAAAAACCGCTCAGCCACCTGAAACGCGTGAAAGATATTGTGAGTAATGAAGATAACCGATATTCCCTCCGCCTTGAGCTGCTGCATGAAATCGAGCACCTGCTGTGATTCTTTAACCGAGAGAGCGATTGTCGGCTCATCAAGCACAACGAGCTTTGCCTTGAAATACATGACGCGGGCAATCGCGACCCCCTGCCGCTGTCCGCCTGAAAGCATTTCTACCATGGCCTCCGGATCTTTTATACGCAACCCGAGCTTTGTGATGGCGCCCATACTCTCACTGTCCATCATTCCCCTGTCCATGAAACCAAGGAACTTCGTCGGTTCCCTTCCCATAAATACATTCCGCGCAATGGAGATATGGGGTGCAAGCGCCTGTTCCTGATACACCGTTTCAATGCCGAGATTTTTTGCGAGTTTCGGATTGCTGATATTGACCTTCTTCCCTTCGAAATAGATTTCTCCCCGGTCGGCTGGATGGAAGCCGGACAGTATCTTGATAAGCGTCGATTTTCCGGCACCGTTATCCCCGACCAGCCCGACGATCTCGCCGTGATTAACGGTAAAATTGATTCCCCGAAGCGCATTGACTTTGCCGAACCATTTGTCTATATCGACCATTCGCACCAGGGGCACTTGCGCCAGAGGGGTCTTTTCGGTTGATGTGCCTTCTTTTGCGTCTGCTTTATCACTCATTTTTTTCTCCACACATAGTTGATATCCATACGCGTTGCGTCCGTAATGGACATTCTCACTTAATACATTGTAAACCAGGAAATCCCTAATCAAAAGGGGAAAACCCGGACGCAACAGCCCCGGTTTATATAAAGACACCCGTCACTTTCCGGTAACACGGGCAACCGTTACGTTTAGTACGGCAAAAATAATGATAGCGCCGCCGATAAATGCATTGATACCGAAAGCAGGTGCACCCATGAGAATCAATCCGTTGTCGATAATCTGTATGGTAAGAGTGCCGAGAAATATGCCGGGGATGCTCCCGATCCCTCCCATTAAAGAGGTTCCCCCTACAACCGCCGATGCAATCGCCCTGAGCTCGAATCCGACACCCTGATTCGCGGCAAACGATTCTATCCTCAGGTTCTGTATCATTCCCATAAAACTGCACAGCACACCGACGATGACATAACACACCGTCTTTACCATGTCGGTATCGATACCCATGGCCCGCGCCGCAATCTGGTTGTCGCCGGTGACATAGATCCAGTTGCCGAAACGATGAAGCTGAACGACAACACCGAGCACGGCAAAGAAAAATAAAAACCAGACGAACTGCACCGGTACCATCCCCCCGATAAAGCCGACAAATACCTTCATCATCCAGGCATCAGGCTCGATCCAGGACATAATGCCTATAGGGCTCATACGTGATGCGGCGTACACGATGCCGCGCCAGAAAAGCATGGTGCCCAGGGTAATAATAAATGACGGAAGCTTCGTTTTAACCACAAGGAGGCCGTTTGACATCCCTATTATTGCACCGGTCAGTAAAGTTATGACAAGAATAAGTGCGAGCGGTGTTCCCCACCCTAAAAGCTTGGTAAATACAAATGAGCTCAATGGAATTGTCGAAGCAACGGAAAGGTCGAACTCACCGGCGATCATGAGCATTCCGACACCGAGTGAGACAATACCCAGGTCAGGGGCGAGCTTTGCGAGGGCCGTGAGATTTGCTATTCCAAAGAAGCTGTGCCCGGAAGAAAAGATTCCGAAAAAAACGAGCAGAACAACAAACACTATCAGTGTAAACGATACCCTGTAGCTGAGAAATCGAACCATAAACTTTTCATTTGACAAAGTACTTCTCTCCCGACGAGTTTTATTTCCTGTTTCCCACTGAAACATAGCAAGTCATGTGTGATCCGGAAACAGTTAAAATCAAGGACTGAACCCCGGGTAATGTGCTTTCGAGGCCCAGCCCATGTTTTACTATTCGATGATGTTATCTGACATGCTTCGATGAAAGGCTTTCGATAAGTTTTATGTTATCTTTTGTAATCAGATAACCGCCTGTATCGATATTTGGAGTAAATCCGTACTTCTTGTACAGGTACAGCACATACACCGAAAAATACCCCTGCAAATACTGCTGCTGGTCGATTGAAGCAACCATGTACCCGGTTTTCAAGCCGGTGAGGGTGCCGGGAGTAGCATCGAAACCGCCAGCAGGAATCTGACCGGGCCTCTTCTTAGCATTCTTCAGTCCGGATGTCAGTCTGTCGGTGCAGATTCCGCCGAGCCCGAAAATGGCGCCGGTATTCGGATGCCCGATCAGGTAGGAGGTTATTCTCGATTCGGCAGTGGTCATCTCAAGCGTCGCATCGATGATATCGATATCACCGGGGATACCATACTCTTTCATTGCGTCCTTGATTCCCTGGCTTCTTACCACACCGTAGTTAGCGCCGGGAACCTCGACTGCAGCGGCCACCTTGAGAGTGCGCATATTCTTTCCCGCTTTTTTGGCCGCTTCAAACACAGCCCTGCCGATCATCAAACCGGCGCGTCTCTCGTTCTGCCCGATATAGCACAGGCGCGCGTTTCCAGCAGAGCCCTTCTGATCGTCGTTGTTCACACCGATAACGGGAATGCCCTTGGCGATCGCATCCGCAACCGGCTTGTCCCACATTGTGTTGTCATTGATGACCAGCGCAATTCCGTCGGGCCTCATTGCAACAGCTTCCTGAAAACGCTTCTGCATGAGGTTCTGGTCGCTCCCGCAGAGATCGATATCAGCCCTGCACCCGAGCTCATTCGCCGCGTCTCTCATACCCTGCTGGAACACAGCCCAGAATGGATCATTTCCGCCGTGTGTGACAAGGCGGAAGTACATCCCTTTGCCCGGTTTGTCATCCTTCGCCAGAAGTGTTGCAGGAATCAAGACGGTAAATGCAACTAGCGTCAGCAACACTACGGCAAATAGAAACAGTTTTGATTTTTTCATCACATACCTCCCTCTCTTAAAAGAATTTTGCCTTTCTATTATTCAACGGAGGCAATATTTTGTCAAGATAAAGATTAAAGAATTCCAATTTTTTAGTTTTTATGTATAGTATGACTAATGTCGCTTACCGGCGGCATCATTCGGATTTGAAGCGTCCGAATAACAGAACCTGAATGAGGAGGATACAATGAAGGCACTTCTTGTACCACTATTTTTTAAAACAGCCGACATGGATGAATTCGATGCGCAGCTGAAGACCCTGACAAATCTCCTTTCAGAGGAGGCGGAAGTGTTGAAACCGCTCGAGGTTGGTTATCCGCTTCCCGAGGCGGACGCGGTTATTTTTCCACAGCTCGTCGGAGAGGCATACAGGCAGGTCGATGCCCTTAAAAAAACAGGACTTCCTATGGTTGTTGCCACATCAGAATTCGGCACGGTAAAAATGTGGGACTGGGAAATAGTTAACTTTTTAAAAACAGAGGGCTTGAATGTATTTTCCCCGTACAACCTGGACCTCACAAAAAAGATCTGTAAAAGCCTCGCCCTGAAACGGGAGATGAAAAGCACGAAATTTCTCGTATTTCAGGACAACCCGGGTGAAGGGATGCAGAGCGACATCTTCAAACGTTTTTACTGGTGGGAAAAGCAATGCATAGACCTCATACAGCAGAAATTCGGTATACGTATCGTTAAAAAGAGCTTCAAGAAAATGGGCGGTGAGGCGCAGAAAATCAGCGAAACGGAAGCGGAAGATGCATGGGAAAACTGGAAGCTGGTTGGATCGGCTTCCGGCACAACTTCCTCTTCGGGCCAGGATTCTGCCGCAGACACCGAGCTTAAAACCGAGGACGTGCCGAAGCGCATGCTCAACAGCGCGGTAAAGGTATACATTGCGGTAAAACGGGAAATTGAAAAAGACGGAAGCATAGGGGGAGTCGGCATAAACTGCCTCAACGAATCATTCTATTCAGACACGACACCCTGCCTCGCCTGGGACATGCTCTATGAAGAACTGGGTATGATGTGGGCGTGCGAGGCGGACATCATGTCGCTATTAACCAAGTTCATCATCCACAAATCACTCGACGCTCCGATAATGATGAGCAATATCTATCCCTTTCTCATGGGCCTTTCCGCCCTGAAGCATGAAAAAATCGATAAATTCCCCGACGTGGACGAGCCGGAAAACCATCTTCTCGTCGTGCACTGTGGGTATTTCGGGGTTGTTCCCCGGCCGTTCTGCACCGAATGGACACTGCGTCCCAGGGTTCTTGCCATCGTAGACGACAATGCAACAGCTATCGACGGCCGTATGCCGGTTGGTCCGGTTACCCTTGCAAAGCTCGATCCCACGTTTACAAAGCTGCAGGTTATCCAGGGGAATTTGACCGGCTATGTCCAGTATCCGGGCACCGACTGCAGAAACGGAGCACTGATACGGGTAAAAAACGGGTACAGCCTGATGGACAGGTTCTACTCACATCACAACCTCATTATAACAGGCCACAGGAGTGTCGAGATACGGCTGATGGCTCGCGTGCTCGGACTGGAGGTTGACGAGCTGTAGCATAAATGCAGCGAACCGGTGCATATGCTGTGTTCGCAATCGGGCAGGAGGCCGATGAACTGCAGCACGAATCCTTTTTTCAGCGCATAATTTAGCCGCGACAGATACTGATAAGTTTCCAGACGGCCGATCGAATTACCCTACTGCTGCCATTTGCTTCCCCGCAGGTCTTTCCACGGCCCGCCTTTCGCATACCGCTCCGGTTCGAGTATCTTCGGACGTGGGTCTTCGGCCTGATCGAGCTGGAGGACCATCCATTTGGGGTACGGAGTGCCCGGATGCGACACCTCGTCAAGTTTCGCACGGTCTTTTTCAGACAACACGATATCGAGGGATTTTATATTGTCTTCGAGATGGGTAATCTTCCGTGCAGCAGTGATTACCGAGCATATCGCGGACTGTGTGAGGAGCCACTTCAATGCCACCTGGGCCGGTGAAACACCATGCCTGTCCGCAATCTCACGTAGAACATCCACGATTCTATACCCTCTTTCGGTGTCAAAGGGTACGAACCTCCCGGCTTCCGCGAACCTGGTTCCTGAAGGCGCAGGAGAGTTTTTATCGTATTTGCCGCTTAAAAACCCTCCCGCCAGCGGGCTCCATACGAGTATTCCGATATTATGGTACTGTGCAAAAGATATCCATTCGTGCTCGAGACCTCTGTCCACGAGGCTGTAGTGCAGCTGGGCGGTCGTAAACTTTTCGAGCTGCATTCGTTCCTGAATACCAAGTGCCGTAGCCGCCTGCCAGGCGAGGTAATTGCTGAGACCTATATAACGAACCTTGCCCTGACGAACAAGGTCGTCGAGAGTGCGGACGGTTTCCTCCAAAGGAGTATTGCTATCCCAGCCGTGCACCTGGTATAAATCAATATAATCAGTCTGCAGGCGCTTCAGGCTGCTTTCGATGCCGCGCATTATGTTCACCCGCGTCGACCCGCTCCTGTTGAAATTATCACTCATGGGCAGGCGCACCTTCGTTGCAAGCACTATTTCCTCCCGAATACCCTTCAGTGCGTTGCCGACGAGTGTTTCGCTCTCTCCCAGACTGTACACATCGGCGGTATCCACAAAATTTATCCCATGGTCCAGGGCAAAATGCACCATTTCGTTCGTCGCCTTCTGGTCCAGGCCGCCCATGTTCATCTTTTTCCCGAACTGCATTGTACCCAATGAGAGCACACTGACAATCAACCCGCTGTTTCCGAGTTTTCTATACTGCATCGTATGATTCCTCCTCAATAAATTTACTTTGAATCGATATGAAAAAAGAGAAGATGACTCTTTATAATTAATGAGTACTTGAGATTAATAATAACCCTTATTGACACCGGTGAAAAGTATTAATGAAACACACTTGTACGATTAAAACCGGAGCTGCTGGTCGCGAAAAGCACATTCACAATCATCGGGATGGGCATCTTAAAGACACATTCTCGATCAGCCGGGCTTCTCATCGCCCCACACGGCGTTTACAATCAGCCGGGCAGGATCCTGGCTCGGTGTAAACTTCGAAAGTCTCTTTGCAATGTCTTTTTCCTCACCCTTTTCGAGTATGTCAACGAGCCTGTTCGTGATGTCGGCTGTCCGGAACACACCGAAAAGCTCCGGCACAACCTCCTCCCCTGCATAGATATTCGGAAGCGCTGCGAACGGAAACTTCCGTGCGTAACGCAAAACAGCCCTTTTCAAAACAGGTTTTCCGATAACAGGCACCCATTTTAAAAGTCCGAACGCACCTTCAACGGGAATAACCTCCGGTTTGTTTAAGGCGGCAACTACGAGTTCGGGGATTTTCCGGTAGGCAAGCTGTATCGTATTCGTGCCGGGCAGGGTTACCGCAAAATCCACCCCTTTCCCCCAGCGCTCAAGCCCGCCTTCCAGAATCCTCACCTTCCGATCACCGGCGTACTCGATTTCCCAGCCTCCTTCATCACGTCTCTTCATTATACCGGGCATGCTTTCGGCCTCCCTGATCCTGCCGCCCATTTCAAGGCTTTGCCCGATGCACTCATTCGATATGTAGGGAGATTTCAGAATAAATACCCTGACATTCGGTATCCGTCCGGCAAGCCCGTCCATAACCTTGAGGAAAACAGGCAGCATATATTTCACCTCAAAGTCCCTGCTGCCCGGCATGAACACCACCATCTTCTCCCCGCCCGTGACTCCGGCCTCCTTCCGCGCTGCATTCCTGTCCAGTAGACAGGAGATCGAGCTGTGCACGAGATCCCCTGCGATAACCACTCTGTCGGGCGGAACACCGCGTTTGAGATACTTTTCTCTGACGTAGCCGTTTCTCACAAAAACCCTTTTGTAGTGCTTTTCATGCCCGGTGTTATGGCTATATGCATACAGCGTCCATTTTCCCCGTATTCTCCTGCGGAACAGGACGGGATGGACCAGGTCGCCGCCGAGCGAGAAAACGATGCCTTTCCTGCTGAAGCCGTATTTCCCTGCGCCGAAAAAGAGCATCTTTATGTACTGGCCGGGGGTCACGGTTTTGTCCACACCCTCGAAATCCCCGGCTACTTTATGCTCCGTGCCTGAGCCGAACTGGCAGGGATGCATGATGAGGGTTATATTGTAACGTCCGGCAAGGTCGGCCCTTTTTCGGACGGACTCGACTATCGGCAGCACCCAGGTCGACACTTCACCCGGGCCGTTTGAAAAGATAATAAGATCCTCTTTTTCAGCCATTACTATTCTTCTTTCCCTCGTCTATACCGTCGAAATAACCCTTGTACCGAATGATAAGCAGTATCAAACCCTTGAAAAATGAGATTCTTCCCTTTGAAAGAAACCAGTTGCCGTATCCAAGCACCTGAAAGAGCGCATGAAAGAATCTGTTGTGAATAAGTGTAAATCTCGCTACCCACTTAAGCGGATGCCCGGTGTAAAAATATACCGCACTTATACCCCGCTCCTTCTCCTTTTCGTACACATCGCGGGGTGTGATGAATGTTCTTGGCGGATCGTAGTGGTACCCGTAAATTTTCCTCTTTATCGAACGCACCCCGATTTCCTGCAGATGAATGCCGAGATCAAAATCCTCCCAGCCGTATACCGTGTATCGGTCGTCGAAAAGGCCGGCCTGCATAATGTATTTTTTCAGTACCGATGCGTTTCCCGTTGAGAGAAACGCAGTATTAATATCCTTGAGTTTCCAGGCGGCGGAGAACGGGTTGTCAATATCCGGCGTATGTATGACCTTACCCATGACAACGAGACCGTCATCTTTCCCATGCGCGGCAATGTGCTTTTTTATAAATTCCGGTTCAACAAATATATCGTCATCGGAAAAAATTATAAGCGGGTAGGATGAAAAACCGATTCCCACATTGCGCGCCGCCGATCGCCCCGATTTTTTAATCCGTATATACCGTACAAAAAGGCTGTTTTTGCCGATAAAGAGACTTTCATCCGTATCCGTGAGATACCACCCCTTCTTTACCGCCCGGATTCTGTCGGTATATTTGGACAAAATATTGGAATTTTTGTCTACCTGCCCATCCTTCAAATCATTAAAAAGCGATTCCGTGCCGTCCGTCGAACCGTCATCAACCACCAGTATCTCGAAATCTCCGTCAGGTTTCGTCTGACATGCATAGTAGCTCAGAACCCGGACGAGGATTTCTTCTCTGTTATGCGTTGGAATAATTATCGATGCGTGCATGCGTACCCGCGCTGGTATACACTGAATGCATTCATCCGACCTGCAGTCAGCTGAAAATACTCGTCGGTTCGCATTCCCCGCTGATTCACGAGCCCTTATACCTAGCGCTGTTCCTTTATCTTTGTATGAATGTCAACACTCTTCACTTCCCGCAGCCCTATGCTTATTGTATACGTATTATCCCAGATGTAACGGCTTCCGTCATAGGAAAGCTCCCTGTTTCCTGTGTAGTCGAACGTCAGATCCCAATCATGAAGCTCATGGACAAATCCAAAAGATACCCGCTTCATCTTGAAAAGAGAAGATATTCTGTCATCGCGGTTGAAATAATTGAAGGATTTGAGCAGGTCAATAACAGGGTTCACCGCTTCAACGCCTCTTTCGGCAGCGGTACCCGGAAAGTACCGCCAGAGACTCTCATTTCTGGAGAGCACTTTAAAGTAGGTCTTCAGGTACCTTCGGAACGAAAGATCGATCTGAAAGAGAGAATCGAAGGTATCGAGTGTCGGGTTCTGAAAGTAATGGTTCCAGCCCAGGCCCCAAGATACGACAAACGTGTTCCCCAAAAGATCAATATCCCTGCTCGAAAGATCTGAGGTGAGCTTATTTGTCGTCGGCCGGAGGGAAGAGATATCGTATAAAAACATATCGCTGATTGTAATACGCTCGGTCGGTGCATAGGTCAGCGTATTCTTCAACGGATCGAAACGGCTTCTGTCAAACTCAATGGCCCGGTAACTGCCGTTATCCCAGTCATAAACCGGCCTGAGATCATACGAGGTTTCGAGCATCTCGGTGAAGCCGGAAACTTTAGCAAATCCGAGAAAATCCATCCGATGTACTCTGAACCGGTGATAGGTGTAGAGATCTTCAGATCCTGCAAACTTGTACTTGAGATCGTAGGTGAACAGGGCATACAAATTCTCGGACCCGAATTGAAACTCGTCGGTGGTACGGCCGTAGGCATATGTGTTCTGCCTGTCGTATGTCGTTTCACTCGAGGTGGGGTCTACATGGGCCTGACCCTGCGCCCCCCCTTCGACTTCAGGAGTAATCCTGATATAGTTCCCTGCGAAATAATCCTTTGTAATGTTCACCGCAGCATCGGCCTTGTGCACCTCGCTTTCTATTCTTTCATTTTCATCGTAGTACAGTACATGCGCATAATTTGTTGTACCCGTATAGGTCAGGTCTGAAAAGGCTGAATCCGACCCGGTGAATATGTCTGCTTTATGGTATACTGAAACCTGCGGAGCGGCGATTGTGTACAGCCGGTACTCGTAGTAGTCGGGCAAAGAGACGATATCCTCATCGATATTGCGCTGCGGCTCGAACCGGACACTGTTCTGAAGAGACAGCGTTAGGCTGTTGTACTGAAAGGTATCGTTGAGAAACCATGTGTACCCCGACCCCTTGCGTGGAAAATCCGACTCTGCCTGCCCGATTACATCGAAAAGGTCGAACCGCAGACTTCTCCGTTCGAAATCATACTCGTAGTAGGGATCCGTCACATGGGAGAGACTGATCTCCGCTGTGTTGGTATAGGCCTTCTCGATAACAATCTTCTGATACAGCCCGATATTGTAGCGCCCGGAACGGGTGATCGAATAATCTTCGGCATTAGGAGGGCCGAGCGGGCTCCAGTGCTCCGTGACTTTATCGTAGTAATACACATCATTCGAAAGCGCTGCTGAAGACCGGAGCTCGGTTTCGCCCAGAGGGTACGAAGAAATGTAATCAGCCCCTGCATATACACCGAGACGTTCATAAAAATCACCCTTGAGCACAATTTCTTTTGCATCTGTTTTCAGCGGGATGTACGTATTCTGGAGCACAAGCCCCGATCGCTCCCTGAATTGGACGGATGACTTGAATGCGTGGTCTTTCAAATTTCTGTACATGTAGGGCAGATTGAGAACATTGTCCTGTCCGAAGTAGAGGGAAGCATTTTTTACGAGCGCCCGCTCTGAATCATAAAAAAAAAGTCTTTCTGCATCGATTCTATAGTGGGGGTAGCGTATATTACAGGTCGTCAAAGCCAGGTCATCTGAAACGAACTTATCCGTTCCCTGTATCCTCCTGATCTCGCTGCCCGTATAGATAAAATCTTCGATAGAGGTTTTTGCCCTGAAAAAAATGCCCTGATCGGTTTTCTGATTGTAGTAAAAACTGTCTCCGGTGTATTCCTTCTTTCCCTCTTCAAAGCGTACAGTACCGCTTCCCCGTACAATCTCCCTGTCCACATTGATTCGAACCTCATCGGCCTGTATACGCCTTCCACCGTAATTGATATCGACATTTCCATTCAGAACAATGATCTCCTCACCCGCCTCGTTTTCCCGGGTGCGGATGAAATCGGCATTATCGAGAATTATATCTTCAGACCCGCTCTCAGCTGATCTCGTTTTAAAAGTGCTTCGGGCCCTGCGTATCTCATCATTCATGAGTCTCTGCTTCAAAGCCGCCTCATCACCATCAGCCGGCAGTCCTCTTTCGCTGCAGGCATCCCGCAGGGCGTCGAGGTCAGACCCTTTAAGCAGTTGATATATCTTGTATTGATCATCCTCCAGCGGTACTGAATCCGGTTCCAGTTCTTGTCCGTCCTGCTGACAGAAGAGAACTCCGGGGAATAAAAAAAAAGTGAGTGCGATTGCAAAGAAGAAATGTTTCATCGGTTAAGTATACGGGAAAAGTCTTGTTTTGAAAAGTCCCGGTTATTCACGTGCCTTTGGCTTTTTTCCATTATCCTGACTCTTTTCGTCCGGAGAACGCTTTTTTGTACCAACTTTTACTCAATGCACGTCTTCAATTGAATAAATTGAGGAAAAAACCATTGCCTATCGTTTCATGACGGGAACAGAGGATACTGAAGCGGTAATAACCGTCTCTAAATACACCTCATCGTCCCTGGAGAGTTTAACCTTTTTGTCCTCAACTTTCAGTTTTACGTCTACGTTTCGCGCGCCCGAAAGCCGCGCTCGCTCGCGGACAAGATCACTCGCAAGCCCGGACATGGCGTGCTTGGCGTCCTTCAACGTTTTATAGTTTATTTTTCTGTCAGGGGCAAATGCGGTAAACCCCCTTCCCTCCTCGGGTCTGATAAGAATGGTAACAACCTCTCGCACTGCGCCGGTAATCGCCCCGACTGCATTTGCCACGGCGTTGTACTCCGGCACATGAACCTCGAGATCGATATACTCCTTGAGGTTTTCAGCATACGAGGGCGACGGCGCCCCTATAAATACAATCGGCTTTTCCAGGCGCACATCTATATGAAACTGTTTCTTTGTGGAGAAGAGGTGGTGCGAGATGTTGTGGGAAAGCCCGTCCCTGTCGTGAATGCTTTTATCCTCTCTGAAAATAAAGGACAAAAGCTGGTATATGAGGTTTCGGTAAAACTCCCGAAGAGCGCGATCCATGAACTCCCGGGTAGAACACCCGGAACGCGCGGCATACAGTTCAACGGCCCTTTTGGCAGCCTCTTTGTTCCAGAAAGAGATTTTGCCTGCAGCGTGCAGTATATCAGTCGGCGTCAGAGCTGAACGGAGTATATATCCGAACATCTCGAGCCGCTCTGTTCTCAAAAGAGAGAGACCCGATGCCCTGACTTTCCGCACAAGCTGTTCACGCGGCATCGGCCCGTTTTTTTTTAAAATAGAAACGATCGCCTCTTCCTGGGGATGAAAATCATGTCCCCGTATATCCTTTTGAAACATGAAATAATCTGCAGGCTGAACGAGTATCTCTTCGCCCCGCGCATCAGAGCTTTTTTCCGAAAGCTGTGAAAGAACAGGAGGAAATTGATCCGCGAGGTAGCAGAGAGGCACGACCCGTCGCGGACCGACATGAATGCTTTTATCACGGTAGTTGTGGGTAATGTAGCTATCCCCGCCAAGTCCAAAGGTGTGGATATCGACCGTTTTCACAGCGGTTCTGAATCCTTCGATGCTGATACCCTCGTTCTTGAATGCGACAAACCCGTTCTGTACGATCGCTGCATCCGTTGTGGTGCCGCCCATATCGACAACATACCCGTCTTTCAATCCCGCAAGATACGCGCCGCCGATCACACTCGCTGCCGGGCCGGAGAGCACCATTTCAACGGGCCTGGTCTTTGCAACGTTTTCTCCCATAAGTGTCCCGTCTCCTTTGACAACCATAACGGGAGCTGCAACCCCCTTTTTCGACAGAACATCCTTCACCGAAGTTAAGAGATGCGTTACGAGCGGGATGAGACGCGCATTGAAATAACAGGTGTTCGCGCGCTTCACACAGTTGAGCTCATCCGTGAGCTCGCTTCCACATACGACAGGGAGATCGGTTGTTTGCTGTATCAGCTCTTTTACCTTCAGCTCATATTCAGGATTCCTCGCCCCCACCTCGCTTGAAACCGCAAGCGCATCGATACCGTGTGAAATGAGCTCCCGGATCGCGGCCTTCGTCTCATTCAGGTCGAGCGGTTCGACTGATTCTCCTTCGATGCTGTGTTTTCCGCGGACCACCGCAACAGGCTCGAGGCTTATCCCCTTCAACGTATACCGGTCGTACCCGATCAGGATAATACCGGCCCTGCCTCCCTTCCCTTCAACGATCGCGTTCGTTGCAAGGGTCGTTGAAAGAGAAACAAGCCCAACCTTGCTGAACAGTTCTTCCGGAATTTCAGCGGCAAGTTTATCGATAGAGGCCTCTATACCACGCGTATAATCATCATGCGTCGTCAGGGCTTTTGCCCATGCAACAACACGGTTTTCAGAAAAATTGTACAGCACCGTATCCGTATACGTACCGCCTGCGTCGATACCGAGCCCAAAACCTTTTCTTTCGTACGCACCGGCCTCCCGAAGCCCGGAATCATACACGGCAGCTTCTGCCTCTTCACTGCTGCATGTAAGGATGTCGTCGGTATAGGAAGGCATGATTTTCATGCCGGGAGGAATAATGAGAAAATCATCCTTCTTCCAATTACCATTCAACAGATCCAGGAGAATACGGGGGTTCCCTTCAAGGGGTTCGAACTCGAGTCCGAGGCTTTTTGCGCTTTGGACTGCTTTTTTTCTGAACCGCTGGGAATCCTTCATGCCCCAGTCTATAAAGGCGAGCGTGGTGTAGTTTTGTATCCATCGCTGATCCCACTCGTTTATAAGGTACCGGGAAACCTCCTCATCGAACTTTTTCCTGTACTGTTTGTACTTTTCCTTGTAGGGATCGAACACTCCGTCGTACTTGGTGCGCTTGCCTGGATCGAAACCGGTTTCAATCCAGCCCTTGGTAAACCAGTATGTGCCCGGCTTCTCCTTGAAGTGCTCGGCATACCTTTTTCTTGAACCGAGAAGGATGGAGATACAATCCTGCACCTTTGGAATGACAAGCCTGTAGTCTTTGGAGTATATCCCCGCAACTCCCTTGCTGCAGAGCCCATACAATAAAATGACTGCGTCATACTTCTTGCCGCTTTTCTCTATTTCGTCTATTTCATTCTGGACCATCTTTCGAAGTTCAAGCGGTTTATTGTGCAGACGCTGGGGAAGCCAGTAATACTCGATGTTGTTCTTAATTCGCGTTTCGAGAAACTCGATCTCATTCTTGAAAATACTGCATCCGACAAGGGCAAGGTGCATTACACACTCCGATTATATGGTTGGGGTGATATTTTCGATACGATATACCCTAATCTTAAAAATTACAGGTTCCCCTGCCGTTAAGAATAAATAAATTATCGTTGAAAATCATCAACTTTCAGCGGGCTGGTAAAATACAGGCTGAAAAAAGTTTCCGTGCATGGCGGACTCGGGAGGCACTGCGCTTCATCGTTCTTATCCGGACGCAAAGCGTCCGGACAACGGGTAGTGCTCTCCATATCTGACTATCCGGATACGGTATCCCCGATCCTCCAGCAGGCCCTTGAGGTTTTTCTGTGCCTCCGGTTCACCGTGCACCAGAAATATCTCCTTCAAACGGCTCCTGTCGAGTCCGTTTATGTACTCGAGAATATCGTTGTAATCCGCATGAGCGCTGAAGGTATTAAGAACCTCCACACCCGCCTTCAGTCGATAGGTGTCGCCGAATATTTTCACCTCTGACTGTTTTTCCAGCAGCTTCCGCCCGAGGGTATTCTGCGCCATGAACCCGACAATGAGCACTGTGTTTCTAGGGTTTTCGATATTGTTCGCCAGGTGGTGCAGAATACGCCCGGATTCACACATGCCTGAGGCCGATATGATGATTGCCGGGACTTTGAGTGTGTTGAGTCTCTTGCTGTGCTCGGTGTTTACCACGTAGGTCAGTTCGTTGAAA
This sequence comes from uncultured Spirochaetota bacterium, assembly GCA_964433545.1. GTDB lineage: Bacteria > Spirochaetota > B62-G9 > B62-G9 > DRHN01 > CAYSRJ01. The sequence continues at coordinate 104,078 of CAYSRJ010000005.1, read as the reverse complement.
CCGAAGGGATTCTCATGATGATCCGTAAAGGCCTGCCTGATTTCTTCGTCGTAGCATTCCTGATGAACACGGAATATAGAGGTTGCGTTTGTGGCCATGGGGCTGTCGACATACACCGGTATCTTCGGAATACGGCCCTCATCATTTAGAAGGTGGAGTATGTACACAAGCTCCTGTGTGCGTTCGACTGCGAAGGCGGGTATGATGATCTTTCCTCCTTTATTCGCAGTCTGCCGAACTATCTGTGCCAGTTTTTCAGACGCGGTTTCAACAGGATCGTGCAGCCGGTTTCCGTACGTACTTTCCATAACAAGGTAGTCGACTGCTGGCAGCATCTCGGGATCACGGAGTATTGGCAGATTTTTTCTCCCCAGGTCGCCGCTGAAACCAATGGCAAGCTCATCCGAGCCCTGCCGCGATTTTACGATTGTAAGGGCCGAGCCCAGTATGTGCCCCGCATCAAAAAACCGTGCCTCCACATTATCGCCGATATAGAAAGAGCGGTGGTACGATACGGTGATGAATTGCTCAAGGGATGCAATGACATCCCGTTCGGTGTATAGGGCATCACCATCGAAAACTTCCCCTCTCTTCTTCGCCTTTTTTCGTAAATACTCCAGATCTTTTGCCTGAATGTGTGCCGAATCCATCATTATCAGGCTTGCCAGGTCCCTGCTTGCAGGGGTTGTGTATATATTTCCCTCAAAACCTTTTTTTCTTAAAAGAGGCACCAGACCGCAGTGATCGAAATGGGCGTGGGTAAGAACGACACCATCCACTGCCGACGCATCAAAATCCCAATTTCTGTTTTTTTCATCCGCCTCATCCCTCCGGCCCTGAAAAGCCCCGCAGTCGATCTGGAAAAGACGATCTTTTATCTTTAAAAAATGCTTAGAGCCGGTAACCTCCTCAGCCGCACCGTGTGAAAACAACTCAGCCTGCATTCTGCACCTCCTCTGAAGTATTACGTTGTTGATGTATTCTAATATTCACCCGACGCATCTCTCATATCCAATCTGAATCAAAAAAAACAGAGAAAGCAGGATTCGTTGAAAATCGGGAAGGCAGTCACGGACAAATAAGTAAAAACCATATCTGCTAAGAAGCGGTATATCCCGCCAGGGGCGTACGTCCTTGACAGGATGTATCATTTCGTGACCGAGTATCTGTAAGTAACTTCCGAGAAGTTACTTAAAAGATGCCCGTATAAGTTTACATTATTCGCACTTTATAACGCAGAGAACGTCGTTTTTGGCGACATTCGTACCTGCCTTGTGGGGAATCCGGATTACTGTCCCGTCACAATGAGCATCTATATTATTATTCATCTTCATTGCCTCTACAACCGCAACTGTGTCGCCGACCTTCACCTGATCGCCTACTTTTTTGTCATACCGAATAATTATACCCGGGAGCGGCGCGCGCACCGCTGTTTCACCTTCTCCGACCTGGCCCGGGTTATCCTTCTGTCCGGAGCCGGCTGAAACGCCCCTGGCGTGAACATTTCCAGATACAGGAGAACGATACGGGCCCCGTATACCCGGATTCTGAGAGACAGTGGGGAACCCGTTCGGTTCGTTTATCTCGACTCTGAAGCGCTCATCATCGACATACACATCGAAGCCTCTCAGCCCTTCCGGCTTGGCCTCATCACCGACGTACTGTTTCTTGTCTGATTTTTTTCCGTGGGGACTTTTACGGATATTCACCCGCGCTTCCCCTTTTAAAAACATGATTCCTTTTTCTTTACACGTTGCAGCGATAAAGATATTCTCATCCGTCGCAGGCAGTTTGTTCTGCTCCAGCATCACCTTGGCAGCTTCCACACCCTTTGTCGGGTCCTCATCATTGATGAGCCTCGGGCTCCTTGTGGTCGATTCAAGATTGAGCTGCTCCTGCGCGAGCTTTACGATTTCCGGGTTGGGAGGCACCGGCGTCTTGCCGAAATAACCGAGCACCATCTTTCCGTATCCTTCAGCAATCTTTTTCCAGGGCCCGATCATAACATTGTTGAATGCCTGCTGAAAGTAAAACTGGGAAACCGGTGTAACCGAGGTGCCGAATCCCCCCATTGCCACGACTTCCCCCATCTCGGCAATTACTTCACGATACCTGTCGAGTATATTATTATCCCGCATCATCTGCGTGTTCGCAGTCAGAGCACCACCAGGCATCGGCGAGTAGAGAATCATCGGTTCTACTCTTGATGCCTCTGGAAAAACCTCGTAATCCGCCATGCACTCTTTAAAGACCTCCTCCGCCTTCATAACTTTTTCGATATCCACTCCAATATCAAAGTTGGTCCCACGCAGCGCATGGTACATGACAACAATGTCGGGCTGGCAGGTACCGCCTGATACGGGCGCAAGCGAACAATCGATTGCTTTCGCTCCCGCCTCCAATGCGGCAATACTCGTCGCAATGCTGGTGCCTGCGGTCTCGTGGGTGTGAAACCTGATTGGAACCTTTCTGGACAGTTTCGCTCTCGCTTTCTTTATCGTCTGGTATACCGTATCAGGGGTTGTAGTACCCGATGCATCCTTGTAGCAGAGTGAATCGAAGGGAATCCCGGCATCGAGGATATTTTTAAGCACCTGAAAATAGAATTCCGGGGTATGGGCGCCCTCAACGCCAGGGGGAAGCGCCATGAGCGTTATACAGATCTCATGTTTCAAGCCGGCATCGACAATACAGCGGCCGCTATAGTCGAGATTATCAACATCATTCAGCGCATCGAAGTTTCGTATTGTCGTAATTCCGTGTTTTTTAAAGAGCTGGGCATGCAGTTTGATTATATCGCTGCTCTGAGAGTCCAGGCCTACGACATTGATACCGCGTGCGAGCGTCTGCAGGTTCGCCTCCGGTCCCGCAATCTTTCTGAATGAGTCCATCATGTCGAAGGCATTCTCGTTGCAGTAGAAAAAGAGGGATTGAAACCGGGCCCCACCCCCGGCTTCGAAGTGTGACAGTCCCGCTTCCACAGCCGCCTCTACGGCCGGGAGAAAATCCTCAGTCAGAACCCGTGCACCGTACACCGATTGAAATCCGTCCCTGAATGCGGTAATCATGACTTCAACAGGTTTTTTTATTGAAATCATCCGGGGAAATCCCCTTTTTCGCTGTAAGAATGAACCAGTTGCCTGCATGATCCGCAATCCAAAAAATACAAATCTCGAAAATTAAAATCCAGCAATCTGTGCTTTTCGAATCTGCGCCTGAGTTTTGAGCCTGTTTTGAGCCGCTGCAAGGTTTTTTATTCGATGCAGAGGCGCAGGAACCCTTCCGTTATTCAACATCATATGATTCAAGAAGGGCAGGCACATATGGGACCCGAGAGTCCTCAACTGAGCGCGAGTCCTTAATTTCATTATCGTTTGGCGGCCGTACATACTCCAACGATTTATCATACTATACGGAATGATACGCGTCTGTTCCAGAAGCTTTCGCTTTTCTTCCTGCAAATAATACAAAACGCCGGTAATTGCCGCAATCTGCTTACTGTTCACCCGTATACCTTTCAGTAAATCAAGTCTGCCGCGCCGTATGTTTCTTACACTTTTAACAGCCGTATTACAGAGGTATATTGCCGTGCTTCTTCGGCGGCAGCGTTTCATTTTTTGTTTTTAACAGCTCGAGTGCTTTGATCAGGCGCACACGTGTTTCAGACGGTTTAATAACCGCATCCACGTATCCCCTGCTGGCCGCAATGTACGGATTATAGAGAAGCTCCTCGTACTCTTTGATCTTCTCCTGCCGTACCTTTTCGGGATGTTTTGCCCCCTCGATATCTTTCCTGTAAATAATATTCACCGCACCTTCTGCACCCATAACCGCTATCTCAGCAGTCGGCCACGCAAAGACCATGTCTGCACCGAGGTGGCTCGAGCTCATCGCAATATAGGCACCGCCGTAATCTTTTCGCGTGATAACGGTGATCTTCGGCACAGTCGCCTCTGAATAGCTCCAAAGCAGTTTCGCCCCGTGGCGGATAATGCCGCTCCATTCCTGATCGGTTCCGGGAAGGTACCCTGGAACATCTGCAAAGGTTATCAATGGAATATTGAATGCATCGCAGGTTCTAATAAACCTGCTTGCCTTGTCAGACGCATCAATGTCGAGGCAGCCGGCAAGAAACTGAGGGTGGTTTGCAATAATACCGACAACCCTCCCGTTCAACCGCGCAAAGGCGACAATAAGGTTTTCGGCAAAGTACTTATGCGGTTCAAAAATATAGCCGTCGTCCACAACATTGTGGATGACCTCTTTCATGTTGTAGCTCTTTCTCGGGTTGTCAGGAATGATAGAGTCAAGATCGGGGCAGATTCGCCGCGGATCGTCTACAGGTTCATAATACGGAGGGTCCTCCATATTGTTGCTCGGAAGAAAGCCTAAAAGCGTTTTTATGCAGTTCATTGTGTCTTCTTCGTTCTCACATGCAAAATGCGCATTACCGCTTTTTGTATTATGGGCGATTGCACCGCCGAGTTCTTCATGACCGGTACGCTCGCCGGTAACGGCCCGTATAACATCGGGACCTGTAATATACATGTAGCTCGTATGCTTAACCATAAATACAAAGTCCGTCATCGCAGGCGAGTATACAGCACCGCCCGCGCATGGTCCCATTATGGCGGAAATCTGCGGTATCACACCGGATGCCCGGGCATTTCTGAAAAAAATATTCCCGTACCCTTTCAGGGCATCAATCCCTTCCTGAATGCGGGCGCCTCCCGAATCGTTGAATCCGACAATCGGCAGTCCCGCTTTCATCGCCTTGTCCATGATTTTACATATCTTTGCCGCATGCATCTCGCCAAGTGACCCACCTCTCGATGTAAAATCCTGAAAATACGCGCATACGTGCCTTCCGTTTACGAGTCCATATCCGGTAACAACGCCATCGGAAGGGATTACCATGCGGTCCAGACCGAAGTTCGTGCTGTAATGTCTCACGAACATACCCACTTCGTGAAAGGTATCCTTATCAAAGAAGAGATCTACTCTCTCACGCGCCGTCAATTTACCCTTTTCGCGCTGTTTTGCTATCTGCTGTTCGCCGCCCATCTGCCTTATGAGGGATTTTTTTCTTCCCAATTCTATATTTCTTTTCTCAACAGTTCCCATAAGGCCTCCATAGCGAAGGGATAGTCAGGAAATAAATCACGATGTATGTACAGGTTTTATGTGAAATGCCCCTATTGTATTAAAATATTCACTGAGAGTCAAGATGAGTAAAAATTCTAAAACGTATGGTTCGTATATTTCTGCTCTTTTCAACATACTCATACCGGTGTCTACATTCACGTGGAAAACGGTATTTTTATATTGAATATATTCATCTTTCACCAGTACTAATTGTATAACGAATAAAGTATATTGCAAATCCATTTTTAAAACGTCAAAGACGGCATATGCCGCTTCGCGGCTGAGTATCAAACAGTAACTTGCGAGAAGTTACTTAGAAGTGCTCACTGATCATTTTCGTATATTGATGATTTCAATCTCTATATCGCCACGTGTATAAGTCTGGCAGGCCAAACGCATTGTCTTTTCAGCTTTCAGTGTATCGAGGCGCAGTATCTCAGCAGGCCTTTTTTTCGTTAAAAACTCACTTCCATTCAAAATCCGGACCACGCATCTGCCGCACCGGGCTTTCCCCCCGCAGACCGTATCGATGGGTACCTGCTGGCGCTGCAGAGCTACAAGCAGAGATGTGACCAGATCGGTTTCTACCCTGTCATCCGTGTTTTTCACAGTAATAAACGGCACTGTATATCTCTCCCGGAATAATTTAAACGACGAATACAACAATAGGAGCGGATGTGTTAAAAAACAAGATAAATTCTCCAGACAGTACATCCTTCAAGCATGTCGGAATAGACACAAATACTCCCGTGTAGTATTTTCTTGAAATCAAAAGCCATATACACTATGTTAGCTGATGCCGAAAAATAAGTTTTCCATAGTTTCCTCTATCATAATATAAACCATATATACGGAGGTATTCAATACAGCATGAAATCAAAAAAGGTTTCTTTTAAAAACCACAACGGGCACAGCCTCAGTGCTTATATCGATACACCGGATTCCGAAATACCGGAGCATTATGCGCTTCTTGCCCACTGTTTCACCTGCTCAAAAAACTACAAGACATTTTCGAATATTGATCGCGCGCTGACGGAAAACGGTTTCGGAGTGCTTCGTTTCGACTTTACCGGCCTGGGAGAAAGTGAGGGAAAATTCTCGGATACGAACTTCACTTCCAACACGGATGATTTACGCGCTGCAGCTGATTTTATGGAAAAAGAATTTCGGGCTCCCGAGCTTCTTATCGGGCATTCATTCGGAGGTGCGGCCGTTTTACAGGCCGCTTCCACTATAGCCTCATCCGTTGCTGTTGCAACAATCTCCGCGCCCTGCGATCCCGCCCATATACGCAAACTTCTGCCTCTCGACAGTGAAGAGATGAAAAAAAAAGGAGAAACCGAGGTGATGATTGCGGGACGCAGCTTCAGGATCAAAAAACAGTTCCTGGATGATCTCTGGAAGGCAGACATAAAAAAAGCAATACGCGGATTGGACAGGGCTTTGATCGTTTTCCACTCTCCGCTTGACAGAATAGTGGGTATCGATAACGCGGCTGATATCTTTCAGACTGCAAAACATCCAAAGAGCTTTATATCATTGGACAGGGCCGATCACCTGCTCTCGGATCCCCGTGACGCAGAGTATGTCGGCGCCATAACTGCTGTTTGGACAAGCAAATACATCACACAAACTTCCTGATCATCGTACCGACTCCTCCCGGTGACCGTACCATCACAAGAGGTGCAGTAATAGAGTCTGCAATAATCCGGGGCATGTTCATTCGATATATACGGCTTCTGTTGGAAATGCCGATAACAACAAGATCATAATTTTTCGATTCTTCCACAATAGCATGAACAACATCGTCGGACAGCACGATTTTTTTACGCACCCTGTCCGTATGCAGTAAGCCGGCATTGCTTCTTAAAAATTGCTCGAGATCAAGCCTTCTCCCGCCGGTGTCAACAGTCATCGCAACAACTTCCCCTTCATCGCTGTCCGCAAGCATAGTCGCCACCTCCAGAGCAAACGCACTGTTCGGTCCGCCCGCTACGGGCACCAGAACGCGACTGTACTCCCTGTCTGTAATGCCTTTGAAAATCACCGTATTGCATGGCGCGCGTTCAATGACGGGGTCGACCGTGCTACCAAGCCGAAAGCCGTGTGCTTTTCTCCCCCCCCTGTAGCCCATAATAAGCATATCGATCTTTTTCTCCCGAACAGCGCTCACAATGCCCCGTGCGATGCTCCTGCAGTACCGAATCGTTGTGCTGACCGGGAAGAGAGGAGCCAGGTACAGCATCACCTCGATCATCGCCTCTTTTCCGGCCACCATATAGCGATACGCATCTGCAAGGGGAACCTGGTCCGGCACAGGCACCATATGAAGAAGCTCAACATGCGCACCTTTTGCACCACACAACCTGTACGTCGACCTGACCATAGGAATTGCGGTGTCGGGGTTTGCAAGGGAAACCATTATTCGATACTCTTTGCCCCGGGGTGCTTCTTCCTCTTCGAGAACATAGATGTCATGCTCCCCCCGTTTCGCATGACTTTTCGAATACAGCAGATAAATCAGCATGCCGCAAAGAATCCAGGTCGGGGCAACGATCCAGGCGATAAAACTCATGTGCACGAGCCACACGGCAAGCACGGCCTGCATCACTATTGCAATGAGGGGAAAAACGGGAAACAGCGGCATAACAAACCCATATACAAGCTCATCACCCATATTGTATCGTATCTTTATGACGGAGAGGTTCACCATGAAAAAGAGAAAAAGAAACATAATACTCGCGCTCGATGCTACATGGAGAGTCGGTAGAAACACTGCGACGACAATGACAATCAAACCGGTCATTGAAAGAGCGCCTGCCGGTGTTTTCCTCCTGGATGAAATCCTCGAAAACAGCGGGGGGAGCATACTGTCCCTGCCGAGCGCGTATGATGCCCTTGTTGCTGAATAAATAGTTGCATTCAGAGCCGAGGTCGACGCAAATATTACGGCGAGCGTAAGGAGGATATCTCCCATAGGAAGGAGCCGGGATACCGCTTCACCGAATCCCCTCTCTTTGAAACTGCCGATCCACTCCCAGGGTGCTCCCTCTATACCGGGCATGCCTTCCTTAACCGATACAATAGTCGCAAATGCAACAGCCACGTATACTACCGCAGCGATGTAGACCGAAAAAATCATTGCTCTCGGCAGGTTCTTCCTGGGTTCTATCGTTTCGTCACCCGCCTGGGCAATCACCTCAAACCCTTCGAAAGCAACATAGGTAAAACCCATTGTGGCGAGTATTCGTATCCAGCCGTATGGGACAAAAGGGCTGAAGTTCTTGAAGCGAATCGGCTCCCTGATGGCCACGAAGATTCCTACGATACCGATAGCCACCAGGAACAACATCTGGCCCATTGTAAAGAATGCGCCGATTTTCCCGGTTTCGGAAGCACCCCTGTAATTTATTAAAATAAAAAACACAGCTGCGGCGACGGCCAGAACCTTGACTGCGACTTCAATAGTAACGGGCAGCCATGAAAGAAGGCCCAACTGCTCGAAATAACGGAGTGTGTATATGGCAAAGGTGAGTGCATACATGCTGCCGGCAACTGAGGATGCAAACCACTCCATCCACCCTGCAATGAAGCTGGTGCCCCGGCCGAACCCGATACGCGCGAAATTATACGCACCACCTGCGTGAGGCACTGCGGAGCTCAGCTCCGCATACGACATGGCTGTAAACAGTGCGATAACACCATTGAGGGCAAAAGTCAGAACTGCACCGCCCGGACCGGCATGGTAAAGCGAATTACCAATACCTAAAAAAACTCCCGCGCCTATCATCATTCCCAGGCCCATCATTGTAATGTGAAAGAGAGAAAGGTCTCTTGACAGTTCAGCATGGACAATAGTGTCCTCTGTGAACTGATTGTTATTTTTCACCTCGCCTCTCCCTGAGAATTTCACGAAGCGTCCGGCCTTTTTCTCTGTTGATTTTATTGATTGAACGGGCACTCCAGATAACGAGATAGGTTGTAAGAGACACTGAAGACACAAGAACAGTAATACCGATCAAAGTTCCGATATTCATTTTTCGTCCGCCCCCTGTCCACCGTGCTGGAATATAGTGAGAAAATCATTTTTTAGGCTGTTCACCCTGTTCGAAAATATTTATCAATATATTTTTTCAGCGCCCTGAAAGCTTTTCCCCTGTGACTTATACTGTTTTTTTCCGCAGGTTTCAGCTGAGCCATGGTTTTTCCGTGCGACGGCAGGTAGAAAAGCGGATCGTAGCCGAAGCCGCCGCTCCCACTGGGCTTTTCGGCAATATAACCGTACACCCGTCCCTCGCAGCTGAAGTATCTGTTTTCCGCGTAATAAAAAACCGCAACACAGGAAAACCACGCTTTCCTGCCTTCCTCGCATACATTGTTCATTTTTTCAATAAGAAGACGGTTGTTCTCTTTGTCCGTTGCATGAGGCCCTGCGAACCGTGCAGAAAAAACACCAGGCCTTCCGCCAAGGGCCTCCACGCAGAGGCCTGAATCATCGGCAACAACAGGGAGTTTGAATTTCGCATACACCGCTTTTGCCTTGATAATCGCATTTTCAATAAAATTATTCCCGATTTCATCGATTTTTTCGGCGTAGGAGAGTTCTGTCAGATCGAGAATCTCCATCCGGGGCCCTGCCGAGCTGAGGATTCCACGAATCTCTTTCACCTTTCCGCTGTTCTTGGACGCTATGACAATTCTGTTCTTCACACATCCACCCTGCACTAATATGTCCGCAGGCATCTTATTTCTCAGATCACTCAATACAGGTGTCTCCCTCTATTTCCGTATTCTGTGGGATTGCCGCAATAAAATCCTCTTTACACGGTGCGAAGAGCGGTGACACTTCGAGCCTGTACAGGGGTGTTCCGTCCCGCCTTCGCGGTACACGGATACCTGCGGATTCAAACCACTCGGCAAAAAGAGCCTGCTGGTCATACAAGACGGTGTCCGGAGAATCCTCTCCACTTCTATTCTTCAGCGGAGAAAACTCCTCCTTTCGCGATACTTCCATGATAATTGACCGTTCGGCACTTTTAAGTGCATCAAAAATAAATGTTTCCAGCTTATAACCATTCGGCTCATCGGGTTCAGTACTATTACCGTTGGGCCCGACATGGGGAATTTTCTTATGAGCGATATGAAACGGGAGTTTCAGGTTCTTTTCCGAGATACGGACGGCAAAGTCGAGGTTTATCGAATGTATAGCGATACTTCCGCCCGACAGTTCCGTCCGCGGGTCGCCTCCTTGCTCGAGAACGACGGAATCGAGCTCTGAATACTCAACAACCCCTATCTTTTCTTCCTCCACAACGAATACACCGATCTTTTCATCCGGATTCCTCTTCTTTACACACTTTGACGACATATCACACCTGTTCAGCGAATGATAGCCGAGAAAAACGGGATCGAGCACCTTTACAAGTACATTATCGACCTGAAAGTAGAAAATTTCCTCTACACCGATGTCCTTGAGCCAGGCATGCGCACCCGAGTTTTTCAGTGTTGGAAAAGTACCGCCATGGCCGCCAGGGCCCATGAACAGCCTGTTTTTTTCCTTTAACAGCAGCCTCCCCTTTCCGTCCACGGCGGGAAACATCGTCTGTTCAATAAACCGGACGAACTCCGGACTAAGCCCGAAATAGCTGTGTTGTTCAAAGAATTTCTCGGTCTGTTCCCTGTTTGTCTCACTCACCATGATTATCCATGGTATCTGCACGTGAAACTTGTTCTGCATATAGGCGATTTTTTGGGAGTGCACCTCAAACATGCTTTTCCCCCTGATCGGGCTTACCGGAAACATTCCCTTCGGTGCATCGATCCCCAGGCGCGAGCTCTGCCCTCCCGCAGCGGTAAAGACTGCAGTTTTGGAAGAGGCTATCAATGCCTCGCCGCACTCCTTCGCCTTCTGTTGCCGCCTGCGCTCTTCCGATGTCCCGGGAATAAAGATTACATCCGGCCTTTTTACATTCCGTATCTGCAGCTTTTTCTCGAGGAGGAGGGGCGTTATCTGATCGATCAGATGAAAATCGACCCTTTGAATATCCCGGACAAGTTCATTTTTACCCTGCTCGCCGATTTCATCCCAGAAACGAAGGATGTGCTCCTGACCGTATACCCGAATTGTTTTAAATAGTTTTTGCTCCTCTTCAGTTCTGCCTTCAATCATAAAACCTCCAAATCACCGATGATCCATGTCAAAGATTGCTGACTATATCCCTGAACTGATTGCCCCTGTCAAATTCGTTCATGAACATGCCGAAACTCGCAAAGCCGGGCGACAGCAGTACCGTCATTCCCGGAGCGGAAACAGCATACGCGCGGGACACCGCTTCTTTAAAATCATCGAACATACAATACTCCTCAAGCCCCTCCTCAATCAGCCGCTTTGTCCCGGAGCCTTCAAGCAGTATCAGGTTCTTTACCTTTTCCTTCACGGTCCGGGCAAATATACCAAGGGTCAAGCCCTTGTCCGAACCCCCTGCAATAAGGGTAATCTCCCCTTCCATGCTGTTGATTCCTTCAACAGCAGCATCGGGCATGGTAGCAGCCGAGTCATTGATAAAGTGCACTCCGCTCTTGGTAGCAATATACTCCAGCCGGTGGGGAAGGCCTTTAAAGCCGGAAACGGCATCACGAATTTCAGACGGATCGATATCCTCCGAAACGCATGCGGTGACGGCTGAGAGCACATTGTACAGGTTATGCCTGCCTTGAAGCTGTATGGCCCCTGCGTCAAACAATCGCTGTGTTTGACTTTGTCTTTTAAAGTACAGCACGTCTCTTTTACCATCTTTCTGTATAAATACGCCCGACCCGCTGAAGTTTTTCGCCAGCCCGAAACTGAGCATCTTTGCCCCCTTTTCGGGAGATACCCTGCGGAATACATCGTTGTCCCTGTTCACAACAATGACATCTCCCCTGCGCTGATACCGATAGAGCACCGCTTTGTCTTTAAAATATTCATCCATACCATTGTAATAATCGAGGTGGTCCTCCATGAAATTCGTAAACACACCGAGCCTCGGGCTGAACCGTTTATTCTCGATTCCGCCGAGTTGAAAACTGGACAGCTCGAGCACGATATACGTATCGGTTGTCACCATTGGCAGGATATCAAACACAGACACGGTTATGTTTCCCGCAAGAAGCGCATCTGGGCGTTTCATCTTTAAAATAGTATGAATCAGGGAGGCAGTCGTCGATTTTCCCTTCGTGCCGGTCACTCCGATGATATTGTGCGTTTTTTTTCTGATACAGTCGAGAAAAACACCCACATCGGTGTCAATTGCGGTTCCCTGCTCCTTCGCGTACGCAATGTACGGAGAATCTTTCGGAACACCGGGGTTTTTTACGATCAGATCAGCATCCCCAAAATCATTGTACTCATGCCTGCCTAAAACGAACCGGATTTTTCTTCTCTGCTTCAGCATTTTAATACCGTCGGCAAGCTCATCTTCAGTTTTAAGGTCTGTTACGACTACCCGGTGACCGTGTGAAACAAAATAGTTTGCGGCACCTGCGCCACCGCCATGCAGGCCGAGCCCCATTATCAACACTTTTTTACATCGGTCCATATATTGTGGACAGGCTCCTGAAATATTCACTTGGTTTGAACCTATTATGTTTGCACGCTCGCTTGTCTCTGTTATAACATGTTCTACCGCTTAGTGCATAAAAAAATCCCCTTATTTTGATAATAAGGGGATTTTTTTCTTGAAAACCGGATTTAATACCTCCGGTGTGACCTCATTTGCATTTTCCTCATCTTTTTTAATCGTCTTCTCTCAGCAGCCTTCTTTTTATTCTTCCTCTGAACAGCAGGTTTTTCGTAATAGGCCCGCTTCTTCCATTCGCGAAGGATACCATCTCTCTCACATTCACGTTTGAATCGTTTCAACGCCCTGTCGATACTTTCACCATCTTCAACTTTAACAACCGCCACCTAGCCTCACCCCCTCTCTTCGCCGAATGTAGTGCAATAGTACTACTTTATCCGTTAAATAAAAAGTATTTTTAAGGGTATCAAATATAATTTATTTTAAGTTACTGAGAAGATCCCGGCGGAAATTCACCCCGATTTTTTCCCTTACTTCTTTCATGGTAGTATCTGCGATAGAGCTGCAGTGCTTCCGTCCCTGCTCGAGCACATCCAGCACATATGTGGTGTTTCTGTCAAGCTCCTTCTTCTTTTCCCTTATTGGAGCAATCACCTTGTTGATATTTTTTACAAGTATTTTCTTACAGTCAATGCACCCGATCCCCGCCGTTTTACATCCCTTCTCGACGTAACCGATCTCCTCATCGGTTGAGAAATACCGGTGCAGGGAAAAAATATTACAGATATGCGGGTTGCCCGGGTCTGATCGTCTGATTCGTGCGGGATCGGTAACCGCTGTTTTCAGCTTTTCCCACAGAACATCCTCTTCCTCTATTAACGCAATATAGTTATTAAGGCTCTTGCTCATTTTCGCGCCGCCGTCAAGCCCCTTGATACGAGGAGCCTCTCCCAAAAGAGTTTTCGGTTCCGGAAAGGTGTCGCCGTACCTGCCGTTGAACCGCCGTACAATCTCCCGGGTAAGCTCGAGGTGTTGCCGCTGGTCGTCACCGACAGGCACGACCTGGGCCTTGTACACAATAATGTCGCTCGCCATTAAAACCGGGTAGGTAAGAAGACCGGTATTGATATTGTCGGAATGCTGCAGTTTCTTATCCTTGAATTGGGTCATTCTCTCGAGCTCGGCAATCGTTGCTATTGAACTCAAGATCCATGTCAGCTCAGTATGCTCGGGAACCTCAGACTGAACGAACAGGGTGCACCGGTCGGGATCTATGCCGGATGCGATAAGCGTTTTTGCCGCTTCGAGGATTCTTTCTCTCAGCTCCGACGGTTCATAGCTGATGGTAATAGCGTGATAATCGACAACACAGAAGATGCACTCATAGGTTTTTATAAGTTCAACCCAGTTTTTGATTGCGCCGAGATAATTTCCGACATGTATGACTCCCGACGGTTGAATACCGCTGAATGATCTCTCCTTCATGTTTCCCTCTCGACTAAACTGAATATATTCGTGTGCGCTGCTGCTGTCAACAGATACGAGCACAGCTGAGCTACCGGGAGAATCCGCATCATGTGAAGTAGATACAAAGAGCATCCAATACACCCGATGCAGACTGAAGAGTGATTCCTGCAGATTCTGGAAGCCTCACTAACCAGGTATTCCAGGCATAGACGACGCCGGGATACAAAAGCTGCAGGAACCGTCGAACGAGGCATTACCAAAACAGCTTATTTAGATCTAACATTAATTGCCTGAGGCCCTTTCGGACCTTCCTTGATCTCAAATACCACAGGCTGATCCTGAACAAGCGTTTTGAATCCTTCCATATCGATTTCCGAATAATGGACGAAAACATCGCTTCCATCATCCATGCTGATGAAACCAAAACCCTTCTTCTCGTTAAACCATTTTACTTTTCCTTCCGGCACTAACTAACTCCTTACAAAAATACATATTTCCAAAAAAGGATGAATAAAATTACACAGTCTTTAATACTTTGTCAATACTATTTTACAGCGCCAATAAAAACTTCGTCGCTTCAGTGATATCGTATTAAAGCCTCTCTCAAATCTCCTTCCCATTCTACCGATCCAGCACGAAATCCCCGGCAAGATTTTTCTCAGCTCCTCTCAAACACCGTTTCACCGCCGATAATCGTCTGCAGCACGACCGCGTCTTGCAGTGATTCGGCTCCTTCCTTCAGAATATCCTTTGAAAGATAAACGAGGTCTGCAAGCTTTCCGATTTCCAGACTGCCGATTCGATTTTCAAGACCCATGGATGCTGCGCTGCCCATCGTATAGGCATATACGGCATCTTCGAGTGATATTTTCTCCTTCGGAAAAAATCGAAGCTGGGGTCCGTCGGTGAAATTTTTCCGTTCCGCCGCTGCATAGATTCCATGAAGGGGGTTTACCGGTGCGACAGGCGCATCGGAACCGAATGCAAGCACCGCTCCTGAAGACAGAAGGCTTCCCAGCCTGTATAGCAGCCTCGCATCGGGGCCGAGAAGCCTCAGCGCGTTCTCCCTGTCCATCGGCAGGTGAACCGGATTGACGACGGGTATTACACCGATTGAGGCAAATCTGCCGATATCTTCATCCTGCAGTGCCTGGGCATGCTCTATCCGCCTGATAACCGCAGGGATTCCAACCTCCTTCTTCAATTTCTCATATACATTGAGCGCAACCTGATTTGCACGGTCCCCAATTGCATGCACCGCAGCACCTATGTAGTGCGAATGGGCCCGCTTCAGCACTTCATAAAGCTCTGTTTCGTTCATAAGCAGCATCCCGCTGCTGGTTTTTCCTGCGTATGATCGGCTCATATATGCTGTCTCAGAGGAAAGCGAGCCGTCTAAAATAACCTTGCACCCGCCGAGAATGACACTGTCGTTTCCGAACTGAGACGGTATGCCGAGATTGCCCAACCGGAAAGCCTCACGGTCACCGAACATGAGCACCGCACGCATTTTCATCTTTCCCTTCCTCCA
>CAYSRJ010000005.1:0-88276 GCA_964433545.1 uncultured Spirochaetota bacterium | reverse complement strand
CCTCACGGTCACCGAACATGAGCACCGCACGCATTTTCATCTTTCCCTTCCTCCAAATTTTCATAATGCTCGTTATGGAGGATTCCGGTGCATATACCGAGCAATCGCACAGGGAGGTAATCCCGTTTGACATGAGCCTGTGCATACCCCCTTCCATGGCTTCATCGACTTTCCGTATTTTTTCCTGGGGTATGATTTTCTTTACCAGCTCAATCGCCCGCTCTCTCAAAATACCGGTCGGAAAACCCGATTCATCCCTCTCTATGGTACCGGCGAGGGGATCTGCGCGGTGTGCGTCAACCTGGGCGATCTGCAGAGCTCGTGAGTTCACAATCGCGGTGTGCAGGTCTTTGCTGTAAAGTATAATGGGATTATCCGGCGTGATGGGGTCAAGCTCTTCCTTCGACATTCCATGTAAAAGTGTGAAATCCGCACCTGCACCGGTTACCCACTGATTCTCTTTTTTAGAGGCGACACACGCCTTCAGTTTTTCGAAAAGCTCGTTTTGTGTTGTCACCCCGGTCAAATCGAGCTCTCTGTATAGAAGTGAGTATTTCTTCAGGTGCAGATGCGCATCGATAAAACCCGGGAGAATGCATCCGAACTGCAGGTTGACCTTTTCGGCTCTCGGGTATAATCGACGGGCTACATCAAAATCTCCGGTAAACTTAATTACGCCGTCACTGATGACTATTGACTCTTCGACAACTCGTTTGCTGTCCATTGTGTATATTGGAACACCATACAGAATTTTCATGACAGTCCGTTCCTTTCCGAAACAGGAGAAACCGGCACGTATTTAATGGCCGGCTCTGCGAGCTTTTTTCTTAAGTTCGTATTGATTACTTCGAAAATTATAAGAGAAAAGCGGATTTTTGTGGAGGAAATTGTGCAAAAAAAAATTGCCGCCCTATCACCCGCCGTTATCGGTCTTGGGAAAATCGACTACTGGTACTGGACAAAATACTTCATCGATATATTCAGCGAATGCCCATACCAGTGCAGTTATTGTAATACGAGGAGGACCCACAGGGAGAAGAGCCTTGCGTTTTCATATGATCTTCCTGAAAGAAATCAGACGGTCGGGCTGGGTTTACTCAGCGACATTTACCATCCCGATCACTCCTTGAATAAGAATATAACGGATATTCTGAAGGTTCTCTACAGGGGGGGCTACGCAGTCAATATTCAGACCAAATCAGACGCCCTGCTGCAGGATATCGAACTCCTCAAGAAATTCGCTGAAAAGGATAGAATCAGGATTACCTGCACAATTTTAACAAAAAACAGTGCCCTCTCCTCCCGGCTCGAAGAAGGAGTGCCGTCACCGGACCGGCGGCTCGAGACAATAAAAATACTAAATAACGAAGGCATCCCTGCAGGCATTGCAATTATTCCGATTATTCCACTCGTTAATGACGATGATGAAAATCTCGCGTCATTAGTGAGAACTGCAAAACAAAACGATGTGCGGTGGATACTCTTTTCCGGTTATAACCCGACCTCCACATTTCTCAATAACCCCAGATGGACAGAGACCACAAAAATCCTCTCGGACCCCCATTTGCTCACATTGCGGTACAGATGGGTCAAAAATTTTCTTATACAGCTTTTTACAAATGAAAGTATTCCCATGCGTATTCCCCGGATGCACCGGGGTCCCCTCGACCGGAAATACTCTTCCGACATTGTCAGTGAACACCTCTTCAATATTTCGTATCTCTATGAGCTTCTTGAAGAAAACCTTGAAGCAGCCCGGTATCGCAATGCGGCATATGAAGTAAATGGCCTGGAACAATCTCTCAAATCCATTGTTTTCAAAAAAAATCACGGTTATATTAAGTGGATTAATCCTGAAATCGAGGGAGTGATTGAAGAACATCTGTACAGCGGAAGTTCCACAGTATACTCCGAGGTGTGCAACCGGGTTCTGACCGAGTGTAAAAATGCCTGAAACCGTAAAAATAGAAGAGCTTAGAAACATCGGCATTATTGCGCACATAGATGCCGGAAAGACAACGACAACCGAACGGATTCTGTACTACAGCGGCCTCTCACACAAAATCGGGGAAGTCGATGACGGTCAGGCAACGATGGACTGGATGGAACAGGAGCAGCAGCGCGGTATAACAATCACCGCTGCATCCATAACCTGCCATTGGCGCGGTTGCGCCATCAACATAATCGATACGCCCGGCCATGTTGATTTTACCGTGGAGGTCGAACGCTCTCTGCGGGTGCTCGACGGCGCGGTGGTTATATTCGATGGGGTTCAGGGCGTTGAACCGCAGAGCGAAACAGTCTGGCATCAGGCGGACAGCTACAACATCCCGCGGCTTGCATATATCAATAAAATGGACCGGATCGGCGCAAACTTCAGTGAAAGCGTGCAGATGCTCGAAATGAAGCTCGGTTCGAATCCGCTTGTGCTTCAGATACCTATCGGCGCTGAAGACAACTTTGAGGGCGTGGTGGACCTTGTCAGAATGCAGTCCATACGATGGTCCGGGGAATACGGAGAGACCTGTGAATATGGAGAAATTCCCGATTATCTAAAAAACGATGCAGCAGAGAAGAGGCATGAACTGCTCGAAAAAATTGCTGAAGAGGACGACGAGCTCCTCGAAAAGTACCTTGAAAACGGGGATCTGGAGGAAGAGGACATACTAAGGCTCTTGAAATCCGTCACAATCTCATACCATGGCGTACCGGTGTACTGCGGCTCCTCTCTTCGGAACATGGGAGTACAGCCGCTTATGGATGGTATTGTCGATTTTCTTCCCTCACCCCTCGAGATACCGCCGGTAAACGGCATTAATCCAAAAACCGGCAGCCCGGAAATTCGGCATTCGAGCGAAAAGGAGCCGCTTGCAGCTCTTGCTTTCAAGCTGCATAACAACAGCCAGGCAGGAACACTCACCTACATACGCGTCTATTCGGGAAAAATTTCCAACGGTAATGCCGTGTACAATGTAAATAAAAAAAAGCGGGAGCGGGTCAACCGAATAATACGCATGTATTCCAACAGGCGGGTCAACACCGAAAGCATATCTGCAGGCGACATCGGTGTCATCGTCGGCTTCAAGGTGACGCAGACAGGAGATACGCTGTGCAGTGAAGGAAAGCAAATTCTATTGGAGCGACCCGTATTCCCTGACCCTGTTATATCAATCGCCATAGAGCCGAAAAATGCGGGAAGTCAGGCCAAACTCGAAAACGCCCTTGAAAAGCTGTCCCGCGAAGACCCGACCTTTGCCGTAAGAGTGGATGAAGATACGGGGCAGAAGATCATTTCGGGAATGGGGGAGCTTCACCTCGAGGTGCTTACCCAGAGAATGATCAGGGAGTTCGGTGTTGAAGCAAATGTAGGAAAACCGCAGGTTGCCTACAGGGAAACAATAACCGGCGGGTCACAGGCAGAAGCGCACTTTCATCGCCAGATCGCCGGAAAGGATCACACCGGCCACGTTGTAATCTCTGTTCACCCGCTCGAACGGGGTACAGGAAACAGGTTCGAAAACAGTGCCCCGGAGGCTCAGATTCCGCGCGTGTTTATCGATACCATTGAAGAGGCAGTCTTCAACACCATGGAGCGGGGGATCATCGCCGGTTACCCGATGATAGATATACGTGCCGTTCTTGAAGGAGGCTCGTTCAACCAGTCGAGCTCATCCGAGATCGGCTACAGTGCAGCCGCTGCCGATGCTTTTGATGGGGCGTGTGAAAAAGCGGGAGGTGTGTTGCTCGAACCCTATATGTCTATAGAGGTGACCACACCAAAAGAGTTTGTCGGGGATGTCATCGGCGATCTCAACGCCCGGGGCGGGCAGATCAACAATATACTGAGCCGCCAGGCTGTTGAAAAAATCGATGCGGTAGCCCCACTTTCGAAGATGTTCGGTTATACGACGGACCTCAGATCGATGAGCCAGGGGCGCGCATCGTTTACCATGGAATTCCGCTACTTTGCGCCGATTGCCTGACCATCTGATAATCTGTATTAATTTTCCTGATAAAATTGTCACTATGCGTTATATTCAGAAAGTAGAGTGGAAATTCAGAGCAAAGTGCATTAAAATTTCACTGTAGACAACAAATGCTGCAGGTTGCGAAAAAATATTTTGCAAAATCAACCAGATACTCAGGGAAGGAGAAGATATGAACGGAAAAAAAATACTGATAACAGTTGTATGTATGCTGGTTCTCGTTTTACCAGGGACGTTCGTATTCGCCCAACAGCCATATGACCTTGGCGCTGTTGAGTCGGATCTGACTGCAATATCGAAGGGTCTCAGTAACATCTTCGGGCCGAACCTTGGTGCAATGACCTTTTTAGGCGACCCGGTCGGCTATTCGACGATTAAACATATTGAAGTGGGCCTTGCAGGCGGGGCCTCATTCGTACCGACAGAAAATATTGCACTCGGTACGAGCCTTCAGTACGATTTCGGGGATCTTAAATATTTACCCGTTCCCGCCTTTGGAGTACATGCAAAATTCAAGATCAGGCGGTTTGAAATAGGCGGAAAGCTCGCAGGAATTCCGAAGATCGAGGACAAGGATGCCGGTGTTCATCTCAACAACATGATTATCGGCGGCAAGCTTCGCTACGAGCTCTGGGACAAGAGGGTGCTGATGCTTTTGAGAACAGGGGCATCTTTCGGCGGTTTCCTCGAATATATCAACGGAAACGTAACCATGCTGGGACGGGATGCGATACCGGTTTTCGTGGATGTTCCCGGTCCTGGTTCGACGCAGGTCGCGAATCTCATTACAGAAACCGGGTTTGAAACAAACTGGAAAGGGTTTACCGTCGGCGGAGAGGGCCAGATGAATTTTCAAATACTCTTTGTCAACTTATTCGGAGGCGCGCGGTTCAGCAAGACATTCGGCAAGGCCACAACCGATCTTTCCGGAAGCACGACTCTCGAGCTCACCGATCCAATCTATACTACCTATGTCGATACCTTTACAAATCAGCAGCTCGTGATCAGCACGGAAGCAAAGCCCGAAGGATTCGACACAACACTGTTCGGCGGCGTGGAGGTGAAAATTCTGATGCTCGCCGTTACTCTGCAGGGAGGATACAACTTTAAGAACAGTAACTATTTGCTTGAAGGGGGCGCCAGATTGCAGTTCTGAGGCGTTTACCTGAACCACCTTCAAGAACAACGCAGGTTTTCAGTTTTTAAAAAACACTATTTCGAGTATAAACGGCAGGAATAATTTCAAATAAGTTACCTGTTGATATTCGGCCCCAGCAGGGACGTACGCCGCTTTTAACAGTGGCCTTTCCACGATATTTGTGATACTGTGTTCCTGACACTGCATGTGGCGGGGCGGATATATGCACAACAATCTCATTTATATTGCGTGGATCATTATTGACCTCTTTCTCCTGCTCACGGCGTTCTCCGTCTGGGGCAGGGTCGGAATCGTTGCGATTATCGCCGCCAACGTCATTATGATGAATCTCTTCGTGCTCAAGGGCATGGTTCTTTTCGGTATCGACGCCACCGGAGGTAACGTTCTGTATGCATCGATTTTTCTTGGCACCGATATTCTGTCCGAATACTACGGGCCGAAGGAAGCCCGGCAGGCAGTGTTGCTGGGGTTTTTCATATCTCTTCTGTTCCTTATTTCATCCCGCTTCATCCTTCTCTTTGAACCTGCAAGCTGGGACCTCTACCACAAGCCGATGGAACAGCTCTTCACCCCCATATGGAGGATTATAGCGGCATCGATGGCCGCGTATATCGTTTCACAGAACCTGGATGTCATTAGCTACGAGCTGATCAGGCGGCGGTTTCCGAAGCAGCTCTGGCTGAGGAACAACGGCTCCACCTGGACATCCCAGGCGGTTGATACCCTTGTTTTCTGCACCGCTGCCTTTGCGGGTGTTTATGAAACGAAGGTCGTGCTCGGTATCATGCTCTCCACATATATACTGAAGGTAATCGTGGCCGCGCTCGACACTCCTTTTCTCTACCTCACCCGCGTCGTCACACGCCTCAGGCCGGGCATTATTGGAGAATGAGCTTACATTTTTCATTCTCACACCTGAATGATTCTAATCGAAAAGCTTATCATCTATATTAAAATTCCATATTTTTTACATAATGGATAATCTGTTGCTGGTGGATTTTAACATAGCGACAGCTATGAAGTCGGGTATAAACTATATCGGTACAGCTCCTGTTTATGGTGATAGTCAAAAGGTGCTTGGATATGCACTGGAGGAAATTAATGGCCCATACATCATCTCCACAAAACTTGGCGGCAAGCCCCTGCCCTTTAATCCACAAGATAAAGATGATTTACGAAGATCGTTCAGCGAGAGTTTGAAATTTCTTAGTAGATTTAAAAAAGGTCATTCACTTGCCATAGTTGGAACAGGCCCTGCTTCACAATCAATGGTGATGTGGGCAAAGATATTGAACGTCGCACCTGTTGTTGTGTTCGGACGCCAGCCGAAGTGGTCTGATCGATTTTCAAAACTTGGTGCCGACGCATATGTCACGGGTGATAAGCTCCCAACTGAAGTTATAAGGATTATGAAAAAGGGCGGGGTTGATAGGGTTATTGAAGCAGTCGGATCAAATAATGCTCTTTTTCGATGTTTGCAGATTGTTAAAGAAGATGGAAAGGTAAATATCTACAGCATGCCTGCAGATGATACCCCTTATGATTCAATACTCGAATCCGATCCACGCATTTTCAAGTCGAAGGTTGCAGAGTCAGAGGTACATGACAAGCTGCTTGCGTATATTGAAAAAGGCAAGGCTAACCTCGAGGACTGGGTGAGTTACATCTATAATATGGATGAATATCAAAAGGCCTTTGAAGTTGTCAGAAAAGAGAAACCGACAAAAGTTATTATAAAAATGTAAGAATGAATTATTTATCAGGGAGATGCTTGAGACGTGTCAAAAGCACAGCCGGTTTGAGCGTCTTGGATAAGGCAAATATTTAAGTAACATTAATAAAAATTATTCGTGCAACACAGTTTAGGTGCGGTTTCTCGATACGCCATGGGCACTGGTTATTATTTATCTGATGTTAAACTTTCCCTTTGTTCAGCTAACCTGCTTCTGCAATGGATTTACATCGGCAAACAAGCTTGCCTCCTCCTCCACTGATCAGCGGGCCCAATTATCCATCGCGTATTTTTCAAGTGCTGATAAACAGAATCAAACGCTTCACCTCCATAAGGCTGGAAAAAAGAGATGAAAGAAGGGGATCGGTTAGACCGGCTATTCAACTCAGGTATTATAGCCATTATGCGGGCCAACAGCTCAGATCAACTATTGGCTGCTGCTGATGCGATAAAAGCGGGTGGAGTCGACGCTATAGAAGTGACGATTACCACGCCCGGGGCTCTTTCGATTATAAGTCAGGCAACATCGAAATATGGCTCGGATGTACTGTTTGGGGTCGGTACCGTGCTCGACCCTGAAAGTGCGCGAATGGCTATTATCGCCGGTGCCCAATTTGTGGTTTGTCCAACATTGAATACCGACACCATTAAACTCTGTAAACGGTATTCCGTGCCCGTTATGCCCGGGGCCTTCACGCCAACCGAGATTCTTACCGCGTGGGAAGCTGGATCGGATGTTGTCAAGGTTTTTCCCGCAAGTGTTGGTGGACCCTCCTATATCAAAACCCTCAAGGCACCTCTTCCCCAGATCAGATTAATGCCTGTCGGAGGGGTAAATCTTGATACAGCAGCCGATTTTATCCGTTCCGGATGTGAAATCATAGCGGTTGGGAGTTCACTTGTGAACCAACAATTACTGGACGGACGTAAATTCGATGTTATTTCTGAGCGTGCGCGTAGATTCAGAGAAGAAGTCGAAAAAGGACGCATGCAGCGGGACAAACGCTAATAATTTTTAAACTGGAATAAATTCTCTTTTACACAATGTGCTTGAGTACCTGAAAATTATGCGCAGGCAGCTTGATAATAAAGAGTACTTTTTCATGTTTATGAACAGAAACATATTCACAGCAAAAAGAAAAATTCTATAGGCAAAGGATTGTGTAAGAGGTGGAGCAAAAGGAAAGCCGCTACAACATTCGTGCAGTGGAAAGGGCACTGTGTGTTTTATCGATGCTGTCAGACGGTAGGCCTCGTACGTTGACGGATCTAAGTGAAGCAATTGGAATAAATAACAGCACTACCTTTCGCCTCTTGTCAACCTTATCAGTTAAAAGTTATGTAGAGCGGGACAACAAAACCAATACATATAAACTTGGTATGGCCTGTCTTGAAATGGCACGAGCCTATCAGGTTAGTTCTGATATTCGTCGGCTGGCTCTCACTGAACTGGAGAAACTTCGCGACGAAACAAAAGAAACGGTTCATCTGGCTGTGCTCGATAAAATGGAAGTAGTGTACCTGGAAAAACTGCATGGATTGCACGCAATTGGTATAATGTCCTCTCAGGTCGGCGGGCGGTCTCCAGCCTATTGTACCGGTCTTGGCAAGATACTTCTGGCATATACTGATCCTGAGTATGTAAGAACCTACTATAGAAATACCGGCCTTCCTCGTTATAGTGATTCTACTATTCAAAGTATTGAAACGCTAATGGACGAGCTAATAAAAACACGCAATCGATGTTATGCACTCGATTCCGGCGAGCATGAAGCTGAAGTCCACTGCATTGCCGCACCGATTTTTTCAATAAACAATACTATAATAGCGGCGATCAGCATATCCGGTCCAGCCTCCCGGATGGATCCTGTCGGATCACAGACTGATCTCATTAATAGGACCAAGGAAGCGGCATGCATCATATCGGCCAGACTCGGTTATAGAAATGGCCAAAGGATCACGGTTAAAGAAGGCTTGAAGTCATAAGCAAGTTAATTTTCAAACGCAAAAGACCTGATACTCTCATAACCTTCGGTATGCACTTCGTGAGGGGCAGGTACCGATAGGTCGAACTGCTGATGAAAGAAATACAATACGACATCGTCAAGGATGATATAAGTAACATTCAGGGAAAGGGGTCAATCTTCGTGACTTTCGGTGAAACGATGGTTCGTGACACCCCTGCTGACCTGCAACGCCCCGAGTGCACAAAAAAAATTCATATTTCAATGGCCGGCAGTGAATATACCCTTGCCATATTTCTCGCTCGCCTTGGAATCTCTTCTGTCTACATCACCCGCTTACCTGATAATCCATATGGGTGGCTCCTGCGAAATACTGCTCGAAGTCAGGGTGTCAATACTGATTATATAGTATGGGCTCCTAAAAATGAACCGATTGGCCGTTTCATATACGAGATTGGGCGTACTCCCCGAAGGCATATTGGCTGGTATCAGCGAATGTATTCTGCCGCAAGCAGGTTGGGAAGCGGAATGGTGGATTGGAATGCTGTCCTCAAGGACTGCAAACTTTTTCATACCTCAGGGATTAATTTCGGTCTAGCCTCACACAGCAATTATAATCGAAATTATTTACTGGAGGCTTTTCTTGAAGCCATAGACGCCAAACCAGAAGATTGCACGGTTGGAATCGATTTCAACTATCGCGCTTCCCTGTGGGGTAAAGCTGAATGTGTGGAAGTCATGTCGGATATAATCACCAATCATGCGGATATACTCATTACAACCATTGAAGACATGGCAAAGCTCTATGGTTTCGGGTGCGGACAGTACAGTGCAGAAGAAATCGATAGGGGAGATATGGGTTATATAGAAGACGATGATATTAAATCATTTGCTCAGAGTGTAATGAAACAATTTAAAACAAAAGTCGTTGCAATTACGATACGGTATCCTGATACTTTCGAACAGCATAGGTGGGAGTCAGCTGTTATCAACGACAACGGATATTTTTTCCGCTCACCCACGATTCATACAATTGTACTTCAAGACCGGCTTGGAGGAGGCGATACCTGGAATGGCGGTTTCTACTACGGATTATTGACTGAAGGCTTCACTGCGAAGGGGCTGGAGAAAGGCGTGCTTGTCGGTGACGCGGCAACGCGGATCAAGCAAACGCTGATGTTCGACCTACCAATCGTTACCAGGGCTGACGTACAGGCTTTGATGAGAGCAGATGTTCTCGGAGGAGGCAAACGCACAGAAAGATAATTGGTTTATCAACCTATGATTACTGATAAAACCTACGGAAAGGTCATTCTTTGACTTTTGTCATAATAAGTTGATGGGGAGGCACATAGAAGTGAAGTTAAAGGACAAAATTACCGTCGTTACCGGAGGAGCTATCGGCATTGGTGCTGCAATAGCAAAACTCTTTGCCAATGAAGGAGCTGTTATATGCCTGCTGGATGTGGATACATCTAGTGGAAAGGCAACATGCAGAGAGATCATAGATGAGGGCGGGGCCTGCACATTCTATCATGCGGATGTATCGAATGAAAAACAGGTAAAAAAAATTACCGAACAGATTCTCCATGATTTCAAGAAGGTAGACATCCTTGTAAACAATGCCGGAATCTGGAGACCGGGTCGTGTTACAGATTTGGGTGCGGATACCTGGGATACAGTTTTGAATACAAATTTAAAGGGGGCTTTCCTTGTTTCTAAATACATCCTGCCCGCTATGATGAACATAAAACAGGGTGTTGTCATCAATATAGCCTCAGTCGCAGGTCTTGTAGGCGCACCGGGCGCATCCGCCTACGCCGCTTCAAAGGGCGGTATTGTCAATCTCTCCCGAAGTATGGCTCTTGATTTTGCACCGTATAATATCAGGGTTAATTGCCTCTGTCCGGGAATGATCAATACTGCCCAGGGAGACGCTGTCGTTGGACATTACAAACCGGAAATGGATCCAGTAGATGCAAAACGTACCTGGCAACCATTGCATCACCTGGGCACACCCGAAGACATTGCAAAAGCTGCTTTATACATGGCATCAAACGATTCTGAGTTTATGACGGGCTCAATTTTTGTCATAGACGGGGGATTGACGGCTCAGTAGCCATTACAATCTCCGTCATAACCAAGCCTGTACTAACGCAAAGGAGGAGGTGATGAAAAGGCAAATTTTTTAAAAAGTTTCACGACACAGAATATATTCTGTGTCGAAAATTTACCTTGTTAAAGGTACATCAAAACAGGGAGGCAAAACATGAGAAGCAAAAAAAATTAAAGGTTGTGCTCGGTGTCTTCGTTGCATTTGTGCTTGTAACGGGGGTGGTTTTTTCCGCCTTTGCCTATGAAGAGGTCAGGCACATGATCAAAGTACCAAAGAGTTTCAAGTTCGGAACCTATACGCAGAAACCCTGGGCAGGAACAACGATCAACGTCGCTATGGTTGCCGAACCACGTAATGAGGCAATTCAAAAACTTGCCGGTGAATTTACAAGGAAGACGGGAATCAAGGTCAATTTCAACCTTCTCGCCTATCCCACACTGCAGGAAAAACAAATGGTAGCGCTCACCCAGGGTACAGGAGCATACGATGTTGTGGATGTTGATTGTGTCTGGGTAGGCCAGTACGCGGGCGAAGGGTGGACTATCCCTGTTGAGGAGTTTATTCTCAGAACAGACCGTGAGACCCTTGCCCTCGACGATTTTATTCCTGCCGTCGTGTCTGAACAGGGAATGTGGGAGGATAAAATTTTCGGACTTCCCTGTATACAGGCGGTGTTCGCGTTTTACTACCGTACTGATATTTTTAGAAAGTACGGCGTAAAAGTTCCGCAGACCTGGGAAGAATTGCGCAATACGGCAAAAAGTCTCAATCTAAAGGAACCCGGAGTATACGGTATAACATTTATGGGCAGAAGAGGCGTACAGCTGCAGTGTACCTACGATAATATCCTGTGGTCTTTTGGTGGAGAATGGTATGACAGCAACTACCGTCCCACGATAGACAGCAGAGAGGCTGTAGCGGCATTAGACTACTTCAAGTCTCTCATTCCATATGCACCCAAGGGAGTGTTGACGTATGACTGGGATGAGAATGCGCGTGCCTTTGCCCAGGGAAAGGCGGCAATGACGATTCAGTGGCAGAATGCTGCTCCGACGTTTTACAATCCGAAAAAATCTAAAATCATCGGTAAATTCGAGATTACTCCAATGATCGGTAAAAAACAACCCGATGGTTCTATAAAGAGAACGCCGACCTTCGGAGGATGGAGCCTAGAGATCCCAAAAGATTCGAAAAATAAAGAAGCTGCCTGGGAATTCATCGTATGGGCATCATCACCCGAACTGGACCCAAGATTGGCTTACAGCCAGCCGGGCTCACGTTTTTCCGGGCTTGAAAACCCTGCCATGCAGAAAAAATACATCGAGTACACCGCAATGCTTGAGTCTCTGCCTATCGCAAAAGGGCGCCCGCGAATTGCTCCTTACTCAGAACTTGCAGACGCGTTAGAGGTAGCGCTCTCAGAGGCCATGACCGGCTCAAAGAGCTCTAAAAAGGCATTGAGCGGGGCTAATAAAAAATTTGAATTTATCATGAAAAAGTGGGATTTGATAAAGTAGGATAAAGAAAACAGAGGGGACGGGGGTCATTCCGCCCCCTTCTTTTTCAAGGAGGTAATCGTTTGAAGCTTAAGTTATTACTCAACATAAAAAAACGAAAATATACCTGGGTTTTATTTGTTGCCCCTGCAGTTGTGGTGCTTCTCTGCATAGTTATTTTTCCACTTATTTTTTCTCTGAGCCTCAGCCTTCACGAATGGAATATTATAAGAGCGGGAGGGTGGCAGTGGAAAGGGCTTGGCAACTACGCTACCATTCTCTTTCAGGACCCCTATTTTCGTACCTCACTTAAAGTGACCATTTTTTATTTACTCGGGACAGTTCCATTACAGCTTGCACTTGGTCTTGTAGTTGCGCTTATACTCAATCGAATCACCCGAAAGATTATCGGATTTCTCCGTACCACCCTGGTAATACCGGCAATAATGACGCCGATTGTCGTTGGGATCATATGGCGGCTCATGTATAATCCCGATCTCGGAATGCTCAATTATCTTCTCGGGCTTTTTCATCTCCCTCCTGTCAACTGGACAGGAATGCCGCAGACAGCACTGCCCTCCGTTATGATGGCCGACACCTGGGAGTGGACTCCCTTCATGGCTTTGATTTTGCTGGCAGGATTACAGGCCCTCCCACGAGAACCTTTTGAAGCTGCTTATGTCGACGGAGCCACGAACTGGCAAACATTTCGTTTTGTTACATTACCCCTTCTCAGTCCTGTGCTTATCGTTGCAATTCTTATCAGGCTGATGGATTCATTCAAGACATTCGACTTGATCTTTGTACTGACGCAGGGAGGACCCGGTATGAGTACTGAAACGATGAACTTCTACACCTATCGATATGGTTTCAAGTTTTTCCACATGGGATATGCCTCTGCTCTGTCCTGGCTCCTTGTAATAATAGTGACAATAATTTCTATGATTCTCGTGAAAATAATCCGTTCTCGCGGCATTTACGCAATGGGGGGATAATTAATGCAGTATAGTACCATTAAAACAGCTAAAAAAATCGTTTTAACACTGGCGACTGTAATCATTTTTTTTCTAATTCTTTTCCCTCCAATTATCCTTTTTTTAACCTCAATAAAAACCGAGGTTGATGCACTCAGTTTTCCTCCAAAGTGGATATTCAAACCGATATTGGGCAACTACAGGGATATTTTTAAAACATCTTCCCTTGCACGATACATGCTCAACAGCCTCATAGTAGCGTCAGTAAATACGGCCGTCTCCCTTGCCCTCGGGTCAATGGCAGCGTATGGCCTTGCCCGCTTTCGATTTAAGGGCTCTGAAAATTTATCGTTCTGGATACTCTCCATCAGGATGATGCCACCTGTGGCATCGATTATACCGATATACATAATTATGAAGAAGATGCACCTTCTCGACACTCCATGGGCACTGGTTATAATCTATCTGACCTTCAACCTGCCCTTTGTTGTCTGGATGATGAAGGGGTTTTTTGAAGACATTCCACGTGAAATAGAGGAAAGCGCGTTGATAGACGGATGCTCTGAATTCGAAGTTTTTCGTAAAATGGCCATTCCACTGGTTGCTCCGGGATTGGCTGCAACCGCAATCCTGATCTTTATTTTTTCATGGAACGAATTTCTATTCGCCCTCATTCTGACCGGAACACGTGCCGTTACCTTACCGGTAGGAATTATCGGATTCATGAAGGAAACAGGTATCAACTGGGGATACATGACTGCGGGTGGCATTCTTGCACTTGTACCGGTAATTATTTTCACAGTTCTGGTGCAAAAGCACCTTGTTAAGGGCCTTACCCTGGGTGCGATCAAATAGCAATTATTATTTGAACGCATTACACTCGAAGAATGACAACGGTAAGAATACATTTGTTGTATCCTGCTTCGTACCGTATAATTTTCATCCCGACATACAACGGCAGCAAATTTTTCCCCTGATTGCTACGCTTCTTTATACGCGGTGATCAGGTCCTGCACGCATTTCTGCCCGTCGCCGAAGAGCATCAGGGTATTATCCGCCGCAAAAAGCGGATTGGGAACACCTGCAAATCCGGGAGCCAGGCTCCGCTTGATCACAACGACGGTGCGCGATCTGTCCACATTCAGTATGGGCATGCCTGAAAGCGGGCTGTTGGATTTTTCCCGCGCAATGGGATTCACCACATCATTCGCGCCGATAACGATCGATACATCGGTCTGTTCGAATGTGGGGTTTATTACCTCTAACTCTTTGAGCCTGTCGTAGGGTATGTTCTCCTCAGCCAGCAGCACGTTCATATGTCCGGGCATCCTTCCGGCCACGGGGTGAATCGCAAACTCGGCCTCAATGCCGTCTGCCTCCAGAAGCTGATACATCACCCGTACCAGATGCTGGGCCTTTGCCACCGCCATGCCGTATCCGGGTACGAAGACAACGCGTCGGGCCGATTTCAGTATCATTGCCACTTCTTCCGCGGATGTCGAGGTTACCTTTCCGGCGTACATATCCTCTTCAGGGACGGTCTCCACCGGAGCACCCACCCCTCCGAACAGAACGTTTGGAAGCGATCGGTTCATCGCCCTGCACATGATTCTCGTCAGGATAATGCCGGAGGCCCCGACGAGGGAGCCTGATATGATAAGAACACTATTGGAGAGAGCAAATCCCGTTGCTGCCGCTGCAAGTCCCGAGTATGCGTTGAGCAAAGCGATCACCACCGGCATATCTGCTCCGCCTATGGCTATGGTGAGCATGACACCGAGAACAGAAGAGACGGCAACAAGAAACCAGTACCACTTCGTGTCACCGGGACTGAGAACCAAGAGAACGCCCAAAAACACCGCGCCCAGAAAAAGGAGTGCCTTAACAACCTGTTCTCCCCTGTACCACACAGGCCGTGCGGTAACGATTCCCTGCAGCTTTCCGAATGCCACGAGGCTCCCCCAGAAGGTAACTGCGCCGATCATTCCGGAAGCGGCCGTTGCAATGGAAAAGCGGATTGAGGGGGATTTCATAATCATCGTCGTTTCAATAAGCACTGCACCGGCAACGAGGAGGGATGCACCACCGCCGAACCCGTTGAACATGCCCACGAGCTGGGGCATGGCAGTCATCTTTATTCTGAGCGCGAGGATCACACCGATGAGCGAGCCCAGTACCATGCCAGCGACGATAATTTCATAGCTCACTATCTGGCGGTCCATGAGGGTAACCACAACGGCAATAAACATACCCGAAGCACCAAGCAGGTTGCCGCGTACCGCTGTTTTCGGATGGGCAAGACCCTTAAGACCGATGATAAACAGGCACGCTGCCAGGAGATAGATTAGATTTACAATGCTGTCCGGCATGGTTCAGTCCTTTCTCCTGAATTTTGTAAGCATGCGGTGTGTTACGACAAATCCACCGACAACGTTGGTTGTCGCGAATATCACTGCCAGAAACCCGAGAATCACGGTGAGTGATGTTTTATGCGAACCCGCCGCAAGCAGAGCCCCCACGAGAGTTATGCCGGATATCGCATTCGAACCCGACATCAGCGGGGTATGGAGCATGGGCGGCACCTTGGTTATGACCTCGAACCCGACAAATATTGCAAGCACGAAGATCGTGAGAATCAGGGTGAAATTATCCATGTTATTCTCCTGTTATCAAGTATTGCTTCGTTATTTTTCAGAACTATCATACACCCCACGAAGATAGACACCCTCAGCGTCGGCAGGATCGGCATTAGATTCACCTCAACTCTACAGGCCGAGCGCCTGTTTTACCCTCTCGTTTGCCACCTTCCCCTCATGGGTCAAAATTGTCTCGGCTGCGATCTCATCCCTGCAGCTCAGATCCAGACTGTTTTCCCTGATAAGGGGCAGTAAAAATGAGCTCACATTCTTTGAATAGAGCTGGCTCGCATGGTAGGGCATTGTTGCCGGGAGATTGACCGGGCCTATAATACGAACATCGTATTTTTCAACAGTCCGGCCGGGTTTCGTGAGGGCACAATTTCCTCCCTGTTCCGCAGCAAGATCAACGACAACAGAACCAGGCCTCATAGATTTGACCATCTCTTCAGTAATGAGCAGGGGTGCCTTTTTACCGGGAACCGAAGCGGTGCTGATAACGACATCATTCTCTGCAATAACCCGGGCCATGAGCTCCCGCTGTTTATCGTAGAACTGTTTGCTCATCTCTTTTGCGTACCCGCCTTTATCCTGGGCGGTTTCACTCTCCAGGTTCAATTCAACGAACTTCGCACCGAGGCTTTCGACCTGCTCTTTGACGGCAGGCCGCACATCGTACGCATTTACAACCGCTCCCACCCGATGCGCGGTTGCAATCGCCTGCAGTCCCGCGACACCCGCACCTATAACAAATACATGGGCCGGGGTAATGGTACCCGCTGCAGTCATCATCATCGGATACAGCCTCGGAAGGGCGCATGCAGCAATGAGTGCTGCCTTGTACCCGGAGATAGAGGCCATCGAAGAGAGGGCATCCATACCCTGGGCGCGGGTAATCCTCGGAACAAGCTCCATTGCAAATGAGGTGACATTCGCCTTCGCGAGTGCTTTGAGCATCTCAGGCGATGAATAGGGATTTAGAAAACCGATGAGCAGAGAACCTTTTTTCATGAGTTTAATATCCTGCAATCCGTTAGCTGGGTTTGCGCCTGCGGCTCGAACCTGCAGAATGATGTCTGCGGCGGTGAAAAGCCTTGTTCTGTCATTTACAATCTTCGCACCCTTCTCCCTATAGGCCTCGTCCGTAAACCCCGCTGCCCTGCCTGCATTTTTCTGAACATGCACCTCAACTCCTGCATTGATGAGGGCAGGAACATGGGCCGGTATGATCGCTACCCTTTTTTCATCCGGAAAGCTCTCCGCTGGAATCCCCGTTATCATCGCTCAACTCCTCTTTCATATTAGAATATTAAATATAATGCATATACTCGGAAAGGCTATCTTTTAGCGTATTCCGAAAAATTATTAGCCGGACAGGTTGTACGCGGAATACTTCAATCCCCCTGTGAAAAACCGTTATAAACGAAAGCAGGAGGGGAATTTCAGCACATATGAATGTGGTTTATTTATGCTCTTTCATACCGGGACCGTCCACGCCTGAGGGTATTTGGACCCAGCGGCCTGTTCAGCAGTTCAAAGGGACCCGGTTCGGCCGCCCCCGACGTATTTGATAAAACGTGATTTGTGCCTGTAGTCCGACTGCGTATCTACTGAAACGAGCCCGGATTTAATAAGACGGGCATTGATAAACGTTTTGTTTTTGAGAAAGAGGTAGCAGCAGAGAACATCCGTATCATAATGGGCAGTATCGCTTTTCAAAAAAACCCTCTTCCCCTTTGTTAGATGCTCCAGATACTCAACAGCCCGGTCTCGACTGCTCTCGATAACCTCGATCCCAATGAGTCTCACCGATAGCCCGTCGTTCAGCCGGAGCGTATTGGGGCTGACAACCTCTTTTACCGTGTAGTACGTGACCCCTGATGGATGCGTTGAATCGATTTTCGAGCCATACCGACGACTCTTCGGATCACTCTTTCTTTCGATCCGGACCGGATCCTTGAAAACATAGGGAAGTGCATGCATTTCCTCTTCGAAGTCAAGCCGTGTTTTTTTCTGATGTTCAACAATAAAATCACATTCGCCGAACAGGTCGGGGCTGTCTATACCAATTTTTTTCCCTATCAACGGCAGATACTCCTCGTTGATCTCATACCCAACAGAGCTTCTCTGTAGGCCTTTTGCGCTCAGAGAGGTTGTTCCGCTTCCCAGAAAGGGATCCAGAACCATATCCCCCGTAAAGCTGAACATCTTTATCAGCCGGTTCGGCAGCTCTACAGGAAAAACGGCCAGATGGGAATCCTGTTTCTCGCCGGGAAACTTCCAGTGGCCGGTAAAGTTACGATTCCACTCTTCCGTTGTGAGCCGCGAACGCTCCTTTCTCTCTTTTTCGACCTTCTTCGACGTGCCGCCTTTCCTGAATACCAGAATATACTCGTAATCGATCTTCAAGATGCCGTTTCTCGGAAAAGGGAAGGATCCCATGATGGTTGCACCGCCGGTGGTATTGGTGGTGGTCACCTTCTGCCAGATAATCGCCCCCATGTAGTCGAATCCGATCGTTTCGCAAAACCTGATTATTTCCGTACGTATCGGAATAACCTTGTAGCGCCCGTAGTAGGCCGAACGGGCAAATTGATCCCCGATATTGATACAGAGTCGGCAGCCTCGATCCAGCGCACGGTATACTTCTTTCCATACAAGATTCAGGCTGTTTATGTATTCCTCATAGGTGTCGTTATACCCGATCTGGCCGGCATTTCCATAGTCCTTCAGCTGCCAGTATGGCGGAGAGGTTACCACGAGCTGAACAGATTCGTCCGCCACCCTGTCCATCCTTCTGGAATCACCGATTACTATTTTGTGAGTTGTTTTCATATCGAATACTTCCAGTAAAACAGGGCTCGCAGATCATCGGCAGAGGAGGCGAGTTTGTCTCAGGGTTACGTTCGTTGCAACCACACGACACACTGTTGATTGTCCGCGTGCCCAATTCAGCCGGTCGGATGATTCGCCGTTTTCACTGGAGAACGCACTTGCATGTACTGTACATACCCAACTCGAATATCATCGTAGCAGGGAATAAAGGTTTAATCATTCCAGCCGGAATCGGTATATCTTAATCTCTATCCTGTCGACAATGCCATAATACGTGCCGTCAAATGTAAATCCAGATGGAGAAAAAACTGAATTAAATTCATCGGTGTAGGCCAGCACAGAATCGGAAATGTCAAGTTTATTAATCTCTTCAAACATACTTCTAAGCAGTAGTAATAGAAAGCGATGCTGACGGACTACTTTCTGAATTATTTGCAATTATATGTACAATTATTTTTTATGTCAATATTCTATCGGTGTAGTTAAAAATTGTAAATAAACGGCGATATATATAATGGTGTTCACCCATAAAAAACGCATAAACATTTTAAATTATTTTAAGAGGATTCTACATGGCAAAATGGAAAATCACCGCTTTAAATACAGGTTCGCTGGAAATGGAGAAGTCCATCGGCACCTATCTTACTGATTGCGGGAAGATCATTACCATTTTCTGCATCACCTTCCTTCTCGAGGAACTGGAGGGAACGCAGAAAATCGTCGTTGATACCGGTTTTGAATCTGTTCAACGCACCCTTGCAATACAGAAACAAAAGGCATGGCGGAACAGTGATCAGGAGTTGAATACACAATTGATAAACATGGGGGTGAACCCTCATGAAGTAGAAACGGTGATCCTCACCCACCTGCATTTCGATCATGCCGGTAATAATAACATATTCCCGAACGCAAAATTTTTTGTGCAACGTAAGGAATTGCAGTATGCATTTGCGCCCCTCCCCGGAGAAGAGAGAGCGTATTTCTCTCCTCTGATAGGAGAAAAACCCTCTTTCTGGGGAACTCCGTTTGAAATAATTCAGGGTGATTGGGAAATATTGGATGGGATTCGGATAATCACATCACCGGGACATACACCGGGAAGCCAGGCTGTTCTTGTTGATACGGCCAGAGGCACATACTGCATCGCCGGTGACAATGCCTTTTTCTATGAGAATATTGAAAAAAACATACCTGTCGGTCACCTGTCATCGAGAATAGACTGGTTTTCATCAATGGAGAAAATGCGGAGGTTATCAGGCCATATTATTCCGTGTCACGACGACAGAATCTTTGCAAAAAATCCCGCCGTATTCCCATAGAAAAAATCTCAATGCAGCAGGTCGGTGTTGAGAAGAAATTGATAAAAAACCCGCAGGTTATGCGCCGAACCGCCTACGGCGCCACTGGTCGAAAATCACAACTGCAATGATAACGAGTCCCATTACAACCCGCTGCCAGAAAGCTGAGACGCTGAGCAGGTTGAGGCCGTTACCCAGAACTCCCATGATGATTGCGCCGATCAAACTCCCAATAATGGTACCTTCGCCGCCAAAAAGGTTCGAACCGCCTATTACCACTGCTGCAATGCACTTCAATTCTACACCGGAGGCCATCAAGGCATTGGCTGAGTTCATACGTCCTGTTAAAACGATGCCCGCTACTGCAGCCATCATACCCATAATAGTATATGTGGCGATTTTGATTCGATCGACCTTGAGGCCCGATACCCTTGCGGCCTCCCTGTTCCCTCCCACTGCTAATATCGATCGTCCCAGTACGGTCTGGGTTAAAATCAACCAACCTATGATAACCACTAAAACAGCAATCAACGGCCCTGTAGGAATCCCAAAAATTTCTTTCCCTCCCATCCAGATGATCGCATCAGGCAGATATCCCTTTAACTCGGTTGCTGTCAGATGAGAGGGGATAGGCAGTCCTCCGGTCACCAGGAGGGCTGCGCCGCGAGCAGCTTCCATCATACCAAGAGTGGCAACAAAATCAGGGATTCTTCCTTTGGAAATAACCAGTCCGTTGATAAAGCCTGCGAAGGCACCCACCATAAATCCCAACAGCATCGCCGGCGCTGCATGAATAGGTCCAATCGGAATACCAAAGAGGGTTATTTCCTGCGTAGCAAACACGGCCATAATTGAAGCGGACACAGCCATTAACGCACCTACGGATAAGTCAATTCCTGCCCCGATAATTACCATCGTTTGACCCACGGCGAGAATAATGAGATAGGCGTTCTGTTCACCTATGTTCTTTAAATTATCCACTGCGAAGAAATGAGGAGAAGCCAGTGAAAAATACAGTACAAGGAGCAGAAGTGCGATTATCGGGCCGCCGCGCAGTAATGTCGACCAGCCGATTCTCCGCAATCCGAAGCCTTTTTCAATCCACATGAGTAACGGGGCTCTCTCATTTTCACTCCCGGCATTTTTCAACGGTGATTCACTCATCTCAATCTCCTCCCATTACGGCATAACGCAGTATATCTTCCTGTGAGGCCTGACCGTTTTCAAATTCAGCAGAAATAGAACCGCGGCACATGACAATAATTCTATCTGCAATAGCCATTATTTCAGGGAGCTCCGATGAGATCATAATAATCCCTACTTTTCTCTTAACAAGATTGTTCATTAATTTAAAGACTTCTGTCTTGGAGCCGACATCAATGCCCCGTGTCGGTTCATCGAAAATCATGATCCTGGAGTGGCTGCACATCCATTTTGCAAAAGCAACTTTTTGCTGGTTGCCACCGCTGAGAAATTCGACCTGCTGATTGAGGTCGGACGTATGTATGCTGAGCTCATTTACATATTTGTCCGCCAAGCTCCTTTCGGTACGATGGCGAAGGAATGCAAAATTACGTACATGCTGCAAACTTGCAAGAGTGATATTGGCGGAAACAGGCAACCGGGGAACCAGCCCGTCTCTTCTGTCCTCTGTAAGGTACCCGAGTCCCAGCTCTATTGCATCCCATGGAGATGAAATGTTTACAGGTTTTCCATCAATTAAAATCTGCCCGCTGTCGATACGATCAATACCAAATAGCGCTCGTGCGAACTCAGTTCGCCCTGCTCCCATCAGGCCGGAAATGCCCAGGATTTCACCTTCGTGGAGATTGAGGGTGATATTTTTGATCTTGCCCTTAACTGTTACGTTATGAATTCCCAAAATCTCGCGGCCAATTTCTACCTTCTCTTTTGGAAACTGTTCTTTTAGCTCCCGTCCAACCATCATCGTGATAAGAGTGTTTTCATCAGTATCAGCCACGGGAAGAGTACCTATTCCTTTTCCATCTCTGAGCACCGTAATCCTGTCACCAATCTTCGGCACCTCGTCGAGACGATGAGACACATAGACGATACCAACACCTTTTTGCCGAAGCTGCCGTATAATATCGAATAACCTTCCTCGTTCATCCTCCGACAATGCCGAGGTCGGTTCATCTAGCAGCAGTATTTGTATGTTCATCGATAGTGTCTTGGCAATTTCAACAAGCTGTCGTTCCACCATTCCAAGAGTACCGACCTTCTTTCTTGGATTGATATCAACATTAAAATCTTTAAATAGATTACGAGCTTCATTGTAGAGCTTCGGCCAGTTGACCGTACCTGTAACCCTTTGGGGAAGTCTACCCAGATACATATTTTCAGCAACACTGAGACTGGAAATAAGGCTTAGCTCCTGATACACCATGCCGACTCCCAGATCCCGCGCATGATACGGGCCTTCAATCTCAACTTCCTGATCCTGAATATACAATCGACCGCCATCTTTTAGCAGGGTGCCGCTGAAAATCTTCATGAGGGTTGATTTACCGGCACCATTCTCTCCGAGCAAGACATGAACCTCACCTCGCTTCAGATCGAAATCGACCCTGTCGAGCGCAATAACACCCGGGAATCTCTTATAAATCTCTACTGCTCTTAACAGGAACGACGTATCTCCCATATGCTTTTTTTCCCCTGTATGCACAACTTAGCGAACCGTATAACCTCCATCAATTGTAAGAACCGTCCCGACTGCATACTTCACCTCATCGGATGCTAAAAACAGTATTCCTTCTGCAATCTCTTCCGGTTTTCCCATTCTCTTCAACGGACGGTCTTCAGAAAGAAGGCGCCTTGTACTATCCGGGTCCTTTGATTCATTAATAACCTTTTTCACAAGAGGGGTTAAAACCCTTCCCGGACAAATACAATTTATCCGGATATTTTTATCGACAAAATCAATCGCTGCACTTTTTGTCAGAGCGATGACACCGCTTTTGGATACATTATATGCAACCTGGTTGGCTATTGCCACGAGCCCCGCCTCTGAGGCAATGTTAACAATAACCCCACCACCACCTTTGCTCCCTCTTTTGCAAACAGCAGCGCGGTTGTTCGTCCGATACCTGAACCGGCACCTGTAATAACGGCCACTTTATTCACCAGTTTCATTACTTCTGTCCCTTTTTATAAAAAATGGGAGGAAATAGATGCCATGTTCAGCACCTATCTCCTCCTGAATCCCATTACTTAACCCTGGGAGAGCCTCCTTTTTTTATTGTCTCCCAGTCGATCGGATCAAGAGCAGGGGTGGGATAGAACAAACGCGCATTTTCTTTGTACATTGTCCGCGGCCGTATATCAAAGATATACGGTACTTTTCCGCCCATCGCAAGTGTCACGGCGAATTCAGTCCTGTACCAACCCCATTCAGGAAAGCCGTGGTGAGTCTCTGCGACCATTTTTCCCTCGGCAACACGGTCTGCTGATTCAGGTGTCACATCGTTTGTAAATATAGCAACATAATGATCGCCGATATCACCCTCTCCGGCCTTTTCTAGCCTTCCAGCAGATTCACATGCCAGCATTGCACCAAGTCCCACTTCGTTTGATGCGGCCCAGATTGCATCGAGTGTTCCTGAAGGATTTGAAGTGAGAAAATCCTCAGCAGCTTTAATGCCCTTTTCCCTGTTCCAGTCTGCAGGCAGCGTTCCCACTATTTCTATACCCGGGAAGGGATCAACCACCTCATGGAATCCGTTCAAACGTGCAGTTGAGAAAAATCCTCCTGCAATTCCTTCGATAATGGCAACACGCGCTTTGATGTCCGCTGTATTCGGATCAACATCCTTGTAGAGGTCCTTCCACCACGGTAGGTCAAGGTAGGTCTTACTATCAACATCAACTTTCTTTCCCTTTCCCAGAACACCCGGTCCTCCGAAATAGTCAAGAAGAGCATACGCGGAGATCCTTCCGGCATCTGTGTTGTCGAAACCGATGTAGGATGCAACCTTAACCCCTGGTATCGGCTCAAGCAGATTGACGATAATAACAGGGATACCCGCCTCATTGGCCTTCTTTACCGCAGGCTTTATCACCTCGACTTCGATAGGAGATATTGCGATCACATCCACCTTTCTTTGAACATAATCTTCAATAATCGCAACCTGATCGGCAAATGCTACATGCGTGGCGGGTGACTGAGATATAACCTCAACATCAATGCCGTGGACAATTGCGTCATCAGCAGCTTTTTCGAAATAGTCTGTCGCTGTTTTAAACACGCCTGTAATATCCGGGGGAGTCCATCCAATGGTGATCTTCTCCGGTCCCTTTTTTGCTGCAGCCAGCGTCCGATCATCCTGCTGTTGAAACATAACGAGACAAGCAAGCACAACAACAACCGCTGAAAACATTTTTAATTTTTTTTTATTTTTTTTAAGAAAAATAAATTTATTTTTATTACTTTTTACACAAATAGCATCATTCAAGAAAAGCTTATTCAATGATAATTCGGAATTTGAAGCGCTTGCTTCAAAATATCAAATGTGAGTGATAAATGGGTGGTTGTACGCGACTGAAGTTTGAATTTGCTGTTGTAAGGCTATCTCATGCTCACAATATCAAGAGTAAAGCCCAATAGATATTACTTCTTAAGCGTATAGATATTATAATGTGAAATTTATTATATATTCCCGTACGGTACTGTCAATAGATTTTTTTATTAAAAAGGATATTTTTACCCAGAAGCTGTGTTTTCACCAATGAAAAACATATCCGCCACTCTATTCGGTTTTCGCGTCCCTCAAAAACTGCTCCGGTTTTACGAGCAGCTTTACATACTGGGCGCGCGTGTAGATCCACGGGTCGCTGCTGTTCTTCCTGCTCATTTTACCCCTGAAACCCTCGAGGTTTTTGTATCCCTTTGTATCCATCCATTTCTCGATGTCCGAGAGCATGGTTTTTATATAATCTACCTTGTTTATAAAAAGGGTGCTTACGCACTGTATGCAGTCCGCACCTGCAAGAATCATCTTGATTACGTCGCTGCCGTGCAGTATCCCCCTGCTGCTGCAGATGCTCCCCCTGACATTTCCGAACAGGAGTCCTGCGTAACGGAACGGCAGGCGGTAATCGGTTTCATGGCTGAAATTGAACGGGAAGAAGTTTTTTTCTTTATCAATATCGATATCAGGCTGAAAAAACCGATTGAAAAGCACGAAACCGTTTACCCCGGCATTGTCGAGCTTTTTGATAAAGTGGAGGGGGTTTGAATAGTAAATACTCAGTTTCACGCTGATCGGAATCCTGACCTTCTTCTTCACCTCTTTGAGAATGGCAACCTGCTCATCCTCTATCTCCGCTCCTGCTCTGTCGAACTCACTCGGTGTTGCGAAGAAATTGAGTTCGAGACCGTCCACGCCCGTCTGCTCGAGCAGCGAAGCATACTCGACCCATGTTTCCCGGTTTACCGCATTGAGACTCGCAAAAACCGGAATAGCGACGCCCTCTTTCGCCTTTGTGACCCATAACAGATGTTCCTGGGGGCCGGCGTGCTCGAGATCGGGAAATATTTCAATCATCTCCGGATTTCTGTACTTGATCTTCTCGAGCTCTTCCTCGAGCTTCATCTGTTCGAGCTGTATCTGCTCCTCGAAAAGAGAAGCAATCACAAGGGCTCCTGCCCCGGCCTCCTCAATTTTTTTTATACTGCCGAGATTCATGGTCATACTGCTAGCACCCGCAATAACCGGATTTTTCAACTCCATTCCCATGTACGATGTTTTTAACGATGCCATGTCTTCTCCCCTGTAGTATTCGGTTTCGTTTTAAGTATACTTTCTCAAACATAAAAGTCAACAAATTACAGGGAAATGCCTGGTTATCCCGAGAGAGGGAGTATCTCCCGAGAGGGACCATTCCTCGGGAGGTACTGTCACGCAAGCGTGACTATCCCTAGAAAAGGGCTATTTCATAAGAGGACTATCCCTTAAGTGGGAGATGCACGTAAAAAACAGATCCCTTTCCCATCTCGCTCGAAACACGCACACTCCCGTTATGAGCCTCGACAATCGCCTTTACGAAACTCAGTCCGAGACCAAGTCCAGGCTGGGCTCTATCCCGGTGACTTCGATACAGCCGTTCCCATATGCGGTCAATCTCATCATATGAAATACCATTCCCGGTATCCCGAACCGAAATAACCACTGCATCACGATCGACTCCTGCCTCTATATGAGTACTGCCACCTGTCTGCGTATACTTCACCGCATTGTCCAGAAGGTTGGCAAGAACCTGCCTGATACGGCTCAGGTCGACAGGAATAACAAGCCTCTGTTGAACCGAAGCAGTTACCGAAACACCCTTCTCATCTGCAACATACTGGTAAAGCTCCACTATATCCTCGATAACAGGCGAGATGTCAACAATTTCGATGTTGAGCTTAATTGACCCGGTTTCAGCTTCCGATATATCCATGAGCGTATTCAGCATGGTAAGGATATACTCCGATTCTTCCATACAATCCGCAAGCGCCTCTTTGCATTCCCGGTTTTTTTTCCCTTCACTCAAGGCACGTTCCGCCACCCCCCTGAGCCGTGTCATCGGCGTTTTGAGCTCATGAGCAACGCTGTCGAGAGCCTCCCGCATACCGTTTACAAGCTTTTCAATCCGTGTCAACATTCGGTTGAATAGCACCACCATATCACCGAGCTCATCCCGTGCGCCCATCTCCGAAATACGCGCCTCGATTCTGCCAGTATCGATAATACTTTTTACGGTTGTATTGAGCTCATGGATCGGGCGGAGAGAGCGCGCAGCAAGGACAGAACCGCCTAAAAAGCTTAGCAATATGAGAGGAACTATTACGAGAACTGAAATATCGCGAAAGTGCTTCAGTACTCGTTCTCTGTCCTCGATGTCGATGCCGATCTGAAGGATATTGCCGTCAGGAAGCCTGAGCGATGATATTTCGAGAAGATATCTCTCCCCGCCGACTTCCATTCGGACGATGCTCCGATTCTTACCGGTATCGACCTCCCTGAGTTTCTCAATAGTATACCGCCGCCACCTTTCCGGGATGAGAAGCATGAGCGAGTTGTTCCATATATCCGCGACCCTGAGGAAAAAAAGCTTCTTCTCGCCGAAAAA
Organism: uncultured Spirochaetota bacterium; assembly: GCA_964433545.1. Taxonomy (GTDB): domain Bacteria; phylum Spirochaetota; class B62-G9; order B62-G9; family DRHN01; genus CAYSRJ01. The sequence goes on along the minus strand of CAYSRJ010000005.1, from coordinate 60,949 downwards.
TTTCTCGAGCGTTATCTCACTTCTTAAAAGAGACACTCCACCGCTTCGGTAGTAGGCGCTGTACTCAAGAAGTTTAACCCGTGCATTCTCATGGTCGTCATGTACGAGGGAGGAGTAGATGAGGAAGTATGTAAATCCGTAGAGAAAGAGGGAGCAGGCAACAAAAATTCCGGAAAATAGTGCCGCAAGACGGAGGTTAATCCTTGTCATCCTCTTCAGGAGTTTTGAGAACATACCCGACTCCGCGTATGGTGTGAATCACCTTGTGTTTGAAATCCCTGTCAATTTTACTTCTCAGTCGGCTTACGAGCACATCCACGACATTGGTCTGCGGATCGAAATGGTAGTCCCATACATGCTCCATAATGACCGTCTTCGGGAGCACGTTACCTGCATTGCGCATTAAAAACTCGAGCAGAGCAAACTCCCGGGGCATTAGCTCGATCTTCATATCGCCGCGCTTCACCTTCCGGGAGACGAGGTCTATGGACAAATCCCCAACCTGAAGCTTTACGGGAGATGCAGCCATAGACGCCCGCCTGAAAAGCGCCTGTATGCGCACGAGAAGCTCTGAAAAGGAAAACGGCTTTGTGAGATAGTCGTCACCGCCCGCCTTCAGGCCCTTGATCCTGTCGTCCACCGTCCGTTTTGCGCTGAGTATGATTACCGGTATATTGATCTTTTTTTGGCGAAGCTTTTCGATGAGCGTCAGGCCGTCCATCCCCGGAAGCATAATATCGACAACGGCAGTGTCATAGGCAACCGATTCCGCAAAATCGAGGGCCTCCTCGCCGCTCGTCACATGGTCAACGGCATACCCCGTCTCCCGCAGGCCCTTTTCAACAAATGATGCAATTTTGCGGTCATCTTCGACGATAAGAATGCGCATACTATTTACCGAATGACATTGAATATACCGGGAAAATCAGAAATGTCCAGACGAGATCGCTGACTGATCTTCACGTCGACGGACCTTCCCGGTCTTTCATATCCTAACTCAATACAAAAAAATAGCAAGTAAACAATGCTCTAAAGAAAAAACCCATTTCTAAATTAATGCAGGGCTTTACTAACAAGCCATCGACATTTTTATGGAAATCAGCGAAGTTGTAAAGTATCTTTCGGCTGTTCATTATTCTTCATTCCATATTATTTCTTCCGCGTAATGCTCTGAAATCTTCCTGAGGTCAGTGTATACCGCCCGTATATTATCGTCGGTCCATGTTTCGTTCAGAAAGAGGAGGGGAAGTGCGACTGTGTCCGGAGAAAGCGTATTCGCGATTTGTTCGTACCCCGAAACAATCTCTTCGGGGGTTTCTTCATTATCGAAATTGAACTCGATAAAACCCCTGCCGCCAAACGCCTCTTTCAACCTGTGAAGGTCGTCCTTCGAGTATTTGAACGAGCAGTTCAAACCCATGACATCAACCGTATGCTCCGGGTAGAGGTAAGCCGAAGGGTTGGGCCCGCAGTTGTGAATCCGCGCCCCGTTGAATCCCGCGATGATCCTGTTGTTGTATGGGATGCTGAATTCTTCGAACATCGAGGGACTGAGCGAAGCGCATACGTCATCGGATACAAAACCCTTGTTCATCGGCGGCGCCCAGATCGGGTCAAAATCGGTGCAGGTGAGCCTTTCCAGTCCGCCGGCTGCCTTGATGATCTCCCTGTTGCACCGTATTTGTAGCTCCGTCACCATATCAAGGAAATAACGCATTGCATCGGGTGTATCGATGAACGCCGTATACATGAGATTTGTATCAATGAGGTCTTTTACGGTATTCAACGGACCGCCGAGATCTATCCCTGTAAGGTGCACGGTTTTCGGCATATGACGGTTCGCGTAATCGAGCCACTGCAGGTTATGCGGCATCAGCCCATCATGGACCGGGTCAGGCAATACCATGTTGTACACCTCGTTCATATCGTCTATTAAATATCCGTCCGCTCCCGGAGCCTGGTTCGGGTCATCGCTCCAGTGCACCGCCATACCGAACATGGTGGCGATGGTCATATACCCTGGCCATATGCGCACATACGGTATATAGTCGTCAGGCAGGCATTTCAGACAGCGGTTAATGTTCTTCACCATAACGTCAAACTGGAGCCTGCCGTCTTCACACTGCTCGCGAAGAGTGCTGGTACTGAAGTCATCCATCCATACACTGATGGGAATATGGTTGACCTTTTTATGCTCCCAAATCCGGGTGATTGTGTGCTTTCTCTTATCAATTTCCCTTGAATCAATTTCAACCGTCTGATCCATATATTCTCACACCTGTTCGTTCTCGTGGTGCAAACACCCGTCTTTGTTTAATCACCGAGTCCCACTGCAGTCAGACTGCACAGATAATTGATCGAATTCAAGTGTCTATTCGACTGTACAGTTCGTTGGGCCGAGTATCAATCCATATCTCGTTACAGAAGAACCGAGGCGGCCTTCTCTATGGCCGCTGCAATCTGGTCACAGTCCTCATCCGTAAGCTGGGGAGGAATATCCAGGTGAATGGATCGGCCCAGCCAGTCGAGTGTGTCCGGGCATATATCCTCTGTATATTCAATCTTCTTCCCGTTCGGTGTAAGCGGGCAATTGAAGGGATACCCCTTTTTCGACGGCATCATCTTTTCCATGAGCATCTTCCAGTGGGCATATATGTGCCAATCGGGCACCCCCACTGTCGTATATAGCGCCGGCCTCCACTCCTTCTGCCCGGAGCGCTTCGGAAAACTCCCGGGTCTTTTCTCCATCGGACAGGTACATCACCAGGCATACCGCGACATCCCCTCCTGTTCCGCCATTCACCAGAATTAGTTCCCTTTCATATGATTGCTGTAATCTTTACACTAATCTCAGAGAAAGGAACATTGTCCGGTGAGTTTATCTATCTCGTTGATAGATCGAGCACAACCGAGTTATCCGCCGGTTCGGGATCGGTCCAGATCGACTGCAATCCAAACCCGATCAGCTTTTTTTTCGCATCATTGTCCGCCACCAAGTTCGCTATAAAAGTAAGGGTCCGGTCTGAAGGTGATTCGTCTCCGGCAAAATGGGCTATCATACCCGATGCCATATACGGAGCTATCTGCAGGGCATCGTCCTGTGAAATCTGGAACTCGTCAATCAGCATCGATGCCATTTTGTCATCCATGCCGTTTACCACAAAGTCCTTCGCATAATCCTGGAAGGATTTTCCTCCCGTGCCGTAGTTTATTTGAGTTATCTTCTTGCTCGATACGGACAATTCTCCACTGGAACTCAACTGTATTACCCTGTATGGACACGGGTATGTAACCAGGGACCCTGTTTCTATATCGAATATGCTGTTTCCGTCCTCGGTCGTTCTTTCTACAATATCCTGGGCATGAAAATGCCCCGTGAACACAACCTGCATGTCTGAATCGGCAAACTCTTCCGATACGGTTGTCCAGTCTTCAAGGACATAGTCGGGAAACATCATTGTCTGACCGGTAAAATGCTCAACAATACCGTGATGCATCATGCCGAAGACAACTTCTTTTTTTGATTGAGCCTCTCCCAGCTTTACTTTAATCCAATTCAATGTGCTTTCGGAAAATCGTCCTCCCGTCACCGGAGAGTCGGTATTTTCCGTGTACAGGCAGGAATCCATTGCGAGAATCCAGAGGCCGCTCACAGGCTCAGCCACATAGCTCAGGGAGTTTGGATCTCTTTCCAGAGCCTCATCATAGCCGAAGTCCCTGTATATTTCTGCAAACTCCTCTGCAGTGATCGATTCCACAGGTACTGTTGTGTCTCCCGAATAACTGCATGCATGGGGGTTATTGATATCGTGATTTCCCGGAATGACATACACCCGCTTACCGGCTGTTTCTAGCTGCCTCAAATATTCCGCAACTTTTTGATGGCTCGTCAGTTCACCGTCCTTGGTGAGGTCTCCCGGGACCAGCACTATTTCAACATCTTCGGAGAGGACCGACTGGACAAGGGATTTTAAAATCTCCTCGCTCTCTGCGATGAGCTTTCTGTCATTTTCAATATACGTGTCAAAGGCACTCCCGCTTGTTCCAAGATCAGGATCAAAATAGTGTGGGTCTGAAAAGACACAAAAGCGAGCTTCAGGAAATACAGTTGAGTCGTTGGAGCAGGAGTTTATTACTAAAACTGATAGTAGCGCAAACGCTATTAAAACAATGATTGTCGAACAACAAAACACTCTCCGGAACATATAGGGCTCTTTTGATAAAAAATATTTTTGTTCGAATAGAGTAAGCGAGAATGAAACCACGAAATAATTTTGATTACTGTGTGGGTATCAACCAGTATACAATAATCACATCATATTGTACATCCTAAATTCAAACAAATAAAACAAGCCCAGAGTTGTTTAACCAAATTTTCAACCCGCCTGCTGCCGGATATTCAGCCTATGTCTCACGCGTTCCTCTGCCCCTCCCGAGCAATCGTTCTATATCCCAGAATATCATGTACAGGCACGGAACAAGTATAAGCGTCACAGGAGTTGCGAACAAAAGCCCGTACCCGAGCGTGAGCGCCATCGGTGACATGTAGAGGCTTGTTCCGCCCCAACCGTACGCGAGTGGCAGAAGCCCGGCCACGGTTGTAAGGGTTGTCAGTACAATCGCACGAAGGCGGTTCGTGCCACCCATTGCAACGAGCCTTCTTCGTTCCATGTCGGGAAACTGTTTTCTGAGCTCGTTCAGATGGCTCACCAGCACAAGCGAATCGTTTACCACCACGCCTGCCAGTCCCACTGATCCGATAAGCGCGAGGAAGCTGAGCGGTTCGTGGTGGATTGCGAGTGCAAGGATGACGCCGACGAACCCGAAGGGAATGGCAATGAGCACCAGTATGGGCTGTGTGAAGGAGTTGAACAGCAGTATAAGGAGAAAGTAAATTCCAACGACGGCAATTGCGAAGGTGGTCATAATATTTCCAATCGACTCCTGACTCTCCTGCGCTTCCCCGCCGACTCGAAGCCGCAGGCCGGGATAGCGGTCTTCGTAACCGCTGAAATGCTTCACCACCATATCGGTCACCTCGAGGGATGTAATGATATCGGGATTCACATCGGCCTCTACCGTGGTCGACCGCTCTCCGTTATAGTGACGGTAGGCGTTCGGCCCGGGGCCCTGTTTAAGGCGGGCCACGTCTTTCAGCTTGATCAGACGATTCTGGGCATTGGGTACGGCAAGGTTCATGAGAAACCGCTTATCCCGTCGGGCGCGTTCGGTGAACTGGACACGATAACCGACGTCCTCATCTCCTTCCCTGAGAGACGTTACCACCTGGCCGTCATATGCGATACGAACATTCTGCGCGACATCCGCCACGGTGAGGCCCACACGGGCTAGCCTGTCATAATTCAGATCTATCTCTATCTGGTCCTTCCCTCGTTTGTCGTCACGATCGATATCCTTCACTCCCTGGATCGAAGAAAGGTAATATTCTATCTCGTCTGCGAAACCTGCCCGCATCTTGTCGTCGGAGCCGAGTATCCTGAGGCTGATCGCCTTTCCCACAGGCGGCCCTCCGGCTGCGATCTGGTAGGTGATCTTTTCATATCCCGTAAGCGTATCGGTCCTGTCCCGGAGTTCATCAACAATCTGCGCCGCAGTGCGTTTTCTGGTCGAAAAGGGTGTGAGGTTTACGACAATCTGAACGTAGTTCTCTGCACGGCCGACCCAGCCTATCTGGCCGACTCTTGTAACGAAGTTGTCGAGCTCGTCGCCCGGAATCTCCCCGATAAGGGCTTCGATCTCTTTCACCTTTTCAGATGTCGCCTGTAGAGAGGAACCCATCGGCAGCTCGACGAGCATCCAGAACTGCTCGGCGCCTCTCTGGGGAAAAAGTATGAAGTCCATATTCTTCTGCATGTAGCCCATCGCCAGAAAAATAACGCCGATAAAGATCACGATTATAAAGTACCGAACCCGCAGGAAAAAAAGAGCGATCCTGTTATAGAGCTTCTTGAGACCCTCGAACCACATTCCGATGACCTCGCGTTCTGCCCTCATCGACCGCCTCTCCATCCCCCGTTTCAGGTGTGACGGCAGGGCGAACACCGCCTCGAACAGCGAGATGAAGAGCGCGAGGCTTACCGTAAGCGGAATGACAAAGATAAATTTCCCGAGCATTCCCTTAATGAAAAAGATCGGCGCAAAAGCCAGAAATGTCGTGAGAACAGTGGTGAGTACCGGAAAAAACACCTCGTTCACTCCGTTTACCGCCGCATCGAGCGGCGACTCTCCAAGATGCTTTCTGAACGTGATGTTTTCAGAGATTATGATTCCGTCATCGACGATTATTCCGATAACGAGAACGAGCGATGCGAGCGAAATACTATCGAGATAGGTACCGAAAAACGGCATGAGGAAAAAAACACCGCACATTGAAACAGGAATACCCATGGCTACCCAGAAGGCCGTTCTGAAATTTAGAAATATCGTAAGCATCAACACCACGAGCACCAGGCCGATAGCCATATTCGTCAGAACCGTCTGAAAGCTGTCCCGCACGTACCCGGAAAGATCGTTTGCCGACGTGATCTGCACCGGGCCGTACCGGTATATCTCGGGTTTGTCGGGCTTCCGTGTCAATTTCGATTTCAGAGATGCAAAAAAACCATGCTCGTCTGCTTCCTCCTGCGGGTATTCCACGTACCCGCCCAGCACCCCTTTCGATGCCTCCTGCCGCATGAGTTTTTTTATCGCCCTGACCGTTCTGATAATGTCGGCATTCTCCGACTTGTTGACCACAAAGGATATAGCGGTTTTTCCGTTCATGCGTGAGACTATGTCCTCATCCTCGAAATCGTCCCTCACAATGGCAAGGTCTTTCACCTTGATGAGCGGCCCCTCGAATGTCGAACGCACGATCACATCACCGACCTCGAGAGGCTTTTTAAACTGTGCGAGCGTTACCACGTTTTTCTCACTGGTGAACGATTCAAACGTACCGCCCGTTAACCTGATGTTTCGCGCCTGTACAGCCTGTATGATCTCACGAAGCGGAATTTGATACTGCTCCATCTTTCGCGGGTTTACCTCGACCTTTATCTCCCGGGCGCGGTAGCCGTAGGTGTCGATGCTCGATACGCCGGGTACCTCCTTGAGCTTCTTTTCGAACTGTTTCGCAACCTCCCGAAGCTCACGATACTCCACGTCACCCGTTATTCCGACTTCGATGATGGGAAATATCGCCGTCGTTATCTCCGTCACAAGAGGAGAATCGGTCACCTCTTCGGGAAAATCGGTCACCCTGCCCACCGCCTCGCGGATGTCAGATTTGACCTTATCCGAATCCTTGATGTCGGGGTCGATGGTTACCTCGAGAAGGGAAAGGTTCTCCATGGAGGTGGACGTGATCTTGTCGATGCCGGTTATGTTTTTCAGCTCGTCTTCGAGTTTGTTGGTTACATTGAGCTCCACATCCTCGGGCGAAGCTCCCGGGTATGCAGTGGTGATTACAACCTCTCCGATATCGACTTTGGGAAACTGGTCGCGCTTTAGAGTACGAAGCGAATTGATGCCGAGCAAGACAATACCGATCGTTAAGAGGGTTGCCAGCATATGGCGCCTCGTAAAAAAATCGAATATCTTCTTCATAACTGATCCTCCTTTTTTTCACTCGACAACGAGTAATTTATCAAGCAATGCCATATACTGCAGCATCAATGTCTGATAGAGATACGCATTACCGGCGTATGTGAGCAATGCCTCCTCCTCACCGTCCTCGCTTTGAATCACGAACGTAAGCTGTCCTCTGCCCTGGTTGTAGAGCTTGAGCTCCTCTTTTGTCTTCTCCCGTGCCGATTCGATCTGCTTCCGGTTCAGGTCGAGGATATTCTCCATATCCTGAATCCGCACCAGAAGGTTGATCATGGATGCCTCTAGCTCACGCTCGAGACTCTTCTTCTCCTCATCGATCAGTGAAATCTGCGTTTCTAGCTTCTCTAACTGTCCTTTCACCGTATTACCGCCCAGAGGCTTTGCAAAAACGAGAGATACGCTCGCATCCGGATGGTATATCTCCAGGGAATCGCCGAATGCCTCATCCCTCCCGTACAGACCTGCAGTTACGCTCAGGTCGAGTGTGGCGCGTTCCTGATCCTTTACACCGCCGCGCTGATACACAAGCTGATCCCTGAGTATGTCGAAGGTCTCGAGCATGCGGGACCTGGATTTCATCTCTGTCATTACTTCGTCTGTTTCAGGCAGCATGACGAATCGATACAGGTCATAAATCGGCATTCGCCCGTATATCTCTTCATTGTCTGCAATGACAGCGAGCTCCGCCTGCTTCGCCCGGCTCTGTGACCGGGCAAACACGAGCCCCTGCTCTGAAAGCCGGACCGCATCTTCCGAGCGAAGCACATCCACCCTGTCCACCAGGTTCGCCTCATAGCGATTCTTGACCTGTTCAAGCCCTCGTCTTGCAATCTCTAACCTTTTCTCCCTGATAGCAGCTTCCTCCCGATAATACGCCCAGTCAAGAAACCGTACAGATACGTCCAGCAGGAAATTCTCTTCGTTTTCATACGCCTGTACCTGCGTGTAGTCAATAGTGTATCCGCTCAGCTCATACTCAAGCCGATCGAGCTTCCCCTTCCAGTTCTGCAGCAGCGGCTGGGTGTAGGTTGCTGCAACCCCGTGCCGATAGGCAGTACTCAAACCAAGGTCCGTGTCCATACGCGTGTACCCGGTTGTAAGTGAAAGATCAACCCGGCCGCCTGTATTCCAGATCGGCCTGCCGAGCCCCGCTTCGATACCGGTTCTGTACAGCTCATTGGCATTGTACTCGGGTGCGCTCCCCCTGCCGAGGTACGAATAGCTCGGTGTGACACTCAAAAGCCAGTCCTGCGCACCGAGGAGGCTTTCTGCCTGTTTCTGTTCAACCTCCACAGACAGCTGCTCTTTTTTAAAGTACGGATGATTCTCCTTTACCAGATCGATATACTCTTCCAGCGTAATCTTCTTTGGATCCTCCTGAGCGTGGGTATTGAATGAAACACATACGAATAGTATTGTGAATAAAGAAAAAAAGATTTTCATGGTTTCCCTCCTGAAGGTGTGATTGGTATGATACACCACCTCAATAATACCCGCAAGTCAGCTATTCTACCATTAAGTGTTGATAAATGCTTGTATAAAATTTACTGATTAGCAGCATACACACTGGCAAAATGCGGGGACAAAATCTTTTAACCGCGTGCTCGTTATTGTAAATCTTCCTTCAGTTTGAAAGCATCGATCGCGTTATCACGTAAGATTTTCTGCTTGTGTGAATCGGGGATATCGGCAAGAAAAAGCCTTGTCAGATGGGAACGGTAATCGAACCATGGAAAATCCGTACCGAAGAGAAGTTTGTTTTGAGGAAGCGATATGATCATACCCTCGAAATAATGGTAGTCGTATATATCCCCTGCGCAGTCGGTGTACACGTTTTTATACGTATTTGCCATACGAATGGCCTCATGTCTGCCTGTGCCTCGTCCGCCCGAGTGCGCGAGCACGAAGCGTACATCGGGGTACTCCTTCGCATACTTCTCGAATTTTTCAGGAGTCGACAGCATCTGGGCGGGGTTATATGTCGAGACGCTCCAGGAGTGGGCAACGACCGTCAGATCGTTTTCAGAAGCAAATCGCCACACCGGCTCATACAACGGGTCGTCAGCCGGTACGCCGTTGAAAGAGGGATGTATCTTAATCCCTTTGAACCCGGGCCAGCTTCGTGCCTCTTTGAGTATAGCGAGGTCGCTTTTAACATCCTTCGGGTTGAAGAATCCCAGGTAGAATATCCTGCCATCGGACTGTTCAAACTCATTTTTGGCCTTGACAAGCTCCTGTTTTCTGTACCCGATGATTGCACGCATAGAGGAGAGGTTGACTGAGCAAGCAATCCCAAACCGGTCCATACGCTTCAGAAGCTGTTCGGCATCCACTTCCGGTGAAAAAAAGATATTCGGAAAGCCCGTGTGCACATGCGCATCAATGATAAACGGTGTTTTCATATCTTTACTCCCCGCAGTATACGTTTCATGTTACCTCCCGCTATCAACCGTTTTTCCTCAAGAGATATGTCGGCATCAACAACCATACCCATTGCCGCATATGCATCGTTTACCGGGAGGAAAGAGCCGTACAAAAACCGGTTTGCCCCGAACACGTGAACCGCATGGGTGAGGAAATCGGGGCCGACGAAGTTTGATATTTCAAGGTATATATTTTCATCCGAATTCATGATGCCGTACAGGTTCCTGTTCTGGTACAGGATCTTCTGCCACTGGGTTTCCACGATGATCGTAAGATCGGGATAGGCCCTGGCAAGCGTGTGGAGAGGCTCCCAGTCCACCTCGACATGCCAGATAAACAGGGGAATGCGGTATTCCATACACCATTCGCATAACCCCCCAACAGACCAGACGGTCAGAAGATAGTGATGGGTTTTTGGAAAGAGCCTTAAACCCCGTAGACGAGAATCCGGTTTACCGGTACCGGGAAGTGGGTCCTGCTCATGAGGAATAAGCGGCAGGCCCGTCCATATCGTGTAAACATCATCAGGCAGATCCTTTCTGCATTCGACCAGGGCCTTGTTTCCGTCCTGGGCCGACACCGTCACCCCGTCCCAGTGTGAAACGAGCGCTCCCTCGATCGAAAACTCTTCGAACATCTTCTTCAGATTGGCGGTTTCACACCCCCCGGCGAGCGGAAAAAAAGCAGGCTTTCCGAGCCAGACGTTCGAGTCGTAAAACGACAGTTTTGAAAGGCCGGCCCGCTTTTCATCAGCCATCTCCTGTATGACTTTTTCATACTGCATAATTTGCTTCCCTTCTCTGATAATAGTTTTCCCATATTACATACTTTTCTAGCTCGTTATCCAACTCCTCCCTTTGTTTATGTCATCTTCGATGCAGGGTATAATGCAGAAGAACTATATCGGTATATTTACATTGAATTGGGAATAATACCCATCATCATTCGTAAACACTCCATAAAGTGGGGGTCGAAATTGGGTGAAACCGGCACATCTCCGTCCATTTGGTTATCCGATCCGGTGCTAGGGCATCGAATATAAACAGGGTTGGACCAGGTTCACCTGCTACCACGCTTGCCTTGAAAGTCCACAGCAACATATATCTACCTGTGATCATTTACACTCTAAGGACCGTTTTGGCTGGATGTCTCATACCTACTTCAAAGATACTTTCGGCTGGCAGGGTCTAGCAGTTCCAGGCTCACGATTGTACGAATGTCTTAAACCACTCCGTACCAGAATTGAACGTTACTATGGACTCACAAAAGAGAGCCGCTATTATATATGAAGCATAATAATGCATATATGGGACACAACAATGTCCTCATTCGTGTTATCGAGCATGACATTGTTGCGACCATAGATACCCTTTGTGAACATTCGAAAACAAGAAAGTAGAGCGGTGTTCTTAACATTTAATATTGAACAGGCTTAAATTGTCCAAGGGGATGATATGTCGCTTTATCATATGAGCCGGTGTCATAGAAAATAATGTTTCCCCTGATATCGAACCAATATTTTTGAATAACAATCTTAACAAAGCTCATAATATTTTTTCAAATAATATATTTGTTATTAAATCCATATTATCTGCGAAGCGGTATCCCTGTAAGTTATTATCTATCTCCTCTGAGTATTCGATCAGTTTATCTGCTAGTTTTTTATACAAGTATATATTTTTTACAGCGAGTTTTAACGATTTTAGTCTGTCATCTCTTGGGTTTTGATAATCAATCTCCTGAGTACCATCATAATCAGTTCTATTTAGATAATAATAAAATTCCAAATTGTCCCAAAATGCAATAGTTCCTATAATTAGATCTGGATCTGCGTCCCTGTAATTATCATTTAAATGAATAATACCAAGCCTATTATGTTCGTGTAAAAATACAATATCTTCGGCTAAGCTTTCCTGAGCCTGCAGCGCATGACCGGTATCTATTACACCCTTAAAATTATCCATACAAACATCATGAAATAAAGCCATCATTTTACCAATGTTTCCTACATAAAATCTTTGTCTTGGATCCTTTTGCTTATACTCTATACATATTGTCACCTTTGGATTATATGAGCAAATTTTTTGAAAACTCTCTACCATATTTTTCCAGCCGCTTGAATAATTTGCTTGAAAAGGATAATCAAAACCATCATGAGCCGGCCATATCATAACCTTCGTCCCTGGTATTTCAGCTGCAAAGTCAATTGCTTCTTTACATAATATAAAGTTATCTTCTCTCACATTTTTTTCATTAGTGCAAAGAGCTCCATGCCTCCATTTTCTATCATCATAATTAATGACTGTTAAATCTCCAGGTTTCAAGTTGTAATCTGCAAATAATTTCACAAGTTTATCTGGATCATTCGGAAGGGGGTCCGTTGGCCAAGTTATCCCCTGTCCATGAAGACCGTTAATTTCAGACATTATTTCTAAACGCCTCTTTAAACCTATTTCCCCATGATATCCACCTGGAACATATCGTTCTGCATAAGTATCAAATACTACAGCATCTGCCATTAAACGCATCTTCATTTTTTTTCTCCACTTTACTTTTTTTGCGAGTGAAAGTTTAAACCCATAATAACAACACCCTAATAGTTATTCAGGCTATTTATGTGACAATACACCAGACCAGTATTACCTAAACAACCTCAAGTATCTATCATATGCTTCACTCCAAATATCTTCTTCCTTTGGTTCAAAACCAATTACATTCGAAGAGAGCAGAGATATTTGCCTACCTTCCTCTAAGGATTTAATTTCACCTGTTCCTTTCAGTTGTATTATAAGATTTCCAACTGATGTTGTTTCTTCCGGTCCTGCTATGACCGGAAGTCCTGTTGCATTTGCTGTCCATTGACATAACAACTTGTTTGCAGATCCTCCCCCAACTAGATGAAAAAATTCTATTTTCTTATAAATGAATTTTTCCAAGATTTCAAGATCATATCGAAATCTCAAAGCTAAACTCGCATATACACATCTTGAAATTTCCCCTATGTCTTCAGGAATTTTTTGTCCTGTCTTCTTGCAATATTTTTTAATCTTCTCCGGCATATCTACTTGAGGTTCACAAAAAACTCTATTATCAATATTAATAAAAGACATAAATGGCCTGGTTTTAGAGGACAATTTTACAATTTCATCCCATGATATAACTTTTCCTTTCTCTTTACTCCATCTCTCTCTGCACTGCTGAATTACCCAAAGTCCATTTATATCCTTAACAAAAAGATTTAATCCTTCTGCACAACCTTCATTAAAAAATCCAGTTCCGACGATTTCCTCTTTTATTATGATGTTTTCTGTTTCAATTCCAATAATACACCAAGTGCCCATACTGATAAATGCCCAGTCTTTACTAGTATCTGCTACCGGGATACCGGTAACTGCAGAAGCAGTATCATGACTGCAAGGAGCAATAACCTCAATAGGATGGATTTCCAGTTCTTTACTCACACTATTTAAAAGTTTTCCGATTTTATTTCCAGGTTGTATTATTTCACAAAAGATTTTTTGAGGAATACTTAACATATTCAGTAACTTATCAGACCATTTTTTATTCTTCTGGTCAAACATGAGTGTTGTAGTGGCGTTAGTAAACTCGTTACTTTTTTCTCCAGTTAAAAAATAGTTGAATAAATCCGGTATCATTAAAAAATTATTCGCACTAAATAATTCGGTTGCGCTTTTAAGTTTTAATGAATACATATGAAATAAACTAACCTCTGATGTAAGTTGGCCACCTGTCATGCTAAACACGTCTCTGATAGAGATAACTTTATATAATTCGTCAACCGATTTGGCCCTTTTTTCGTCTCTATAATGGACAGGATTTGACATAAGATTTCCGTTTTTATCTATTAGGCCAAAATCAACTCCCCATGAATCGATTGCCATTGATGTCATATCACTGTATTTTTTTAAAGAAGTTTGTACGCCGATTTTTAATTCCGAATACAACCTGAGAATATCCCAATAAAGTGTTCCCGCTGCATATACCGGTCTATTTTCAAATCGATGAGTTTCAATAAAAGAAATTCTTTCCCCATTAAATCTGCCAACAAGTACTCTTCCATTGCTTGCACCAAAATCAAATATAAGGTAATTTTTATATTCCATCATATTTCCCAATTAAACATAATTCATTTTTATTAAATAATATTGTTACAGGAGTTGATAAAGCCACCCCAACAGAAGTTCAATATTAATCATCTACAGGAAATTCCTCTTTGAGACCACTTTATTGTTAATTCATTTTTATGTTATCAATCATACTATTCAACTTTAGTCTATAATACTTGAACAAATTCCAGTGTATATCGGGTGGTATTAAATGATCTCCAAATGGTATATAGCCACCAGTTTTCAATACTTCGTTCACAGGGCTTAAAATTTCATTAATCCTCTCTTGTCCATATTGAATTTCAGATTTTGGAATTCCTCCCATAAGCTGAAGCTTTGGAAACATCTTCCTCACCCTCACAAGATCCATTCCACAGCTCACTTCTATGGGATACATTCCAGTAACACCCGCCTCGATAAAAAGAGGGATTAAATCAAAACAATCTCCATCAGTATCGATAAAAATAATTTTCACTCCCCGATTCTTTAAGAATCCTATGAGCCTTTTGTAATAGGGAATCATAAATTCCTTTATCATTGAAGGAGAAACCATTGAACCAGTTCCAGCAGATACGTCTTCACAAAAAACAAAAAGATCCACATCAACTTCCGATAATATCTCAGAGTAAACAGCAATCCACAATTTTGTGAAGGTATTCTGAATATCGTGAATAAGTTTTGGATCATCGAAATAGGCGTAGAACAGGTTTTCATACCCCATAAGATGAGCTAAAGTCATAAAGTATCCATGTGGGTATCCTCCTAATGCTAAAGGATAATCTCGATTTTTATACTTCTCTATAAGTTCAGTCCAATTAGAAGGAAATCTTCCTCTTATATCTTTTATATTGAGTCTTTCTTCTTTCAGTTTATTCCAGCTTTTCCAATTGCTTATTACCCATTCAACACCGGTAGGTATCACACCAGTCTTCTTTATAAATTTTCTCTTGATGCCATCAATATCTACATAGGTTAAATAATTAGCATCTTCTTCCAACAACTCTACTTCGAACATGGGATGAAACAATAAATTGACATTTACCAATATCTGACCCATATCCATTCTGAGCTCATCTTTAACATCATTATCAATGGGAAAACTTTGTGTTGGCCAGTATAATCCTCCACCAATGATACCAATACCTGATGGAAGCTTTCCTCCATCGATAGATGTCCATACAGGATTATATAAAGAAGATGTAGGAGTTGAAATATTATTAGGGATTTTCGGATAATTTTTCTTTGGTAATCCTTCTTCATACCAACGATCCACCGTTTCGCCCCAGTATCCAAACTCCCATTTTGGAGGACTTACCGTTGTATTAAAATTTTCCATTACTTCCACGAACCTCTCTCTTAAATTCATTTTCGATCGTCCCTTTTTTAAAAAATTATTCGATAATTGAAGATTTGCATAATATTTCTAACAATAGGATTAAACATTATTTCGCAAACTGTTTTTTGAATAAACGCTTTATTGCTTTCTTACTAAATCTTATAAGGAATTTTAATCATCTTTGATTGAACGTCTCATAATTTAAAATGCTTTTTTTAAAACCTCCTCCCGTAAAAATTCCACTATCTTCATGGAATTATTTATTGATTGAATTTTTCTAATTTTTTTCTTATCAACTCTCGATATTATTTCAGAAATAATTTCCATATTTTCAATACTCTGAATACTAATATCCTCCCATCCTTCTCTATATGGAAATAAATCCAAACTGAGCCACCCGTTATACCCAATTTCATCAAGCCAATAGAAAAGCTCGAGTGTTTCCCAAAAATGAACTGAACCAACTGCCATATCATCATCCCAATATCTGAAATTATCATTTACATGAAGATGAAAAAGTTTTTCATAAAGACTCAGTAATACTGCTGATTCAGCCATATTTTCATAAGCCATCAAAGCGTGACCGATATCTATAGTAACGCCGACATTTTCCATTCCAGTATCCATGGCAAGCAATAAAGCTTTCCCGATAGTTGCTACATGGCAATGCGTTCGCGGTTCCTTTATTTTATACTCTATACAAAACTGAATACTTTTATTATAGGCTGCAATTTCCTTAAGACTTTTTCTTAAATTATTCCAATTCTGTTTATAATTAACCTGCAACGGATAATCGTATCCTTCCTGACCCAACCAAAAATTTATTTTATTGCATCCAGCCTTTTTAATTTCATCTATTCCCTTCTTTAAATAATCCATACATTCTTTTCTTAGTTTTTCATCGGGATTTGTTAATGTACCAAATTTATATTTAGGATTTGTGGAAGTATCGATTTCGACCATGGCAATTTCAATTCCATACCTTTTTATAAGTTCTTTCATTTTCATTCCATCGCCATTGGGAAAATCTCCGGGCCATCCGAGCTCAACCCCTGACAATTTTTCGATTTTTTTGATTCTCTCCAGTATCTGTTCTATTTCCAGCGATTCATGATAACCAGCAGGTACAAACCTATCAGGGCATGCACTGAACACTGCAGTTCCAGATGCATATTTTCTTTTACTCATTCCCGACTCCTCTATTAACAGGTTTTTTTATTTTTCACTTTAACAAATTATTATTCTGCAAATACTCATCAATTTCTCTCTGAGATTTTAAAACACCTATTTGCATTTTGTAGTTTACCGATTCCTGCGGTTTTAAACACTTCAAATCACCTCGTTCTTTTTGTTTATTGCGCCCTTCAACTGTGCAGTTGCCTGGCTCAAAACCTATCACATATTCTCCTTTATTTAATCTTTTCCATAAATTAAGGTATGGAAAATCCTCCTTTAAAAATCTCAGATAGATCCCCAATCCGGACTGATTATTAATATACCGATTTGCAAATACAATATTGCAGAAACCACTCTCATCTTTAGCTAGATCTATAATGTACACAAGTTCCGGATATTTTTCGTCTGGTAGAGTAAAGCTGTTTATCTTATCAATATAGTTTTTTGTAGTATCATCCAAGGGCTCGGCAGTTATGTATGACATAAAAAGCTCTGATTTATTATCAAGAAGGGGATAACCAATATTGATATGATAAAGAAACATATGCGGAACTGAATAAAAACTCCTATTTTCTACTCTATCACTAATGATGATCCTCGCATCACCCATTTTTGTTTCGATTGTCCTTGATAACCTTAAATTTTCACCCTGACCTGAAGCCTCAATAATATCACCTTCAACTTTTAAAATATAATCATCCTCATTCCAATATGATTTATAACATACATTTTTTGCAGGTGTATTGGATATCCTGCCGTGACCGCCAAACTCCTCTTCCTCTAAATACGCACCCCTATCAACACATGGCGAACCAACATTAGATAAACCACAGGTTACCAGCAATCCTCCATAAAAACTCCTTAACCATTCCCAGCCTTTTGAAGAATAAAAATAAGGTGAGACCAGACCTGTTCCACTTCTCCAATTCAAAGGGATACTCATAAACTCTGCATAGAAAATATCCAATCCCCTGTCTGGTAATACAATGAACCTAAGCCCGCTTCCAGTTCTAAATTCAAGTCCCCTCACACTTTTTGCCATTCCGTCATTATATATAAAGGGCTCAATGCCGCAAATTTGTGATATATCACCTACAAACTCAATTAATTTATTTTTATCGATATTATTCCCAAAAAGTCTGGGCATTTGTCCCCTCTATATACACTGGAGTTTATTCACCTAATCAAAAATTTCATCATGATAGATTAAATCTTTTCTGGGTTCGACATTTGCCCCTTTCCAGTAATCCTTCGGTATTTCTACTAAATTATTTCCACCATTTATCATCCTTGCGTGATAATACAATTTTGATGTATTTTCTATTAATTCCGTAATAGTAACAGCTTCCAAAATGCTATCACCCAACGAAAATATTCCATGATTTCTTAAAATAAGAGCATAATTTTTTTTTAGTTTCGGTAGAGCTGCTTCAGCTAAATCTTCCGCAGATGAAATAAAAGGAATTGACTCAATATCTCCAATATACCAACTCGGATCTTCATAAATCCTATAATTTACATCATGGGTCGTACAGTAAAAAGCGGTCGTAATGGGGGGGTGTGAATGAATAATAGCTTTTATTTGAGGTCTTATATTGTAAATACCAACATGAAGTAAAATCTCTGCAGTCGGTTTATGTTTACATCTTAAACACTTATAATTTTTATTTTTTTCATCAGAGATATCAATAATGCATATATCCTCTAAAAGCATATCCATAAGGGGCACACCTGTGGGGCTACATAAGATAACTGTTGGGACACTGGTTCTAAGCGATATATTTCCCCCGGGTCCTGCTAATATCCCTTCAGCATGCAGTCTCTTGCAAGCATTTATCATTCTATTTGCAAGTTTTTTAAACTCCTTCGTTTTAATCATACTCAGATCCAATTTTTAAATTTTTATTGTTATGGAAGATTAAGCTTGTAGTTTATATCAATCTTAATACGGATGTAAAAACAAAGTATAAATTGTCTGAGGCCAAATTGACCGATTAATTTCTTATTTGTACACTACTTCTGTAAAATATATTTTATTATTACAATAATTCAGCACCTGTCATATGTTTCACTACTTCTTCTGGCCTGATATCCGATTTGGGTTCTGAAGCAATCTTGCGTCCACCTCTTAAAATAAAAATTCGATCTGCCACGTTATATACATGGGTAAGATTGTGGCTTATAACAATAACAGACGCACCGTGTTCCTTTAAAGTTGATATAAAATCTAATACTTTTCTGGCTTCTTTTACTCCTAATGCCGCTGTGGGTTCATCCATGATAATGATTCTCTTCCCCCATGCTACAGCTCTGCCAACAGCAAGCGCCTGTCTCTGTCCCCCGGATAGATCTCCTACCTCTGCTTTTAAATCCGGAATATCTATTTTTAATTTATTCATGATCTTTGATGTTTCTTTTTCCATCTTCTTATAATCCACAATTCTAAAAAATGGTTTCTTAATTTCTCTCCCTAAAAATAAATTTTCAATAACATTTCTGCTGTTTACAAGTGCTAATTCCTGAAATACTGTTTCAATCCCTCGTTGTTTAGCATCATGCGGACTATTAAATACAACTTCGTTGCCACTAATAAATATTTTACCTTTATCTGGCCTATAAACTCCTGATAATATCTTTATTAGTGTGGATTTCCCGGCAGCGTTATTTCCTACCAGAGCTAATACCTCATTTGGATACAATTCAAAATCAACATTTTCTAACGCATGAACTCCACCAAAGTATTTGCAAATTCCTTCCATTCTTAGTAAGGGTAGATTGTTTTTCATCATTTGAACCCCACATCCTAATTGAAAACAATTTAAGCATTAAACTTTTTGTTAATTACTCAAGCCGACTGATGTTTAATAACAGTATGGAGGGAAAAAGCAAACCGTTCGATAAAAAGATAAGCCGACAAAACATCATCGTGGTTTGCCTTTATGTTTAAAATTGTCCGATTTCCCTCCTAAGTTGGAACATTTTTTCAATACTACAAAAACAGAGTTTCGTTTTGGACCCTTAAAATATTGCAAATTTTCGTACTCCTTATCGCCTTTTCATGGGAAAGACGGAACACCTATCTCAGTAAAAATCGAAATTACAATAAAAAAAGAAACAGATGGGTTAAACAACCAGTATTTTTAATAACTTTTCATTTTTGTTTAAACTCAATTTGATTTAAATATATCGCCAAAATCAATAGCGAACCTTTTGCTACATTCTGCCAGTAGGATACTACATTTAAAATAGTTAATCCATTTCCAATGGTCGCTATGATTAAAACTCCAAAAATTACTCCTACAATTTTCCCTCTCCCTCCAAATACACTTATTCCACCAAGAATAGTAGCAGTTATTACATCCAGAGCAGTTGTTAACCCCACCTTTGGAACCCAGGAACCAAGCATTGACATAAAAACTGCTGAACCCAAAGCTGAAGAAAATCCACTCAATATAAATGCTAAAAATATAACTTTATTAACATCTATCCCTAATAATTCACAGGCAGAAGGGTTTCCTCCCACAGAATAAATATTCCATCCGTAGATAGTATTTTTTAAAATAAAATATCCAAATAAATACGAAATAACCATAATAATGAATGCTGTAGGTATTATTCCAAGAACACGTCCTGCACCTATAAAATCAAAAAAAGTACCGGGTGGGGTATAAATAACTTTAGCTTTTGAAATAATTAAAGATACTCCCCTAAAAATAGCCATTGTTCCTAAAGTAGCGATCAATGAATTCACCCTTAATCTAGTAACAACAAAACCATTTATTGCTCCTAAAAAAATACCAGTAATTAATGTAGCCAAAATTGCTATCCCTGAATGCATTCCAATTGATAATAAGTATGGGCCAACCATCCCGCTCAATGCTAAAATTGAACCTACAGATATATCAATATTGGCGGTTAAAATTACGAATGTCATTCCAATTGCTATAACTCCGTTAATGCTCGAATACATTCCTATGTTCATTAAATTTTTTACTGAAAAAAAATACGGAGATAAAATGGAAAATATGATCAATAGCAGAATAAGTAAAATTGGTAATGATAAGTTACTAAGCTTCAATTGCTTTGACATGTTGTTTCTCATAGTTATAGCCTGGGCTCTTCTCAGTTGATATTTCTGTGCATTATTAAATCAATTAAGTCTGGAGGAAAATATTAATACCTCCAGACTTTATAAAAAAATAATTATTTCACATATTGTGGATAATAATCTTTGAGATTCTTAGGAGTCACCTTTGCGTAAGGTCCGAATGTGTACCTCTCCAACTTTTTGCCACTAAGGAGATCTAATGCCATCTTTAAACAAAATTCTCCATCCTTTTCAGGGAAAGTAGCAACAGCACCAATATAATTAGTGTCTTGGGCAAGCATTGTTTTGATGCCTGCTTCATCACATCCTATCCCGCAAATAGCAACATCTTTAAGTCTGTTTTGTTGCTGCGAGGCTTTCCAATACCCTATTGCTGCTTCATCATTTAATGTTGACACAAGGATATTATGAGAATTCGGATGAGCTGTTAAATATTCACTGAACATCTTTAAAGCGAGCTCCTGATCAGTATCGGTATCTAAATCTGTAATACTGAGTATGTTCCCTTCTCCTAGTCCTTCTTTCAACTTTTCAAGGGCTCCTTCTCTTCTCTCATAAACAATTTTACCCGATATTAATTCTACGCCAAATACTAAATCGTATTTCTCACCAGGCCAATTCTCTTTTGCCCATTCGGTAAGCATTTCACCGGTTGCTCTGCCTGTACCCATATTGTTCAACCCAAAAAAGTAAGTGCCTTCTCCATAATCAACATCAATGCAAATCAAGGGGATATTGGCATTTCTGGCTTTTTCAGCAATCTTGTCTTCTACCCCTAACCAGGCTAAAATGATAATTACATCAACCTTCTGGGAAATAAAGTTATCAATCACCTTTAAACCCGTTTCCGAATTATCTTCGCAATCACCATATACCATTTTTATATTTGGATATTTCTTAGCTGCTTCTTTAAATCCTTCCTGGACAGAAACCATGAAAGAATCACCTAAGTAATGACTTGCGTAACCGATTTTGTAAGTTTTTTCTTTTTCCTTGGGCCCTCCTGCAAAAAGGGAAAAAGTTGCTGTCAAAAAGAAAATCACAACAAATAGACTTAATAATTTGATCTGTTTCATTTTACATCCCCCTAAATTAATAATTTTTTAGTTTTAGTAA
Source organism: uncultured Spirochaetota bacterium (assembly GCA_964433545.1). Lineage (GTDB taxonomy): Bacteria > Spirochaetota > B62-G9 > B62-G9 > DRHN01 > CAYSRJ01. The sequence continues at coordinate 39,054 of CAYSRJ010000005.1, read as the reverse complement.
AAAATTCATTACTGCTTAATATCACCACCCCCCTTGCAATAGATTGCGGCTTTCACAAAAACGTTGTCTTTTACGATAATGTTCTACTTTCAATCATTGAGATTATAAAAATAATATGGATCAAATGTATAATAATGAATATGTACAAAATATTCTCGAATACTATTTAAAACTTCTCAAAAAACAACACAGCATGTGCACAAGCTCAAACGAATTTGCCATTTGTGCCTTTTCATTCATAATAGTTAATCTTTTGTTAAAAGCCATACGGTTTCAAAAAATCATTTTAACATTGTACATATTGATATTTTGCGTATGATACTTACTGAATCTAAAACCGTTAATAAAATTTAAATTAGTTTTCTTGAGAACCTCCTCACAAACCCGTACATTTACGAAATTTTCTGGCTATTAATAATATAATCAATTATAATCACTTCTTAACTCTATAAAATTAATTGATAGACTATTTCTTGCATAATAGCTCACTTTATATCATATTATATCAATCTGTCAATGGTTATTTTAAAAAAAATGCTAATTTATGATAAATATTTCAGCGTATGCGAACCCGAGCTTGTCCAATGGGGCTCTCATTCCATGGCGCCTTCAATGCCCGATAGGGCTTTCGACGCTTTTTTCACCACCCCGTCTATTGCCCGGCAGCGTTCGTCGTCAATTGTATACAATTCAGTACTCTCAAGAATGTTTCTCCACCTCTCATGCGCAGTCTCAACAGGATCGTACGCCAGCGCATTAGACACATCGATGCTCTTCAGCCGCTCGAAAATTCCTGGTATCCAGAGATACTCCCTGAAGTGCTTTGCCGTATGCTCCGTGTCGATGAAAAGCCCGCCGATTCCCTTTTGACGTATCAGGTCAACGGATTCCCTGAAATTCTCACCTCCAATCCCCCTGCAGAATGAATGCTGCGCATAGGCAATATCAATATCGATCATCATCTGCTCCGGAGAAAACACAACACCAGCTCCCAGAATGCCTGCATTGAAGAGCGGTTCCCCGGAAAGCGAGGCACACCAGGATTTGAGCATCCGCTCAAAGATGGATAGCGCACCCGGAACCGGCGCATCGATAACACCCGGCCCGGTACTGCACCGCGTCCGGTACCTCTGCCTGAAAAGCTGGGCAACCGCAAGGTCTTGCAGAACCGCCTCAGGCCCTGAGAAACAGGCTGCACCGTTTTTGGGATTAAGGGCACCTGTTACAATCGCAGCCTCAACCGGAGTGTCCTCACGGATGGCCTTTACCATTGTCCAGACTGCAAGTATTTCGGCAGTCCCGATGATAGCATTTGCAATGGGAAATACAGGAGCGGATATTCCCGCCATCGGCATGGGGAGAATGAAAATGCTCAGCCTTCGCCGTGCCATTTCCACTATAATAGCAGCCTCCGGCCGCGTCACACGGAGGGGGCTTTCGGTGTCATGAATATTCACAAAAATAGGACGCCTCATGTACTCCTCAACAGAACCCTTTACAATGATGCCGATCTCCATAAGATACTCGAGCTGGCGGCGGTCGATGATCGCCGTACATCCGGGTTTGCCCGAATGCTTTGCAACCATTGCAGCGCCTTTGATTGCAACCATCTTCGGCGGAACACCGGTGCCATCCGATTCCTTTACATAATGAACCGCATTGCCAACTGTTACGATTTCAGGTATGCCCTCAGCGAGATGCACCATGCGTAGAAAATCATCGGCAGTGGCAATCCTTGATTCCCTCTTTTCATGATCGTAGTAGTAGGGGCACCCACCCCCCAAGCTCACCTGCATATCCGGAGTTCGTTCATGAAAGGGTGTGTGCCAGCTCATGGTCAGTGCATCGGGTGCATCAACGGTTGTATGGCCCTGTGAAAACCGTCTGATCTCCTCTTTTCGCGCAATTTCGATCGTTTCTTCGACAAGCTTCTTTGGAAAACGGACAGTTTCAGCCCCGTAATTAACTACCGCACCCCTTGCCTCGAGGGCCTTCAGTGCGGTCTCGTTTTCGATCTTCATACCCGGGTCTTCAAGAAGCGCGAGTGCGCTCTCATGGAGCATATCGAGCTCACTTTCTGAAAGCACCCGAAGAAACTGGTTCAACGGTCTCAAATGAATATTCTCCGTTATATACTCGCAGAGCCAAAGAACCCTGAATACACAGGCCGGGCAGCGACGTTTCCGGTGAATGCGTCATCGAATCACCCCGGTGCATATACTCCGAAATGATTACTACAAAATCAGACCACGGTTTGAAGCGCATCAACGAGTGATTTTCTGAACCTTTGCAGCACCGTGTCCGCCTCGTCCTTCGAGATAATGAGCGGCGGCTTTATCTTCAGCACGTTCTTAGCCATTCCACCCACGCCGAAGATGATCCCGTTTTCAAAGCCTGCCTTGCGCACCGCAGAAAGAAGGTCGGCCGCAGGCTTTTTGGTTACGGGGTCGGTTACGAATTCGACCCCGATATGAAGACCGGCCTGCCGCACATCCCCCATCTGTGGAAACTCCTTCTGCATTTTCTTTAACTCGCTACCCAGATACTCGCCCATTTTTCTGCAGTTTTCAAGTACCCCTTTTTCAAGGATGTCGATGAGCTTCAGTGCCGCCACCTGGGACACAGAATTATTGGCAAAGGTATGAAGCTCCTCCGAATCGGGGTCGAAACCCTTCAGTGTATCACTGATGATGATTGCGCCGATCGGAAAACCGGCGCCAAGTCCCTTGCCGAGAACTATTATGTCGGGAGCGACGCCGTAGTATTCATGCGCAAAAAATCTCCCTATTCTGGCGTATGTCTGTATCTCATCATAAACAAGTACAATATTGTACTCATCGCATATTTTCCGTACTCCCTGCAGATATTCTTCGGGGAAAATAATCTGTCCACCGGACGCCTGGAGCGGTTCGAGAATAATTCCGGCAGTCGGCCCGTTTATCCCCTTCTCGATCGTTAATCGCAATAATTTGAGGCACATCATGTTGCATGTTTTCGGTTCAAGGCCGAGAGGACATCTATAGCAGTAGGGGTTCGGCACCCGTATGAACTGCTTAGTGATACGGTTGAAACGCGATCCGCCGATGAATTTTCCCGAGGCCATTGTCGAAACCCAGCTTGCCCCCATTGTCCCGAGCGTTACCCCATGATATGAGTCGTACAGACAGATGAACTCCTGCGCCCCTTCCCTGTTCTTAATCGCTATTTTCATTGCCGCCTCGACAGCAGGCCCACCACCCACTGTGAAGGACACGCGATTCAGCGCCTTGGGTGCCAGTTCGGCAAGTTTTTTTGCCAGGGCGAATCGCGGAAGCGTGTCAAACCCTTGGTGCACATGGGTCAGGTTTTGAGAATGTTCGTGCACAATGGTATTGATCTCGTCGTTTGCGTACCCCAAATAGAGTGCCCAGCTCTGCGAAGTGCAGTCAATATACTTCTTACCATCTATATCCTCTGCCCAGCAGCCCTTCCCGCGTTTGAGAACCGGCCCGCCCCTGGTCCCACCGCCCAACATGAGATTCTTTGCATATGCGCCGAGCTCTTCCTTTTTGATTGAATACACCCTCTCCAGAATTGGATCCATTATAAAGCCTCTATAAATTATCAATTATGAGCACATAATCTCATTTATTATCATTCATGTCAAGAAAATTATGGAATTTTTTGGAATATTCTATCATTATTACTCTTGTAATGTACTTCAAAACGACCAATGGGTACGGTATCATTAGATTACGGATATCTGCCGACCTATCATGACATATGATCTATCATGATAAATTATGATTGGATTTGAAAAATATTTGATTAATTCTGCAGTTAATTGTAAAATATTATCTCAATTAACGAAGAATTCATAGGATGACGTGCGATGGAAATAAATAATGCAAACAACCTTCTGGCATCCGAAAGAAGACAGAAGATATTCGATATTGTCAATCAGAGAAGATCCATCTCGGTGGAAGAGCTTTCCGAGCACTTCCCCGTATCTTCAATAACCATACGGCGTGATCTGGACAAACTCGCACGGGACAACCTCCTTCAGCGCGTACACGGCGGCGCAATGGCTCTTTCCAATATCGCGATTGCGCCGAAATCGTCAGAACTATCCGCACATATTACAGAAGAGCAGATGAGGATAGGCAGAGAGGCATCCAGGCACATAACTGAAGGTGATTTCATCATCATCGAATCGGGGAGCACCTGTCTTGCGCTCGTGCAGCATTTAACGGAACTGAAACATTTGAAAATTGTTACAGCATCACCACGAATCGCTATGAAGCTTGCCGAAATATCCGAGAGGCACGACAATGATTTTGAGATAATATCCTGCGGCGGGATATTAAACGTGCATAAAAACTTTCTACTGGGTCCGCATGCCCGTTCGCTTTTCGATTCCGTGCATGTCGATTTTGCTTTCGTGAGTGTAACCGCGATCGACCTTGAAACGGGCGTCACTGCAGACAGCGCCTACGAAGCTGACATAACGAGGATAATCCTCGAAAGGTGTGCGGAAAAAAAAATCGGCCTCATCTACGCTTCCAAGTTCGGAAAAACCTCCTTTGTAAAGGTCGCATCAGCGAACGTGTTCGACGAAATCATCTCCGATAAAAGCCTGCCCGCCGAAACCGTCGAAAGGTATGCGGACCTGGGGATTGAAATGACCCTCGTTTAGGCGTTTCACCTATGTGACGGATGAAAGCGTTTTTTTTCTCCTGCTAAACATTTTTCGGTTTCTTTTTTGTCTTTTAATTTTTCTTTGTAAAATGGTGACAGGAGCGCTATTCTTTAAGTAATTGGTAGATTGAACTGTTATGAATACGATATTGACCAATGGTTGTTGCAAAATGAAACCATACATTCTTGATAAAGTAATAGAAGAAAAAAAAAGAGAGGCGGAATACACTCGAAAAAAACTGATTTGCAGGGTGTTCAAAGCGCTCGAGTGCGCGTCTGTACGATTCGGATTCAAAAAAGCATATATATTCGGCTCAATCAGTAAAAAAGATAGATACACCGAATATTCCGACATCGATATTGCAATTGAAAATATATATCCGCCGGTATTTTTTAAGCTAAAGGCATTCCTCGAGAATATGATATGCGTGGAAATCGACCTTGCAGACCTGGGAAACATTCATTTCAAAGACAAGGTCATAAAAGAAGGAATCGCATGGAAAAAGAAAGATATGCCGTTGTTAAAGCAGAAATAAACGACCAGGTACAGATAATTAAAAGGCTATTCGACGACGTTGAAAAAAGATCAAAAGGCATAGGCAAAAGTGCCATAAAAAGAGAAGCCCTTGGCTACAAACTGCATGCACTCTATGCGCATTTGAAGACCTCTTTAAAATAACCGCCGACTATTTTGAAAACAACGTCAATTTCCGCCGATAGAAAAGACATCACGCTTGAAAACATACTGTGTGAGGCAGAGAAATCCGATAAATTCTCCAACATGATCATAAACATCGTGGATGAGATCGACCGCATGGGATATGACGGCTTTTTCGGCCTTGAGTACTGGCCGTCACTTGATTACGAAGAGCCCCTGAGACGGACACTGGAATATTTTTCATGACATAACTACATCAAAAAATATATGAAGTTTCTGCTCCTGACTACAATAAACATGCTTCAAAATATGAAACAAATAGTATATACTAAACTCACCGTGGGATTATTTTCATTCTATCTATTAACGAAAGGAGCGGCCAATGAATTTCAAATTCGGTGTTGATTCGTTTATCTGGTCCGAGAATTTTTCCGAAAAGGACCTCTGGATCATTCCCAAGGCAAAGGAGCTCGGGTTTGAAACCATCGATATTGCAATCGCTCATCCCGAGACATTCCCCACCGAGAAGGTAAAAAAAGAGGCTTCCGGCGCCGGTATCGAGGTTGTGACGACAACAACCCTGAACGAGAGCACGAACCTGATTTCCCCGGACCCCGGTATCAGAAAGAAGGGTGTGGATATGCTCAAGCTGCTCGTTGACATCAATTACGAGCTGGGATCTAATATTTTAGGCGGCGTAAATTACGCCGGGTGGGGGTGCCTCACCGGAAAGCCGCGTACCGAAGACGAATGGAACTGGTCGGTCGAATCGATGCGGGTAGCCGCCTCATATGCAAAGGAAAATGGTGCCCTGACAATCGCCTGCGAGCCGGTCAACCGTTTTGAAACCCACTTTCTCAATATTGCGGAGGATGCGGTTCGCTACTGCAAGGACGTCGGAACCGGAAACATGGGAGTACACCTCGATTGCTTCCACATGATTCGTGAGGAGATGAGCTTTAAAGGTGCTGTTGAGACCTGCGGCAGGGAGTACCTCGGCTATGTCCACGTATGTGAAAGCAACAGGGGTATACCCGGAACAGGTCTCGTTCCGTGGAAGGAATTCTTTACCGCAATAAAGTCCATCGGGTATACCGGGCCTATGGTCATCGAGTCCTTCGATCCGAGCTTCGAGGAGCTGAACAGGCTGTGTGCAATCTGGCGGAAGTTCGCCGATTCCGGCGAGGAGCTTGCCGTTCAGGGCTTGAAAAACCTGACACGGATTGCATCAGAGATTTAGTTCCCAGGGCCGATACCATTTTTCGGGTGTAAAGAATACAAAAAATGGATTATTTAAAAACAGGGAGAAAAAAATGGTAATGAAAAAATTCATCAACAAACCTGAGGATGTCACACACGAGCTGACCGAAGGCCTCGTCAAGGCGTACGGCAACTACCTGAAACTGATCGATAACGACATCATAATCCGCACGAAGCCTAAGGAAAAGGGCAAGGTCCAGATCGTGTTTGCCCAGGGCATAGGGCATGAGCCGGGATTGACCGGTATGCTCGGACACGGCATGCACGATGTCTCTATTCCGGGCGACATATTCGCCTGCGCCGGCGGCGACAGGATATATGAAGGAATCAAGATCGCCTGGGAAATGAGCGGAAAGACGCCCGTACTCGTTTTGATAGCGAATCATGAAGGAGATGTATTGAACGGCAATATAGGGATGGACATGGCACAGGACAACGGAATCAAGGTTGAGAGCGTTCTCCTGTACGACGACATTGCGAGCGCCCCGAAGGGGCAGGAGGAGGAGAGGCGGGGGATGGCCGGTATGATTTTCAGCTTCAAGATCGCCGGTGCGCTTGCGGAACAGGGCGCGGATATCAGAACCATTGTCGAAAAAACGAAACAGGTGAACGACAGCACCCGCACCATACTCGTGGCGATGACCTCATGCACCATTCCGACGACGGGCCAGTCGCTTTTTGCAATCGCCGACGACGAGTTCATCATCGGTCCCGGCCAGCACGGTGAACCCGGACCCGAAGGCCCTATGAAAATCAAGACCGCAAATGAGGTTATGGATGACGTTGCCGAACGGCTCATCGAGGACGGCGGATACAAAAGCGGTGACGAGCTCCTCGTAATCATAAATGGGTGCGGGGCGACAACCCTGATGGAGATGTTCATCCTGTACAGACGGCTTGAAGAACTGCTCGCTTCGAAGGGAATGAAACCGTATAAACCTCAGATCGGTAACTACATCACCACTCAGGAGATGGCGGGATTTCAGCTCACCATGTGCCGAGCGAATGAGGAGGTCAAAAAACTCTGGGACGCGCCGTGCGATACGCCCTACTTCAAGATCACGGGCGTGTAGCCGGGGTCAGGCACAAGGCTGCATTGCCCGGTGATATTGAGCTGCTTAAACGAGTCGCTCTACAAATAAATAAGTATTATGTCCCCATAATTACCTATTCCCCATAAATAAGTATTATGTCCCCATAATTGCGGCTGCCCCCGGGTACTTCACGTCTAACAATTGCGTATAATGTCCTCATATTTCTATCGGGGAGGCTGCTGTATACGTATGCAAAACAGCGTCCCCTTCTCCGGGAATGAGCTCGCAGTGATCTCCCATCCATGGGAGTTCAATATCGACCGAACTATAGAAAGCCCGAGGCCCGTTCCCGGTTCGTTTCGCGAGTTCGTCCCACGGTAAAAGGGTTCGAAGATGTGCTCTATTTCTTCGTCCGAAACCGACGGGCCTGTATTCTCCAGATTAATTATTACATACTCCTCCTCGCGGTATGCTCTCAGGCTTATTATATCCTTTTCGCCGGTGTAGCGGATTGCGTTGGTGAACAGGTTGTCGAACGCACGCGACAGGAGTTTTTCATCCCCCATAACCGTCGCTCCTTTTTCTAGTGCGATTGACGATGTGAACTCTCTCCCGTACACAGCGGCGTCCTCCCGGTACCCGTGGGCGATGCGGGTCAAAAAATCGTGAAGGTCGATGGGCTCGAAACGCTGCCGCCACTCACCTGTTTCCATCTTTGAAAAATCGAGCAACTGCATAATCCGTTCTTCTAAAATCTTTGATTTCGAATATATTATATCGATATACTTTAAAAGAAGCTCGGGGCTTTTGGCGAGGCCGTCAGAAATTGCCTCTATATAGCCCCATATCGAGGTAAGCGGTGTCCGCAGGTCATGGGAAACAGCCATCAAAAAACGCGACCGCTGGGCGCTGTTCTCCTTGAGCTGCCTTCGCATCTTTTCGAACGATCTCGTGAGAGAGGCAATTTCATCCCTGCCCCCCGCCTTCAGCTCAAAATCTAGATCCCCGGATGCAATCTTTTCAGTCGCCGCCTCGAGCGTACCGATAGAGCGGTTCAGTGAGTTTACGATGAATATCATCATAACGGCCGAGAACAGGATAATGGCGATAAAAGCGTACACGGTATTTCTGAAAAATTTAACGATTACACTGGGCCTTTTTCGCCGGACAAAGGGAAGGCGAAGGAGCACCTGGCCCTTAACCTCGTTATCAACGGCAAACGGCCGTATAACGTATTCATAGGATTCGGTGCCGGAGAATTGGTTGTGCTGAAGAGCGCCTGCAAGCGCATCTCCGGTTTCAAGGCCCGGTATATTCGAAAGAACAACCGCCCCATCCAGGTCAACAAGAGCAACGTTAATACCCTGCGGAATGTGTATCTTTTGCAGATCGGGGTACACATCCCCGTACTCTTCAGGGAGACGGTGATCGATCCATCCGTGGGCCTGAAAATAATTCGGCACCTTCGTTTTACTGCTATTTTCCGAGACCATCATGTTTATGTATCCAGCTAACATGGTCACAAACACGGGAATAATGATGTTTCCGACAATAAGAATGAGAATCTTCGTCTTGACTTTCATATTCCGCCCCCGAGGGTATTCGGGTTGAATCGGTATCCGAAACCCCGGATTGTTTCGATGAACTTCGGAGATGCGGGATCTTTCTCGATCTTTCTCCGCAGCCGCTGAACATGAACGGCAACGGTGGTGACATCCCCGTACTCGTATCCCCATACCTTCCTGAAAATCTGTTCCGGGGTTATGGTAACACCGGGATTCCGTACGAGCAGAAAGAGAAGCTCGAGCTCCTTCGGCGGTATGGATACCCGTTTTCCGTTTTTCTTGAGCAGGGCACCCTCCGCATCCAGGGTAAAATCACCGAACCGTATAAGAGCTGTATCCCTTGAATCGTAAAAACGCCGAAGATGCGCCCGAACACGCGCGGCCAGCACCTTCGGTGAAAAGGGTTTTGTTACAAAATCGTCGGCTCCCAGGCCGAGACCGAGGATCAAATCCTCGTCCGTATCACGGGCCGAAACGATTACAACGGGGATGTTTTTCTTTTTTCGCAGTTCCCGGAGCGCTTCGAAGCCGTCAATGCCCGGCAGGTTGATATCAAGAACAAGAAGGTCGAAACCGTCGCTCTCCAGGGCCGAAAGACCTTCCTCCGCAGTAGGGTACAACGAGGACGTTATCCCCTCTTTCTCGAGGTACATGCCGATCAGCTCCCCGATCTCCCTGTCATCCTCGATTATGAGAACGTTCGCTTTCATCCATTATTTCCCGCAGTATCTCCCGCCTTTAAGACTGCTTCTTCAAAGGAGATATGCGTTTTGAACCTGGTTATACCCAGCCTTCCGAAAAGTGAATCGACCAGCGAGTACACGACGGGAATAACAACGAGCGTCAGCACGGTAGCAAATGCAAGCCCGAACGCTATACTCACCGCCATCGGTTTCCAGAAGGACGAAGCGCTCGAAGTCGAAACGATTATCGGTGTAAATCCCGCGATCGTCGTGACCGTTGTCAGAATAATAGGCCTCAGGCGCAGCATACCCGCGTTGATCAGCGAATTCCACCGGTCGACCCCCCTCTCCCGCTCTCTGTTCACAAAATCAACGAGCACCAGAGAATCGTTCACCACCACCCCCACCAGCGCAAGCACCGCCACGAGGGTGTTGAGGGAGAATGGCAGGTGTGTAACAAAAAGGCCGAATATCACCCCGATAAAGGCAAACGGTATGGTCACCATGACGATCAGCGGCTGAACGTAGGATTTAAACTGGGTGCCGAGTATGGTATACACGAGAAAAAGAGCGACGATAAAGGCTATGTACAGGGAGTGGTAGGTTTTTTTCTGCTCTTCTGCAGCGCCGCCGTACACCAGAGTATATCCGGGAAAGCGCTTCGAAAAATCGGAAAGAATGCCCTTTTCACCCCTTACTCTGTTTCCCCTGAGAATACTGGTCACCTCGTCCGGCGTACGCATCTGCATGCCGCCCTCACCCCGGTACGACGTCGTGTTTCCGGTGACGGTTAAAACCCTCTTTTTATCCCGGTGATCGATCTCGGAATACCCCTCGATGATACGAAACTCGGCCACATCCTTCAACGCGACCAGCATCCCTGCATTCGTTCGTATGCGGAGGTTCTGTATGGCGTCGATATTATCTGTTTGCTCGTCACTGTCCCTCACAATGATGTCGTACTCCTCAAGCCCTCCACCGCGGTACTCTGAAACGGTCGTCCCATAAGAGGCGGTGTTGACAAGACCGGCAATATCCTGCACCGTAAGCCCGTACAGCGCCAGTCTATCATACTTCGGTACGATAGTAAGCTCTTTTTCCCCGGATTCGAAACTGGTCGAGAGGTCAGCCACACCCGGAATCTTCTGCAGTTCACCGATGATATAGTCGCCTATGAACTTGAGACGGGTAAGGTCATTTCCTGAAATTCTCAGCTCAATATCGTTTCCCGTAGGGGGACCATGTCGACTTGTATTGAATTTATAGATGTATATACCGGGAGTCGTGCTCAGGAAGGAACGTATCGACTGTTGTATCTGCTCTCTCGAATATGTGGAATTATCCGGGTTTTTTAGGTCAATCCGTATTTCCGCGTTGGAGGTTGCGGTTTTCCACATTCGCTCCTCCCTGAGCTGTCCAACGGTCGAAACCACCGCCTCGATATCATTTTTCTCCTTCATATTCAGTATGTAGTTTTCAACTTTAGAAACGACGGCATTGGTTTCGTCGAGTGATGATCCGGTGGGAGTCTGGAGCTGAAGCACAATGGTTGTTGAGATGCCCCGTGGAAAGAACTGAAACCTGACCGCCCTGAAGGCAACTGCCGTACCTGCCAGAATCAGGGCGGCAACGACAAGTGAAATCACTAAAAAACGATGGCCGAGCGCAAACAGTATCGCCTTTTTGTACCGCCGCAGAATCCAGGTGTACAGACGATTTTTCTTATCTTCTTTTATTTTCACTTTCCCGGACAGTTCGGCCACGTGGGAGGGCAGAATTAAGAGGCTTTCAATAAGTGAGGCCGAAAGCGCAAATGCCACAACTATCGGAAAAATCTTCATGAACTTGCCCATCATGCCCCTCATCATCAGCATCGGGATGAAAGCGACGATGGTTGTGGTCACCGCGGCGACAACCGGCCACATGATCTCTTGCGTACCCCTGATCGTCGCTTCACGCACACCCATGCCCCCCTCAACGTACCGGTGAATGTTCTCCAGCACGATAATCGCGTCGTCGACAATCATACCGGAAACGAGAATGAGGGCGAAGAGGCTCAGGTTGTTGATGGTAATGTTGAACGCGCGCATAAGAATGAATGCAAGAAAAAAGCTGAACGGTATGCCCCACACGGCGAACAGGGCGTTGCGCCACCCGATAAATATAAACAACAGAAAAAAAACGAAAACGATGCCAAAAAGCGCATTGGTGCTGAGGGTGTGGATACTGTTCTTCACGTCGATCGAGCCGTCGTTTCGCACCTGTATATCGACGCCCGGAAGGTCTTTCTGGAACTCTGCAACCTTCGTCCTGACGTCCTTCATCACCCGTATAATGTCCCCATCGGCATTTTTATACACAAAGAGGTTAACCGAGGGTCTTCCATTCAGTTTTCCCAGTATGGTGGATTTCTCAAGAGTATCCTGCACCACAGCCACGTCCTTGATACGGATCGCATTCCCTTTTTCATCCATTCTCAGAACCAGGTTTTGGATCTGCTCCAGCGAGTCGAACTCCCCCACAGTGCGCATCACGAATTCGGTCGCACCTATTTTCACCGTTCCGCCCGGAATATTGATATTCCGCGATTTTATTGCTTTTATCAGATCGTTGAGTGTTATACCGTATTCGTTTATTTTTGCCGGATCTGCATCCACCCAGATCTGCCGCGCGCGCGTACCCGAGATTTCAACCCGTGAAACATTGTCGACATCGAGGAGCCGGTCGCGGAGGTCATCCGCCATTTCGCGGAGCGCATTCCCGGATAGGTCCCCGCCGATGCCGATCGTGCAGATTGAATTCACCTCGCGCATATTGAGCCTGATGATATTCGGCGTATCTGCCCCTGCCGGCAGATCGGTCACCTTGTTCATCGCGGTATTCAAATCGTCCCAGGCTTTATCGATATCAGCATTGGGCAGCATGCGCACGCGGATACGCGACTGCCCCTCCCGTGATGTCGATGAGATGTAATCGATATTTTCGATACTGCTGATCTGGTCTTCTATCTTTTTCGTGACCTGCTGTTCCATTTCGAGCGGAGAAACGCCCCGGTAGTTTACAATGATGTAGAATGCCCCGAAATCTACTGCAGGCATCTCTTCTTTTGGAATCGTCACGATCGTGTATATCCCGAAAAGGAACACGATGATCATTATCATATTGACCAGAACTGGATTTTTTACCGAGAATTCCGGAAGCGACATACAAGCCCCTCTGTTTAATCGTTTGTTACCCTGATATCGACGACGGTTCCCTCCGTAAGATTTTCAGCACCGTCTGTTACAACCTCCATGCCGGGCTGAAGCCCCTGGCTGATGATGACGTTTTCACCTATCTTCTCCCCTAAAACCACACGCAGTTTATGCGCCTTTTCCTTGTCGGTGACGACGAAGAGGTAGTGCTGGTCGTACTCTTCCAACAGGTCCTGTTGAGGTATATATAAAACGTTTTTCCATGTCTTTGTCTCTATGCTGCACTGCACTATCATACCGGGGTAGAGCGTCCTGTCCGGATTATCCAGTTCTATTCTTAGCGGGTAATTCGCAGTATTCTCACTCTTTTTGATTCCGATTCCGGCGATCCTTCCAGAACGCTCGATGGTATTCCCGTAGCGCACCATCACCTTCTGTCCGCGACGCAGGTACACGATATCGGATTCACCGACACCGGTATTCACGACGAGCCTTTTCGTATTGACGATGCTGCAGACCGACGCACCGATCGTAATGTTTTCACCAACTTCAAGTGAAAGATCTGCAATATACCCCGATACCGGCGCAAGAAACCGCGAGTTGTTGTAGTTTTTCTCAGCAAGCTGAAGTTCCGCTTCAGCGCCATCCTGAGCTGCCCGCGCCTTCTGGAGACTGCTCTGCGCCGTCATGTACTCGTTTTCAGATACATTACCGCCGGCATAGAGCTTTTCAGTTGCCTTCATCTGGAGCTCGAGTGCTTTGTAGGATGCCTGTGCGGACAACACGTTCGCCCTCGCCTGTTTCAGCTGAACTTCGTAATCGGTATTGTCTATTCTCCCGATCTCCACGCCTGCATCAACCCAGTCTCCCAGGCTTTTATACACGTCAATCACCGTGCCGCTCACCTGGCTCTTCATTGCGATGTCGGTCTCACCTTCGAGAACTCCGGTGACCAGGGTGTATCGGGTAAGATCTCCCGGTTTTATCCTTTTGACAACTACAGGCACTTTTTTAATCGCCCCTGACATTTCCTTGTATGCATCCTGCTGCGGGGCCTGAGCCGGAGGTTTTCGTTTTTTGAAGGGCAGGCCGTCGCCCACCCCCGTACAGCCGGTAATAAGCAGCAGAGCCAATCCGCCACACAGAAGATACAACCCGATCTTTCTCATTGTTCCCCCTCCTGCCCCAGCACAAACAACTTATGAAGCTTCTTTTTATCGTATAATCCCATCAGTTTCATGAGGGATGATTCCGCCCTGAGAAAATCATACCTGGACGTCGTGTACTGGCTCTCCGCAGAGGTAAGCAGAACCTCCGTATTCAGCAGATCCGTCGCGGAAACTACACCGCTTTCAAAACGAACCTTCATCTGCTCATAGGTTTCTTGTGCGTACTTCATTGCCTGCTGCGCCGAACCGATCGAACGGGCCGCAGTCGCCAGTGCATAGACTGCACTCTGTATCGAGAGCGCTACCCCGTCTTTTGCCGATTCATAGGTATAATTCGCCTCCTCAAACCTCGAAGAGTTGCCTCGCATTTCGTCTACCGTATCGATGACGGGGAAAAGTGGGAGCGAACCGGAAAGGGTGACAATCCCCTGGTAGGTGTAGGTTCTGTCGAGATCGCTTTTGTCCCAGCTGTTCGTAAACGACAGGCTGATTGAAGGGAAAAAAGCCTGCCGCGCGATTGAAAGGGTATTCTGACTGATTTTCACAGATGCAGCCGAAATTTTCAAAGACGGATTGCCGGTCATACCGATTGAAACAGCGCGCTGCGCGATTTTTTCCATCGCCTGATCGTCCAATGCACGCACTCGTTCAATGAACGAATCGATCACGGAAAACTCGACCGCTTCGAGTTTGAAATCGGGGGCTATACCTAAAAAATTCGCGAGATCGCGGCGAGAGACCTCGTAATTGCTCTTCTCCTGAATATAGGAGACCTCCTTGGAAGATGTCTGTGATTGAACATTGAGGAAATCCGCCTTCGACAGGGTTCCCAGTGTGTAGCGTATGCTAGCGGTTTTGCTGTTTTCACGCGAAGCCCCCAGGTCTTTGAATGCAATCGCCATGAGAGATTTTTTCTCGAGCACTGAAAAATACTTCGTTTCAGTTTCGGCGATCGTTTCGAGCATCTTCTGCTCGAGTGTGTAGTCCGCAATTTTTTCGTTTTCCCTGCTTGTTCGTATACCGATGATTCCTTTTCTGCCGTTGTATACCGGCTGGGTTACCGATACCCTGACAGAGGATGCGGATTTCTTTTCCTCGCCCGGGACAATGCTTGAAACCGCCGGATCGTAGATCGAATAGCCTCCTGATGCCTGCGCGTACGGCATCACGCCCCAGATCGATTTTTTTGCGTCCCAGTGAGCAGATTCTTTCGCTTTCACAGCTGCTTTCAGAGCCGGATTGTTTCTGAGCGCAATCTCCCTGGCTTCATCGAGTGTGAGACTGAAGCCCAAACGGCATACCATCACGAAAAAAAGAGCACTCGCAAAGACGATTTTTACTGCTGCTCTGGTGAATATTTTTTTTTGCACGATTGAATGCGGGCGATGCTTCACTTTTTTCTTCCTTAACTTACTTCCCGGTTGCCGGGATATTTTTAACTTGAATAATAATACACGGAGCAGGGTGAATATCAATTAACAGAGAATGAACAAAGGATAAACTTATTATTTATGGTTTTATCTATTACAATTTCTATTGTCGTACCGGAATTTTTATTCTCAATGTACTTATTATGTTAAAATTGCCCTCCATCGCGTGCCGCATGTATACATTCTATAGGTAAAAACCATACGGCACGTGTTAGTTTAAATCTTTTACGTTTGAAAGTTCACGTGCCTATGTTTTTATCCAGGCCGCATCTACGAGAATAATTCCTTCAGGGCAGGATAGAGCTTTTTGTACAATTCATACTTCTCCCGATACTGCTCCGTCATCGTCGTGTCAGGATAAAACGTATCCTGTACACGCACCGCAAGTGACACCCCTTCGTCAACAGAGCTGTACACCCCGCTTGCCGTACCGGCAAGAATCGCAGCACCGAGGCAGGCTGCTTCTGAAACCTCTAATGAAATAACCGTCTTGCCGAATACATCAGTCTTCATCTGAAGCCACTTTGGGGACTTCGCGCCGCCACCAATTGCGCGTATCTCATCAATTCTGACACCTGCCAGTTCCAGCGAGTCAATATTAAGTTTCATCTCGTAGTTCGTGCTGTCAAGAACCGCCCTGCTTATGTCGCTTTTTGAGGTCGACAGGGTCAGGCCGATCATCGCTCCTTTCGACAGAGGGTCCAGAGTCGGAGTGCCGCTTCCCACGAAATGCGGCAGAAAAAAGACAGAGGCCGGATCGTCGCTCGCTCTGCTGATGATAAGCTCGTATACATCCCGCCCTGTTTTTTCGGCTTCCCGCATCTCCTGCCCGCAAAGCGTGTCCCTGTACCAGCGAAGGAGAAGCCCACCGGTAAGATTGAAGGCGCAGCTTGCGTACATGCCCGGTTTTGTGTGATGGTAGCAGCAGTAGTTGTTTTTGAGCATACCCTTACTGAGAAGAGGCCTGCCGAGTACCGGGTTGAGCACGTCGGACGTTCCGGTCGCGTTCATTGCACTTCCCTCTTTGACCGCGCCTGCGCCTAAAAGCCCGCAGCACTGGTCGTGTCCGCCGGTTACCGCAACCGCCCCTGCTGCGAGGCCGAGCACCTTCGATCTTTCTTCGGGAATCTCGCCGACAATGCTGCCGGAGGGTTTCACTTCCGCAAGAAGTCTTTCATCGACTCCCGCTGCGGACAGAATTTCTTCAGACCAGCACTCATTCAGAATATCGAATGCCATGGTGCGAGCGGCAAGGGAGTAATCGATCGTCGGAATCACGCCCAGCTTCAGAAACGCGAAATCCTGGACGCATAAAAACTTCCCCGCCTTTTTATAGAGATCGGGCATGTTCTCCTGAAACCACTGTATCTTGCAGATGCTGTACATCGGATGAAGGGGCATTCCTGTGATCTTAAAGATATGCTCACGCCCCATATGCTCTTCCCACCACCGCGCCTGGGCAAGCGTTCTGTCGTCGAATGTCACAACGAAGTTGTACAGAGGCTCGCCTTTTTTATCTACCGGCACTATGGCCTCCCCCTGAACGGAGACAGAAACGGCCGTCACCAGGTCACGCCCGGCCTTGCCGGCAGATTCTGAAACGACCTCTTCAATGGAATGCCATAGATTAAGGGAATCGAGCTCGGCCCAGCCTTCCTTCGGGTGGATCAGGGGGTACTCCCGGTAGCTGTATGAGAGTATACTGCCCTCCGGAGTAAAAACAGCGGCTTTGCACCCGGTTGTTCCGACATCGAGGCCCATCAAGCTCAAACCCTTCACCTCCTGATCCGGTTACCGCACATATGGATTTTTTTCGCTGCAGGTACATACTGAGCGATACACGCTTTTCTTTCTGGTCCACTTTTTTGTACCATTGTATGTATTCAACATGTCTCTGTCAAGCTGTGAGTTGTTCGGAGGCTTCGCGTCCGAATAACTCCTCGAAGAAACCGTCTGATTTGTTATGCATCGATTCACACCGTATAACTATCTGCGGAATCCAGTCATATAAAGACAGCCGGTGTACGTACATATCTCCTGCTGCACATATACGAAATATTAATTTCACGGTAGTATAAGGGATTATTGTTTTTTTCTCAAAACGTGCTATAATAAATATCACCGGATTCTTTGTGATGCATCGTCTTACAAGCAAAAAGATTACTTAAAATAATCTAGTAAGGATACAGTGAGAAGTAATGAAGAAGGGGCATCTTAGACAATTCACGATTTTATCATTTATTTTATTGCTGATCGCATCCTGTTCATTCCAGAGAACAGACCTGCATGAGCTGGCTAAATCCGAACCGGGGATAGTTGTCTTTGCCGACTATCTCGCTGTGCCGAACGGAAGTGGAGAGTACGGCTTCGGGATCATGGGTGTATTGGATACCGGTGAATCCCTGTTTACCATTCAGAATAATGGAAATTTAACCGCCACGATCTCTTCACTAACACTCACGAACGGCGATGTCTCTCAGTTTAAGATAGATACTTCATCAACCTCGTTTACGCTCGCACCCGGTGAAAGTACGGAGTTCAGCATTAAGTTTTTACCGACCGAAAGCGGGGACAAGGAAGCAACTGTATCGATAGAGATAAAAGGGAGCAGCCCCTATACATTCACCGTGAATGGTCACGGTGCCGCCTCAAAGATCGTCGTCATGCAGGGTTCAACTGAGATTCCAAACGGCGGTGTTGGTTACAATTTCGGCTCCCATGAAATAGGGTTACCCATTGAAACAACCTTTATAGTTCAAAACGAGGGCGACTTCGCCCTCAGAATCACCGGCCTGCTCCTCTCGAACAGTGACGTAGCCCAGTTTGCTCTGGAATCGGACTCACTGAACTCCATTGTCTTGCCCGGTCAGAGCACCACATTTCATGTACGGTACATACCGACAAAACCGCGTGGTGTTTCGACAACTCTGGTTCTGGTATGCAACGATCCGGACAATACCTTGTACACATTCCCTCTCAATGGAAACGGCCAATCCTCCAGTGCAATACCCCCGGATATGCAGGTGTATCTCGGTCCCACACCAGTCCCGGACAAGACAATGGGGTATGATTTCGGAAACGTTCAATCCGGTGAATCGAGCAATCCGGTTACCTTCACGATAACAAACCAAGGCGGCGCCGGCGCTCTCGATCTTTTTATACCATATATCAGTATCGTAACCGGGGATATCGACGATTTCAGCGTGGATACCTTCGAGACAGCTAAATATGTGCAGGAGGGCGAAAGAACTACCTTCACCGTGCTGTTCGAACCACAATCGACAGGCATCAAACAGGCGACTGTCCGTATTATAAACGACGATCCGGATATGGAATACAAAACGGGATACTATGAATTTACAGTAAAGGGTAACGCCACCAGCGTTCCGAACCCCGATATCCATGTCAAAGTGAAAGACACCGGTGAAGATATGCTAAGTGGTGTGGGTATCTTCGACTTTGGTATTGTGTGGACCGGCAGTACTGCTGTAAAATCGTTCACAATCGAAAACACGGGAAGCGCGGATCTTACACTTTCACCGCCGATTTCAATAACCGGGCTTGCGTTTTTAAACACTTTTGAACCTGCGATAACGATCGGGCCAGGTGGAAGCTCGGATTTCGAAATAACGTTCGATCCATCAGTTTCCGGAGCCGTCCCATACAGTGAAACGGTTTCAATATCGAGCGACGATCCCGACGAGAACCCCTATCAGTTTACAGTTCAGGGCACAGGAAACAGTACCGCGACGGCTGATATAGCGGTACTTCAGAATTCAGTCTATATACCAAACAAATCCGGCACATTCGATTTCGGAAGCGTTGTGATGGATACATTAAAGACCGTTACCGTTACTATCGAAAACAACGGCTCTTCAGGCCTTAATGTGAACAGCATTACATCGAACGACACTCAATTCGCATTTATCGGCCCTACTAAGATAACAGTTCCCGTCGGGAAAACAGCGACCTTCGACATCACATTCAACCCACAGAACACCAATAACCAGAAAGCCAAAATCACACTGGACAATACCGACCCGGATACACCTCAATATACATTTATCGTAAAAGGCACGGGAACAAATACTGAGGAGCCCGATATTGCACTGTGGGCTGACGGTAGAGAGATAACGAAGGACTACAAGGATTTTAAAGATACTGTTATTGGGTATTCGAGCCTGCCCGTTACCTTCACCATTGAAAATAGAGGCGCGGCCGACCTTCAAATAAGCAGTATTATTCTCACCAAGGGTGAAAAGGACTTCAAGATCGACCTGCAGGGAACATCCTTCTTAGTACCGCCCAATGAAAGTACAACCTTCGATATCATTTTCTCCCCGGACCAAAAGGCCAAGCAAATAGGCACGCTCGAGATACAAAGCAACGACCCCGATACCGACAAGCTTAAGATCAGCCTCGAGGGAACAGGACTACAATAATAGCCAACATCTCGCGTACCACAATCCGTCTACTGGTGCGGACCTACAAGTGCATTTGCAGACTCTTTTATAAAAATCGCCACCGCTGTTGCGCCCGGGTCCTGCACACCGCGGGTCCGCTCTCCGAAGGAGCGCGCTCTCCCCTGCTTCGATACCATGCCAATCGTAATCTTCATGCCCTTTTCCGCAGCATCCGCAGCAGCCCGTAGTATCCGGGAAAGGGAGCTGTCTGTTTGCGCCGCAGACGCTGCAGCCTGTGCGGCGGGGATGAGCGCGTCAAGCAGGGTCTTGTCGCCTTCCTGCGCCTTGCCGAGCTTCATGATCCCTTTGACAGCGGCATCGAACATCGCTGCAATATCGGCAGCCGTGAGGCTCCCTTTTTCCCTGACTGCGTTGCCCGCCTTTCTGAGGCCTGCTGAAAACAGGGCGCTGAACGTGGAGGGGTTTGCCTCGCTGAAGGCCATACCCGCCCCTTTCAGGATATCGGTTATCGGTTCATCCGTAACACCTGCAAGGTAATTTTCCACCGCTCCGAAGCACTTTTGCACGGTGATGCCGAGGTCCCCGTCTCCGATCTCCGCATCCAGATCCCGCACCTGCTTCACATGTCCCTGCATTCGGGCAGCGGCTTCTTTTAGAACCTTTATAACCTCATCACGAGTCAATGTGTCTGCACTCATCGCCTCGCCTCCTCATGCTGCAGAAATACGTACTGATTAAATGGTGTAAATTGTGGATATTTAACGAAAAAACTGAATTCACCACTTCTCTATCGCAGGTAACCATATATTAATCAACCTGGCGTCAAAAAATATCGCTCCAGCTCTATGCTTTCTGGAGCTGCTGGAGAAGAAAGGGTGAATAGGACGGCGCATCGAGCAGCCTTTTCAGATCGTCGTCGAGCCTGAACAGGGTAATCGAGGCACCCTTCATCTCCATCGACGTCGCGTACTCTCCGACATAGGATCGGCATACACAAATACCTTTATCCTCCAGAATCATGCTCACCTTGCGGAACAGTATGTACAGCTCCATCGGGGCTGTGGCTCCGAGGCCGTTCACGAGAACCGAGACCTCATCTCCCTTGTTGAAAGGGAGGTCTTCAATTACTTTTTCCGTCATGATCTGCGTAATCTCATCCGCTGTTTTGAGTTTACCGCGCTGAACACCCTTTTCACCGTGAATACCCATGCCAATCTCCATCTCTTCGTCACCGATGGTGAAGGTGGGCTCTCCTGCAGCAGGTATGGTGCACGGGCTCAGCGCGACCCCCATCGTCCGTGTTGCAGCTATCGCACTGTCGGCCCATTGTTTCACCTCTTCCAGGCTCGCTCCCTGAGCAGCCTTCGCGCCCGCGATCTTGTACGCGTAGAAAATACCGGCTATCCCCCGCCTCTTGTCCTCCTGTCCCTTTGGAGCAGACGCGACGTCGTCACATCCGATCGACGTGGCGGTATCTATATCCTCATCCTCTGCCATGTCTGCTGCCATATCGAAGTTCATGATATCACCGCCGTAGTTTCCATATAGATAGAGCACGCCCTTTCCGGCATTGACCGCCTTCGTGAGCTCGAATATCTCTTTCGAAGATGGGGATGAAAACACGTCTCCGACAGCTGTCCCGTCCAGAAGGCCCTGCCCGGTGTAGCCGAGGAAAAGCGGCAGATGACCTGAGCCGCCACCGGTAATAATACCCACCTTGCCTTCGACCGGCGCCTTTGTAAACATGACGGTACGCTTTGTATTCGGCGCACGCTTCAGGTGCTCCGGATAGGCCCTGAGCATTCCCTCGATCATTTCGTCGACAACCTGTTCAGTCGAATTGATAATCTTTTTCATTTATTATAACTCCTTGCTATTAGTTCATATATGCGTAACATGTAAATTACTTAATTTTTCAATATCACAGTCAAACACCGGCATGGCAAGCAAGCGGATGTTATGCCCGCTCAACCGAATTTGTCCGGTATTCATCAGCACCTTCGGCCGTCCGCAGCAGAGATATAACTGAAACATATAAAACATCATCAGTAGAACAAGTACTGCATCCGAACAGCAGTCACACTGTTTCATGCCTGACCATGTCATGCATAAGGTCTTTCAGCCGCGGATAGGTCTCGATATATTTGTCCACATAGTAGCTGTACTGTTCGGTGTTTTCTTTATTCGGCTCGATACTTTTCTTTATTCTCACCATGACTGACGCCGCTTCCTCGATGCTTGAATACACCCCTGCGCCGCAGGAGGCGAGTATGGCATCACCGAGCAGAGGCGCATTCGGCTCCTCTGTAAGATGTATGGGCACTCCCATAACATCACTGTGAATCTGCATCCACAGATCGCTGTTCGTGGCCCCGCCGCATGCGTAAATCTCCTTTGGATCGAAGCCAGAAGCCTTGAAATAACGCATTATATGCTCCGTTCCGTATGCGACACCCTCCATTATGGCACGGTACACATGAACAGGCGTATGGTTAAGAGAAAGCCCCCAGATGACACCCCGAGCCTGTGAATCGGTAAGAGGGTTTCTGTTTCCCTGCCAGTAGTCTAAAAGGATAAGCCCGTCGCTTCCTATTTTTACATCCTTCGCACGCTTGTTCATGTAGTCGTAGATAGAGAGGCCCTTCCGTGAAGCCTCTTCTTCAAGCTCCTTCCCTGTAAACCCGTTTTTAAACCACTTCAAAACCGAGCCGGTTGAAATCTGCGCTCCCTCGACGACATACAGCCCGGGCATAACCGCGTCCGGAAATCCGCCGAATATGCCTTTTTTATGAAACTCTTCCGTTGCTTGCCCCAGCATGAGGTGCGATGAGCCCGTGATAAATGCGATTCTGCCAGGCTTTACCGCACCGAGCCCCAAAATGCCGATATATGCATCCGCGCCGCCCTGCACGGTGAGGGTTTTTTTTGAAAGACCGGTTTCTTTGGCGACATCGGACCTGATCGGCGCGATCGGCGCACCGAGCTCCAGGATGCGCTGCGGGAATTTCTCGATTGCGTCTTCAAGTCCAATCGCTCTATAAAAATCCCGGGGCCAGCCGTCTGATCTCGAATCGTAGTACCAGCGCACAGTGGTGTTGTTAATACTCCCGACATATTCGCCGGTCAGACGGTAATTTATCCAGTCCTGAAAACCGCATACGTACCGCGCGCGTTCCCATAATTCCGGTTCGTTCTCTTTAACCCACAGCGCCTTCGACGGCATCCACTCTGCCGATACACTGCCGAACCCGTTGTACTTCAGTGCATTTTTACCGCATGCAGATATTTTTTCCGCCTGCCTGAAGGCACGGACATCCATCCACAACAACGCGTTTCTGAGAGGTGTAAAATTTTCATCTAATACAAGTACCGTGCAACTCGTCGTGTCGACTGCGGCTGAAAGAATCCGCTCACTTTTAACCCCGGAGTTCTGTACTATATCCTTCGCAATACCGATGAAAGCGTCCCACCACTGGTCGGGAAACTGCTCCGCCCAGCCTTGTCCCGGAAACATTGTCTGGTACTCACACGCACTCGTATACACCATGTTCCCGTGCTCATTGAACAGCGCACCCCGAACCGATTCCGTGCCGAAATCAAAGGCGAGAATACAGCCTTCACCTGCAGTCATCCTGCATTTCCCTCCAGATAGTAATTATTCAGCCTGATCGACTAATGCCCGACATTCTTCAGAAGTATTCCGTTGACAAGTACCTTCCCGCTTGTGTTGTCCACACCAGTACAGTTTCCGAACACCTCGACATTTCTCCTGTTTTCAAGGTAGTAGGTGCCCTTAAGCGTAACGTGTGCGATTCCTTCTATTGTATCTTCATCCTCATAGTGAACGAGGAGGTCGAACTCGAATACATCATTTTTCTTCTTGAGATTGGCAATTTTTCCGGTCCACAGGATATACACTCCCCTGTACGCAGCCTGTTCCTTCATTATCTCAAAAAATCGAGGTGAGAAGTCGATCGAGAGGGGATCGGGCGGATTGATGAAGGTATACAGTATGTCGAATTGTTCCTTCACGGGCGGTGATGCGTTGGAGAGCATTATCCTGTTTAAAGCAACAATGGCGGTATTGGTCCTGCCGCGGTAGATATACTTTTTTATACGGACGAAACTATCCTCGATCTCCTTGGCAGTGAATGAATACAGGGCTTCTTCCTTCATGGCGGTTACCGGTTGGCCTTCAGGGAGCTTCACCGCTCTCAGTGCGACGATCTCGGGATAGAAACGCTCAAGCGCCCTGTCATAAAGGGGTGTTACATAAAAAATTGTAAGGATGAGAATGATGCCTGCCGTAATGCTCAATCCCAGCAGGTACGGCTTGAGCTTTATGAAAAACGGAAGCCTTGCAGAACGATAGTCTTTGAGATCGAATGACTGAACGAATGAGGATGTATCCTCCGCAGATCGAAGCCGTGCAATGGCGTTTTTTACCGACCGCTCACGGGGATTTATTTCAAGCACCTCTCCCCAGAGGCTTACGGCATCCTCTATCCTCTCGTCCTTCAGGTAGATATAGGCAAGACCCTTCAAGAGCTCAATATGGTTCTCCCTGACCAGGAGACCGGCCCTGAAATAACGGCGCGCACCTTCAAAATCATCGGTGAAAAGCGATGCATAACCCAGAAACAGGTAAATATCCGGGTCGTTCTTATCCTTGGTAAGTGCCTTCTCGAGGTGGGATACCGCCTGCACGTACAGTTTTTTTCTGTAGAATTTCAGCCCGAGTTTCTTTTGAATACCCTTTTTCTTCAATAACGTATTCTTCAATAACCTATCCGAATAGGAAGATAATAGACTGTGAACCATACATACAGAATATGTGTGTCTATTTCCCCGGCATCTCCCGGGTACTTTCGAAATCCTGATCCCGGAGAAAGGGTGATTATTCTCCTGTTATAATAGTGCTGCAGCGATACTTACCGATTATATTGTATAAAATGTACCTTGTTTACACAAAAGTCGTATTTACTAAAACTAAACGTTACTTAGTTGTTCTTTGGAAAAAAAGTATCGCTGTAGTACCTGACAGCGGCCTCGAGACATCTTTCACACACGCTCACAGTATTCCCCGGTCCTTGTGTCAACCTTGATGATGTCATTTTCATTAATAAACAGGGGCACCTGTATATTCGCATCCGTCTCGACAGTCGCGCGTTTATATGTCGTTGTGGCTGTATCGCCCTTGAGCCCCGGTTCTGTGTGCAACACTTTGAGCTCGACGAAAATGGGGAGATCGACGGAGATGATCTCTCCTTCATAAATACTCACGTCAACTTCAAGGCCTTCTTTGAGAAAGCGCTTTTCTTCTTCTATAGAACTGTTCGGGACACTTTCCTGTTCGTAGTTTTCGGTATCCATAAAAACTGAATTGTCGCCATCATCATAGAGGTACTGCATCTTTCTTTTTTCAATGTACACATCCTCTATCTTCTCATCCGGCCTGAATGTACGGTCAACAATGGTATTTTTTTGGATATTTCGTATCTTGGATCGAACGAATGCGCCGCCCTTTCCCGGCTTGACATGCTGATAGCTGAGAACAGAATACAGCTCGCCGTTCATCCTGAACATCATCCCTTTCCTCAAATCATTCGCGCTGATCAATGCAAACTCCTCCGTCATCTTTCAGTTTCAAAGAGCTTCACCCATGAAAAAAAACTGCTGCAATTTTCCTTAAGTTTATTGACGGTTTCTTAAAATGTCAACCCGATTGTCTGCACCGGGACCCGTGAGGCACGGCGAGGTGTGCCCTGAAGTAATAAAGGCCTGTCCTCTAAGATGTTGTAAGGATGCAGCCTCACCCCTCAAAAACAATCATCTCGTACTCCATGCTTCCGAGACCTATTTTGCAGGCATGCTCCAGCTGAATATAAGGATTGACCTGTGGATACGCGGCCTGCGCAATAGTCATACTGTTTTCCTTCTCGAAAAGATCGCACGAGGCCTTCTCCACCGCCACGATGTTTCGTCCGGCGACGATACCGATGTCACGGGAAACCCGTTGGCCGCCGTTCATACAGTCGCAGTTTTGCGTAATGTTTATGAGAAAATTAAAGTAAAACAGGTTCTCGTCGACCGCCCGAACCACACCGGCTGCATGCTCGGCTATCATCTCCTGTATTTCATCACTATCCCGTTGAAAATCGATCATAACTGCCCCGAATTTACACACGGCATAGCACTCACCGCAGCCGATGCAGTTTTCTTTTTCAATAAATGCGGCCCCGTTTTTCATGACGATGGTATCCTGCGGGCACCACTTTATGCACTCACCGCATGCCGTGCATTTCGAAGAACTAATCTCCGGTGTCATGACTGAATGCTGCTTGAGTTTTCCCCGCCGCGAAGAGAGCCCCATCCCTAAGTTCTTGAATGCGCCGCCGAACCCGGTTATCATATGACCCTTGAAGTGGCTGAGGACGACAATACCCTGCACCCTGGTGATTTCCCGGGCGACTTTCACCGTATCGAAATGACGGCCGTTAATAGCGACCGGAACTTCCGCGTCGCCGAAGAGACCGTCAGCCATAATGAGGGGAACACCTATTTTATCGATGCCGAAGCCATGCTCGGCGGCAAGCGTGATGTGATCGATTGCATTGGAGCGGCTGCCCCTGTACAGAGTCGCCGTCTCGGTAAGAAAGGGTTTGCTGCCGATCTGCTTCAGTTTGTCGATTACAGCCTTCACGATAAGTGGATGAAGAAATGTGGTATTGCTCGACTCGCCAAAGTGTGTTTTTACACCGACAAAGTCGCCTTTCGCAAAATAATTCTTTACCCCACTCTCCTCATAGAGCGCTTTTACCTTTTTTGCGATTCGCGACGGGTCCTCATGATCATCCACCGCAATGAAAAATACCTTTTCTTTCATCGATGCACCTCTCATTTAATTGTTGTTTGATTATACTACATAAGGATATAATATGGTATAAAACCGGAGGATGTAACTGTATTCTTCCGGAATCTGAAAATTCCTGTCCGCAAGCGATGAAAAACACGCTCTTCTTAATAATGGCTGTTCTTTTTATTCCCATGATTTCAGCACATGCGGACACCATTCTAATAAAGGATCTCAACTACACGGACAGCAACTTCGATACCCTATACGAATCAACCGTTGCGTCAAAAAACAGGCTTCTCAAGCAGGAAAGAAAGGATATATACAGTCCCCCTGTACTCTACCGATACACCCTCAAGAGAGGAGAGGATATCTGGACCCTCATTGCAAAGACGAGCCTCAACGTGGACACCATTTCCACGCTGAACCATATCGACTTTATCGGTATGATACAGGAAGAGAGTATAGCATACCTTCCGGATACGCTGGGGCTTTTTTTTGAAGAGGAAAAGACCAGTATATCGGATATTGTGCAAAAATACAAAATTTCTGAAACAGACATTCAGAGGGTGGCCGATCCGCTGAATCCGGAAAAATCGCTTCTCTTCGCTCCCGAAGTAACGCTCTCTTTCCTTGAACGAACCTATCTGACCGGGGTGGTTTTCTACGCGCCGCTTATGGGAATTGAAACGTCGAAGTTCGGGCCCAGGATCGATCCTTTCGTGAATGAGCGCACATTTCACGGTGGAGTTGATATTGCTGCTGAAGAGGGAAAAAATGTTCACAGCGCACGTTGGGGGAAGGTGGTGTATGCCGGGGATATCAACGGGTACGGCAGCACCGTTATACTGGAGCATGAGCTCGGCTACTACACGCTGTACGGCCATCTCGAAAAAATACTTGTTGAAGAAGGTGAAACGGTTGATTCGGGGCAGATAATCGGAACGGTCGGCACCACAGGCAAAACCACAGGGCCGCACCTGCACTTCGAGATCCGCCATGAGAATCAGAAACTGAATCCTGACAATATTCCCTTGTTTATCATTCACCAGTAGAAGCGATCATCATCAGCTGCAGAGTTTTTTTTGCCGTACACCGGTCTGTCCTCAACCCATGATCTCTGATTCCCTAAAAGTGATTTTATCAAAACTCGATCCCCGCCTGGGCCTTGACGCCTTTTTTCAGCGGATGCTTTACCGCTGCCATTTCCGTTACCAGATCGGCGGCTTCAATCAGGGCTGGCGAGGCGTTTCTCCCCGTCACCACGACATGAAGATCGTCACTTCTGTTCGAAAGATGTGATAAAACATCCTTTTCATCGATAAAGTTGAACTGCATTGCGTATGTAATTTCATCAAGAATAACGATGCTGTAGTTCTGTGAATCTATCTTTTCCCTGGCAAGTCCCCAGGCTTGAACGGCTGCTTCTCTGTGCGCTGTACGATCATTGTCGCTGAAAATAAATCCTTTTCCAAGGGTATACACATCCGCAAGGTTTTCAAAGCGTGCCAGAGCCTTTTTTTCACCGGTCTGCCAGTCCCCTTTTATAAACTGGATAATACACACACGCAGATTGTGCCCGAAAGCACGAAGTGCCATTCCAAGCGCGGCGGTGGTTTTTCCCTTCCCGTCTCCCGTAAACACTATCAGCAAACCCTTGTTCATTGCCTTCCTCCGTATGTTCATCCGGCTGAATGGATCCAACCGTCCTTCAGCTGGCTGAATGGATTCATCCGACCGCCTGTTCTATTCGACAAGACTGTACTTTATCGGTATCTCAAAAGAGATCTCATTTCCCGTATTATGCCGGTACGGTAGAACCTTTTTCACAAGTGACACGGCAGCGTTGTCAAGCACCCTGTGCCCCGAGGAGCGCGCGAGCCTGATATCGAGGGGATTCCCATCCGCATCGAGTCTGACGAACACCACGACAATACCTTCAAAGCCTTTTTTCCTCGCTGCATAGGGGTAGACTTTCCTTTTCAACAGGTCGTCCCTCAGGCCGGAAAGGACCAGGGTATAATCAGGCTGCTCTTGCGAAACTCTTTCATCTGATTTCGATTCCTGCAGGGGCTGGTTTTTCGACTCCGCCCCGCCGCTCTCCCTATCTGCAGGTTCTTCATGCTGTATCTTTTCGTGTGGCTGTTCGGATATATCAGCATCTACAAGCACAGGAGGCTGTTCGGGCGTAACCTCCTTCTGCACCGGCAGCTGCTCTGGCTCTGCCTTTTCTTTTTCCTGCTCTTTATGCTTCTTTTTTTTGGCAGTCCTTTTTAGCCTGGTCTCTTTTATTTCTTCAGCCGGTTTCTCATAGTATACAAGGTTCACCTCATATCTCTTCGTTTCTCTGACCTCGCCTTTTTTTTCATAGCGAACCAGGCGAATCAGTGCAAAGTGAAAAACGAGTGAAATAAAAAAAGCAATGCTCAGAACGATGAATCCGGACCGTTTCATTTCCTCCGCTCGACAAGAAACGAGATGTTCTCGGCGCCTGCGTTTCTTGAAATATCCATAACCTCAACCACCCGTTTAAAAGCAACTTCCCGGTCCGATTGTATAACCACCTCGCGAGTCCGCTGAAATGCGTATGAACGCCTGAGCATGTTTGAAAGCTTCTGCGGAGTCGCCTGCCTGCCGTTGAACAGCAGGCTGCCGTCATTTAAAATGGTTACGATGACCTCGGGCTTTTCCGTAAGCTCCGCATCCGTCGTTTTCGGCAGGTTCACCCTGATTGAGGGACTTACAAGAAATGACGTTAAAAGAAAAAAAATGAGAAGAAGGAAAACCATATCGATAAGGGGGGTGAGGTCCGGTCCAGGATTCTTTCCGGCGGAACTCTCATATTCTTTGAACTCAATCATGCCGCCCCCTGGTCATCGAAACGATCTCCTCGCCGTAGTGCTTCATGGCAAATGCCACCGCCTTGACCCTGTTCGTATATAGATGGTGAAAGATGAGGGCCGGTATACCGACAAAAAGACCCGCCACCGTCGTTATCAGTGCCTCCCATATTCCCCTCGCCAGTATAGACGGGTCGACGAGGTTTTTTACCGTTGCCACCTGCTGAAATGCCCCCACCATACCAAGCACGGTTCCCAGGAGCCCAATCATAGGCGCAATCTTTCCAATCAGGTCCAGGAGGTGAAGATTTTTCGTAAGCCTCGCAAGCTCCTTGTCCCCTCGAATAGAAAGTTCGTTCTCAATTACATCCTGTGTATATGCACGAAGCCTGATGGCCTCGCCCACTATAACCGCAACAGGACCGTGACTGCAGCAGGCAATCTCCTCAGCCTGTTCGAGTTTTCCCTCCTCGATCCTTCTCTTGACCTCCTCGACAAGCCTCCCGCCGGTCTTTGCCCGGATAAAATGGTACCCGCGCTCGATGATAACGGCGACCATGAGCACTGATCCGAGGAGCAGGGGATACATGAGCGGGCCACCCTTGTAGAACAGATCTATCACCCGATTATCCTTTCAGTTAATTCCCGAAGAAGAGAAAACGTCGCTATTTACAATAAAACCCCTGGCGCCTGCATTGTCAATAGCAGGCAGGAGGCTCCAATCCTGGCACACAGGTACTGAATGGCGCATGCGTTAAAAGGCACAGGCACTGAACATCAATACACGGCAAGCCCGGCAACCGCATCCTCACCGTCAACCATGATAGAAACGGGGCTTTCGGCTGTTTCAGCACTTGCCCCGTCAAGGATGTACAGTTTGCTCGAGGTGTAATCGGTATTCGAGATATACACCTTTCCACCGCTCGCAACGATGTCGGTGCCTCCGAAAGACTGGTTGTCCTTGTTCTTTATCTCAACTGCTGTTCCTGAGGCCGGATCGATGCGGTATGTGTTCGTATACCCTGTGCCGAAGAATGAATCGTTTACAGAATCATACTCGATTTGGGTTGCGCTGACATTGCTCACTGCCTGTTTCAGTATGTTGGTCGATGTATCTATAACGTCAATCGATCCCGGCAGGGGGTTGAACATCGCATCGTATCCCCCGTTGTTCGCGACATAAACGGCAGCATTTCCATCTGAATCGCGTACGGTGAGCAGCCCCGTTGTTCCTCCTGCAGAAGCCGGTATGGGTGAAGATGCTGCAAGCGTATCGGTCGTCGGATCTATAACGAGCACCTGGCCCTTGCCGTTATCAGCGACATACACCATGCCTCCTGCTGCCGTGATGTCCTGCAGGTACATCCCACCGGCCATATCGTCAGTCCCGGGAATTGGCCCGGATAATCCTGCATCAGGATCTAGTGGATTGAATGTGTACACACCGGTTGACGAAAAAACATCGGCATCCGTGACATACGCCTTCGTCAAACTGTAAAAGGCAATGTACTGAGCGCTGATGGACTTCCCTATTCGCTCCGCGACGGGCACCTGGGCACTCGGATCAAACCGATACACACCGGGCGCATCAGTCGTAGAAGAATTGCCAACGGTAATATACCCGATATCGTTATAAAAAAAGATCATACCGGTTGCATTCTGCCCTGTCGACAGCACAGGTGCCGAAGAGGCTATGTTATTATCCATGTCGAATGTGTACACCCGTCCGTTGAAGGTATCGGTCATGTACAGGGTACCGGAAGACACACCTGTGCCGGTGGTGCATCCGATTATTACCACAATGATAGAAAAGGCGATGATCGCTATGAATGCGATACTGATGATTTTTTTTGTTTTCATTTTCTGTTCCTTCTATAATTTTTTTTACTGCGAAAAAATAATCAATATATCTCCAATACCCACGGGGCGGCCTCAGAACGTGAGCTCGACACCCGAGCGGACGAAGGTACCCGGCATGGGGTAGAGCGGCACAACTTCATACTGCTCATTAAAAAGATTATCAACCGCTGCAAACCATGAAACATGGCGGTACTTTCTCCTGTAGAGTACGTCAACCACCGTATACGACGGAAGGTAGGAAGCATTAGATACCTTTTCATACCGCAGGCTCTCGTATTTCGTGCTTAAGCTGAAAAAACTTTTCCCGCGCTGCAGATCCAATCCAAGGTTGAGCGAATGAACCGGTATCAGGGGGAGCCGTTTATTATCTTTCATCGTAAGCCCTCCGGACAGGGCAAAGGTGTACAGAAAACCATAGTCAAGCCGCGCCCAAACGCCTTCACGGAGACGCACCTGAAGGCTGCTTTCAATGCCGGGATAGAGTGCTTCCCCCCAGTTCGAGGGCCGCCACAGCCCGTCATCACCAGGTTGCCAGAGGATGACATCGTTCACATACCGCATATACCCGAAGAGATCAAAGCGCAGTCGCTCGCCGGTATGCGTCGCACCGAAATCGATGCTGTACCCAGTTTCCGGCTTGAGGTCCGGGTTCCCCTCGGCAAAAGAATCGGTCGGCCAGTACAGGTCGTTCATGGTGGGAGCCCTGAATGATTTTGCGATACTTCCCTTAATGGATGTCGTCGAAGAAAGCCGGTACACACTGCCGAGCTTGAAGTTCAGATCTCCCTTGAAATCGGAGTAGTAGTCGTATCGCACCGCCGGCTGAAGTGTCAGGCTGTCTGTCACAAAAATCGGTGTCTCGACAAACCCGCCGCCGTATGTCCTGTCTTTTGCACCCACATCGGTGCTCTTCACAGAATCATAGCTCATATTCCCGCCGTAAATAATCGAAAACCTGTTGAAAAAAAGCATCTCCTGCACCAGATCGAGGCCGGCGGAGTTTGTTTTATGATCCGAATCAACATCTATCGACGGCGATTTATACTGCAGCTCCGAAGAGATAACGTACGTTTTGATATTAAATGAAAGGAGTTCGCTGAAAAAACGGTCTGTATGAAAATCCGCGGAAGTCTGCACTCTCCGGTCTTCCTGGGAGGCTTCAGGAGTCGGTGATGTAATCGAGCCGGGTATTCCCTTTTTATTGCGCACAAAAGACCCGGTAATATCAACAGTGCCTTCTCCCGCGGGAAAGCGCACACCTGCAGACACATCGACGCCCAGAAGTTCGGCATTATCACGTTTTCTGTTCTCGAGATTCGTATCCTTGTAGATGTATCCGTTTTTTGCCCGCTCGATGGACCCCGCTGTGGTCAGGCTGATCTTTCCGAGCTTCCTGGAATATGCGATTCGGGCCTTCTGAGAATCAACAATATCCGTGTAATCTGCAGGCTCTTCGGTTTTATCGGTCGAGTACCCTGCAACATACCTGCCGGGCAGAAAACTCCCGTTTTCAATCGACACTTTCAGACGGTTGTCGGCTTTTTTCTTCGTAATGATATTGATAACCCCGCCCATGGCATCTGCACCGTGCAGGGCGCTCGAACCGCCGCGGACAATCTCGATTCTCTCTATATTGTCAACGGGAATGAGAGAGAGGTCCACACCTCCGCTCAGCGCGCTGTTCATTCGAACCCCGTCGACGAGGATCAGTACCTGTGCCGACGTAGAGCCGCGCATGGACACATTCTGAGACGCACCTTTTGGCCCGTAATCGTTGATGACAATCCCTGTCCGGGCATCCAGCACCTCGGAAACACTGCCTGCACCGCTTTTTTCTATCTCTTCGCCCGAGATCACTGTGACATGCTGGGAAACGTCAAGGACCTCCTGCTCAGTCTTGGTTGCGCTGATTACAACCTCCTGCATTGCAATGGAGTCATCTTCCCCGGCATTTACCAGGGTAGACAGCATGGTGACAACCATGATAAATGCAACTGTAATGGTTGCGAAGAAGGCTCTTTTTTTCATTAAACAAGCGCTCCTATATGTAACGTGTTCATGCGAATAAAACATTCCTCAGACTAAATTGACTGAGCGTGCAACCCGCACTTGGCCCAAACAGCGTATTCTATACAAATTCAGGCCCGGTTACCCCTGTGGTGTACATCACCCTTTTTAAAAATTAAAATTACAGTTGGAAAGGTTATGGGGAAATAGAAATGAAGACTTGAAGATGTGATCTTTAAACATGTCCATCCCCTTTCCTCGAGGGCATACTGTTTCAGGAGGGTTTCCTGGCTTCCGGATCATTTTACTCACAGCACCTTCTCGATTTTCCATCCCATATCTTCGGATGGAAAAACCAATGGCTTACTGCTGCTTTCATCCCCGGTCACAGTGGCGGGACCGCTGCGGTTTTTAACCGCATTCCGCTCCCCTGAAACAGGGCCAGTTTCAAAATATAGATAACATGTACCTTAATCGGTGTCAAGAAAAAAAGCATTTTTGCAGCAGCATCAAACTATCCGTCAGATCGACCGCAATAGTGTTATTGACATTACCATATCCTATATATACAATTACTCCATGGCTGGATACTTCGAGAGCTTCGGCGGCTGGTTTCTTTCAAAGGTTCAGAGTATTATTGACTTCTGCGCCTACACCTATCTCATCATCAAGACGGGAATCGGGAAAAAGCCCGGCGGATACCGCATAAATCTGAACGTTCTTTTCAAACAGGTGCTCTTCACCGGAGTCGACGCCCTCCCCCTCATTGCAATCGTCGCGCTTGCTATCGGTGGTATTTCCATTATACAGTCGCTGACCTTTCTCCCAAGATTCGGCGGGGAATCCTTTATCGGCAATATACTTATTACGGTGATCGTGCGCGAGCTGGGACCGCTTCTCACCGGCTTCATCGTCATCGGCCGCTCCGGAACCGCAATCACGACGGAAATCGGCAATATGGCAGTTTCCCATGAAATCGAGGCCCTCGAATCAATGGGAATCGATCCCATCCGCTATATTGTGCTTCCGAGAATATTCGGAATGACCGCTTCTCTTGTAAGTCTGAATATCTACTTCGACATTTTTGCGATACTTGGTGGATTTCTCGTCTCGAAGCTCGTTCTTGTTACAAGCTTTATTCCCTTTTTACAGCGCATTCTTGAATCGGTGGTTTTGTCCGATCTGACGATAAGCCTGTTGAAAGGGTTTATTTTCGGTATACTCATTTCGTTGACCAGCAGCTACAGGGGATTTTCCGTGAAAACATCCTCTACTGAGGTCCCACAGATGACGACGAAGGGTGTGGTCGATGCCATAACCGCCCTTTTTCTGGCGGATGGGCTTATTACGTTTATTTATTACTTCTGATACGTTCGGAGAACACAGTGGTATGAACGACACAATTCTAAAAATAAATAACGTTTCAATATCCTTTGGCGGGGAGAAATTCCTCGATTCTATTTCAATGAGCATACCGCAGGGACGCCTCGTCACCATTACCGGCCCGTCCGGCTGCGGTAAAAGTACCCTGCTGAAAATCGCAGCGGGACTCATTCCGCCGGACACGGGCACGGTATACATTGACGGTGTCGATATATTCAATGCATCCCGCGGTTCACTGTTTGAAATGCGGAAGGAATTCGGTTTCGTTTTTCAGGACGCGGCGCTTATCAGCAATCTCACCGTTTTCAACAATATCGCGCTGCCGCTTCGGTATCATTTCAACCTGAAGAAAGAGGAAGTAGAAAAGAGGGTTTATACTGTACTAGAAAACTTCGACCTCAGAGAAATTGAAGACCAGCTTCCCGCCCATCTTTCGATGGGGCAGCGAAAGCTCGCAGGTCTCGCTCGCGCGCTTGTTGTAAGCCCGAAGCTCATTTTTTTTGATGAACCGGTCACCGGTATCGATGCAATTCACCGGCAGAAAATGATCGACAAGCTGATTCCCCTCCGGGATGACCCGGATATTACGCTCATTATGGTGAGTCACAATCTCGATTTCATTAAAGCCTATGCCGACCACATTGCACTGCTCTATGCGGGAAAGCTCTTTGCGTACGGAAGGAGAGATGAAATTCTTCGATCGTCTGACCCGATTCTTCAGAAGATTATGTCGATTATAGTAGATGAAGAGGCACTTATTGCCGAGGAGGTGCTCGGCCTTTTGACCGGGAATGAGTAAAGCGGTCGAGCAGCACCCTCCGGAGACCGGGATTGCCTCGAAAATCGGAATCACCATTTGTGCGGTAAAAGGAAAAACTAATGTCTTTCAGATTCAAACACCTCGAAAAGATAGTGGGAGTGTTTCTCTCCGTTGTCATCCTTGTCATCATTGCAGTGATCATCATGATTGGACGGGAAAGGCGATGGTTCGAGAAGCAGTACCAATACAACACAAAGTTCCTCAGGGGGGAGGGTATCTCTCTTGGTATGCAGGTCGCAATCAAAGGAATACAGATAGGAGAGGTAAAGTCTGTATTTCTCAATGAGGACAACTGGATCGACGTCGGCTTTTCCGTATATCAGGAATATACAGCGCGGATCAGAAGGGACAGTGTAGTCAAGCTCAGGGCGCCTCTTATCGGCAGCAAGGTACTCGAGATAATTCCCGGCGAAAAAGACATGCCCCAGCTTGCAAACGGCTCGTATGTATGGTCTGAAGATACTGAACAGGGAGAGAAAATACTCTCCGAAAAGCTCAAGGGTGAACGCCCCGACCAGATAACACGGCTTATGAACAATATGGAAAAGCTGACCTATAACCTTTCTGCTGAGGACGGCAGCCTCGAACCGGCTCTCGCGAAGCTGCAGGATTTTTTTACCATGCTCACCGCAAAGGATGAGAGCCTGCCGAGAACACTCGCCTCGCTCGAGCATATCACCAGATCGATTGAAGAAAAGCAGGGCAGTATCGGCAAGCTTATGTACGACGACTATGAGCTGTATCAAAACATTATGGAGCTCATGGACAATCTCAATAAGACGGTCAGCAACTTCGAGGAGCTTTCAGCTACTCTTGCCGAAGCGTCTCCGGAAATCAAAGCCGCTGTTGCGCGGAGCAATAGAACCATGAACGAGGCAATCGGCCTTATAAAAATACTCAAGCAGAATTTCTTTGTGCGCGGGTTCTCCTCGCAAAAAGTGCCCCAGCCGCTTCCCATAGACAGTACCGAACGTGATGGAGGATATGCGCCCACCGTCGAGGGATATGAAGGGAGGAACGAATGAGACGATACATCTTTTTCTCTCTTATCCTGTCTTCACTGTTTCTCACATCATGCGCATCGGATCGGCCCGTGATGCTCGTGAAGGAAACGGCGCATGATTATGAAACACTTGCCCTCGAACACTACAACAGGGGAGATTTTGAAAACGCCATACAAAACTTCGAAAAGGCCCTTGAAGAGAACAGAAAGGTGAGCAACCTTCCGGGCATTTCGTCCGACCTCTACAATCTCGCACGCTGCTACATTAACTTCGGGCTCTACGATAACGCAGAAAAACTGCTGGCCGAAGCGCAGGAAATCAATACGGTATCCGGAGATAAAAGTTCTGAAGCCGATGTGTATCTGCTACTCGCAACAATACGAATCCGAAAGAAGGACTATGACGAAGCGCTTGACCTGCTTAAAAAGAGCTATGACCTGTATCAGGACGATAAAAATAAAAAGGGCTCGGCAAACGCCCTGAACAATATGGGCTCCATCTATATTAAAAAGGGTAACTATGAAACCGCCGGGCAAAATATTGAGTCTGCAATATCCATACACAAAAAAGAGAAAAACCACAGCGGCCTTGCCTCTGCATACAGCAATTTCGGGTACCTGAACGAAGTGCAGGGGGACACGGAGAAGGCCCTGCAGTACTACCTGCTCGCCCTCGACGAAGACAAGTATACAGAGAACAGTCTGGGGATCTCTTCAGATTTGCACAATATGGCAGAGCTTTACAGTAAGAGTGGTGATTTCAAGAGCGCCCTCTTCTACTACAAGCGGGCCCTCGAGGTAAACCGGGGCCTTGCTCTCATCGGAAGAATCAAGAACGATCTCAACAGTATTATCGATATCCTCGGTATATTAGGCCGTGACGAGGAAAAACAGGTCTATGAAAAAGCCCTGGCAGAGCTTGCGGAAACCGGTGAAAAGCGGTGATAATTCACAATACTATTAAATGTAGTACCTGTAGAGCATTTAATTCTTGAAGATTTGAACAGAGAATGGTATTCTTTTGTCGACTTCAAAACAGTGATGTTTAATCGCTGAAATATCCTTATGAAGGAGGAACATATGAAGGTGAGTATCGATGCAGACCTGTGCACCGGGTGCGGTGCCTGTTCGGACGACGTGCCGGACGTGTTTGAATTGGGTGATGAAATCGCCGAGGTGAAACAGCCCGATGTGCCCGCTGATCTCGAAGATGCGGTTAAAGAAACTGCCGAGGGTTGCCCCGCAGAGGCTATTATTATCGAAGAATAGTCGGCCCTTAAGGAGCAGAAACCGGATGCTGCTTTCCTTTCAGGACCAGGCGACCGTTTTAAGGAAGGACATCTGGAACGTACCTTTGTCCCGTATTTACATACTGAGTACGGGCTATAATTTCTGCGCTGTCCTGTTCTTCATAATCGTTGACAGGATGATGAGGACCCAAAAACTGAGCAGGATGGGAATACTGAAAATTCTCATCGATTCGCTCAGGCCCATACGGTCGGCACTTATACCGAACAGAAAGGGGCTTAAAGAAAACGTCACCCCTATTACGGATATAAAGCAGCCGAAGGCCTCTCTCCTTTCCCTATTCTGCCGCTCATCAGCGCTATGAGCATATTCTGCGCAGGGCCGGCGCTATATCAGCCCTCGCCGAACAAAATGAGGCAGAATGCGAGCAGCCATATCTGAGAAACCATGCTTATAAGAATAATTATGAGAGTCACAACTCCTGTTGTCAGAAGCAGCACCGGAAACGGTCCTCACCTGTCGATAAGCCTGTCGGCAGCGGGAGTAAATATCATCCCCAATAAATTATTTGGCTATTTTGATCTTGCAGTTTAGATATCCTTATCGAAGTCACCCTTTCCGGCTGAGATCGCCTTCCTGTATTGCACAAGCGTTTCCCGGACCGGTTCGACCACTGTCGGCCCCATCCATCCTTCACTCGAAGCTGTCTCCGGTCGAGAGTTTCATCCTCTCACGTACTTTTCTTGGAACGGTTGTCTGAAGTTTCGATATTATCCTGGATTTCATAATCTCTCCCTACTTTTAACAAAAAAGTCAATATTTCCGGCAGCCAATGTGTATTTTTCTTAAAAAAAATGGGCTCTGACTATTGTGCTTATGGCAGATTGATATGATAATTAAATGTAGGGCGTGTTTATCTTTTTTTCTTTATTGTTTCTAAATCCGC